>JAFXQO010000008.1 GCA_017527065.1 Clostridia bacterium
AGCTGCAGCTCCGCCACACCTTCACCGTGGCCTCCTATTCCCGGACCACCACCCCCGACGTGCAGGTCGAGATCCGCTACGACGGGTTCGTCGGCCACGGCGAGGCGTCCATGCCCCCGTATCTCGGGCAGACGGTGGAGAGCGTGTGCGCATTTCTCGAAAAGGTGGACCTCGCGCAGTTCGCGGACCCCTTCCAGCTGGAGGACATCCTCGCGTACGTGGACAGCCTCTCGCCGGGCGACACCGCGGCGAAAGCCGCCGTCGACATCGCCCTGCACGACCTTGTGGGCCAGCTCCTCGGGCAGCCCTGGTGGCGCCTCTTGGGCCTGAACGCCGACAAGGCGCCGAACACCACTTTCACCATCGGCATCGACACGCCGGACGTCGTCCGGGAAAAGACGCGCGAATGCGCGGACCGCTTCCGCATCCTGAAGGTCAAGGTGGGCCTGGACAACGATTACGAGATGATCCGTACCATCCGCGAGGTCACCGACCTGCCCCTCGCGGTGGATGCCAACCAGGGCTGGACCGACCGCCAGCAGGCCCTCGACGAGATCTTCTGGTTACAGGAGCACGGTGTCGTCATGGTCGAGCAGCCGATGCCCAAGGAGCGCCTGGATGACAACGCCTGGATCACGGAGCGCAGTCCGCTGCCCATTTTCGCCGACGAGGCGGTCCAGCGGCTGGCCGACGTCCCGTCGCTGGTGGGTGCGTACAACGGCATCAATATCAAGCTGATGAAATGTACCGGCATGCGTGAGGCCTGGCGCATGGCCTCTTTTGCGCGCGCCGTCGGCATGCGCGTCATGCTGGGCTGCATGACCGAGACCTCCTGCGCCGTCACGGCCGCCGCGCACCTCTCGCCGCTGGCCGACTTCGCCGACCTCGACGGCAATCTCCTCATCTCCAACGACCGCTTCAGCGGGGTGATCGTTTCTGGCGGCCGCCTCATCCTCCCCGACGCCCCCGGCCTGGGCCTGAAGGCCCTCTGACGAAAAAAACAGATCCCTGGAGGCCAGGGATCTGTAAAAGCTGTGCCGGCAGGTGCTACATGAACAGAAGCCGTTCGACGGACATCATGAGGCAAATAAGGAAAAACATGGCTTTTGGTTTGTTGGATGGTTCGTTAGACGGTCAATAATTCAGTGCTGATGAATCCGGTGGCGACCAGGATTCCGAGGGCCACCACGGAGAGCAGCCAGAGGATGAAGATCACCAGGCCCGGGTGCCACTTCGGCGGCTTGAAGCCGAAGAGGAGCTGGAGCGCGCCGTAGAGGATGCCGAGGAAGGGGAGGAAGCACACGAGCGCCACCAGGATGTTGACGCCGGGCTGGGCCAGTGCGTGCGCTGCCTGCGGGGCATACATGTGCAGCTCGGTCAGGCCCTGGTCGTAGAGCCGGCCCAGGCCGAGGAAGCCGTCGCCGTGGCGGTTGCCGAGCCAGCCGCTGCCGAAGCCCCAGAGGCTGCCGGTGAACAGGCCGGCGAAGCCGACGATGAGCAGGACCACGCCGATCAGCTTGCCGAAGATATTCGCGAATTCACTCCAGGCCGAGGACTGGCCGACGGACTTGACGGCCTCCTCAAACTCCTTGGCACCGGCCTCGACGCTGCGCTGGATGCTGTTCAGCGTGCCGTCCTCGCCGCGCTGCTCCCAGCGCTGGCGGACGGTCTTGGCCGCCGGCATGCAGATCCAGAGGATGACGTAGATCGTCGGCGCGCCCATGGAGATGCGCCAGCCGACGCCGTGGTGCCAGAAGCCGAAGGTGAACACGACGGTGAACAGGACGAAGAGGATTCGGAACAGGGCGACGTCCTGCTTGAAGTAGGCCGCCAGGCCGCTGCACACGCCCGCGACCATCTTGTTCTCCAGGTCGCGGTACAGCTTGCGCTGCCGTCTCTCGTCATTCGACGTACCCTTTCCGTCATTCGCCGGCCCGGCCGGCGAATTTCCCTCCGCGCCGGCTTCCTCCTCCGCGGCCTCGATGTCCTCCGGACGGCCGAGGATGCCGATGGCCTCCTCGATCATCGGGCGGGACACGACGCCGTCGCGGCCGGCCTTCTCCATCAGGAGCTCGGCCATGCGCTCCTCGATGCCGTCGAGGATCTCGCCGCCGCCGGCGCGGCCGTCATAATATTTCTCGAGCTCGCCGAGATATTCCTCGGCCAGGCGGGCGGCGTCGCTTTCCAGGGTGAAGGCGTAACCGCCGAGGCTGACTCTTTCTATTTCTTTCATACGCGTTTGAGGGTGTTGACGGATTCAATGATTTCCTGCCAGGCAGCGTCCATCTGGGCGAGCTGCTCCCGGCCTTTGTCGGAGAGGACGTAGTACTTGCGGGGCGGGCCCTGGGTGGACTCTTCCCAGCGGTAGTCGAGCAGGCCCTGGTTCTTCTGCCGGATCAGCAGGGGATAGAGGGTGCCTTCGACGACGATCATGCCGGCGGCCTTGAGCTCCTCGATGAGCGAGGAGGCGTAGGCTTCGTGCTTGCCCAGGATCGAGAGGATGCAGTAGTCGAGCAAGCCCTTGCGCATCTGTGCGCGGATGTTTTCGATGGTGTTCTCCATGGCGGCTACTTATTGGTGGATTGGGCAAACTTGGCGAGGTTCTCGGCCGTGACGGGCAGGCCGTACATCTCGCACTTCTGGGTCGGGGTGAGGGCCTTGGGGATGGCGATCCAGCAGATCACGTAGATCCAGAAGCCGGCCAGGCCGGCCACCAGGGCCACGAGCATCAGGACGCGCGTCAGGACGACGTCGATGTCCAGGTAGATGGCGAGGCCCGCGCAGACGCCGGCGATGCGCCGGTTGTCGTAGTCGCGGTAGATCTTTTTGCGCTCCGTCGCGCTGCCGGCGGCGGGGGCGGGGCCCGCTTCGGGGCTCTCCGGCGCGCCGTCGGGCATGCCGAGCTGGCGCGTGACGCGCTCCACGAGCTCGAGCTTCACGACGCGTCCGCCCGTGCCCACTTCCTGGGCGAAGAGTTCGGCGATGCGGGACTCGAGGTCCTCCATCACTTCGGCGTTCTGCGTATAGGGCACGCCCGACGACGCGGCGAGGCGGGTGCGGAAGTGCTCCAGGTACTCGCTCAGGCGGTTGTAGGCGTCTTCTTCCAGCGTGAAGCTGCGGTTCGCAAGGCTGATGTTGAATACTTTTTTCATTTCTCTAGAACTTTGACACTGCAAAGATATATAAATTTTCTAATACCTTGTATCGCAAAGTACCAAAAATTTGCAAAATATTTTTCAAGTTGTTTTTCTCTCGGAAACGAAGTACCTTTGTATATATATGAGAAGAATCTTCTGCATACTGCTGCTCGCCGCGCTGGCGCTCCCGGCCGCGGCGCAGCCCGCCCGCTTCAACTGGGAATACGGCGCGGACTTCCGCTACATCTTCGACAACCGCGAGTTCGCTTACTCGAACGACGCCATCATCCCCTCCGGGACGATGCACACCATCGTGCTCGCATCGACGGTCGGCTTCAGCGTCGAGCAGTCCCCGAGGGTGCGGCACCGCCTGATGGCGGGCGTGGAGTTCGCGCACGACATGGGCTCGCACACCTGGGCGGACTTCGCCCGGGAGCCTATCATCTATTATAACGCTCACGTGCGCGCGAGAAAAGGCACCTTCGACGCCTTCGCGGGCATCTTCTCCCGCAACAACATGGAGGGCGCCTACGGCGAAGCCTTCTTCTCCGGGCAGTTCCGCAACTCCGACCGCAACATCGAAGGCGTTCTCCTGAAGTGGCGCGCCGAGCGCTTCTACGCCGAGCTCGGCCTCGACTGGATGGGCCAGTACGGCCCCCAGACGCGCGAGCGTTTCCAGATTTTCAGCGCCGGGCGCTGGCAGGCCAGCGAATGGTTCCAGCTGGGCTGGTCGGGGAGCTTCTATCATTACGCCTGCTCTGAGATTGCCCCCAACGTGGTGGACAACCACCTGCTGCAGCCGTGGGCGAAGGCGGATTTCTCCCGCCGGACCCGCTGGCAGGAGCTGTCGGTGCAGGCCGGTCTGTACGTCGCCTACCAGGTGGACCGCGGACGCTCCATGCAGCCGCAGATCCCCTGCGGCGGCGAGCTGAAGCTGACCGCGAAACGCTGGAACGTGATGCTCCAGAACACGACCTACGCGGGCGGCAACCTGATGCCCTTCTTCCGCGAACTCGACCCGGCGGGCATCCCGTACGCCACCAACCTCTACTTCGGCACGCCCTGCTTTGACAAGTTCTTCAACCTGTCCGAGCTGGCGTGGACCCCGCAGATCGCGCGCTACGTCTCGCTCCGCCTGGCCGCGCGCTTCTACGTCAGCGGCCAGGGCTTCCTCGGCTGGCAGCAGATTGCCTCGCTGCGTTTCGTGATATGAAGTACTGGGATTTCCGCGAAAGCGGCAAGCCGCAATATGACTATATAGCCTACACGGACGGGGGCTACCGCCTGCCGAAGAACTTCGGCGCGGCCGCCTGCATCGTCCTGGACGGGCGGGACGGCAAGCCCCTCTACCAGTGGAGCGAGGCGAGCCGCTACTCCACCAGCAACCGCCAGGAGCTCGCGGCCATCATCCACGCACTGCTGCACGTCCCCGAGGGGAGCAGCGTGCTGGTGCGCAGCGACAGCGAGAACGGCATCGCGCAGCTGTCCGGCCAGGTGCGGAGCAAGAAAGACTTCGACCTGGTGCAGCTGTACCGCAAGGTGAAGAAGGAGCGCGCGCTGCAGGTGCAGCTGGAATGGGTGCGCAGCCACAGCGGCGACCGCTGGAATGACCACGTGGACGACCTCTGCATGGAGGCGCTGGACCTTTTCGAGACCAAGGGGACGCATGTGCGCGAAGGGGTTGACCCGGATGCGCTGATTTCGTATATTTGCAAGCAATAAATCATCACGGATATGAAAATCGCGATCATCGGCGCCGGCAACATGGGCGGCGCCACCGCCCTGGGACTGGCAGGCGCCCTGCCTGACGCCCGCATCACGGTCACGGCGAAGCACGCCGCGACACTGGAGAAATTCGCCGCCCGCGGCCTGCAGACCTCGCTCGACAACGTGTCGGCGGCTGCCGACGCGGACGTTGTCGTGCTGGGCGTGAAGCCCTGGCTCGCCCAGGGGGTGCTCGCCGAGCTGAAGCCGGCGCTCGCCGGCAAAGTGCTGGTCTCCTTCGTCGCCGGCGTGCCGGGCGCGGAGATGCTCACCTGGCTGGACGGCAGCGGCATCGCGGGTGCCTATTCCGTGATTCCCAATCTCGCGATCGAGGTAGGCGAGAGCATGAGCTTCATCCATGAGCTCTGCGGCACGCCGGAGACGCTCGCCATCGTGCGCGGCCTCTTCGACGCCGTCGGCCGCACGGCCGTCGTGGACGAGAAGCGGCTGAACGCCGGCATGATGCTCGCCTCCTGCGGCACCGCGTTCGCGCTCCGCTACGTCCGCGCCTCCGCCGAGGGCGGCGTGGAGCTGGGTCTCTACCCGCAGGAAGCGCTCGACGCCGCGCTGCAGACCGTGCGGGGCGCCGCCGCCCTGCTCGCGGCGCGCGGCACGCACCCCGAGGCGGAGATCGACCGCGTGACCACGCCCGGCGGCATCACCATCAAGGGCCTGAACGCGATGGAAGAGGCGGGCTTCTCCGCCGCCGTCATCGCCGGCCTGAAGGCCTGGAAGCCGAAGCAGTAACTGAATGCCCCATAAAACAAATCCGTGGCTCCCGGCAGGGAACCACGGATTTGTTTATCCGGAGGACGAATCCTAATACTTATTCAGCGGAACGCCGGCGGTCATCGCGTGGACGCGGCGCTTGACATCATCGAGAAGGGCGTTG
>JAFXQO010000079.1 GCA_017527065.1 Clostridia bacterium
AAGTTGAAGACGCCGTTGTCGTCCCAGCCGTGCTCGTCGTCGCCGATGAGAAGGCGCTTCGGGTCAGTGGACAGGGTGGTCTTGCCGGTGCCGGACAGGCCGAAGAAGATGGCGGTGTTCTCGCCGTTCATGTCCGTATTGGCGGAGCAGTGCATCGCAGCGATGCCCTTGAGCGGCAGATAGTAGTTCATCATGGAGAACATGCCCTTCTTCATCTCGCCGCCGTACCAGGTGTTCAGGATGACCTGCTCGCGGCTGGTGACGTTGAAGGCCACCACGGTCTCGGAGTTGAGGCCCAGCTCCTTGTAGTTCTCGCACTTGGCCTTGGAGGCGGTGTAGACCACGAAGTCAGGCTCGAAGCTCGCTTCTTCCTCGGCGGTGGGCTTGATGAACATGTTGCGCACGAAGTGGGCCTGCCAGGCGACTTCCATGATGAAGCGGATGGCCATGCGGGTGTCCTTGTTCGCGCCGCAGAAGGCGTCCACCACGTACAGCTTCTTGCCGGAGAGCTGGTTCTTGGCCAGGTCCTTCACGACGGCCCAGGTCTCTTCGCTCATGGGATGGTTGTCGTTCTTGTAGCCCTCGGTGGTCCACCACACGGTGTCCTTGGAGTTCTCGTCCATGACGATGTACTTGTCCTTGGGGGAGCGGCCGGTGTAGATGCCGGTCATGACGTTCACGGCGCCCAGCTCGGTGAGCACGCCCTTGTCATAGCCCTCGAGGGAAGGATCCATCTCATCCCTGAACAGGTCTTCATAGGAAGGATTGTAAACGATCTCGGTCGTGCCGGTAATGCCGTACTTGGTCAGATCAATGCAAGCCATAATGCAACGCCTCTCTTCTCCTGAGGGGCCGCGAAGACCCCATTTCAGGTATTTTACGCTGTTAGTATATCACAGGCCATTTTGAGCGTCAATCATTTCTCTGGGCGTTTTTATGAAGGGTAAATTAAGAAAAAGCGATAAAACCCCCTTGACAAAAAGGGCAAATTCGTATAACCTAGTATTAGATACTAGATCATGCGGAGGTGATCGTTCGTGACGTCGATTTCACTGTGGGGCGATTCAATCGGCAAGGGCGTGGTGTTCGACGAGGCGCGGGGGCGCTACGTCATATTAAAGGAAAACTGCGTGGCGCTGCTGGGGCGGATGCTGGGCGCGCCCATCGACAACCATGCCGCCATGGGCTGTACCGCGCGCCGGGCGGCCCAGCGCATGACGGACGGCCAGCTGACGCCGGGGGGCGTGGCGGTGCTGGAATTCGGCGGCAACGACTGCGACATGCCCTGGCGCGAGATCGCCGAAGCGCCGGATGACACTCACCTGCCGGACACCACGGTGGACGAGTTCCGCGGCATACTGGCCGGCCTGGTGGAGCGCGTGCGGCAGGGCGGCATGAAGCCGCTGCTGGTCACGCCGCCGCCGCTGATCGCCGAGCGCTACTTCAAATGGGTCACCCGCAGCCTGAACGGCGAGGCGGTGCTCAAATGGCTGGGCGACGTGCAGCACATGTACCGCTGGCAGGAGCGCTACGCCGCCGCCGTGCGGGACGTGGCCCGCCGCACCGGCGCGCGGCTCATTGACCTGCGGGACGCCTTCCTCGAGGCCGGCTCCATCGGCGACTACTACTGCGTGGACGGCATCCATCCCAACGAGAAGGGGCACAGGCTCATCTGCGAGGCGATCGCGGCGCAGCTGGCGCTTGAACCCCGGCTCTCCTGATAAATTTATCCTTCAACGGAACCATTTTCCCGACTTTCACCGTCTAATTGGTGAAAAAACAAGGAAAGGAAGAAACTGACATGAAGAAAGTCATCTGCCTGATCTGCGCGCTGGTTCTGACTCTGACGACCGCGGCCTTCGCCGCCGAAATACTGGTAGGCGGCTGGAGCGTCGCCGACAGCGAAGAAATCGCCTTGCCCGAGGACGCCGCGGACGCCTTTGAGAAGGCGCTGGAAGGCCTGGCGGGCTGCACGTATAAGCCCGTCGCGCTGTTGGGCACGCAAGTGGTCGCGGGCACGAACTACTGCATCCTGTGCGAACTGACTCCCGTGGTGCCGAATCCCGTCTCCTACTACGCGCTGGTGTACATCTACGCCGACCTGCAGGGCAACGCCCAAATCACCAACGTCGCCGAGCTGGACATCGCCGAACTGGCGACGCCTCCCATCGAAGAATAACCAAAACACAGGACACGGCGCCCCTGCCGACAAGGCGGCGGGCGCCGTGTTTTCTTACAGCTTCCTGAGTTACAGCTTCCTGAGCGAGGCGTCCAGCCGCCTCATGGTCTCCTCCTTGCCCAGCAGATACGCGATCTCGAACGCGCCGCCGGGGGTGTTCTCCCTGCCGGAAATGGCGATGCGCAGCGGCCAGAGCGCCTGGCCGTTCTTCATGCCGCTCTCGGCGACCGCGGCCAGCACGGTATCGTGCAGCGTCGTCTCGTTCCAGTCGCTTTCCGGGACGCCCTCCAGCACCGGTCGGAGCGTCTCCAGCGCGGCCTTGGCGACCTCGGGATTGGTCTTCATCTTCTTGTGGGTGTAGAGCGCGTTGTCAAAATCCGGCATCTTCGCCAGGAAATCGACCATATCCGGCAGCTGGCACAGCACCTCGGTGCGCGCCTGCAAAAGCTCCGAAAGGCGCTTGAAGTCGAACTTCGCCGGATCGAGCGCCTTGGCGAGCCACGGCGCGGCGGCCTCCAGGAACGCCTCGGGCGAGAGCTTTCTGATATATTCGGCGTTGAACCAGGTGAGCTTGGCCTTGTCGAAGAAGGAAGGCGATTTGCTCAGGCCCTCCAGGTCGAAGGTCTCCTCCAGCTCCTTCAGGGTGAAGAACTCGCGCTCGCCGCGGGGGCTCCAGCCCAGCAGCACCAGGTAATTGATGATGGCCTCGGTGAGGTAGCCCTCGCTGAGCAGGTCCTCGAAGGACGGGTCGCCCTGACTCTTGCTCAGCTTGCGCTTCACGATGGCCTTCACCGGATCCCCGTTCTCATCCAGCACGTGGTTGCCGTTCTCGTCGGTCGCCATCAGGTACTCGCCGGTCTTCTTGTTGCGGTAGGTGCCCTCCACCATGACCGGCGTCAGGTGGATGTAGACCGGCGGCGTCCAGCCGAACGCCTCGTACAGCAGGTTGTACTTGGGCGCGGAGGACAGATACTCGTTGCCGCGCATCACGTGGGTGATGCCCATGGTGTGGTCGTCGATGACGTTGGCGAAGTTGTAGGTGGGCAGGCCGTCCGCCTTGATGAGCACGTTGTCGTCCAGCGTGGAGCAGTCCACCTCCACGTGGCCGTAGATGGCGTCGTCGAAGCCGGCTTTGCCCTCGGCGGGGATGTTCTGCCGGATGACGTAGCTTTCGCCCGCCGCCAGCCGGCGCCGGACCTCCTCCTTTGAGAGGCTCAGGCAGTGCTTGTCGTATTTATAGGCCTCGCCCTTTTTTTCGGCCTCGGCGCGGGCCTCGTCCAGGCGCTCCTTGGTGCAGAAGCAGTAGTAGGCGTGGCCGGTCTCGACGAGCTTCTCCGCGTAGGGCAGATACATGTCCTTCCGCTGAGACTGGATATAGGGCCCGCAGGGGCCGCCCACGTCCGGGCCCTCGTCGTGGGTGATGCCGGCGGTGCGCAGAGAGTTGTAGATCACGTCCACCGCGCCGGGCACCTCGCGCTCCTGGTCGGTGTCCTCGATGCGCAGGATGAACTTGCCCCCCATGCGGCGGGCGTAGAGATATGTATACAGCGCCGTGCGCAAATTGCCCAGGTGCATAAAGCCCGTGGGGCTCGGCGCGAAACGGGTGCGAACTTCCATCGGTTTTCTCTCCTCACATCATGTATTGACGGTATTATAACACGGCGCGCCCCAATCAACAAGGAAACTATGTTAAATGCCGCGCCCTCATTCCCCATTCCCCATTCCCAATTCCCCATTCTTATTCAGAAGCGCAAGCGCTTCTGAATAAGCCGGCATGGCGGCCTGGGCGCCCAGGGCGGTGGTGGACAGGGCGGCGGCGGCGTTGGCCAGGCGCAGCGATTCCTCCACGCTCCGGCCCTCGACGAGGCCCGCGGCGAAGCCGGCGTTGAAGGTGTCGCCCGCGGCGGTGGTGTCCACGGCGTTCACGGGGAAGCCCGGCGCGTTCATGACGCCCGCCCGGGAAACCAGCAGCGCGCCCTTCGCGCCGCGCTTGTTGATCACGGCCCCCGCGCCGCGTTCGATGAGGCGACGGCAGGCGGCTTCCGCCTCTTCGTCGGAGTCGGCCCGCAGGCCCGTGAGGGACGCGAGCTCCGTCTCGTTGGGGGTGAGGTAGTCGCAGAGGGCGAGCAGCTCGTCCGGCAGGGGCCGGGCGGGCGCGGGATCGAGGATGACGGCCGCGCCGGCCTCCCGGGCGATGCGCGCCGCTTCGATCACGCCCTCCAGCGGCGTCTCCAGCTGCAAAAGCAGGCAGGCGCAGGAGGCGATGGCCTCCCGGGCGGCCCGGGCGCGCGCCGCGGTGAGGCAGGCGTTCGCGCCGGGCACCACGGCGATGCGGTTCTCCCCCGCGTCGTCCACCTCGATGAGCGCCACGCCGCTGGTTTCGCTCTCCACGCGCGCCACGCGCCCCGTGTCGACGCCTTCTCTTTCCAGCGCGCGCAGGTACATGTCTCCGTTCGCGTCCGCGCCGAGGCAGGCGACCATGGCCGTCCGCGCGCCGAGCCGTGCCGCGGCCACGGCCTGGTTGCCGCCCTTGCCGCCGGTGAAGGTATGAAAGCTCCGGCCCGTCACGGTTTCGCCCGGCGCATGGAAGCGCTCGAGGCGCACGGTGAGGTCGATGTTGAGGCTGCCGAAGACGCAGACGCCGCTCTTGTTCATGGAAATACCTCCTTGAAAACGCTTCCCGCCTGTTTTGGGCTGCCGGCGCTCAGGCCAGGCCCGGCCGGGCGGGGCGGCCTTCCTCCGCGCGCCATTTCAGATACAGCTCCTCCGTGGCGAGGGCCATCTTGGTGACGGCGAAATCGCAGTCGTGCGGGTAGACGTACCAGGTGTCCTCGAGGGTGTTCAGGTCCACGCAGTCGCCGAATTTGCCAAGGTACTCGTACTCGATATGGCACGAATACAGGCTGGGCACCGGCTTGACCATTTCGAAGGGATCGCCGTCGCCGTCTGCGCCGCGCACGGAGAAGCCGTCCATGTTGTGCCGCAGCGTGCCCTCGCCCAGGAGGATAAATTCCTTCGCGTTCGGCAGCGACCGCACCGTGACCGGCAATTCGCCGGAATCGTAGCGGCCCGCCTCCACCTCCGCGCGCACGTTGGCCCGCTCCCATTCATACCAGTCCGGAATGTGCGAAAACTCCGTTTCGCCGGTTTCGGCGCGCAATTCGCCCAGCTCCGTATACGCCCAGCGCTTTCCGCAGGCGCGGCAGAACAGCGCCGCGCCCTCGGAGGCCATGCGGAATTCCGCGCCGCAGTGCGGGCACTGATAGAGCACCTTGTGAAGCCCTTCCGCGCGCCCTTCATAGGTCACGCGGATCCCCCTCGCCTTCTGCCAGGCGTAGTCGTCGTACTGGAACGCCGAGACGAGCCGCTCGTTGATTTCATCCGGCGTGGCGGCCGCCAGTTCCTCTGCGGTGAACTGCAGGGTCATCTCCGCCTCCGTGGGGCGGACGCCGCGCGGATGCAGGTTCCAGAAGGGGGAGTCAATGTGATGGCCGTGGCAGATCAGCGTCACAACGGGCACGTGGAGCAGCTTGCACAGCGCGCCCAGGGAGGCGGGCAGTACCGCCGTGGTGCCGCACAGGGAATACCGCGCTTCCGGATAGATCATGCAGATGTCCCCGTTCTGGACCACGCGCCTGAGCTGCCGGACGAGCATCACGTCGTTGGTGAATTTGCGCTTGCAGATGCAGCCGACGCGCCGCAAAAGTCCCTCGCGGCCGATGAAGCCGTCGATGGCCACCACATAATTCGCCCGATGGGGAAAGATCGCCATGGTCGCGACCTTGAAATCGAAAAAGGCGTTGTGGTTGCAGAGCAAAAGATATGGCGGCTTCAGGCCCTCCACGCGCGTCTTTACGATTTTCGTCCCATGGCTGAGCACGGCCGGCGCGCTCAGGATGAACGGCAGCGGCCGCAGGTACCAGGCGGTGCGCATGGGCGGCCGCTTCATGTCAAATCTTTCCAGCTTCTGTTGATTCATAATGCCATCCCCTGTTTCACTGTCTGCCCCCCGTGTTACATCGGGTCCAGGCTACGCCAGGCTTTCCCCGTCCTCGATCCGGTCGCAGCCGTTGAACCGCGCCAGCCGCCTGAGCGCCCCGTCCAGGGCGGAAGCCAGCTTCTTCGTGCGCCTCACGCCGTCCTCGTACCAAATGTTCCTGACGGTCAGCGCGCCCGTCTTCCTGTCCGCCGCGGCCTCGATCCGGCCGGCGAACCGCTCGCCCCAGAGCATGGGCAGCACATAGTAGCCGTATTTGCGCTTCGCCGGCGGGGTGTAGATTTCCCAGGAATAGCGGTAGTCCCACAGGGCCTCGATCAGCTTCCTGTCCCACAGCATCGGATCGAGGGGGGCGAGAAATTCCAGCCGCGCCCTCATGTCGGCGGTTCCGTCGAGAACGGCCCGCATGAGCGGCATATCCTCCGCCAGCATGTACAGGGGCGAACGGACGCCCTCCACCTGCACGGGGCAGACGCTCCCCGCCCGCTCCAGCGACGCGACCGCCTCGTCCCGCCGCTCGCCGCTCATGGCGATGCCCAGCCAGGCGTCGGAGCGCCGGTTCCACAGAAGGCCGACCGCCCCGACGCGCCGCCTGACGCGCCACTGCAGAAGGGACGCCTCGTCCGGGCAGGGGTTTTCCGCGGCGAGAAGCGCCGGGCTGAAGTATTTCTCCGCCAGGTCATAGAACTTCCTCGAGCCGCTCTTATGGTGGATGAGCAGCACGCCGTCCGTATACAGCTGCTCCAGCACCGAGCGGGCGGCCTGGGACTCACCGCTCCAGTTGCCGCTCCAGTGCATGGAGGAATGCCAGAATATCCTGCCCTCGATGGGCAGGGTGTCGCTGCTGACCGGGCCGTGGGCGCGGATATAGCCGACGGCCTGCTCCTCCAGCGCCGGCAGGCCCGGAAACGACGCGCCGTGCGCCCGGCTCCGCGCGCGATAGCCGGAGAAATACGGCCAGTCCTCCCGGGGCCAGATGGCCAGCTCCTTGTCGCTGTAGTCGACGAGCAGGCGGTCCTTGTAGAGCAGGTCCGAAAGCATCTTTTTGGTGAAGCCCTTCACCCGGGACTGAAGCGTCAGCTCGGCGTTCTTCCCGCAAACGTCCACGGGGTCGTACTGGATGCAGCCCGCCTGGCGGACGTATTGGTACGCCCCGTCCTTTCCCGCAAAGCGGTAACGCCCCAGCAAGCCCTGTTTGCTGAGGATGAACTGTCTCGCCTGCGCCCGTGTGACCGTCAGCATTTCATATCGCCCTTCGTTTCGCGGCGCTTTCCGCCTCTGTCCGGTTCTCAGTGTATCACAAATATGCGGCGATTTCAATTCACCCCGCCTATGTTTTTTCTCTCCCGCCGCCTTGTGCGCGCTATGCGGCTGTGCTATACTGAGTATGGGTCCGGCGGGGCGGCCGATCCTTCAAACGGCTCGAAGAGGGGAAGCGCGATGTCGAATTACCTGGTGACCGCGCGGGCGGCGGGATGGGCTCGGCGCTGTGCCGCCTGCTGGCCGAAAGCGGTCACGGCGTGTGGGGGCTTGACGTGAAGCCCGGAGAAAACACCGCCTGGCGCGCGATTCAGGCGGACATCACCAGCGCGGCCAGCCTTGAAGCGGCGCTTGAACTGGTCCGCGCGGAGGCCGGCCGGCTGGACGGCATCGTTCACACGGCCGGCGTCTACGACCTGAACTCACTGGTCGAGATGCCGGAGGATGATTTCATCCGCGATTTCAACGTGAACCTGTTCGGCATGTTCCGCGTCAACCGGCTGTTTTTCCCGCTGCTCGGTCCGAACAGCCGGATCGTCGTCATTTCCAGCGAGCTGGCCCCCCTCGACCCGCTCCCCTTCGCCGGCCTTTACGCCGTCACGAAAGCGGCCGTGGAAAAATACGCCGCCTCGCTTCGCATGGAGGTCCAGCTGCTGGGCCATCAGGTGATCGTCGTCCGTCCGGGCGCGGTCAAAACGCCGATGCTCCCCGCCTCGACGGAGCGGCTGGCGCGCTTCTGCGCGCAGACCCGGCTCTACCCGGCGAACGCGGCGCGTTTCCGCCGCGTCGTGGATCGGGTGGAAGCGCGCAGCGTCGCGCCCGAGCGGATCGCGGCGGCCGTCGCCCGGGCCTTATCCGCCAAACGGCCGCGCCTGGTCTACAGCGTCAACCGCAATCCCGGACTTCTTCTCATGAACGCGCTGCCCGACCGGCTGCAGGGATTTATCATTCGTCAGTTACTGAGATGCAACGGACAGGAGGTTTCCCATGGCAGAGATTAAGTATATCCAGAACCCCAACGGTCCCCGGCTGGGCTATACGGCCTGCCGGATCATCGAAAAGGACGGCCTGTATTTCAAGGACCTGAACGGTTCCGGCGTCCTGGAACCGTACAAGGACTGGCGGCTTTCCCCGGAGGCGCGGGCCGAAGACCTGGCCTCCCGGATGACCATTGAACAGATCGCCGGGCTGATGCTCTACAGCGCCCATCAGGCCGTGCCGAACGTCAGCAGGGGCTTCTTCCAGGCGGCCACCTACGGCGGCAAGCCCTATGGGGAATCCGGCGCGGAGCCCTGGGCGCTGACCGATCAGCAGAAGACCTTCCTCAAAGAGGACAATGTGCGCCATGTGCTGGCTACGAGCTTTTCATCGCCCGAAACGGCGGCCCGCTGGAACAACGAGATGCAGGCCCTGGCCGAATCGGAAGGGCTGGGCATCCCCGTCAACACCTCCTCCGACCCGCGCCACGGCTCGGATTTCTCCGCCGAATACACCATGGGCGCGGGCGGCACCATCTCCCTCTGGCCCGAGCCCCTCGGCCTGGCCGCGACCTTCGACCCCGCCGTCACCAAGCAGTTCGGCGAGATCGCCTCGAAGGAGTACCGCGCCCTGGGCATCACCACGGCCCTCTCCCCGCAGGTGGACATCGCCACCGACCCCCGCTGGAGCCGATTCGTGGGCACCTTCGGCGAGGACGTGGCGCTCTCCACGGACATGGCCCGCGCCTACTGCGACGGCTTCCAGACCAGCGAGGGCGACCGCGCCATCGCCGGCGGCTGGGGCTACGACAGCGTCAATGCCATGGTTAAGCACTGGCCCGGCGGCGGCAGCGGCGAAGGCGGGCGCGACGCGCATTTCTGCTACGGCAAATACGCGGTCTATCCCGGCGGCGGGATCGAACTGTCCATGAAGCCCTTCACGGAAGGGGCCTTCAAGCTGGAGGGCGGCACCGGCCGCGCGGCGGCGGTCATGCCCTACTACACCATCTCCCACGGCCAGAGCGGCGAGGAAGACGTGGGCAACGCCTATTCCAGGCGCCTGATCACCGACGAGCTGCGGGGCCGCTTCGGCTACGACGGCGTCGTCTGCACCGACTGGGGCGTCACCCACGACGAGGGCGAAGGCGTGGCCGAGTTCGCCGGCAAGTGCTGGGGCGCGGAAACCCTCACCGAAGCCGAACGCCACTACAGGATCCTCATGGCGGGCGTCGACCAGTTCGGCGGCAACAACGACATGAAGCCCGTGCTGGAGGCCTACGCCCTCGGCGTCAAAGAGCACGGCGAGGCGTTCATGCGCGCGCGCTTCGAGCTTTCCGCCCGGCGCCTTCTGATGGGATTCTTCCGCACCGGGCTGTTTGAAAACCCCTACCTGGACGTTGAGGAGACCGTGAAGACCGTCGCCTGCCCGGCTTTCATGCAGGCGGGCTACGCCGCGCAGCTCAAGAGCCTCATCTTGGCCAAAAACGCCGGGAACAGGCTGCCCATGCCCCGCGGCGCGAAGGTGTTCGTGCCCATGCGCCACCGCAAGGCCAGCCGGAACTTCTTCGGCCAGATTGTGCCCGAGCGCAGCGACTACCCCATCGACCTGGACGCGGTCGGCCGGTATTTCACCGTCGTCGGCACGCCGGAGGACGCCGACTTCGCCCTCTGCTGCATCGCCAGCCCCAACGGCGGCAGCGGCTACGATCCCGAGGACGCCGCGAAGGGCGGCAACGGCTACCTGCCCATCAGCCTGCAATACCGGCCCTACTCGGCCGAATACGCCCGGGAGGTGAGCCTGGCCGGAGGCGATCCGCTGGAACCGTTCACCAACCGCAGCTATAAGGGCAAGACCGTCGCCTGCGCGAACGAGAGCGACCTGGACATGGTGCTGGAGGCGCGCCGGGCGATGGGCAAAAAGCCGGTGATCGTGGTGATCCGCATGGCCAATCCCTGCGTCGTGTCCGAATTTGAGCCCAGCGCGGACGCCATCGTGATGCACGCGGGCGTCGATGCGCGGGCCGTGCTGGACATCCTCTGCGGCGAAAGCGAGCCGGAAGGCCTCCTGCCCATGCAGATCCCCGCCGACATGCGCGCCGTGGAGGAGCAGTGCGAAGACCTGCCCCACGACATGCGCTGCCATACGGACGCCGCGGGCAACGCCTACGACTTCGGCTTCGGCCTGAACTGGTCGGGCCGCATCGACGACGAGCGGGTGAGAAAGTACGCGAAGCGACCGGGCCGATGAGGACCCAATCAAATGAAGGGAGAAATACATGAGCGCATACGGACATCGCCGGGCGGAAGCCCGCCTGAAAATCCTGAACGCGGACGGAACGCCCGCCGCGAACACGCCGGTACAGATCGACCAGGTATCCCACCAGTTTCTTTTCGGCTGCGGCGCTTTCGACGCCGTGGCCCTTCAGGCCGTGAAAGACGACGGGACGAAGGCATTTCTCCGGGAGCGCATGGAAAAATGGCTGAAGCTGTTCAATTACGGCACGCTGCCCTTCTACTGGGGCCGGTATGAGCCCGTCGAGGGGCAGACGGCCTACGCTGAGACCATGGCGGCGGCGAAATGGCTGCGGGAAAAGGGCGTCCGGGTCAAGGGACATCCCCTGTGCTGGCACACGGCCTGCGCGAACTGGCTGATGCAGTACTCCAACGAGGAGATTCTGCGCCGCCAGCTGGAACGCGTCCGCCGGGACGTGACGGCCTACCGGGGCGTGATCGACATGTGGGACGTCATCAACGAAGTGGTCATCATGCCGGTGTTCGACAAATACGACAACGCCATCACCCGCATCTGCAAGGAGAAGGGCCGTATCCGGCTGGTGAAGGACGTGTTCGCCGCGGCGAAGGAAAGCAACCCGGAGGCCGTGCTGCTCATCAACGACTTCAACACCAGCGTGTCCTACGAGATCCTGCTGGAAGGCCTGCTGGAAGCGGGCGTGCCCATAAGCGCCATCGGCATCCAGAGCCACCAGCACCAGGGCTATTGGGGCCTGGAAAAGCTGAACGACGTATTGGAGCGCTTCTCCCGCTTCGGCCTGCCGATCCACTTCACGGAGAACACCCTCATTTCCGGCGACATCATGCCCGCCTACATCGAGGACCTGAACGACTGGCAGGTGGACAGCTGGCCCAGCACGCCCGAAGGGGAAGCGCGCCAGGCGCGGGAAATTTCGGAAATGTACGCCGCGCTGTTCGCGCATCCGCTGGTGGAGGCCATCACCACCTGGGATTTCAACGACGGCTGCTGGCTGAAAGCGCCTTCCGGCTTCGTGCATGAGGACAACAGCGAAAAGCCCTCCTACCGGGCGCTGACGGAGCTGATCCACGGCGCGTGGGAAACCCATGAGACGCGCGTGACGGACGAAAACGGCCGCCTTTCCTTCACGGGATTCAAGGGCGGCTACGCCCTGCGGGCCGGCGCGGGCAAGGCAAATCTCCTGCTGAAAGAAGACACGGACGCCGCGCTGAAACTGGCGCGGGAATAAATCGGCGCGGCGGCGACGCGCGCCTGTGTTTTAGGAGGAAATATCATGAATAGCCCGTTTAGCTGCGGCGCGGCGCGCGCCGAGATCACGCCGGAGGCGTCCTGGTATCCGATGTATCCCGGTTTCTTCACCGAAGAGATCCACGACAATTACCTCGTCGGGGCGCTGGACCCACAGTACGTCCGCGCCATCGCCGTGCGGAATGCGGACACGACCGTGCTTTTCGTCAGCTTCGACCTGGGCGCGGTGCCCTGCGGGCCGAAGATGGCGAAGCTATTGTCCCAGGAGACCGGCGTGCCCGAGGAGCGCATCTTCCTCACCGCCACGCACACCCACAACGTCGCCGCCCTGGGGCACCGGGAAAAGCTGATGGACAATCCCATGTTCCTGCGCTTCCGCGAGGCGCGGCCGGAGATTGCCGAGCATCACCTGCTCTACGAGCGGCGCATCTGGGACGGCGCGGTGAGCGCGGCGAAGGAGGCGCTGGCGTCGCTGCGCTCCGCCCGGCTGGGCATCGGCTATGCCAATTCCTACGTGAACGTGAACCGCGACCAGCTCTACGCGGGGGGCTGGGGCATGGGCTTCAACGCCGAGGGCCATTCCGACAAGACCCTGGCCGTGATCCGCTTCGAGGACGGCGAAGGCCGGCCCATCGCCCTCATCGCCAATTACGCCGTGCACGCCATCGTCATGTTCCTCAACCGGTGCCTGCACGGCAAGGGCGGCACCACGGGCGACCTGCCCGGCGTGGTCTCAAACGCCTACGAGACCAATCACCCCGGCGCGGTGTGCATGTGGACGCCCGCGGCCAACGGCAACCAGAACCCCATCATCATGACCTACTACGGCTACCCGGATTTCGCCACCGGCCGCGTGTACGAGAGCACTGTGGAAGGCGGCGCTTACGAGTTCCTCACCGTGCTGGCCGCCCGGCATTACGCGGACCTTCTGCGGGCCGAGGGCTCCATTGCGGATTACGCGGATAATATCGACCTGCGCGCCGTGCGCGAGGCCGTGGAGGTGCCCGCGCGCACGGACATTCCGCCGCGCTTCGGGCCGGGGCCGGACGACAGGCCGGGCTTCCAGCGGATCTGGCTCAGCGGCCTCACCCTGGGCGACATCTTCTTCTACGGCATCGGCGGCGAGCTCTACTCCGACGTGGGCGCGCGCCTCAAGGCCCTTTCGCCCTTCCGCCACACCCTCATCTGCAGCCAGTGCTACACCACCGCCGGCTACATGATGGGCGACGAAGCCCTGCTGGCGCCGACGCTCTTCGCCCAGCGCACACGCTGGGTGCCCGGCACCCTCGTGCCCGCCCTGGAGGGCTTCCTCAAGCGCTTTGAAAAATAGCGGTCCTTCACGTTTTCCTGGGGGATCACAACGCCCTGAGGAAGGCGGCTCGGCGCGGCCGGGACGGAGGGAGTCGGCATCCCACAGCTTTCCGGGATGAATCGAATCAGTCTGCGCAAAGTATAGAATAAATGAACGGGCGTCACCCGCGCTTGGGTGATGCCCGTGGCCGTTTTTCTTCCGTCGCGCTGTGTCGGAAGATACTTCGCTGTCTTCTCGCACTGCTCTTGTGTGATCTCCATGACTTCATTATGCCAGATTCCTCCTTTTGTCAATTGTGTGAACACGCCCTGATATGCCCCTCGTTTCCGGGTCGTCGGCATTGCGCGGCTTCATGGGATAAGAATGACACAGTTTATTGCAGGATATGCAAAACGCCCCCTCGCGCAACCGCGCGAAGGGGCGTTGAACGCACAATATGTCCGACTGAATCCGGCGGGTCAGCCGTAGAGCCGCTTGGCTTCCCTCAGGCTCTCCTCCGGCTCCATCAGCGGGCCGTATTCCAGGCCGCAGGCGCCCTTGTAGCCGGCCTTGTCAGCGGCGTCGAAGATGACGCGGTAGTCGTTCTCGCCGAACTGCAGCTCGTGGCGGCCGGGATGGCCGGCGGAATGCAGGTGGGCGATCAGGTCCAGGTTCTTGGTGATGTTGGGAATGATGTTGCCCTCCATCACCTGCTGGTGGTAGATGTCGAAGACGATTTTGACCAGGGGATGATCGACCTCGCGGATGATCTCGAAGCCCTCCATGCCGGACCACAGGTAGTAGCCCGGATGGTTCACGTAGGTGTTCAGCGGCTCGATCATGATGGTCACGCCGGTGTCCTCCAGGATGGGCTCGGCGAGCTTCAGCGTGGCGACGATGGCGTCGTGCTGCTGCTGCCTGGGCGCGCCGGTGTCAGGGCCCACCTGGGTGATGAGCTTCTTCGCGCCGACGCGGTTCGCCGCGGCGCAGCTTTCCTTCAGGCCGTCCAGCCAGGCCTGCCGGAAGGCGGGATCGGTCAGGCGGAATTCCGTGGTGCACATGCTCAGAAGCTCCACGCCTGTCTCCTCGCAGGTATGGCGCACGGCGTCCAGATCAAGGCCCTTCCAGTTGTACGTTTCGGCGGCGTCAAAGCCCAGCGCTTTCACGCGGCGGATCGCGTCGCAGAAATCCATGTTCCTGAAAAAGCAGGGAATGGGAACGCAAAGGCGCATGGTAAAAGCCTCCTTCTTATCTCAGGATGATGACCTGGCCGGTCTCCATGGACTTGTTGGCGGCGAAGCCCAGCTCCAGGGTCTTGAGGGCGTCGGCGTAGGGGGAACGCACGGCCTTGGGGTCGCCCGCGCGCACGGCGTCGATAAACGCCCGGTCCAGCAGCGCGGTCTGATCCACCTTGCGCGGGATGTCGCGGGTCTCCGCGGTGGTGCGGATCACCAGGTTGTTGCGCAGGTGATACTCCAGCACGCGGTCCTGCAGGGTGATGCCCAGGCCGCAGAAGGGGCGCGTACCCCGCACATAGCAGGCGCTCACCAGGGTGGCGGTCACGTTGTTGTCGAAACGGATGACGACGGTGGAGTGGTCGTCGGTGTCGTACAACGGGGAAACGCCGTTTTCACCCGGCTTCACCAGGCCGCGGGAGGCCGTGGCGTAGACGGAAATGGCCTCGCCGTAGAGCCAGCGCAGGCCGTCCAGCAGGTGGATGTTCTGCTCCACCAGCTGCCCGCCGCAGGTGCTCCTCTTCTGCCACCACCAGGGGCCGGGGATGCCGCCGATCCAGGCGCCGTAAACCAGGCCGCCCTTCGGCGCGCTGTCAACCTCCGCCTTGACCATTTCCATCAGATCGAGATAGCGATCCTGGAAGCCCACGGCGGTGACGAGGTTTTTCTCCTCGATGGCCTTGGCCAGTTTCCTGCCCTGCTCCACGTCCAGCGTCATGGGTTTTTCAACCAGGAAGGGAATGCCCTTCTCAACGGCCGTCTCCTCCACGCCCACATGGGCGGTGGGCTCGATGGCGATGAACAGGACGTCGATCGTTTCCTTGCTCTCCTTTGCGTACAGCTCGTTGTGATCCTTGTAGACCCGCGCGACGCCGTAGCGCGCGGCCGCGTTGTTGCGCCGCTCCTCGATGGGATCGGCGACAGCCACCACCTGAACGTCTTCCGCGCGGTCAAAGAACGAGGACATATGCCCGCCCATGCGTCCGCCGCACCCGATCAGTCCGATACGGAGTTTTTCCATGACAGCTCACTCCTTGTCATATTCTTTGCCGGAGCGCTTTCCGACACCGTTATTGTAGTGCAGAATCGGGAAAAATGCAACGTCAATTTCACCGCCGCTGCCCCGTCAGATCCAGCTCATGTACAGCTGGGTGAGCAGCGGCATGGTGACGACGCACAGCAGCGTGGTCATCACGTTGACGGAGCTGGCGAAATCGGGCCGATTGCCGTTCAGCTGGGACAGCTGGGTCACCATGGTGGCCGCGGGCGTCATCATCGCCATGAAGGAAACGTACAGGATCGTGCGGCCCTCCGGCACGGCCCCCGCCAGCCCCGAGAGCCTGAGAAGGCAGAGCATGACCAGGGGCGTCGCCACCAGCCGCAGCGCGGTGACGAGATACACCCGCCGGTTCCTGACGATGCGCTTCAAATCCGCCTCGGCCAGGAGCATGCCCAGCATGATCATGCTCACCGGGCCGATGGTGCCGGCCAGCGCGTTGACGGAGTTGTAGAGTATGCCCGGCAGGCGCACGCGCAGCAGCATGAGCAGAAGCCCCAGCGCGATGGAGATGACGTTCGCGTTCAGGAAGAGCTTTTTCCAGTTGACGCCCCGCTGGCCGGAGAGGATCATCTGCCCGTGGGTCCACATGAAGATCTGCTGCACGCAGATGAAGGCGCTGGAGTAGATGACCCACTCGTCCCCCAGTATGGCCGTCACCAGGGGAATGATCAGATTGCCCGCGTTGGAATAGATGACGGAGGCCCGCTCCACGGCGTCCAGCTTCAGGAAGCGCTTCAGGAGGAAGGAGATGAGCAGCAGGCAGGCGTGCGCCCCCACGGCCACCGCCGCGGCCAGCAGGAAGCCGCTTTTCACCTGCTCCGTCAGCTCGATCTGGAACGACTTGACGATGACGCAGGGCACGATCAGGTAGATGGAAAGCACCGACAGCATGCGGCTGTCCGAGCCCTTCAAAAGGCGCAGTCTGACGATGAGAAAACCGCAGGCCATGATGAGGAACAGCGACAGGATCTGCCTGAGAAGCAATAGCGCCATGAAAGACCTCCTCGATTCGCTCGCGCGTCCTGATTCCGTTAACAGCGCAGCGGCGCGGCCGTCACGCCAGGGTGAAGGAAGCCAGCTGCGCGCTGCCATGCCCGTGGTACGTCAGGTAGATCGCCTGCACGCCGTCCGGCAGGGCGATATCCGCGCTGTAATCGGTCCACAGGCTGGTGAAATTCACGGGAATGCGGCCCAGCTCCGGGCCGTCCCAGGCGGTTTTCACCGCGAAGCAGCCGCCCGCGTAGCCGCGCACGCGGACGCCCACCCGCTTCACGCCGCGGCAGTCGAAATACTTGAAGCCGCAGGTCGCGCCTTCGGTCATGTTGGCGATGTAGCCCGGCTCCTCGTCGCCGTCGCGGCCGTCCTGGGTGATTTTCGGAAAGCGGGCGTCCAGCCAGAAGCCGTTTCCGCCCGAGCCGCCGGTGTACACGTTGTCCACCGTGGTGAACAGGTTGCAGGCGATGTAGGCGGGATACGCGCCGCGCCCCGGCAGCGGGCCGCCGTTCAGCCCGCAGGAGGTCATCTCCACCTGGGGGATGCGGCCGTCCGGCAGCATTTCGACCCGCTGGGCCATGCCCTGGCGGCTGTAATTGGTGCCGTCGGTGTGGCGATGGTAGAAGATGTAGTAGTCGTTCCCGATCTTCTCCAGGCCGCCGTGGTTGTTCGCCCCGTAGTACATGGGCTTTCCGGCGGGCTTGTAGGTGTCGATGTGCAGGTCGCAGTTGCTCACCAGCACGCCGCCGAACTGGAAGCCGCCGCCCGGCTCCCGGCTGGTGGCGTAGCACAGCTCGTGCATCACGATGGAGGAATACACGAAGTAATAGGTGCCGCCGAACCTGCGGATGGAGGAGGCCTCGAAGAATTCGTGGCCCTCCCACTGGGTGCCCTTCGCGTAGGGCGCGCTGGGCATGATGGTCACCGGCGGCCGGCTGACGGTCAGCATGTCCGGGCCCAGCACGGTCATCATGGGCCCGGTGCGCGAGGGATCGAAGGGGCTGCAGAAGCCGGTGTACATGTATGTCGCATCCCCTTCGGTGAGCACGCCGGGGTCGAACTGGGGCTCGTCGCCCGGGCGCTCGCCCAGCCGCGTCCCGTCCGGATAGCGCACGTTGCCCAGGAACTCGTACCGGCCCGCCGGCGTGTCGCACACCGCCACGGACACGTAGTTCTTGTTGCTCAGCACGTAGTAGAGGTAATACCGTCCGTCCGGTCCCCGGGTCACGTCCGGGGCGAACAGGCAGCCCTCCCCGCCGCGGTTGTCCGGATCGTCTTTCGTCCCGTAGATTACGCCCTCATAGCGCCAGGCGCCCAGGTCGTCCACCGGCGCGGACCAGCATACGTAGTCGTTCAGGCAGTACACATGACCCCGGAAGCGGTCGTGGGAGCCGTAGACGTACACCCGCCCGTCGAAGACGTGCGGCTCGCCGTCCGGCGTATACTCCCAGCTGGGCAGATACGGATTGAATGCCTGCGTCATTGAAACACCCTCCTCGATTCGGACCGGCGCGTCGCCCCGGCCGTCCATGCGCTTTTATTATAATCTCTTCGCGGACGGAGTTCAAGGGGGATTCGGATCGCGCCTCAAAAGCTATTGCAATTCAGGATTATCTATGCAATAATAGGATTCAGAAAATAAGGAAAGGGCGGTTATACGATGAAACGCATACCCTTCAGTTTCGACTGGGGCCGCATGGACGGCCGTCCCCATTGGTTCAACCCGGCGGCGACCTATACGCCCGTCGACCTGCCCGACGACTTCTGCCTGAACAAGCATCGCGACCCCGACACGCCCGGCGGCGCTTCCGTGGGCTACATCCCCGGCGGCGAGGCCACCTACCGAAAGGAATTCGCCATGCCCGCGGACTGGGCCGGCCAGACGGTCCTCCTGGGCATCGACGGGGCGTACATGAACGCCGAAGTCACCCTGAACAGCGACCTGCTCTTCCACCATCCCTACGGCTATACGGCCTTTTTCGCCGATCTCACGAAGAGCCTGCGCGCCGGCACGCAAAACACCCTTTCGATCGCGGTCTCGTCCGTTCAGCCCAACACCCGCTGGTACAGCGGCGGCGGCCTGTTCCGCCAGGTGGATATCTACCTCGGCGGCCGGGCCTACATCCATCCCTGGGAATTCTTCGTCACCACGCCGCAGGTCTCGGCGGAAAGCGCCACGGTGCGGGTGGAGGGCAAGCTGACCAACACCGGCACGGCCTGCGAGGGCAAGGTGCTGCTCTCCGTCGCCGGCGGCGACGGCCGGGAAGCCGCCCGGGTGGAGCTGCCCGTCTCCCTGGCGGAAGGCGACACGGCGTTCTGCGCCGAGCTGACCGTCGACCGCCCCGCTCTGTGGGACGTGGACAATCCCAACCTCTACGCCATGCGCGCCGTCGTGCTGGCGGATGGCCGGGAAACCGACGTTCACGAGACGGCCTTCGGCATCCGCAAGATCGAGATCGACTTCGACCACGGCTTCCGCCTCAACGGCAGGCCCATGAAGCTGCGGGGCGGCTGCATCCACCACGACAACGCGCTGCTGGGCGCCCGGGCCTTCCCCCGGGCCGAGGAGCGCAAGATCCAGATCCTCAAGGAAGCGGGTTACAACGCCATCCGCTGCGCCCACAATCCGCCCTCCGAGGCCATGCTGAACGTATGCGACCGGCTGGGCATGCTGGTGCTGGACGAGTCCTTCGACATGTGGAACATGCCCAAGAACCCGCTGGACTACCACCTCTTCTTCGCCAAATGGTGGCAGTTCGACACGGAGAGCATGGTGAAGCGCGACCGCAACCATCCCTGCGTGTACGCCTGGTCCATCGGCAACGAGATCCCCGAGGCCACGGGCAAATCCGACGGCGCGGCCTGGGCAAAGAAGCAGGCGGACTTCGTGCGCGGCCTGGATCCCACCCGCCCCGTGACCAGCGCGCTGCAGGGGGGCTTCGACATGCCGCCCGAGCTGAGGAACAAGGTGATGGCGCGCCGCAAGTGGCTCATCTCCAGCGACGAGGACTACGCCCAGAGCATGCGCCTCATCGAGGGACGCGACCTGTGGGGCGAGCAGACAAAGGGCTACGTCGATGCGCTGGACATCGTGGGCTACAACTACATGTACGCCCGCTATGAGAACGACCGCCAGGCGTTCCCCGGCCGGATCATCCACGCCACGGAGACCCACTCCTATGACACCTACGACTACTGGAAGGCCGTGGAGCGCCACAATAACGTCATCGGCGATTTCATCTGGACCGCCTACGACAACCTGGGCGAGGCCGGCGCGGGCCGGGTCATCTGGGATCCGAACGAGCCCCTGCATGGCCTGACGGGCGCCTATCCCTGGCTGAGCTGCTTCCAGGGCGACATGGACCTCTCCGGCGACCGTCGGCCCCAGAGCTACTTCCGCAAGATCCTGTGGGGGCTGGACGGGGGCGTCCACCTCTTCACCACCGATCCCGATCACACCGGCAAGCCCTACTACGGCATGGGCTGGCACTGGGCCGACGTATATCGCTGCTGGAGCTTCGGCGAAGAGGACATCGGCCGACCGGTCCAGCTGGAGGCCTACGCGGACTGCGACGAGGTGGAGTTCCTGGTCAACGGCGAAAGCCGCGGCCGCAGCAAGGTGGAAAAGCTCAAGGCGTTCCTCACAACGGCCTATGAGCCCGGCACGGTGGAAGCCGTGGCCTACAAAGACGGCCGGGAAATCGCCCGGGACGCCATCCGCACCGCGGGCAAGGCCGCGAAGATCGTTCTCACGGCGGACAGGCCCGTGTTCCGCGCGGACGGCATGGACCTGTGCTTCGTCACCGCCGAGCTGCGGGACGAAAACGGCGTGCCGGTGGTCAACGCCCCGGTGGAGCTGAACGCCTCCGTGTCCGGCGCGGGCTCGCTGGCGGGCTTCGGCTCCGGCAATCCCAAGACCAACGAGGATTTCGGCACGGGCCGCCGCTTCACCTGGAACGGGCGCGCCCTCGTCGTCATCCGGGCGGCGCGGGAAGCGGGCGAAATCGAGCTCGCCGTCACCGCGCCCGGCCTGCCCGCCGCCCTCTGCGCGGTGCGCTGCGAATAACGGGGCGGATTATCACGGGGCAGGAGGCCGCGCCGGCTTCCTGCCCCTGGTTCCCCGGGAGGAATGAATTATGATTTATAAAAATGTGCTGGAAGCCATAGGCAACACGCCCCTCATCGAACTGGGCCGGATGGTGCCGGAAGGGTCGGCGCGGGTGCTGGTCAAATACGAGGGACAGAACATCGGCGGCAGCATCAAGACGCGCACCGCGTACAACATGATCTGCGAGGCCGAAAAAAAGGGACTTCTCAAACCGGACACCATCATCGTCGAGCCGACCAGCGGCAACCAGGGCATCGGGCTGGCCCTCATCGGTGCGGTGAAAGGGCTGAAGGTCCGCATCATCATGCCGGACAGCGTCAGCGCGGAGCGCCGCAAGCTCATCAGGGCCTACGGCGCCGAGCTGGTGCTGATCCACGACAGCGGGAACATCGGCAAGTGCATGGACGAGTGCCTGCAGACCGCCCTCAGGATGCAGCGGGAGGACGAACGCGTGTGGATCCCCCAGCAGTTCGAGAACCCCGACAATCCCATGGTGCATAAATACCATACGGCGCTGGAGATCGTCGAGCAGGTGGGCGGGCCGATCCACGGCTTCTGCTCGGGCGTGGGCACCGGCGGCACCCTCAGCGGGATCGGCGAAACGCTCAAGGCCCTCTATCCCTACATACAGATCCACGCCGTGGAGCCGGAAAACGCGGCCATCCTCTCGGGCGGCAGCATCGGCACGCATCTGCAGATGGGCATCGGCGACGGGCTGATACCCAAAAACCTGAACATGGATATCTTCGACAAGGTGGAAATCGTCACAGACGCCGAGGCGCTGGAAACCTCCCGCCGGCTGATCCGCGAGGAGGGCATCCTCTGCGGCATCTCCAGCGGAACCAACGTGACCGCCGCCCTCCGGATGGCCCGCGAGCTGGGCGAAGGGAAAACCGTCGTGACCATACTCCCGGACACGGGTGAAAGGTATTTTTCGACGGAACTGTTTGAATAACGCAGGCGGCCGGGCGCGGTAAAACCACGCCCGGCCGCGCCGGATCATTTCATGGTCACGAGCTCGTATTCCCTCGTGCCCAGGCCGATCTTCTCGCCGTGAGCCAGGGTTTCCTTCCAGTGTACGTTGGGGTTGCTGTCCAGGAAGTGGTCGTGATGGTGATGCCAGTCCGGCCTGGCCAGGTTGTCGCCCAGCTGGCTGTTGCGCACGGGCGAGGCCTTCTGGCACAGGTCCGCGCAGGCCTGATCCAGCGCCACGGGGTCGAAGGAGGCCAGCATGCCGATGTTCGGCAGGATCGGCGCGTCGTTTTCGCTGTGGCAGTCGCAGTTCGGGGAGACGTCCATGATGAGGCTGATGTGGAAGCAGGGCCGCCCGGCGCAGATGGCGGCGGTGTATTCCGCCATCTTGCAGCACAGAAGCTCCGTGGCGGAGTCGTTGATGTTGCTGATGGCGTCGAATCCGCAGGCGCCGATGCAGCGGCCGCAGCCCTTGCAGATTGCGGGATCGATGAACGCCTTGCGGTCCGCCCCGTAGGAGATGGCGTCGCTGCCGCATTCCCTGGCGCAGCGCCCGCAGCCGCGGCACAGGGCGGGATCCACCTGCGGCGTGCCGTCGTTGTGCTGGTGCATTTTCCCGGCGCGGCTGCCGCCGCCCATGCCGATGTTCTTGATGGCGCCGCCGAAGCCGGTCATCTCGTGGCCCTTGAAATGGGAGAGCGAAATCAGGATATCCGCGTCCATCAGCGCGCGGCCGATCAGCGCCGTCTGGCAGTATTCGCCGTTGGGCACGGGCACTTCGATGTCGTCGGTGCCCCGCAGGCCGTCGGCGATGATGACGTGGCAGCCCGTGGTGACGGAATTGAAGCCGTTCAGCTCCGCGTTGGTCAGGTGGTCGATGGCGTTCTTTCGGCTGCCGGGATAGAGCGTGTTGCAGTCGGTGAGGAAGGGCTTGCCGCCCAGCTCGCGAATCAGGTCCGCCACGGCCTTCGCATAGTTGGGCCGCAGGAAGGAATAGTTGCCCAGCTCGCCGAAGTGCATCTTGATGGCGACGAACTTGTCCTGAAAGTCAATATCCGCGATGCCGGCCCTGCGCAGCAGCTTCTGAAGTTTCGCGCCGAGGCTGAAGCCGTTCGCCGTGCGGAAATCCGTGAAATAAACCTTTGCCTTGCCCATACCGGGCCTCCTTTCATTGGCAGAGCGGAGGCGCTCCGCCGCGTAGCGTCGTGAGGATAAAGCGCCGCGCAATCATTCTATCACAGAAAAGCGCCCAACGCAATTCACCCTGTTTATTATTTTTCTTCGGAACACGGCCGGTTTTTCCGTGCTTCCCGCCTTGTCCTCGCCCGGCCGCTGTGCTATACTGAACGCAGGCCGGAGAACCCGGCGAGAGGGGCTAAGCCGGCAGACAAGGAGGCGTATCCATGGAAACCGTCCGGAAAATCGACATTCACGCGCACGCGACGGCCTTTCCCCAGCTCATCCCCGCCAACCGGCACACTCACGGCCGGTTCCTGGGCGGCGACGAGCTGATCGAAATGTACGACAGGCTGAACATCGAGAAGGGCGTGCTGCTGCCCCTTGTGGACACCGTGTCCCAGTGGGTGAGCATGACCAGCGAGAACTGCAAGCTGGTGGCCGACGCCCATCCCGACCGGTTCGCCTGGTTCTGCGGCATCGACCCGCGCATGGGCGACAACAGCGAAAAGACCGATCTGGCGTATCTCCTGAATCACTACAAGGCCCTGGGGGCGAAGGGCGTGGGCGAGCTGACCACCCAGCTGTACGCGGACGACCCCATGATGGACAACCTGTTCGCCGCGCTGGAGGAATGCGGCATGCCCGTCCTCATCCACATTTCGCCGCGCTTCGGCGCGGGCTACGGCATCATCGACGACCTGGGCCTGCCGCGCCTGGAACGCATGCTCAAAAAGCATCCGAAGATGAAGCTGATCGGCCACTCGCAGCCCTTCTGGGCGGAAATATCGGGCGATCTGACCGAGGGGGAGCGCAACGGCTATCCCCAGGGCAAGGTGACGGAGGGCCGCCTGGTCAAGCTGATGCGGGACTACGGCAACCTGTACTGCGATCTCTCGGCGGGCAGCGGCATGAACGCCATGACGCGGGATCCCGAATTCGCCGCCCGGTTCATGGCGGAGTTTGCCGGGCGCATCTTCTATGGCTGCGACATCTGCGCCTCGTTCAACACCCATCCCTTCAAGTTCGACGAATTCCTCACGGCCATGCGCGCGGACGGCATGATCAGCGAGGAAAACTACCGCAAAATCGTTCGCGAAAACGCCCTCGCCCTGCTGGGCCTGTGAGGCTGATCAGAAAGACGGGGAAAAGCGATTCGCATTTGACAAGGAGGCGTCAGCATGGAAAAACTCGCCCTTTTCGGCGGCACGCCCGCCGTTCAGAACCCGCCGGAGGCGCTCTTCACCTGGCCCATCATGACGGAAGAGGACTACGCGGCGGCCATGGACGTGGTCAAAAACAACAGGTTTTCCGGCACGGACATCACGGAACAGCTGCAGCGGGAATTCGCTGACTGGCTCGGCGTGAAGCACGCCATCGCCTATTGCAACGGCACCATGTCGCTGACGGCGGCCATGTTCGCCATCGGCCTGGGCAGCGGAGACGAGATCATCTGCCCCACCAAGACCTACTGGGGCAGCGTGTCTCAGGCGATCAACTTCGGCGCGTCGGTGGTGTTCTGCAACATCAACGAGACGCTCTGCCTCGAGCCCTCCGACCTGGAGCGCTGCATCACGCCCCGAACCCGCGCCATCGTGGCCGTGCACTACTTTGCCCATCCCTGCGACATGGATCCCATCATGGACATCGCCCGCCGGCACAACCTGCGGGTCATCGAGGACGTGTCCCACGCCCAGGGCGGCCTGTACAAGGGCCGGCGCCTGGGCACCATCGGCGACGTGGGCGCGATGTCGCTCATGAGCGGCAAGTCCTTCGCGGCGGGCGAGCTGGGCATGCTGGTCACGGACGACGACGTCATTTACGAGCGCGCCATGGCGTTCGGTCATTACGAGCGCAACAACGAGAAGTACATCAGCGCCTGCGACGACCTGAAGCCCTATTACCACATTGCCCTGGGCGGCGTGAAGGGCCGCGCCAACCAGCTCTGCTCGGCCCTGGCCCGCGTGCAGCTCAAGTATTACGACGAGCGCTGCGCCGAGATCCGCCGGGCCATGAATTACTTCTGGGATCAGCTGGAGGGGCTGCCCGGCATCCGGCCCATCCGTGTGGACGAATCCACCGGCTCCAACATGGCCGGCTGGTATCAGCCCCACGGCGTCTATCACGCCGAAGAGCTGCACGGGCTGCCGGTGAGCCGCTTCTGCGAGGCGGTGCGCGCCGAAGCGCCCTATTGCGGCTGGGACGGCGGCAATTTCTGCCTGCACACCCATCCCTTCTTCAAGACCTTCGACCTGCGCCACGAGGGCGCGCCCTCGCGCATCGTCTACAACGACCGGGACGTGCGGCTGGACGACGAGCTGTGCAAGCCCTCCGAGAAGATCGACTGCTTCTCGGTGCCCTGGTTCAAGCACGACGACCGGGTGTGGATCGACCGCTTCGCCGCGGCCTTCCGCAAGGTGGTGGACAACCACGAGCAGCTCCTCGATCCGGACGCCCAGGCGAACCGGGGCGGGCGCTGGTATGGCACGGAAAACGCATAAAAAGAAAGCAAAAAAAGGGGGCGACACCGCGCGCCTCCTTTTTTCGCGGGAAACATCTCCCTAAAACGCCATCCGCGCCCAGCCCTCCTCCTTCACGGGCGGCAGGCCGAGCATTTCGCGCCCGGTTTTCACGTAGTAGCGATAGTTCTCCAGCGACACGCCGTTGGGGATGCGGTGATCCAGGCCGAACACCGCGCCGCCGCCCTGCATGAGGGGACACAGCTTGTATTCCAGCTCCTTGAGGATATCGTCCCGGCCGAAGCGCAGGGCGTGCTTGTCGATGCCGCCTTTGAAGAAGAGCTTCTTTCCGTATTTCTTCCTGAGGCTGACGATGTCCATGCCGGCCGCCGGCTCGCAGGGATACGAGCAGTTGACCCCGCATTCCATGAAGGCGTCCAGCACGGCGTTCATGTCGCCGTCGCTGTCCTGCGAAAACAGCTTCGCGCCGAAGGAGCGCGCGCAGTCCCAGACGCGCCGGTAATACGGCGCGATGAACGCCCGCACCAGATTCGGCCCGATCAGCGGCCCGGATTTCCCCGCCATGTCCTCGTGGATGGAGAGGTTGTCGATGGGCACGATCTCCCCCACCCGCGCCATCACCTGAAGCGCCGTGTCCGCGAAGGTGTCCATCATGTCCCGGATCATTTCCGGCTCGTCGTAAAAGGCCATGCACAGGCCCTCCTCGCCCAGCAGCTGGCGGGGCTCGTCGAAGCCGCCCGGCACGCTGAACAGCGTCAGGTATCCCTTTTCGCGCAGGGCCTTCTGCCGCTCAAGCTCCTCCCGGTCGATCCTCTCCTCCCGGAAGGTATACCAGTGCTTGACCTTCAGCCAGTCCTCCATGGTCTTGACCGGATAATCCAGCGGCAGGGGAATCGTGGCGCTCCGCTTGATCAGCTTCATCGTGCGTCCCATGCCGTCCACCTGGACGGCGTATTCCGGCGTGTCCTCCACAACCGTCGGGGCCCGGTCGGTGATGGGACCGCAGCGCCCGCCCAGCCAGGTGTAGAGCGTATAATCCCAGTCAAAGGCCGTCATGCCGATTTCCTTTTCCGTCGCGCCCTGAGCGAGCCATTCCCGCTCCAGCGCCTGCAGCGGCCCGAACAGCTCGCAGAACATCTCCCGCCCCGTGTATTCATACTGGCAATGGGCTATATACCTGTCCCGATCCCAAATCACGTTCACCACTCCTCTAAAGGCTATTTTACGATAAATCGCCGCGCATTTCAATGCGATATTTCGCGCGGGGCGGTTTTTCCTTCCTTCCGGGGTTGACGAAAGACTGGCCGCGCTATATAGTTAAATCAGGAAAAACGAAGGGCGGCGAATCATCATGAGAATCGGAAAAGAGCGGATCGAAAGCGAAGTGTTCTCGCTGCTGAAGGCCTGGTGCGACGCGCTGACCGGCCTGCAGCTGGATATGCCCGGCCGCGGCGAATTCGACGGCGGCCTCCTCTGCCCCGCCTGCAAGATCATTCACGGCCGCTGCCACGACGCCGTCTATCCCATGATGGTCATGGCCAAGCGCACGGGCGAGGACAGATACCTGACGGCGGCGAAAAAGCTGTTTCAATGGGGCGAAAACATGCTCTGCGACGACGGGAGCCTCTACAACGACGGCCAGTCCGACTGGAACGGCATCACCGTGTTCAACGCCATGGCCCTGCACGACGCGCTGCGCCGCCACGGCCGCCTGCTGGACGGGGCGACCCGCGCCGCCTGGGAAAAGCGCCTGCTGGCCATGGGCGAATGGCTGCACAGCCATCTGGTGATCGGTATGTCCACAAACATCAACTATTTCGCCGCCAACGCCTGCGCCATGGCGCTCTTGGGCAAATACTTCGGCCGGGCGGATTTTCTCGCCCTCTCCCGGAGCCTGCAGGCCTACTGCCTGGAGCGCTTCACAGAAAACCGCCTCTTCTACGGCGAGGGCAAGCCCATCGACGCGCGCACGCCCAAGGGCTGCGCCGCCATCGACGTGGGCGGCTACAACGTGGAGGAATCGCTGCCCGCGCTGTGCCGCTGCGCCATGGAGCTGGACGACGGGCGGGCGCTGGAGGCCTTCAGGGAGAGCTTCCGCGCGCACCTGGAATGGATGCTGCCAGACGGGGCCTGGGACAACAGCGTGGGCACGCGCGTCTTCAAATGGACCTACTGGGGCAGCCGCACCTCGGACGGCTGTCAGGAGGCGCTCTTCCGACTGGGCCGGGAGGATCCGGTGTTCGCCGAGGCCGCGCTGCGCAACCTGCGCCTCTACGCGCGCTGCACGAAGGACGGCCTGCTCGCCGGCGGACCGGACTACTTCCGCCACGGCGAAAAGGTCTGCGTCCACCACGCCTTCTGCCACGCCAAGGCGCTGGCCGGCGCGCTGGACGAAGGGCTGTACGATTTCGAGCGCGTTCCCCTGCCCTCGGATACCTTCCAGGGCATGAAGCATTATCCGGAAATGGACACCTGGCGGCTGGCCCGGGGCCCCTGGCGGGCCGACGTCACCGCATACGACTTCAACTACATGGTGGGCGGCCACGCCTCCGGCGGCGCGCTCAGCCTGCTGTGGCACGAAAAATGCGGCCCCGTCGTCGCGGCCGGTACGGTGGACTACAGCCTGCGCGAATCCCACAACCAGCAGCTCTCCCTGAAAAAGGCCGAACACCTGCCGACCTGCCCGCGCCTGGAACTGACGGAAAACGGCAAGCGCTGGGGCCAGCACTACGACTTCGGCGCGGCCATGACCGCCCATGAAGCCGGCGGCGCGCTGCGCGTGCATGTGGGCGCCTTCCTCTGCGACGACCGCGGCCGCCGCATGGACGGCGACGGCGCCTGCGCGCTGGACTACGCCCTGACAGAGGGCGAACTGCGGATCGCGGGCCGGGTTTCGCCCCGGCTCGGCGGCAGGGCCGAATACATCCTGCCCGTGGTGGCGGAGGCCGCACGCGTCCGCGTTGTCAAGGGCGGGATGAAGGGCGAACCGCGGCCCCTGTTCAACCTGAACCCCGGCTTCATGGGGCGCGAAGAACGCGTCTCGCCCGATGAGGACGGCGCGTTCGAGGTCGCCGTCACGGTCGGATAGCGTTTTCCGGGACGGGTCGCGGGAAGTATTGCCATGAGATACGGATACAACGACGTAACCCACGTGGTCGTCGAGGAGAGGAGATAACGGGATGGAAGGCATGCGGGAACAGTTTTCGCGAACCGCGCTCGTCTTCGGCGAAGGCGCGCTGGAGAAGCTCGCCGCCGCGCGGGTGGCCGTGTTCGGCGTGGGCGGCGTGGGCGGCTACGCTGTGGAGGCGCTGGTCCGCTCGGGCGTGGGCGCGATCGACCTCATAGACAGCGACGCCGTGGCCCTCTCCAACCTCAACCGCCAGATCATCGCGCTGCATTCCACCCTCGGCCGCCTCAAGGTGGACGTGGCCGCCGAGCGCGCGCGGGACATCAACCCCGCCTGCGCCGTGACGGTCCATCCCGTGTTCTACCTGCCGGAAACCGCTCCGCGGTTCGACTTCCGCCAATACGACTACGTGGTGGACGCCATCGACACCGTGGCGGGCAAGCTGGCGCTGGCGGAGAACGCCCGCGCCTGCGGTACACCCATCATCTCGGCCATGGGCGCGGGCAACAAGACCGACCCCACGCGCTTCGAGGTGGCCGACATATACGACACCTCGGTGTGTCCCCTGGCGCGGGTCATGCGCCGGGAATGCAAAAGGCGGGGCATCGACCGCCTGAAGGTGGTGTATTCCCGGGAGGAACCCATCGCGCCGGCGGAGGGCGGGCGCGTTCCCGGCTCCACGGCCTTCGTGCCCCCCGTGGTCGGGCTGATCATCGCGGGGGAGGTCGTAAAAGACCTGATCGGGCGCGCCTGATGTTTACAAAACCGCCCTCATCGACTATAATAGACAAAAACAAAAGAAGGACGGGATGCACATGAAGCTGAACACCCGGCGCACGCTGCTGATCGGGCTGGCGTTTTTCTCCATCTGCGCCTTCTGGCAGATGTACGACCACATCATTCCCCTGATCCTCAAGAACACCTTCGGCGTGGGCGACAGCCTGTCCGGCTGGATCATGGCGGCGGACAACATCCTGGCGCTGTTCCTGCTGCCGCTGTTCGGCCGGCTCTCGGACCGCACGAACACCCGCCTTGGCCGGCGCATGCCCTACATCGCGGGCGGCACGGCCTGCGCGGTGGCGCTCATCCTGGTGCTGTCCCGGGCGGACGCGCCGGGCCGGTTCCCGCTGTTCATCACGGCGCTGGGCCTGCTGCTCGTGGCCATGGGCACCTACCGCTCCCCCGCCGTGGCGCTCATGCCGGACGTGACGCCCAAGCCGCTGCGCTCCAAGGCGAACGCCGTCATCAACCTGATGGGCGCGCTGGGCGGCGTCTACGCCCTGGCGGCCATCAGCCTGCTGGTGCGCCAGGGCGCGGACGGCCGGAACAGCTACACCGGCGTGTTCCTGGCCGTCGCGGCGCTGATGGCGGTCTCCGTGGCGGCGCTGCTCCTGGTCGTGCGGGAGAACAAGCTGCGCATCGACGACGACGAGCCGGAGGAGGCCGCGGGCAAGGGCGAAAAGCTGCCGCCGGAGAAGCTGCGTTCGCTGATCTTCATCCTGTGTTCCGTGGCGCTGTGGTTCATGGGCTACAACGCGGTCACGACGGCCTATTCGCGCTACTACACCATCGTGTGGGACAACAGCGTGTCCGGCGCGGCCAACTGCATGATGGTGGCCATGGTGGGCGCGGTGGTTTCCTACATCCCGGTGGGCGTGATCTCATCGAAGATCGGCCGCAAGAAGATGATCCTCATCGGCGTGGCGGTGCTGGCGGTGTGCTTCGCGCTGGCGACGCTGGTGCGCTCCTTCAACCTGGCGGTGTACGCGCTGTTCGTGATCATCGGCTTCGCGTGGGCGGCGATCAACGTGAACTCCTATCCCATGGTGGTCGAGATCAGCCGCAGCGGCGACGTGGGCAAGTACACCGGCTACTACTACACCTTCTCCATGGCCGCGCAGATCCTCACCCCCATCCTCTCCGGCTGGCTGCTGGAGCACGTGGGCTACCACACGCTGTTCCCCTACGCGGCGGTCATGGTGGCGCTGTCCTTCGTCACGATGCTTTTCGTGAAGCACGGCGACAGCCGCCCGGGCGCCTCGAAGGACCTTATCGAACACTTCGACGTGGAGGACTGAGCCATGCCGTTTATCGCCGTCGCCTGCGCGCTCATCGCGCTGTGGCTTTTCCTCATTTGGCCGAATCCGGGCCGCGGCCGCATGGCCGCTTGGCGCGGCCGGCGGTTTGCCCATCGCGGGCTGCATGACGCGCGGAAGGGGATCGTGGAAAACACGCCGGATGCCTTTGAGGCGGCGTGCCAGGCAGGCGTGGGCATAGAGCTTGACATCCAGTTCACCCGGGACATGCGGGTGGTGGTGTTTCACGACGACGACCTGGCCCGGCTGACGGGCGACAGCCGCATGGTACGCGATGTGACGCTGGAGGAACTGCGCGCGATGCCGCTGAGCGGCGTGCGCACGGCCCGCGTCCCCACGCTGGCGGAGGTCCTGCGGCAGGTGGACGGGCGCGCGCCGCTCCTGATCGAGCTGAAGAACGGGCGCGCGAACGACCGGCTGTGCCGGGCGCTGATGGAGCAGCTGCGCGGGTATCGGGGCGAATACATCGTGGAATCCTTCAGCCCGCTGATCGTGCGCTGGTTTAAAAAACGCGCGCCGGAGGTCATGCGCGGGCAGCTGGTGTGCCCTTTGAGCGGATACGGCAAGGCTATCAACGCGCTGGGCGGGTTTGTGCTGGCGAATCTGCTCCTGAACGCGCTGGGGCGGCCGGATTTCGTGGCGTATGATGTGAACGCGGTGCGGTTTTTCGCGCCAAAGGCGCAGCGCGCCCTGTTCAGGACGCCCATGGCGGCCTGGACGGTGAACACCATGCCGGTGGCCGCGCTGGTGGAGGCGCGGGGCGAGATGTGCATTTTCGAGCGGATCAGGCCGTAAGTTTGTTTATAACCGTTTTTGAGGTTGTCACGGGCCAAACGGGCATTTATAATGGAACAGGCTTATAAATCAATGGCGGGAAAGGAGCATAGGTCTTTATGAAAAAAAGGTATGTGAACGCTCAGTAGTCTGAGCTTTAATAACTGAATCGTAAGCTCAGACGAATCCTAAGATTCAATTAGGAGGAGCATATGAGCTATATCAGGGCGGAAGAGGTTCTGCCCAGGGAATTGATAGAAGCGATTCAGCGATATGTCGATGGAAAGTCAATTTACATTCCATGCAAGGAAAAGCGGGAGTGGGGAAGCAGGTCGTCCGCCAGGGCGTTCTTTCGCGAACGCGACGAAAGCGTCTTTGAAGCCTGGCAAAGCGGCGCGAGTGTGAAAGAGCTGTCCCTCCGCTTTTCGCTGTCGGAAAAAAGCATTCAGAGAATTCTGCGGAATCGAAGGCTTGCCGCGGCGGCGGGCGATGCGGACTCCTGACGCCGGTCAGATCCGGGTTTATCATCGCTGCGGGGGGTGCGGGAAGAAGCGGGAGTTTGTGAATACCGGGAAATTCAGGGTCAACGCCAACGGGAAAAACGTCGACGTCTGGCTGATATACCGGTGCGTAAAATGCAAACATTCCTGGAACCTGACGATTTACGAAAGGACCAGGCCCGGCAGGATTCCGGCGGAACTTTTCGATGCGTTTCAGGCGAATGATGTGGAAGCCGCCATGGCTTACGGCCGGCGTATTGACTTTTTGAAGAAGAATCATGCTGAATTGAGATAATTTGGGCGCTGCCGCGGGTTTTCGCATCCGCGGCAGCGCCTTTTCATATTCCGTCTATTTCAGCGCGCGGCGAAGCGCCGCTTCGTCCGCGCCCGGCAGGTTGGCTGACACCCGCGCCACCAGGCGTTCGAGGGATTCCTCCGGCGGGCGGCCGTCCGGCAGGGCCAGCGCCTCCTCCCCCAGCCAGTCCTCCGCCGCGCAGAGCACCGCGCCGCCCCAGCCGTAGGGGCGGCCGTTTTTGTCCACGCTGTAGCGGAAATCGGCGTTCACCACGTAGGTCTGCATTTCGAGGCGGGTCAGCGCGCCGTCGTAGCCCTCGGTGAAGCCGCAGCCGCGCTTTATGTCCCGCGACAGGGTGCAGGGATGCGCGGCGATATAGGCCATCAGCAGCCGCTCGCGGTGGGGAACCAGCCCCTCGTCCAGCCGCGCCTCAAACGAATAGCCGCCGCGCCGCCAGTTCGCCAGATCGCGGAAGGCGGAGGGGCTCACGAACGCCGTCTTGTTCCGGACAAACTTCCCGTAGACGCAGCGCTTCTCGAAGGCGAGCTGCCCCTTCCATTCCCAGGGGCCTTCCCGATCGGTAAACCACACAGCCCGGTCGATGTGTTCCTCCACCGACCAGCCCGGTACGCCGCTGCGGAAAAACGGCAGCACGCCCAGCGCTTCGGTCGCGCGGAGGAGATCGTCGCAGGAACGGATCGTGTCCATCATGGCGTCCCTTTCCCCGTTCAGGCTCAGATATTGAGGTCGTTATAGGGGCTGCCGTACTCGAAGCTGCTGAAAGTATAGCCCTTGTCGGTATCCGTGAGGAGATTGCCATTGCCGAACAAGCCGATCTGCAGGCCGCCGTAGTGCTGGAAGTCGGCGGAGCCCTTCAGGAAATAGTCGTAGTTCGCCTCGCTCTTGCCGAGGTCCCAGGTGGCGTCGAGATAGTAGTATTTCCCGCCGAGCCTGACGAAGTTCCAGGCGTGCACGGAATTTGTCTTGATGTGGGTCTCCACGCCGGCCGAATTGGCGAGGTAGTAGAACAGGTCCGCGATGCCGGAACACACGGCGGTACTGCGCTTCACCGCGCCGTAGGCGGTGTATTTGAGCACGTCGCTGTCGTCGTCCAGGCGCGCGTAGTCGTAGGTCATGTGCGAGCAGATGTAGTTGTAGATCGCGCGCACCTTCTCGTAATCGCTCTTCCCGCTCAGGTTCAGGCTGGAGAGGATGCGCTGCGCGGCGGTCGCCAGCTCCTTTTCCTGATCCTCCGTCAGGAAATAGCGCATGTGGATTTTCAGGTTGAGGTTGTCGGAGCCGTCCTTCTGGGGCATCTGATAGGCTTCAACCTGCGTGGCCCAGCTGATGAGCCCGAGGCGCTCGCCCTTGTCCGCGGACTTGTCGTAGGCGAAGGCCTGGGTCAGGATTTTGTTCGCTATCGGAGTCCCGCCGAGGAACTTATTGTAATCCCTGGTGTTTAAGGATACATACAGGATTTCGTCATGCTTCAGTATCTGGGCCTTCACGTGCGCGCCCGCCGAGGCGTAGTCCTTATAGACCTTGTTCGACGAGCCGTTTCCAAAGATCGCCCAAAGTATGACCGCGGCGATGATGACGAGCACAACGCCCTTCGCGCCGCACTTCTTCTCCGCGGGCTTGGGCGCCGCCGTTTGAGTAAACGTCTGGGCCGCCGTTTGGGCCGAAGTCTGATTGCCTGGCCGCGCCGCCGTCTGGGCCGTTGTCTGCGTCTGGGCCGCCGGCTGGCGCAGCGGCGCGCCGCAGTTCACGCAGAACGCGTCGCCTGAATCGGCCCGCGCGCCGCACTTGGGACAGAATTTGTAATTGTAATTGCCCTCGCTCATCGTCTTTCCTCCTATATGCAGATGACGTCACAGCTTTGCGCCGCAGCGCACGCAGAAGCTGTCGCCTGCCTCGTGCTTTGCGCCGCATTTGGGGCAGAAGCCGCCGGAGACGGGCGCGGGCTCCGGCCGGATTGGCGCGGGACGGGCCGCGTTTCTGGCCGCCAGCTTTCTCTCCTTGTTCAGGGCGACGCGAGCCGCCAGCTTCATGCATCCGAAACCGATCAGAAGGAACACCGCCGCCATCAGCAGCGCTTCCGGCAGAGACATCTCGCGGCGCAGGTTTTCCAGGTCCAGAATGTAGCCGACCAGCATGAAGGCCCCGACCGCGTAAAAGGTCGTCGACAGGATGCTGAGGCAGGTCGCCGCGAAGGAATGCCGGTACCACTTGAAGATGACGAACAAGAAAACCGCCTCCAGTCACGCGTGTTTGCCGGATGAATTAAGTTCATTTTAGCATGCAGGCCGTGGTTTTGCAACAAATTGAAACAAAAAAGTACACGTTCCGCGTGCCGCCCCCGTCTAATGGGCGAAGGGAGCTGAGAGGGCATGCGGGACCGGGAACGGGAGGCCTGGCTGGAGGCGGCCATGGCGCGGTGGGAAACGAGCCTTTTGCGCCTGTGTTACGCCTACCTGGGCGACCGGGCGCTCGCCGAGGACGCGGTGCAGGACACCTTTCTGAAGGCCTGGAAGGGTTACGGCCGTTTCCGCGGAGAAGCCCAGGAGAAGACATGGCTCATGCGCATCGCCATCAACACCTGCAAGGACGTGCGGCGCGGCGCGTGGTTCCGCCGCGTGGACCGCTCCACGCCGCTGAGCGATCTGCCCGAGCCATCATATCCCTTCACCTTCAGGGACGACGCCGTGACGAGGGCGGTGATGGGGCTGAATCCGAAGCTGAGGGAAGCGGTGCTGCTGCGGTGGTTTCAGGAGCTCTCCGTGGAGGAAACGGCCGAAGCGCTGGGCCTTTCGAGATCGGCGGTATTCAAGCGGCTGAACAAGGCGCAGGACGCGCTCAGGCGGGAATTGGAGGCATGGTATCATGAAACCTGACGGACGCGACATCAAGCGGGCGCTGGACGCCCGGCTCTCCGCGCTCGATGCCGACCCGGCGCGCAGGGCGCGCGTCCGGCGTCTCATCGAAAAGGAGGAAGAACCGGTGAAACGGAAAATGACTTTGTCTTTGGCGTGCGCGCTGATCGCCGCGCTGGCGCTGGCGGGCGTCGCGTGGGCGGCGGGCGTCAACGTATTCGAGTATTTCGCCGCGCAGGACGCGCGGCTGGCTCCCATCGCGGAGGGCTCTGCCCCGGCGACGCAGACGCCCCTGAGCGTGAAGACAAACGAGCTGGGCGAATCCAGCATCCGCTTTGACAGCGCCTATTACGACGGGCAGAACCTGCTGGTGGGCATCGTCATCGGGAATGCCAGCCGTGCCGAGCCCTTCGAGCCGACGGCGGAAGAGCTTGCCGGCATGGAGAAAACCGCCTCAAACGCGATGCCCGTGGCGCTGATCGACGGCGAGGACGCGCCCGCGCTCGCGGCGTTCAACGAGGCCGTGGCGCAGGGCAAGCCCTGCGGCTACGCGCAGTACACCGTGTACCCCAGCGATCACGTCACCACCGGCGAAGGCGCGGACGTGGGCGCCTGGGTCCAGCTGGAGGGCGTCTCCGGCGACGGCGACAGGCTGCTGCTGCGGGAGATGGAGACGCCGCTGCCCGAGGCGATTCAGAACCTCGACGAACTGGAACTGCACATGAAGATCTGGCAGGACGTCAGCTACTGCTGGTTCGACGGGGAGACGCTCTACACGCGCAGCGAGCGCGTTCAGGCGGGCGAGGCCGTATGCACTGTGACGCGCAGCGAGGCGGCATTCGTGACCTATGCCGGCGAGGGCGAATACGGAGGCGTACCCGTCTCGCTCACGCTGAGCCTGTCCGCGCTGCATGGCAAGCTCTCTGTCGAAGCCGCGGGCGACGCCTTTCCTGCCGGGCCGGATCACGACATCTGGTACGACGTGATCCTGACGGATGAAAACGGCGTGGAACTGCGCGAACTGGAGAACGGCATGGAATCAAACCGCATTGACGCCAGCTACTACGGACTGGGCTATCTGCCGGAAATGGTCACGGCCTATATCGTGATCGAGACCGAAGGCGACTGGGACAGGGACGCGGCAATGCGGAGCGCCCGGCCCATCGACCTGAGAAAAGCGGAATAAATCGAACAAATGTTCTTTTTAAAATCTGGAAGATTTCACAGAACGCTATGTGTCTGTTGACTGTGTTGACGAATAAGGACCTCATGGCGTAAACTGACTATGCTGAGCGCGGAAGGCAAGGGCCTCCACGCTCGGTTCATATCATCGCGGAGGGGAATCGCGCGTTTCGCGCGGTTCCCCTTTTGCGTGGAAAGGAGGCGACAGGACGACGGAAACCGACAATGCGCCCCGCGCGGCCCGCGAGCGGCTGCTGGACAAGGCGGAACGGCTGACGGACGAGTATAAACGCCGCCGCCGGGACGACCGGCTGAAATACTACCGCCCGCACCCCCGGCAGGAGCTGTTTCACCGCTGCGAAAAGCGCAACAAGTGGCTGCTGGGCGGCAACCGCACCGGCAAGACCGAGGCGGGCGCGGCGGAGTGCGCGTATCTGGCGCGGGGATGCCACCCGTACCTGCCGGTGAGCCGGCCCATGAACGGCTGGGTGGTGAGCCTGTCCAGCGAGGTTCAGCGCGACGTGGCCCAGAAAAAGCTGCTGAGCTACCTGAACCCGGCGTGGATCAGGGGCGTGCGCATGCGCGAGGGCCGCGCAGACGACATGGAAAACGGCGTGATCGACACCCTGCAGGTAGAGAGCCTGCACGGCGGCGTGTCGGTCATCGGGTTCAAGACCTGCGCCCAGGGTCGGGAGAAATTCCAGGGCACCAGCCAGGACTTCATCTGGTTCGACGAGGAGCCGCCGGAGGACGTGTATCTGGAATGCGTCATGCGCACCATCGACTCGGGAGGCCGCATCTTCGGCACCATGACGCCGCTCAAGGGCCTCACCTGGGTGCACGACCGCATCTGGCTGAACGAGTTCGGCGACCCGGAGGTGTGGTGCCTCACCATGAGCTGGCGCGACAATCCCTATCTCCCCGGCGAGGAACTCAAAAACCTGGCGCGCACGCTGCCGCCGGACGAGCTGGAGGCCCGGCGGGACGGCAAATTCATCTCGGTCAACGGGCTGGTCTACGGCGAGTTCGACGAGTCGGTCCACGTGATCGACCCCTTCGAGGTGCCCCCCGACTGGCAGGACATGATCTCCATCGACCCCGGCCTCTCAAAGCCCCTCTCCTGCCACTGGTACGCGGTGGATCCGGAAGGCGCGGTCTACGTGGTGGCCGAGCACTACCAGGCGAATATGGGCGTCGAGGCCCACATGCGGGAGATCGAGCGCATCAGCCGGGCCCTGGGCTGGCGGCGCGACGCCGAAAACCGGCTTTCCGCTCTCATGGACGCCGCCGCCGACCAGCACGCGCTGCAGGGCGAGCGCACCGTGGCCGAGCTGTTCCGCGAGCAGGGGCTGAATGTGAACACCCGCGTGAACAAGGCCAAGTGGGCGGGCATACAGCGCGTGAAGCAGTATCTCGCGCCGCGCCCCTACTGGGACGTGAAGCGCTGGCCGGAGGGCCGACCGGGTCTTTTCATCTTCCGCACCTGCCCGATGATGATCCGGGAGATCAAGAAGTACCGCTGGAAGGAGGACGAGAGCGCCGAGGAACCGGTCAAGCGCGACGATCACGCCATGGACGAGCTGCGCTACTACCTGATGAGCCGTCCGGCCCCGCGGGAGGCGGCCGGCGCGGCCGAAGAATCCGCCGTGGTGCGGCACAAGAAAAGGCTGGCCGGCCGGATCCGGCGCGGGCAAACGATGAAAGAGAGGTTATGGTGACACATGATGAATGACACAGAACGACTGAAGGCCGATTCTCCCGCGCCGCTCCTGCCGCAGCCGCCGGACATGCAGGCGCTGGCCGCGGAGATCGAGGCCGAATACCGGCGCAGGCGGCGCGAACGGCAGGGGCTGGAGCTGAAATGGCGGCTCAACCAGCGCTTCCTGGCGGGCGACCAGTACTGCGACGTGGCCGAGGGGCTGGACGAGCTGATCGAGGGCGGCGCGGACCGGACGGGCCGGGCGGTCTACAACATGATCGCGCCCATCGAGGAGACCCGCCTTTCCAAGCTCGAGCGCGCGACGCCCTCCCTGACCGTGCGGCCGCAGACCGACGAGGCCGCCGACGTGACCGCCGCCCGCACGGCGACGAAGCTGCTGAAAACCGCCTTCGACACGCTGGGCATGCCCCGCCTGCAGGCCGAGGCGGCGCGCTGGGCGGAGCTGTGCGGCTCCGCCTTTTACAAGAGCGTATGGGATCCCCGGGCCGGCCTGCCCCTGGGCGTCACGCCGGAGGGCGAAACCGTGCGGGAGGGCGACATCGCCGTGTCCGTGGCGCCGGCCTACGAGATCTTCCCCGAGTGCTGCTGGCGCGACGGGCTGGAAAGCCAGAACAGCCTGATCCACGCCCGGGTCTACACCGTGAGCGAAATCAGGGCCCGCTGGGGCGTGAGCCTGTCGGGCCGGACGCTGAACGTCTACGGCGCGGAATCCGCCTTCCCCCGGGCGGAAGGGCCCTTCGTTCCGTCCGAAACGCTGCAGGACGCCGAACTGGTGCTGGAGTATTACCGGCGGCCGGACGGCGACTTCCCCCAGGGACGGCATGTGACCGTGGCGGGCGGGCGCGTGCTGCACACGGGGCCGCTTCCCTTCCGGAACGGAGAATGCGGCGGGCGCGATTTCCCCTTCGTGCAGCAGCTGTGCCTGAGCGCGCCGGGCTGCTTTTTCGGCGGCACGGTGATCGAGCGGCTGATCCCGCTGCAGCGCGACTACAACGCCGTGATCAACCGCATCAACGAGCACACGGCCCGCATGACCGCAGGCAATATCCTGGCCGAGCAGGGCTCGCTGGTCGATGAGACGCTGCTGGACGAGGGGTTCGAACCGGGCACGGTGATCGAGTACCGGCCCGGCACCACGCCGCCGAGCTGGCTGCGCGTGAGCGAGGTGCCGGTGACGCTGCTGGAACGGCTGGCGCTGCTCCGGCGCGATTTCAACGAGATTTCCGGCGTGTCGGAAATGGCGCGGGCCTCGAGCCTGACGGGGCCGGTGTCCAGCGGCATCGCGCTGGATATCCTGCGCGAGCAGGACGACACGCGCATCGCCCTCACCGGGCGGCACATCCGCCGGGCGATCCAGCTGTTGGGCCGCCAGTGGCTCAGACTGCTGCGCGAATTCGCCGTGGCCCCGCGCATCACCCGCACGGCCGGCGGCGACGCCGGCGACATGGCGCTCATCGTGTGGACGGGCAGCGACCTGAGCAGCGACGACATCGCCGTGGATACCGACGCCGAGCTGAGCAGCACCCCCGCCCAGCGCCGCCAGCTGGCGCTGGAGCTGATGCGCGCCGGGCTCTTCCTCGACCCGGACACGCACCAGCTTTCCCGGGAGAACCGGGCGCGGCTGCTGGAGATCTTTCAATTCGGCCACTGGGAGACCGTCGCCGCCGTGGACGAGCTCCACCGCACCCGGGCGCGGCGGGAGCAGCTGGAGCTGCTGGGCGGCGCGGTGCCGTCCCTCATGAGCGTGGACTGCCACGAGCTGCACATCGCCGAACACACGCGCTTCGCCCTGGGCGCGGAGTTCAGGCGGCTGCAGCAGGAACAGCCCGCCCTCGCCCAGGCGCTCATCATGCACATAGAGGGCCACAGGGCGCTGCAGGGTAATCCGGGCATCACATGACGCAATCAAAAAGGAGGACAAATGGATGAATCAGTATCTCACGCCCGAACAGCGGGCGCAGTTTGAACAGCAGCTCGCCGGGGACGCCCTCACCGAGCAGGAAAAGCAGGAGGCCTTCGCCCAGGGCGTCGGCATGGCGCAGGCGGACGCGGCCGGCGCCGCCGACGCGAATCCCGAAGACAAGGAGGCGCTGAAGCGCAGCGGTTTCGATTCCGTCCAGGCGCTGCTGGACGCCTACGAGGAGAGCCAGAAGAGCCTTCGCGAGGCCGAGGACGCGCTGGGCCAGCTCAACGCCCTCGCCCGCGCGCTGGAAAACGGCGAACAGCTCGCGCCGGAATCCGGCGAAGCCCGCAGCCGCCGCGTGCAGGACGCCTGGAAGCGCCGCGCCGGCCTGATGCGCGACCTGGAAGGGCTGCTGCCGGAGATCGCGGAATACATCATGGCGCATCCCGCCTTCTCCCTGGAGGAGGACGGCCTCGAGCGCGCCTACGACGCCGTGCGCGCCGGAAAGTACCAGAGCGAGGAGGAGTTGCTCTCCGATCCGGAGAATGTGAAGCGCCTCTCCGCCGACCCCCGCGTGAAGAGCGCCGTGCTGACCGCGCACCTGGCCGAGGTCTACAAGGCCGGCAAGGACCTGCCCGCCTTCATCGCCGCGGGCGGCGGCATCCCCGCCGAGTCCGACAAGCCTCAGGACGGCATGGCCGCCGCCAAGGCCAAACTGGAAGCGCTTTTGAAAAAGAATTAGGAATTGGGAATTAGGAATTTGGAATGGGGAATGGGGAATGAGGCCTTTCCTGCGGAAAGGCAATGGACCCCTCAGTCGGCGCTTCTCGCTGACTGCTCCCCGAAGGGGGGCCGATTTCAGAGTAACTCATAACTCCCCATTCCCCATTTTGTAAATCCCAACGGAAACGAAACGATACGTTTTAAGGAGGTAATCCCATGGTCAATATGAATACCGTGTCCAGCGCGCTGAAGAATTTCTATATCATGCCGCTGAGAGAGGACATCAACCTGAAGGCGGACGCCTTCGCCAGCCGCGTCATGCGCACCGAGGACAACATCGTGGGCTACAACAAGATCGTGCGCGCGGCGCTGGTAGGCGCGAACGGCGGCGCGGGGGCCGGCTCCGAGACCGGCGCGCTGCCGGCCTCCGGCGAGAACCAGTACGTCAACCTGGAATCGGACACCAAGAACCTGTACGGCACGCTGGAGATTTCCGACAAGATCGTCAAGTCCGCCACCGGCCAGAATCCCGGCGCCTTTGTGAACATCCTGCAGCAGGAGATGGACACCCTGACCCGGACGCTTAAGTGGAACCTGGCGCGCCAGATGTACGGCGACGGCTCCGGCAAGCTGGCCACGCTGGCCGCCGCCAGCAACAGCGCCACCGTCACCGCGACCACATCCACCCAGTACCTGCTGCCCGGCCTGCGGGTCGATCTGTACGCCTCGAACGGCACGGCGATTTCCCAGGGCCTGCGGGTGCTGGATGTGAACCACCTCACCAAGGCCGTCAGGCTGAGCGCCGCTGTGACCTGCTCCGCCGGCGCGTACCTCACCGTACAGGGCAGCGCGGGCTACGAGCTGACCGGCCTCGGCAAGCTCTTCGAGGGCAACACCGGCACGCTGTACGGCCTGACCCGGGCGAATTACAGCTGGATGACGCCCTACATCGACGCGTCCTTCGGCGCGATCAGCGAGAGCGGCCTGCAGAAGGTCATCGACCATCTGGAGGACAGCTACAACGTGACCGTCGACCACATCAACTGCGGCGGCGACGCCTACGGCTATTACCTCGACCTGATGAACCAGCGCCGCACCATCTGCGACGCCACCGTGCTGGAGGGCGGCCACCGCGCGCTTACCTTCAACGGCATCCCACTCACCCGCAGCAAGTTCATGCCCGCCGCCGCCATCGACCTGTACGACACCAGCCTCTTCACCCTCGACCAGGTGGCCGACTGGGCGTGGATCGAGGGCGAGACGCAGCAGGTGCTGCACCAGAAGCCGGGCTATCCCACCTACACCGCCACCATCGCCAAGTACTGCGACCTCATGTGCGCGCTGCCCGGCGGCATCGCCCGACTGAGCGGCGTCGCCGCGCCGGAGCCCAAGGCCGTGCTGGTGACCAGCGCGTCTTAAGCGCCGTGGCCGTCTATTGCCGGGAGGGGGAATTCGCCGAAGGGCGGATTCCCGTCACCTCCCACGCGACGGATATTCCCGCCCGGCTGAAGGCGATCCATCCCGGCTGGTTCGTGATGCTGAACGCGCGCACCCAGCGCTTTGAGATTCACGACGCGGACCAGCCGGGCGGCACGCTGGCGTGCGTCCTGCCCTTCGACGCGCTGGACGCGCGCGCCATCGAATACGCCAGGCGCTACCACGTGTCCCGCCTTTCGGAGACGGCGCGGGAAATCGACGAAGACAACGAACGCCTCGAGCGGGCGGCCCAGCGCGATTACCTCGCGCGGGCGGCGGACAAGACATGCGAGGCGCTCTCCTACCTCCGCCGCAGGACGGACACCGATACCATTCCAAAGGAGCTGATGAAATCATGACCCTTGAAAGCCTCTGCCAGTCGGCCGCGCGGTGCGCGGATCGGAGCGAGGAATTCGTGAAGACCGCCGACGGGAACGGTAAACTGGTCTATCAGGGCGAGGCCGCGATCCTTTTCCGCCTCTTTCGCGACGCCATCAACGAGGCCTACGCCGAAATCGCCCGCACGGGGCTGATGCCGGGCCGGTTCCTGCCCGTCGTCCTGCCCGAGGACGGCGTCATCCGCCTGAACGAGGCGGTTCCCAACGCGGCGGCGCTGGAGGGCGTGTGGGACGAAAAGCGCGAGCGGGCCTACGGCTTCCGCTTCATCTCACGCTTCGACGTCAGGGTGCCCGAGGCCCGTCCCGGCGAGACGCTCATCCTTCACGTTCACTGCATACCCGCGCGGCTCACGGAACCGGACGACGAACCGGTCTTCTCCGAGGCGGCGGCCGATCCGATGATTTACGTCTCGCTGGCCGTGGCGCGGCTGTGGCAGGCCGAGCGGCGTCTGCCCGCGGCCCAGAGCTGGCTCAGCGCATACTACACCCTGCTGCGCGGCGTGCGCTCGAGCGGCGGACACGCCGCGAAACGCCGCTTCCCCAGGCCGTTTTTCCGATGAAGGGAGGCGGAAGGATTGGCGTTTGAAACCTTCAAAATCACCGCTTTCCGGGGCGTGGACCAGAGCCGCGGCGTCTGGGGCGAACCCGGCGCCTCGCCGGACGCGGTGAATATGATCTGCCGCAAGGGCGCGCTCATGACCTGGCGCGCCCCCGCGGCGACGGAGCCCGCTCCCCCGGCGGGCTGCGCGCGGCTGTTCCAGGGCTTTTTCCGCGATCAGAACGGCGCGGACAGCCGGACGCTCGTGGCGGCCGGGGGCGGACATGTCTGGGCGCTGACGGGCGGCGCGTGGCATGAGTTGGGCTCGGGCTTTCAGTCGGACGACTGGTGCGCCGTCAACTACCGCCACGAGGACGAGGACTGGCTGATCCTGGTCAACGGCCTCGACCCCATGCAGCGCTGGGACGGACAGAGCGCCGCGCTGAGCCCGGTGGACGCGCGCATGGGCGGCGTGCCGGTGCGCTTCGAGCGGCTCACGCTCATCTATGAGCGGCTGTGGGGCGCGGTGACGGCCGGCCAGCCCGACCGCGTCTACTGGAGCGAGAGCTTCGCGCCGGACAACTGGGAGCTGAACGCGGCCGACCCGGACACCGGTGGCGGCTTCATGGATGTGGCCACCTTCGACGGCGCGCGTATCCGCGCGGTCGTGGCGGCCTTCGACGACGTGCTCATCTTCAAGGACCGCAGCATGCACCGCCTGAACGGCACCTATCCGGGGGATTTCAGCCTCACACAGGTGTACGGCTCGGAGGGCACGCTGGCCGCCCGCACCATCGTGCACACCGCCAGCCGCCTTTACTTCCTGGGCGGCGACGGCCTGTGCGCCTACGACGGCATGACCGTGTCCTCGCTCACTCACGGGGGCGACAGCCGCATGAAGGACGTCTTCGCGCGGGTGAATCAGCAGGCTGTGAAAAACGCCTGCGCCGCTCTCTGGCGCGATGTGATCTACCTGGCGCTGCCCCTGGACGGCGCAAACGGGAACACCCACGTGGTGCGCTACGCCCTGTCGGACGGCGGCTGGGCGCTGTTAAGCCTGCCCGGCGTGCGCGATTTTCTCATCTGGCGCGAGGGGCAGGACGAACGGCTCCTCTGCCTGACGGGCGACGGGCTCTACCGCTTCGGAGAGGGCCCTGACGCGCTGCCCGGCGCATACTGGACCACGCCGGTATTGCCCGCCCGGACGGCGGGCCGCCGCAGGCTGGGCCGCGTGTGCTTCCCCATCGAGGCGGAAGCCGCGGGCTCTCTCACGCTCACCGCGCTGAGCGAAGACGGACAGGTTCAAAAGACGGTGCGCTTCGGCGCGGGGCGCTCCGTCGTGCGGCAGCGGCTGAGGCTGCGGGGGCGCGCGCTGCGGCTGAAGCTGGAATCGGAAGGCCGCGCGATGTTCTCCCTGCCGGACGGCATGGAGCTGGAAATCGAGGAGGAGTCGCCATGAACGCGCAGACCACGCGCCAGCGGATGACGCTGAGCGATTTGAGGGAGCCGCAGCAGCTGCGGGAGCTCAACCGGCAGCTGGAATGGGTCTGGACCCAGCTGATGGGCGGCCTGACGCAAAAATCCCTTTCCAGCGGGCTGAACAGCGTGATCGAGAGCAAGGCGTCGGGCGAAGCGGTGGACGAACTGACCCAGGCTGTGGAGGAGCAGGGCACGCTGATCGAGCAGAACGCCGCCTCCATCGCGCTGAAGGCCGACCGCACCGTGACCGACGCCCTGGGCCAGCGGATGAGCACCGCGGAGGCCAGCATCGCGCTGGTGCCGGATTCGATCCGCCTGGCCGTGAGCGGCATTGAGGTGGGCGGCTCGAATCTGGTGAGCGAATCGGCCACGTTCAAGGACGCCGCCATCGCCTTCGAGAACGCGGCCGGCGCGGCGCAGGTTTCGCCCAGCGCCTCCGCGGCCTCCGGGCGCATGCTGTCGCTGGCGTTTTCCAGCGTACTTAATCCCTGCGCCGTGCGCTGGAATCCCTTTACGGGCGAGAACGGGCAGACCTATACCTGGAGCTTTTCCGCGCGCTACACGGGCGGCGCGCTGGAGGTGGCCGCCGGCCACGCCTGCGGCGGCGAGACGGCCGTCAGCCTGACTTCGAGCTGGCAGAAATTCACGCACACCTGGACCTACGACGCCCAGGCCGGCGTCCCGTCTTTCAGCTGGCGGGGCGCTTTCGCCGCCAACGAGACGCTCTATCTGGCCGATTTCAAGATCGAGTCGGGCGGCGTGGCGACAGACTGGGAGAGCGCGCCGGGCGAGCTGTTCGCCGGCACGAGCGTCGCCATCACAAAGGATCACTTCCACGTGGAGACCAACGAATTTGAGATCGACGCGCCCGGCGGCGAGACCTTCCACCTGGACGCCGAGGGCGGCAGCATGGACAACCTGACCGTAAACCGCCGGCTCATCGCGCCGAACATGGCCGAGAAATACGCCGGCGCGGCGCTGATAACGGTGGGCGCGGCGGGCGACTACACCAGCCTGCAGGCCGCCTGCGACGCGCTGAACGGCCGCGTCCTCACAGGCGGCGTGACCCTGACTCTCCTGCAGGACGCCTTTGAAAACGTGTCCCTCGGCGGGGTGAACGGTCAGGGCCGGCTGACCGTCCTGGGCGGCGGCCATACGCTGACGGGGAGCCTGCGCGTCGAGGCCTGCGGCTGCGGCGTGTCGGTGGAAAACCTGACCGTCGTGGCCGGCGACGAATGTCCCGTGACCCTCTCCGCCGACCGTCACGTGCGGCTGTATAACGTCACCGTGGACGGCGGCGGGGCCTACGAGGCCGTGAGCGTCACTGAGGGGACCAGCGCGGAGCTGGAGGACTGCGAGATCCTCAACGCCGTGAGCCTCATCTACGCCGGGCCGAACGCGCGGCTTTGCTGCCTCTCCCTGAGCGGCGGCGACGGCGCGTGGGCGCTGACGGCCAGCGGCGCGCAATGGCTCTGGAGCGGCACCCGGCCGGACGGCGACTACCAGGAAATCGTCGCCTGCCTGCACAGCCCGGCCAACTTCATGGCGCTGCCCGTGGCCCTGGGCTCGGCTTCGCCCTCCCAGAGCGCCGCGCTGCAGACGGCGCAGTTTTCCGCCGCGCTGTCCGGCTCCTGCATGAACGGATCGGGCTGGATGAACGAGACCGCCCTGCGCCAGGGCCGCTACGACGACACGCAGTACGCCGGGTGCCTGTGGTTCAGTCTGGGCGCGCTCAGCGGAAAGACGGTGCGCAGCGCCTCGCTGACGCTCACGCGCGTTTCCGGCGCGGGCGGCTCCTCCCCCGTGGAGGTCACGCTGTACACCATCACCCTGGCCGGAAAGAGCGGCAATCCGCTCGCCGGCGCGGTGAACCGCGGCGCGCTGGGCTCCATCGGCAACGGCGAGACGAAGGCTTTCGCCGTGCCCGCCGCGGCGATCCAGGCCCTCGCCGACGGCGCGGCCGCCGGCCTCATGCTCTACGCCGGCGACATGTCGCTGCGCAGCGGCCGCCACTACAGCGCCAACTACGCCAAATTCGACGGCGGCGCCGCGCTCACCGTAACCTATCAGTGACGAATAGGAGGGAATACATATGGAAATCAATCACAGCGGCTATCGCGCCTCGGATTTTTACAACGCCGAGGTCATGGACGCGCTGAACAAGCGGCTCGAGGGCTACTCGACCGACTACGCCACGCTGCGCAGGCAGGCGGAGGCGGAATACTCGCCCACCTACCAGGCCGAGGTGGACGCGCTGAACGAACGGCTGAAGGGCCAGACGCTCTCCGCGCAGAATGAGCGGCAGGCGCTGGACCGGGCCTATGAGCGCCAGCGCCGCCAGGCCAACGAGACCTACGACCGCGGCGCGGCCTCACTGAACAACGCGCTGACGGCGCGGGGCCTGGGCCGGAGCTCCCTCGTCGCCACGCAGGGCGCGTATCTGGAAGGGCAGCGGGGCCAGGCGCTGGCCGACATCAGCCGCGCCGAGGCGGACGACATCGCCGCCATCAACAGCCGCATCGCCCAGCTGACCGAGGAGACGGCCCGCAGCCGCCAGAGCCTCGCCGCCAATTACGCCCAGCAGCTGGACAACCGCATCAACCAGCTGCGCAGCAGCAACCAGAGCGCCGCCGTGAGCCTGCAGCTTCAAATCGCCGCGCTGCAGCAGCAGGGCTACCAGGCTTATCAGGACTGGCTCCTGAAGGAGCGGGCGCAGGCCCTCAGCGAGGCGGCGTTCCGCGAGCAGTACGGCCTCAACGAGGACGGCTCGCGCCGCGCCTCGTCTTCCTCCGGCGCGTCCGGCAAGGCCAAATCGACCCCGACCGCCGCCGCCAAGAAGACGGGCAGCGCGACGACGCTCTCCGGCCTCATCAAGAGCGCCGTGAGCGGCATCCAGTCGGCGCTGTCCAAGGCGGCTGGCGCTGCGAAAAGCGCCAGGAGCCAGACATCCGGCTCGAAAACATCCGGCTCTTCCGGCGCGTCCACGCCTCTCAGCGGCACGGTCACGAAGAGCATAAAGTCGAAGGCGTTATGAGCGCAGGGCGCAACAAGGCTCTCCCGGAAGCCGGGGCTGCGGCGGTCAAGAGCCGCATCACCCGCTATTTCAACGAATGCCAGCGCCAGGACATTCCCGCCACCCCGGCGGGCCTGGCGCTGGCGCTGGACATGAGCGTGGCCGAGCTGACCGGCTCGCGCCTGCCCGATCCGGTGAAAAAACCGGTCGAGCGGGCGCTTCTGCGCATCGAGCGGGAGACACTCGAGCGCGCGCTGAGCGGCAAGGGCGGCGCGAAGGGGGTGGAATTCGTGCTGGGGCAGACCGCGCAGGCCGCCCCGGGCGACGCGCTGCAGTCGCTGACGGACGAGGAGCTCTCCTCGCGGCTGGCGGCGGTGGCGGAGGAAATCAAAAAGGCGCTTGAGGAAAAAACATGAAACGGCGCGTCCGGTCTCTCTGGCCGGGCGCGCCGCCGTTTGTTTTTGGATGGGTTACGCCTTGACCTCTTCGCCCAGCTCGCTGGACTTGTACATCATGTCCATGACCTGGGAGGTGACAAGCGCCTTGTCGATGTTGGCCTTGGTCTTGATGCCCTGCGGGGCCTTGATGAGGAAATCGCGGATCTCCGCATCGTACATGTTGACCGTCTGATACTTGAAGGTGGTGGTGGTCAGCATGCCGTTCTTGGTGGAATAGAGGGTGAAGTTGCCGCCGTACTGCAGCTTGATGCCGCCCTTGTCGCCCAGGAACTCGATGAAGGTGGCGCCGTCGTCGATGTTCTGCGCCCACGCGCCGTTCACGGAGATGGTGGGGCCGTCGGTGCGGATGAAGCCGGTCACGAAGTCGTCCACGTCGTAGGTGCCGTCCAGCTTGGGCGGGCCGGCCCACATGTGCTCGTAGACGTAGCCGTCCAGCGGCTTGCCCAGCACGGAATACGCCGCGGCGGACACGGTCTTCACCTTCGGCTGGCCGACGCAGTAGAAGATCAGGTCGAGGTAGTGCACGCCCCAGTCGATCAGCGCGCCGCCGCCGGAGAGGGCCTTCGTGGTGAACGCGCCGCCCAGGCCGGGAATGGAGCGGTAGGCGCGGAAGGAGCAGTAGATGTGATAGATGTTGCCCAGCTCGCCCTGGCTGATGAGCTCCTCGATCTTCTCCACCGCGGTGTTGAAGCGGTTGCAGACGCCGATGTTCAGGATGCGGCCGCATTCGTCGGCGGTCTTCTGCATCTCGCGGGCCAGGTCGCTGTTCATCGCGGCGGGCTTCTCGCAGAGCACGTGCTTGCCGGCCTTCAGAAAGTCGATGGCGATAGGCGCGTGGCCGCCGTTGGGCACGCAGATGGACACGCAGGTCACCTCGGGATCGGAGAGGATCTCATGGTAGTCGGTATTGGCGATGCCGGAGCCGTACTTGTCGCGCAGGGCCACGGCGCGTTCGGGAATGATGTCGCAGAAATACTTCACTTCGCACAGGTCGGAGGCCGCCCGGTAGCCGGGCATGTGCGCCGCGTTGGCGATGGTACCGCAGCCGATGATGGCCACTTTGATCTTGTCCATGGCGTTATTTCTCCTTGCGATATTATATTTTCCCTTCGGGAAATTGGGAACGGATGATAGGGTCCCTCAGCGCCGGTACATGGGCCGGAAGCCCTCGCCGAGCACCTCGTGCACATTGGTGGCGATGATGAAGGCCGTGGGGTCGCAGTCGGATACGATCGCGCGCAGCTGCGGCGACTCCAGGCGGCTGATGACGCACAGGAGCACCTGCCTGTCCTGCCCGGAATACATGCCGCGCCCGTCCAGCCCGGTGATGCCGCGCTCCATCTCGCTCATCACCCGCTGGGCGATCCGTTCGCTCTCGCCGGAGATGATGAAATAGGCGCGGGCCGAATTCAGGCCGTCCACAAGGAAGTCGATCACTTTGCTCATGAGGAAGGTGCAGATGAGCGCGAACAGGGCCGAGACCACGTCGAATACGAAGGCCGAAGCCACGATGACCAGCCCGTCCACAGCGAACATGATCATGCCGATGGACATGGCGTGCACCCGGGAGGTCACCAGCTTTGCCAGCATGTCCGAGCCGCCGGTGGTGGCGTTGCCGTGGATGATGAGGCCGAACCCCGCGCCGCCCGCCACGCCGCCGAACACCGAGGCCAGCAGCAGCCGCTCGGCGGCCTCCGCCGGAATCACCGAAGGCAGGGGCAGGATGTCGATGAGCACCGACAGCGCCACGCTGGCGAACAGCGACCGCGCCCCGAACCGCAGCCCCAGCGAGCGGGCCGACAGGGCGAACAGGGGCGCGTTCATCGCCAGGGTCAGAAGGCCTATGGGCCATCCTGTGAGATGATTGATCAGCTGGGCGAGGCCGGTGAAGCCGCCGGGCGCGATTTCATTTGGAATGATGAACATCTTATACGCGGCGGCGCAGAGCAGAACGCCCATGATGATCTGCAGCCAGTTTTTAATCTCCGTGCGAAGCAGCTTGCTGTCCAACGGACCGTCTCCTCCTTGCCGGCGCGGCATTGATCCGGTTTTATATATATTATACCATGAAGCAGGGGAAATTCAAGAGGCAGGGATTGATGAAACCCACGTTTTCTGATAAAATAGACCGCGTAACGAAAACGACGCGGCCGCCGAAAGATGGGAGGCTCACAGGCTCATGAAGATTTCAAAGAAGGACGCGCTCACCTGGTTCCGCTTCTTCGCCGCCCTGCCGGAGGACGAGGAACTGCTGACGAAGCAGACGGAGATCGTCTACGCGGCGATGTATCAGATCGAGGCGGCTGTGGAGGCGCAGAACAGGGCGCTCATAGCCGGAATACCCGGCCTCAAATCCCTCTGCGGGCGGACGCTCTACGTGGGGCCCGACGACCGCTTCCCCGCGGGCTGCAAATCCTGCCTGCTGGGCACGGGGCTGAGCGCCGTCCGCCGGACCAACCGCTGCAACATCCAGTGCAAATTCTGCTATAATTACGGCGAGCTGGACGCCATACCGCCCATCGGCGAGGGGCTTTGGGAGATCGGCGGCACCAGGCTGTACGAGCGCGACCTGGACCTGCTCCTCTCCGTCCAGAAAAAGCCCACCGGCATCGCCTACGTGTACCTGGAGCCCTTCATGGAGATCGAAAAGTATTACGGCGTCGTCCGCCGCTTCCATGAGGCGGGCGTGCACCAGCACCTGTACACCAACGGGCTTCTGGCCACGGAGGAGAACCTGCGGGCGCTGGGCGAGAGCGGGCTGGACGAGCTGCGCTTCAACCTGGGCGCGTCAGGCTGCGCGGACAGCGTCATCGAGGCCATCGGCGTCGCGAAGAGATACATCCCGCAGGTGGGCATAGAGACGCCCATGACGCCGGAATTCTACGACGCCTTCTTCAAAAAAAAGGAGAAGATCCTCGCCACCGGCCTGGATTTCATCAACTGCGCCGAACTGCACCTCAACGACAACAACCTGCCCAACTACCTGGGCGAAAACCTCTACGCCTGCCGGCTGGGCTACATCTCCCCCATCTGGAGCCGCCAGCTGACGCTCCGCTTCATGCGCGCCGCCGCCGAGGAAAACTGGGGCCTCGCAGTACACGACTGCTCCAACATGACCAAGCTGGCCCGGGACCTGAACCTGAAATCGAAGGAAGGCGGCTGGTTCGGCGCCAGCGGCTACGCCTGCGAGTTCGCCCGCTTCCCCTACGAAGCGTTCCTGCCCGTGCTGGAGGACGACGGCTTCCAATTCATCGGGGAGGAGCCGCTGCCGAAGGGATACAACCCCGGAGAACTTTATTGATAATGGGGAATTGGGAATGGGGAATGGGGAATTATTGGTTTGCCTGAAGGGGACGGCGAGGAGCGGCGTGCTTGTCATGGGCCTCAACGGGTGCGGGAAGAGCACGCTGGGGCGGGCGCTGGCGGAACGCATCGGCTATCGCTTCATGGACGCGGAGGATTACTACTTCCCGGCCGGGCAGGAGAATCCCTACGCCGTGAGCCGCACGCGGGAGGAAACGCTGGCCCTGCTGCGCGCGGATGTGGATCGGCATCCGCGCTTTGTCTACGCCTCGGTATTCGGCCCGCGGGACGAGGAAATCGAGGCGATGTGCGCGCTGGCGGTAGTGCTGAGTGCGCCGGAAAAGGTGCGCCTGAGCCGCATCGAGGCGCGGAGCGCCGCCCGCTTCGGCGCGCGGGCGCTGCCGGGCGGCGACCTGTATGAACAGGAGCAGTCGTTCCGCGCCAAGGCCGCCGCGCGCAGCGAGGCCGACGTGGATTCCCACGCCGCCCGCCTCCCCTGCCCCATATTGAAACTTGACGGGATGCGCCCCATCATCGAAAACCTCTCAATCATCGAATCCACCCTCCGCCGCTGACCCAGCCCCCGTCATTCCCCATTCCCCAATCCCCATTCCCCATTCCCCCAAAAAATCGTCAGCCCGGACGAACCCCCGCCGGGCAGGCGCTTTTTTGGCG
>JAFXQO010000080.1 GCA_017527065.1 Clostridia bacterium
CGTTTGTTCTTATTTGCTTTCGCTGCCACTTCGATTTCCCTGTATTCCGTTTCACTGATCTTCAGCATCTCTCATCACCCATATACATTATACCATTTCTTTGTTGATTTGTATATGGTTTAGAGAGAAAATAGTATTACAACCCTTCCTGCTCCAGCCGCTCCCGGATGCGCTCCAGCACGTCCTTCTGGGCCACGGCGGGCGCGAGGGCTTCGGGCATGCCGCCCAACAGCGGATCCTGCTGGCACAGGGCGCGCCAGTCGCAGCGGTCGCAGGCGTTGAAGCCGGTCATCTTCTTGGGCGCGATGGCCGTTTTTCCGGCGAGTATGCCCTGGGTGATGCGTTCGGCGGAGCGCAGCGCGTGGCGGATGAGCAGGCCAAAGCCGTCCTCGTCCATCATGGACGGAGAGGCCATGGGCGCGCCGTCGTTTTTGAGCCGCAGGCTGACGACACGGTCCACCTCCGGCGCCATGGCCGAAAGCACCGCCTGGTCGTCGATGTACAGCCCGCTCAGCCGCAGTTCCCGCGTCCGCTCGCCTTCCACCGCGTCCGGGTCGCGGGAATCGGTCTCCACCACCGGATCGGCCACCTTGAAATAGAACGCCCCCGCCGGACGCGCGTCTTCGCGGCCCAGCGCCACGGCCAGGTAAACGATGAGCTGCAGCTGCAATCCGAAATACAGCCGGCTCAGGTTCATCTCGCTCTGGCCGCTCTTGTAATCGATCACCCGCAGCCAGGTCTCGTCGCCGTCCTTCCAGGCGTCGATACGGTCGACGCGCCCCTTCAGCGGCACGTCGCCCAGATCCGTGTGCAGCACCACGGCCGGCGCGAACTCGTCGAAGCGCACCTCCAGCGCGCAGGGCTGAAAGCGGCTGCTTTCCAGGTGCTTCGTCACGATGCGCGCGGCGCGGCGGGCGACGGCGCGCATGCGGCGGCCGTAGGCCAGCGTCACGGGATTGTCGCCGAGCGGGCCGTCCATCATGGGGGCCAGCAGCCGCTCGCACACGTCGTCCATGCGGGCGACGGCCTCCTCGGCCGAAAGGCCCGCCAGGCCGTCCTGCGATTGATTCAGGAAATCCTTCAGCGCCTCGTGGTAGAAGGTGCCCTCCTCCGCGCGGTCCACCTCGTAGGGCTTCAGCGGGACCGGGCGCAGGCCGTATTCCACGAAATGCGTGAAGGGGCAGGCGGCGAAGCGCTCCAGGCGCGTCACGCTCATCGACTTCGGCCCGCCGTAGAGCTTACGAGCGGTCAGCCGGTCGATGTCCTCCGACACGGCGCGCTTTTTCGCCGCGCGGCGCAGGCCCTCGAGCGCCGCCCGGCCCGGCTCCGTCTCATAGAGCGCGGCGGCCGCGCCTTTGGCGGCGTCGGTCATCTCCCCCGCGCTCACCTGGGCGGAGAGGCGCGCCAGGGCGGCGTCCGGCGCGTTCAGGAGCAGCTTCTCGCTGGCCGCCTCGCCGCCGAAGCCGCCGGCGTCCGAGAGGCCCGGAAAGACGGCGCGCAGCCGCCCCACCACCGAGCCCGGCTGCAGCGCCCCGCCTTCGGCGTCCGACTGAGACCAGGTAAACACCGCGAACTGCCCGGCCATGGCCAGCGTGGCGGCCAGGTCGATGCCCGCCAGGCGCGCCCGGTCGTTTTCGTCCGGCGCGAGCCAGACGTCCTTCTCGCCGCCGAGGATCTCCCGCTCGTGCGCCTCGAAAAGGCCCCCCGGCGCGGCGGCGCGGCGTTCGTTGCAGCCCATGACGAACAGCATCTGGACGCTCCCCGCCCGCAGATGGCTGAGACTGCCGGCCATTACGGCGTCGCCGGACTGCGGCAGGGGCTTGATGTCCGACGCGGCCAGGGACTGGGCAAGCAGCTCCCCCAGGTCCCGCGCGGAGAGGCGCGTGTCGCCCATGAGGGCGGCCAGCTGATCCAGGGTGGTCAGCAGCCGGTTCCACACCTGGGCGTTCTCATTCGCCGCCTCGTTGAGGCCCAGCCGCTTGAGCCGCGCCTCCTGCGCCCTGAGTCGGTCGTAGGCGCCGGCGCTTTCCAGCAGGCCCCACAGGGCGGCGAGCTGGCCGCGCGTGTCTTCCGCGGCGCGGAAAGCCTCCTCGAACGCCGCCAGCGGCTCCACGAGCCGCGCGCGCAGGGGCTCCAGCTCGGCGTCGCGCTCGTCCCGGTAGCGGCGCAGCGGCTTTTTCCAGAGCGCGCCGCGCAGGCCCTGCTCCACGGCGCAGTCGGCCATGCGGTCGGCCTCGTCGGGCGAAAGGGCGGAATAGCCGGTGCGCATGAGGCGCTCCATATCCTCGGCCTGCCATCCGACGGCGACCAGGCGCAGGGCCGTGAGCAGGAATTGCGCCAAAGGATTCCGGTCCGCCCCGCGGCCGCTCTCCAGGAACACGGGCACGTCGTAAAGCGCCGCCGCCCGAGCCAGCGCTCCCCTGTAGGCTTCCAGGTCGAAGCAGGCGATGGCGGCGTCGCGGTAGCGCATTTTGCCGCGCATGGCCCGGTCGCGGATGGTCGCCATGACCAGCATGGCTTCGTCCAGCGGGTTGCGGCGCGAGGCCATGCGCACGCGCTTCGGCGCGCCGGGAAAGGGGTGGGGCGGGAAGCTGTTGATTTCGTTCAGGAGGTGGGTGAGCTCGGCGGGGCGGCCGCCCTCGGGGGATTCCTCCAGCGCCTCCCGCGTCCAGTCGATCCCCGCCCCGGCCACGGCCTTTATCAGCCGCTCAAAGCCGCGCCGGACCGGCTCGAAGGCCTCGGCGTCCCACGCGGCGTCGTCCGGGGGCAGGGGCAGCAGCAGCGCCGTCTCCCGGGAGTCGGCCAGGGCGGTGAGCAGCGCCGCCAGCGTGGGCGAAACCAGTTCAAACCCATAGGCCCACACCCGGGCCCCCCGCAGGAAATCCGTCCGGTCCATGCGCTCTATGGCCCGCGTAAGTTCGTCTTCGCCGTCCATGAAGCGCCCGGCCAGGGCTTCTTCATACGCCGCCCACACGACGGAGAGGTCCTTCAGCTTCGCCTTGAGCGGCCCGTTCCGGAGGCCCTCCGCCAGCGCGGCGAGGCGGTCCGGGTCGTAGCCCGCCTGCTTGAGCTCCTTCACCTGGCGCGCGGCCAGCTCGCTGAAGCCGCTTCGGTGCTGCGCCCCGCGATACCAGTTCAGCGCGCGGGTGTTTTTGCGCAGCGCCGCGTGCATGAGCATCACCCGGCCGCGCTCGTCCACCCGCGTCCCTTCGGGCCGGCCGGCCGCCTCGAAAAGGCGCGAGACCAGCCGGGCGGGCGACATCACCTGCAGCCGGAAGGAACCGGCCAGGTCCAGGGCGGCGATGATGTCCCGCTCGGACTCCAGCGTGTACTGCTCCGGCACAAGCACGATCAGCGGCCCATTGGAGCCGTCCGTGAGCGCCGCGCGCAGCTCGTCGTACAGCCTCGGCCGCAGCGCCCGCGCCCGGCCGGTGAGAAAGCGAATGGACATGGCCCAACCCTCCGCGTTCTTCGTCGTATCCGCCCATTTTCAGGGATTGGCCTCGCTGCGCAGGTGCGCGAAATCCCGCACCCTGTCCCAGGCCACGGTAAAGCCCGCGCCGTGGGAACAGAACACCGAGTCCGGCGTGTCGTCGGCCAGCGGGTTGTAGCCGCGCTCAGCCACGACGGCCTCCGCCTCCTCGCAGGGGGCGTAGTGATCCAGCCGCCAGGCCAGCGCGCCTCGGCCGTGGGTGAGGGCGGCCAGCGCCTCCTGGTAGCCCGAAAGCCGGGCGAAGGGCGCCTCGCCCGAAATGAACAGCTCGTCGCCCTCCACCAGCGGCGGCCTGGTATCGGAGCGCAGGCGGCTCAGGTCGCCCAGCACCCGGCCCAGCGCCTCCGCCGGCGCGCGCAGCTCGAAGCGGCACACCGGCTCCAGCAGCACACCCGTCGCGCGCATGAGGGCGTTGCGGACGGCGCGATAGGTGGCCTCGCGGAAGTCGCCGCCCTCGGTGTGCTTGAGATGGGCGCGCCCGGCCAGCAGCGTGATCTTCACGTCGGTGAGCGGCGCGCCGATGAGGACGCCCTTGTGGGCGTATTCAAAGATGTGCGTTTCGATGAGCCGCTGCCAGTTGAGGGCCAGATCGTCCACATGGCAGGCGGAGGCGAAGCGGACGCCGCTGCCCCGCGGGCCGGGTTCAAGGCGCAGGTGCACCTCGGCGTAGTGCCTGAGCGGCTCGTAATGGCCGATGCCGCAGGCCGGAGCGGCGATGGTTTCCAGATAGCGCACGCGGCAGGGGCCGAAGCCGATGGCTATGCCGAAGCGGCTCATGACCAGCTCGCGGACGACCTCCAGCTGGATCCCGCCCATCACCTGCAGCTCGACGCTCTTCGTGCCCTCGCTCCAGCTGACGCCCAGCATGGGCTCCTCCTCCTCGAGCTGGCGCAGGCATTCGAGCATCCTCGTCGGGTGAACGTCCTCGGGAAAGAGCACGCGCGCGGCCATCAGCGGCGCGGTGATGAAGCGGCTCTTTTCGCACACCGCGCCCACCAGCTCGCCCGGCTTCACGCCGTTCAGGCCCGCCGCGGCCACCAGATCGCCCGCGGAGGCCGAAGCCGCCTGGCGGAATTTCGCGCCGTTGTACACGCGCAGCTCCGTCACCTTGGCGGGCCCTTCGCAGGTGGCGATCTCCTCCCGCGCGGAGAGCGTTCCGGCGGTGATTTTGAGGAAAACCATGCGGTTGCCCTGGGCGTCGAAGCGCACCTTGACCGCGCGCGCCTGAAAGGGTTTTTCGGCGCGGGTCTGGTAATCGGTCTCGGTGAGCAGCGAGAGCATGCCAAGAAACGCCTCCACGCCCTCGTCCTTCAGCGCGGAGCCGGCCATCACGGGGAACACCGAGCGCGCCTTCACCTGCCGCCTCAGGGAGGCGAGCCACCTGTCCCGGTCGTAGCCGGTGGAAAAGAGCGCGTCCATGAGCGCCTCGTCGTTTTCGGCCACGGCCTCGATGGCCGCGCCGGAGAGGACGCCCTCCGGCGAGAAAGCGCCCCGCAGGTCCAGCGCGTCCGGAGAGAGCCGCTCCCGCACGCGGCGAAGGGCGGCGTCCGGGTCGGCCCCGGCCCGGTCGGTCTTGTTGAGGAACAGGAACACGGGCACTCCGTACTGCGCCAGCAGCCGCCAGACGGTCTCCGTATGGCTCTGCACGCTCTCCACGCAGCTGACAACCAGCACGGCGTAATCCATCGCGGAGAGGGCGCGCTCCATCTCGGAGGAAAAGTCCGCGTGGCCGGGGGTGTCGACCCAATACCAGGTGTCGCCGCCGTAGTCGAAGACGGCCTGGTCTGAAAAGATGGTGATGCCGCGGGCCTTCTCCAGCGGATGGATGTCCAGAAAGGCGTCCCGGTGATCCACCCGGCCGGGGGTGCGCAGCGCGTGTGCGTGGTAGAGGATCTGCTCGGAGAAGGTGGTCTTCCCGGCGTCCACGTGAGCGAGTATGCCGATCGTCTTTTTCATGGCGTCAGTTGTGGTAGAGGTTCTGGCTCTCGTGCTTGGGCTCGCAGGTGAGGTTGACGCCCAGCTTGTGCAGCGTGCGCTCGTCCACGCTGGAGAGGATGACGGTGGCGTGGGCCTCGCAGCCGCGCAGCTTTTTGACCTGCTCCAGCGCCAGCTTGGCCAGCGGGTTGGTCACGGCGCAGATGCTCAGCGCCAGCAGGATCTCGTCGGTGTGCAGGCGGGGGTTCTGGCTGCCCAGGTAGTTGATCTTGAGGTCCTGAATGGGCTCGATCACGGCCTTTGAAAGCAGGTCGAGTTCCTTGTTGACGCCGCCCAGCGCCTTGAGCGCGTTGAGCAGCATGCCGGCGGTCGCGCCCAGGAGGGAGCTGGTCTTGCCGGTCACGATCTGGCCGTCGGGCAGCTGGATGGCGGCGGCGGGCTTGCCGGTGGCGGCCTCCACCTCAGCCGCCGCGGCCACGACGGGCCGCTCGTCGAAGGTGATGCCGGCCTTGCTCATCAGGAGCTCTATCTTGTTCACGGCGCTCTGCTCGGCGCGACCCCGCTTGAGCAGGCACGCGGTGGTGTAATAGCGGCGGATGATCTCCTGGCGTGACGCCTCGCAGCAGGCCGCGTCGTCCACGATGCAGTAGCCGGCCATGTTGACGCCCATGTCGGTGGGCGACTTATAGGGCGAGACGCCCTGGATGCGCTCGAAGATGGCGTTGAGCACCGGGAAAACCTCCACGTCCCGGTTGTAGTTCACGGTGGTCTTGCCGTAGGCCTCCAGGTGGAACGGGTCGATCATGTTCACGTCGTTCAGATCGGCCGTGGCGGCCTCGTAGGCCAGGTTGACCGGGTGGTTGAGGGGCAGGTTCCAGATGGGGAAGGTCTCGAACTTGGCGTAGCCGGCCTTGACGCCCCGCTTGTTCTCATGATACAGCTGGGAGAGGCAGGTGGCCATCTTGCCGGAGCCGGGACCGGGCGCGGTCACGATCACGAGCGAGCGCTCGGTCTCGATGTATTCGTTGCGGCCGTAACCCTCGTCGCTGACGATCTTCTTCACATTGGAGGGGTAATCCGGAATGAGGTAGAGCCGGAACACCTTCACCCCCAGGGCCTCCAGCCGCGCCTTGAAGGCGTCCGCGGCGGCCTGGCCGGCGTAATGGGTGATGGCGACGCTGCCCACGTACAGGCCCACGCCGCGGAAGGCGTCGATCAGGCGCAGCGTGTCGGCGTCGTAGGTGATGCCCAAATCGCCGCGCAGCTTGTTCGCGCCGATGTCGTTGGCGTTGATGGCGATGACGATCTCGGCCTGATCCCTGAGCTTTAAAAGCATCTGCAGCTTGCTGTCCGGCTGGAAGCCCGGCAGCACGCGGGAGGCGTGGTGGTCGTCGAACAGCTTGCCGCCGAATTCGAGATACAGCTTGCCGCCGAACTCGCCGATGCGCTTGAGGATCTGCGCCGACTGCATGGAGAGGTACTTGTCGTTGTCAAAGCCCTGCCTGATCATAATTCACCCTCCGATTGTCCTTTGTGGGGTTTTGGCCGCGCATGACGGCCGGACTGCCTACGCAACTCATATATCCTAGCCGAAAAAAAGGACGCTGTCAATCGCCGGAGGGTTATTTTCGATCGGCGCGATCCCCGGCAAGTTTTTTCCTTCCATGACTTGATAAGACCCCGCGGCGCATGCTATAATAGGTTATATAAAGGAACGAACTTCCAATTTCACGACCAAACGAGCAGAAAACCGATAAGGGAGGCTGTTGACTGATGAAGAAAAAATGGATTTGGGCCGTCTGGGCGCTGGCGCTGATCACGCTGTGGCCGGTCATGGCCGGGGCGGAAGCGGGCGGCGAACCAGTCCAGGTCGTCGAATATGTTCACAGCGACGGCGCCGACAGCGGGGCCATGCTGGAGGCGTATATCGACGTGCTGTCCGACTACGCGGGTCCGACCGCGCGCGGCGTCGGGAGCGTCGGCGCGCAGCTGCAATACGCGAACGCCGCCCTTTACAAGACGCTGCGGCCGCTGTTCGAGCAGGTGGCCAACGGTCAGCGCGCTTCGACACAATTCTCACTCACTTACGAGGAATTGGGCCTTCCCACCAGCTACACCGCGAAGGAACTGGGCGTCAGCGCCATTGTGGACGCCGACGGAAACATCACGGCGGAAGCAAAGGCCGCGGCCGACGCGCGCTTTTATCCCGTTTTGAAGCCGCTCAACGACGCCCTACTGGCCGACTGCCCCTTCGCGCTTTACTGGTTTGACAAGTTAGCCGGCACGGCCGTCAGCTACTATAACTACAGTTATAACGCCCAATCGGTCTCCATATGGAGCGGAGCGACCGTGGATCTGTACTACTACGTCGCCTCTGAATACCAGGCAGGCGGTCCTTTTTCTTTCAACACCGGCGTGTCGGCGACGATCCAGGCCGCCGTCAATCGGGCTGCGGGCATTGTCAGTCAATACGCTGCCGCGTCGGACTATGAAAAGCTCGTCGGCTACAAACAGGCAATCTGCGACCTGACGAGCTACAATGATGCCGCGGCGGGCGGCGGCGCCGCTTTCGGCAATCCCTGGCAGCTCATCTGGGTGTTCGACAACGATCCTTCCACGACTGTGGTCTGCGAGGGCTATGCGAAGGCGTTCCAGTACCTGTGCGACCTCACGGACTTTACAGACGACGTGACGTGCGTCAGCGTCTCAGGATTGATGGACGGTGGCGCGCACATGTGGAACCTGGTGCGCATGCCGAATGACAAGGTCTACATGGTCGATGTCACCAACTGCGATGAGGGAAAGGTCGGCTCTCCCGACTTCTTGTTCCTGGCAGGCTACACATCCGGCAGCGTTGAAGACGGTTACGTGTTCCATCGCGACCGTGTCGAGTGGACTGAAACCGTGGGCAACGTCATATACACCCACTGGATCGACGCCTCGGACACCAGATATGACTACAAACCCGAAACCCTAGATCTCTATCCGCACTCGATGCTTGAAGTGTCCGCTGTGAATTATGTCAACGATGATCACGCCGCGGTGAACTTCGGCGACGGCGATTGGAAGTATACAGTCGTCGACTCCTGCGCCGTGATCACCGGATACACCGGGGCGGGCGGGAATGTGTTCGTTCCATACACCCTTGGCGTTTATCCCGTGACCGGGATCGCCGACGAGGCATTTACCTTCTGCGAGACCATCACGAGCGTGACCATCCGCGAGAATGTCAACGCCATCGGCAACTCGGTTTTCGCGTACTGCGACAACCTGACGGCCATCAACGTTTCATCCGGGAACGCCGCGTACGCGTCGCTGGACGGCGTGCTCTACGACAAGTCGTTCACCCGACTGATCGCCTGCCCCCGCGGAAAGTCGGGCAGCGTTTCCATACCGGGCAGCGTCACCGCGATCGGCGCGTGGGCCTTTGATAACTGCTTCGGCCTTACCACAATCACCATGCCGACCGGCCTGACCGAGATCGGCGAGGGCGCGTTTTCCGGATGCCAGGGCTTGACGGGCATCGTCATCCCGGCGGGCGTCACGGCCATCGCCGATTCGACCTTCTCCCGCTGCATGAGCCTCACGAGCATCGACATACCCGCCAGTGTGGCCAGCATCGGCGTTTTTGCCTTCGCTAACTGCACAGGTCTGCAGCGTGTCTCCGGCGCAGGCGGCGTAACCAGCATCGGCGAAGGAGCGTTCAACAACTGCACGGCGCTGACTGTCATCGACTGCCCCGAGGGCTCCTACGCCCGCCAGTGGTTCACTGACCAAGGCTTCAGCAATTACATCGCCACCGGCACCTGCGGCGCGGAGGGCGATGGGAGTAATCTTAACTGGACACTGGAAAAAAACGGCGTCCTGACGATCGACGGCACAGGAGCGATGGCGAACTACTCGCAGGGCGGCGCGCCGTGGTATAACGACCGCGAAAGCATCCTTACGGTCAATGTCATGAACGGCGTGACCCGCGTCGGCGACCGGGCCTTTGAGAATTGTGGTTCTCTGACGAGCGTCACGTTGTCAGACAGCGTGCAGAGTATCGGCTCGAACGCCTTCAGCCATTGCGGAAACTTGGCGAACATCGTCATGCCGGCCGGCCTGACCAGCATCGTCGACTGGGCCTTTGCGAATTGCGCTTCCCTGAAA
>JAFXQO010000009.1 GCA_017527065.1 Clostridia bacterium
GCATCGCCGCGCTGGACGAGGGCGTGCCGCTGACGCTGATCGGCGAGGCCGTGTTCGCCCGCTGCCTGTCCGCCATGAAGGAAGAGCGCGTGACCGCCGCCAAGGCGTTTAACCGCGCCGTGCCCGCCTACGAGGGCGACAAGGCCGAACTGATCGAAGCCATCCGCCAGGCGCTCTACGCCAGCAAGATCATCTCCTACGCCCAGGGCTACACCCTCATGCGCTCCGCCGCCAAGACCTACGGCTGGAACCTGAACTACGGCGGCATCGCGCTCATGTGGCGCGTCGTCTGCATCATCCGCAGCGTGTTCCTTGGCAAGATCAAGGAAGCCTACGACAACAACCCCGAGCTGAGCAACCTGCTGCTCGACCCGTATTTCAAGGCCACCATCGAAAAGCTGGTGCCCGCGTGGCGCAAGGTGGTCGCCGCGGCCGTGATGGCCGGCGTGCCCGCTCCCGCCATGAACTCCGCTCTGAGCTACTTCGACGGCTACACCACCGAGCGTCTGCCCGCGAACCTGCTGCAGGCCCAGCGCGACTACTTCGGCGCCCACACCTATGAGCGCCTGGACGCGCCCCGCGGCGAGTTCTTCCACACCAACTGGACCGGACACGGCGGCAATACCTCCGCTTCCACCTACAACGCGTAAGCCATGATCAATCCACCCGCCGGGACGGGCCTTCGAGCCGCCCGGCGGGCGATGTTTTCCACTGAGTGAGGAGAGAGACGATATGAACGACATCTTCCGAATCGCGCAGGCTGAGACCGGCCTGACCGAGGCTGAAATCAGGGAAGCGCTGCTTGAATCCCTCGCGGGAAAGAACCTCAAAAAGGTGCTCATCCTGCCGCCGGATTTCACCCGCTTCCATTCCAACGCCGGCTTCATCACCAACGTGTACTACCATGCCCTGCTGGACGCGGGCGTCGAGGTCGACATCATGCCCGCGCTGGGCACCCACGATCCCGTGAGCCGCGAGCAGGCGGCCGCCATGTTCGGCGACATCCCCTTTGAGAAGTTCATCCCGCACGACTGGCGCAACGACGTGGTCAAGCTGGGCGAGATCCCCTCCGAATACCTGGAGGAAGTCACCGAGGGCCTCTGGCACGATCCGCTGAGCGTCGAGGTCAACAAGCGCGTGATGGACGAGAGCTACGACCTCATCATTTCCCCCGGCCAGGTGGTGCCCCACGAGGTCATCGGCATGTCCAACCACGCCAAGAACCTGTTCGTTGACACGGGCGGCAGCGACATGATCAACAAGAGCCACATGGTGGGCGCGGTCTACGGCATGGAGCGCATGATGGGCAAGGACCACACCCCCGTGCGCAAGCTGTTCGACTACGGCATGGAGCACTTCCTGGGTAAGCGCCCCATCATGTTTGTGCTCACCGTGACCACCGCGCCGGGCGGCAAGATCCGCACCCACGGCCTGTTCATCGGCGAGGGCCGCAACTGCCTCACCGAGGCGGTCAAGCTGTCGCAGCAGAAGAACATCGACTTCGTGGAGCACGGCATCAAGAAGTGCGTCGTGTACCTCGACCCGAGCGAGTTCAAGAGCACTTGGCTGGGCAACAAGGCCGTCTACCGCACGCGCATGGCCATGGCCGACGGCGGCGAGCTGATCATCCTGGCCCCCGGCGTCGCAAAGTTCGGCGAGGACGAGCAGGTGGACAAGCTCATCCGCAAATACGGCTACCGGGGCCGCCTGACCACCCTCGATTACCTCAACGACCCCGCCAACACCGACCTCAAGGCCAACATGGGCGCCGCCGCGCACATGATCCACGGCTCTTCCGACGGCCGGTTCAGCATCACCTACGCCGTGAAGAACATCACGCAGGAGGAGATTGCCGGTGTGGGCTACAACGCCGCCTCCTACGACGAGATGGCCCGCCGCTGCGACCCGGCCAAGCTGACCTACGGCTACAACACCCTGCCGGACGGCGAGGAAATCTACTACGTTCCGAATCCCGCACTGGGCCTTTGGATCAATCGGGAGAAGTTCGCGGAGGGCTGATAACCCGTCTTTTCGCATATCATAAGCTCATATCATAAGAGACCGCCTGCCGGCCCAATGGGCCGGCGGGCGGTCTTATGCGATACGGCGTCACATGCAACCCCTGACACAGGAGTTTTTTCTTCTTATCCCAGCTTCCATCCTTCCACATTGCATTGACCGTAATCGTTGTTTCCGAAGGCGTACACCCGGCCGTCGGCCTCCAGCACGACGCTGTGGGTGTCGCCGGCGGAGACGCTCACCACGTCGTCGAACTGCGTGATCTCGCAGGCGTCGGTGAAGCGGTAGAAGTGCGCGAAGAGCAGGCCGTCCGCGCGGACGCCCAGCACGCAGTGATTGCCCGCCGAGACGAGCGCCATGTCGTGCCATTCCGGGAAGCCGGGGAACGTGGCGATGACGTCGCCCGTCTTCGTGAGGCCCACCGCGCCGCCGGTGGTCAGCGCCAGGTCCTCCAGGTTTGAAAAGAGGCCCGCCTGCGCGGAGGGATGGGTGGCGTAGACGCTGCCCTGGCCGTAGAGCCCGGCGGCCATATACGCGCCCGCGCGCAGCTTCGTCACGCCGCGCCAGGCGTCCAGGCCCGGATAGGCCGGATAGCCTGTCGCCGCCACGGTGCCGTCGGCGAAGCGGGCGAAGGTGGCCCAGTCGCTGCACGCGATCTCAACCACGTCCCGCCACGCGCCCACGTCGCACTGGCCCTGCTCGTTTGACCCCACGGCCACCACCGTGCCGTCCGCCCGCAGGCCCGCCGTGTGCAGCGCGCCCGCGGCGATCTGCACGATGCCGGTCCAGCCGTCCACGTCGCACTGGCCCTCGTCGATGCGGCCCACGGCGAGCACGCGGCCGTCGCTGCGCAGGCCCACCGTGTGCCAGCCGCCCGCCTGCACCGCGCCGGGACGCATGGTCTCCCGCGCGGCGATCAGGGCCAGGTCGTCCTCGCTCAGCGCGTTCATAGCTTCCAGCGCCGCGGCTTCGTCGCCGATGCCGGTCAGCTCCACCGCCAGGCGCGCCGCGCGCCGGGCCGCGTCGCGGTAGTCGCCCAGCGCCTGAAAGCGGGAGAAGGCGGCGGCCTTGTCGGCCTCTTCCAGGGCGGCTGCCTGCAGATAGGCGATTTCAAGGCTCCGCTCGGCCACGCCCGGATAGTCGGGAATCAGGAGGAGCATCGCCTGTGCGCCGGCGAGGTCGCCGGAGGCAAAGAGCTCGTCGCCCCGCCGCCAGGCGCACTCCTGCGCCAGGGAGGCGGCGTTTTCGTAATCCCCCAGCGCCAGGAACGTCTCCCGCGCCGCGTCGTATTCGCCCGCGTTCATCCGGTCGACGGCCATGGCCAGCCGCGCCGCGTTTTCAAGGCGGGTGGCGGCGTCCCTGTCGTCGAGCTGGCTGATTTCGGACAGCGCGCGCTCATACTCGCCCCCGCGGACGTAGCTTTCGATCTGCCGCACGCGCACGAGGGGATACCGGGCGGAGAGCATGCACACGGCCAGGAACAGCGCGGCGGCGACAATCGCGGAGATCAGCGCCGTCCGGCGCATGTATTTCCGCTCCGCCCTGAGCCGGGCTTTGGCGCGAGAATCCATCATTGTCGCCTCCCTTTAGCGCAGGTACTGCAGCAGGTATTTCTGCGTGAAGTTGTAGTTGAGGCCCGAGGCGGTAGACAGCACTACGTATACGTCGTCCACACCGTAGAGGCTCATGTAATCGCCCACACTGCCGCCGGCCTCCTCGATGGAGAAATTGCCCTTGCGCAGGTCGACCATGTGCACCTCGTCGTAGTAGGGCAGCAGGTATGGCGCGAAGCAGTTTCCGAAGGAATCGGCGATCACCAGCGCCTTGCGTCCGGTCGAGGCCCCGCTCACGATGCGCCGCCAGGGCGTCTGCGTGCCCTGAAGGTAGGCCAGGTAGTTGCTCCAGTCCTCCCGCATGTAGGCGATTTCCCGGCTGGCGGTGAGGTTGTGCACCACGTAGCTGTGCACCGGCGCGAGGGACGAGGGAATCTCGATGTCGTCGGCCATGGCCTTGAGCGCGGCGCTGGGGTTTTCAGTGTAGATGCTGCCCAGATACCCCGTGTTCACTTTGTATTGGTAATCCTGAAAGCTCGTCACAGGCAATCCCTGGCGCTGGAGCATGGCCGAGGCGACCTTGTACGCGCCGCGCGGCGTCCAGTGGTGGTCTGTGCGGTAGTAGAGGTATTCGCCGTTTGCCAGGCCCTCGGCCAGGATCGCCGGGGCGTTGTAGATGTACACGCCGTCGTCGGCCAGCGCCTCCATGTATTCCTCCGCGTTGCTCAGCCAGCCGCAGAACTTGTCCGTGTTGCGGGTCCACCAGTTGGCCGACTGCGCCACGGGAACCAGCGCGAAGTGCACGGCGCCGTCCTCCGGCAGCGCCGCGCGGAAGGCGTTCAGCCCGGCCATGAGCGTTTCGATGCTCTTGGGCGTGTAGTCGTAGACGAGCTGGCGCGTGCCGTCCGTCTTGAGCATCCAGAAATTGTAGCCGGAGAGCGGCGTGTAGGCCGTGTCGCGCTCGTTGACTGCGCTGCCCAGAGACACCCGCTCGGAATAGACGGGATACTCGCGCTTCACCGGCTCGGGCGTGGGCGCGGGCAGGGGCGTGGGCGCGGCCGGCGCGGCGTCGGGTTCGTCGGGCGCGGCGGTCGGCTCGCTCCGCGCGTCGAATTCATCCTCGATCGCCCCGCCGATGTCCTGGGTGATGACGTCCTCGGCGTTCCGCCGGGAGAAGAGGCCCAGCGCGTCTTCGGAGAGCGCGACCAGCTCGCTCCGGCTGAAAAAGCTGTCGGAAAGGTAGTTTTCAAACTCTGTCATGAAATCGCCGCTGAAAACGCCCCTGAGCGACAGGCGCGGGAACCCGGCCAGCATGCGGTTTTCCATCAGGGACTGCCGCGCGTCCTTTTCGCCGAACACCAGCAGCGATACTCCCAGGAACAGCAGCGCCAGCACCCACCACAGCGTGACCTTGAACGAAAATTTGTGTTTCATGCCGTCTCCTTCAATCCAAGCAAGGGCCCGTCAGAAGCGGAAATAGATGAACGGATTGTAGCTCTGGCCGATTAAAAACACCACCGACGCCGCCATCAGCAGCGTGAGAAGCACCGTGGTGGCGATGTTCAGCCGCCGCTCCTGCCGCTTTCCCCGGAAGCGTTCCTTCACCCATGGCGCCACCGGCAGCGCGCAGACAAACGCGACGAGGGGATAGACCGTGTACTTTTCCAGCACGGACAGCGCCGCGCCGTCGATGAACGCCGCGCGCGCGAGGCCGGAAGCGCCGCGCGCGAGGCCGATCATGGCCAGCAGGTGTTCGCCCACGGCGGAGAGGTCGGTGTAGTAGAATATGACCCACCCGGCCAGGGTCAGGATGAACGTAGCCGTCCAACGGATCCCGCCGGGGATCTTCTCAAGGACGCGCCTCAAGAGGAAGCGCTCGATCAGCAGCAGCGCGCCGTAATACAGCCCCCACAGCACGAAGTTCCAGCTGGCTCCGTGCCACAGGCCGGTCAGCGCCCAAACGATCATCAGGTTCAGCGCCGTCCGGGCCGCGCCGTGGCGGTTGCCGCCGAGGGGTATGTAGACGTATTCGCGGAAGAAGCTGCCCAGGGAGATATGCCAGCGCCGCCAGAACTCGGTGGCGGAGCGGGAAAGATAGGGATAGTTGAAGTTTTCCTTATAGTGGAAGCCCAGCACCCGGCCGATGCCGATGGCCATGTCCGAATAGGCGGAGAAGTCGAAGTACAGCTGCAGCGCGTACAGGAAGGCCGAGAGCCACGCCCCGAAGAAGGACAGCGGCGCGCCGCGCCCGGCGAGGGCGGTCTCCTCCAATATGCGGCCGCAGATGTTCGCCAGCAGCACCTTCTTGCCGAGGCCCACGGCGAAGCGCCGCATGCCGCCGGAGAAGTCCTCCATGGTGGTCTGGCGGCGGCCGATCTCCGCCGCGATGTCGGAATACTGCACGATTGGGCCGGCGATGAGCTGCGGGAAGCAGCTCACATAGAGCAGCAGCCGGCCAAAGCGCTTCTGCGCTTTGCACTTGCCGCGGTACACGTCCACGGTGTAGGTGAGGATCTGGAAGGTGTAGAAGGAAATGCCGATGGGCAGCGTGATGCCCAATTCCACCCGGCCGAGGCCCAGCAGGCCCCGCACGGCGTTGAAAGCGAAATTCGCGTATTTGAAATAGAACAAAAGCCCCAGCGACACGGCGACCGCCGCGGCCAGCAGCCCCCGCCGCGCGCGCTTGCGCTTCGCGCCGGCGATTTTGAGGGCGCAGGCGTAGTTGACCAACGTGGAGAGCAGCATGGGCAGCAGCCAGACGGGGCCGCTCCAGCCGTAAAACACCAGCGACGCGGCGAGAAGCACGCCGTTGCGCCAGGCGATCTGCCTTCGGCAGAAATACAGGATCAGCAGCAGGGGAAAGAAAATGAGCAGGAACGTCATGCTGGAAAAGACCACGCGCGCACTTCCTCTTTTTCTGTAGTATGGAGAAGTCCATGGTTTGATGATACCCAGCCCCGGCGCTCCTGTCGCGCGCCGTCACGTTAAATATTCACAACAAGTGTTCCGGACGCACAGCGCGCCGCGCGGCCCAATCCTTCCGGCTGGGCCGCGCGGCGCTTTTTGAAAGTTGAGGAGGAAACCGGAAGACAATCTATATGATCAGCCTGCGCTGTCGGTTTTATTCCTGCGTTTGTTTACCAGCGGCGGCCGCCGAAGCCGCCCATGCCGCCGGAAGCGCCGTAGGATATGCCGCTGAGCGTGATCTCCTGGGAATAGCTGCCCGCGGTCAGGGTGTAGGTGCCGCCGATCTCCATGCCCGCGCAGCTGACGACCATATTCTGATAGGTTTTTTCGGGCGTGAAGGTGGCGAGAATCGTTCCGCTGGCGTCGGTCAGCGTGACGGCGGTTCCGGCCTGCTGGCTGCCCACGTTGACCATGATGGAGCCCTGGGTGGAGCCGCTGCCGAAGCTGACGGCCATGCCGCTCGACCCGGCGGCCACGACCGTGCCGCCGTTTACGGTGGCGGAGGAGCCGTAGTCCAGCGCGCCGTTCATGCCGCTGACGGGGCCGGAGACATAGACCGCGCCGCCGTTGACGGTCAGCGTGCCGTTGGAGTCGAGGCCGTCGCCTTCGGCGTTGACGGTCAGCGTGCCGCCGTTGACGGTGACGCTGGCGTCGGAGCCGCCAAACATGTCGCCCCGGCCGCCGAAGCCGCTCTGGTCGTTGCCACCGGCGGCGTTCAGGCCGTCGTCGCTGGAAGTGATAATGATGTCGCCGCCGTTGATGGTGATGTTCGTGCCCTCGAGGCCCTCATAGCTTTTGACGATGGTCATGGCGCAGCCGTTCACGACGAGGTCTTCGTCGGCGTGTACGCCGTCGTCGCCTGTGGCGATTTCAAAGGAGCCGCCGTTGATGGTGGCGCTGGCGTTCGTATGGAGGGCGTCGTCCGCCGTATCGAGGGTGAACGCGCCGCCGTTGATGACCAGACCCGCGCCGGCCTTCACGCCCTTGCTGCTTACGCTGTCGTCAGAAGCGGAGGCGGTGCCGCCTTGTCCGCCGAAGCCGCCCCGCTGGCCGGGCATTTGACCGCTGAAGCTTCCGCCCCGCTGGCCGGGCGTCTGTCCGTCAAAGCCGCCCCGCTGGCCGGGCGTCTGTCCGTCGAAGCCGCCCCACTGATCGGGCGTCTGACCGCCGAAGCCGCCGCTCTGCCGGTCGTTCTGATTGCCTTGTTTGCCGCTTCGCCCGCTCTGGTTGCCATTCTGGCCGTCCTGACTGCCTTCGGCGGGCTTTTCCTGCGTCGCGGAGCTTGTGGCGTCGACTGTCTCTGTCTCATTGAGCGACATGACGCGGAAATTGCCCTGATCTCTTTCAAAGCCCCAGCCGCCGGTCTGGGCCGCCGCGTTTGCGCTGCCGCCGCCCGTGGTGACGGTGAAGCCGCCGCCGTCGATCTGCATGAGGCCGGAGGCGCTGAGGCCGTCGCCGCCTGAGGTGATGGTGAATTCGCCGCCCGCGATGGCGATGAAGCCCTTTTCGGCGTCGTCGCTGTTCTTGGAACGGATGCCGTCCTTGCCGGCGGTGATGGTGAAGGAGCCGTCCAGCACGCGCACGCTGTCCTTGCCGGAAAGGCCGTGACCGGCCGCCTCGATGACATAGGCTCCGCCGGTGATTGCCAGGTCGTCCTTGGAGACGATGCCATGGCCCGCGGGCGAGGAGACGGTGAGTGCGCCGGAGCCGTTCAGGGTGAGGTCTTCTTTGGAGAAGAGGGCGGCGTCGATGTCATTGTCGTCGATGGCGGCGAATTCGCCCCCGTTCGACAGGCTGTTCTCGCTGCCCTCGGCCAGGGTGACGAACACCTTGTCGGCCTGGGCGACGTAGATCGCGGCGGAGGTTTCCGAGGCGATGCTTGCGCCCTCCAGCACGAGCTGCACCTTCTGCTTTTTGTCCGCGTTTACGATCACCATGCCGTTCAGCTCGCCGGAGAGGATGTAGACGCCCTTGGCCGTGATGGTCACGGTGGAGCCGTCGACGGAGACGGCGTCCGAATCGCAGGAGGCGGTGTCGCCCTCAAGGCGGATGGACACGGCCTCCTCCGCGTCGTACTCGGCGTCGATGTCCCGCGATGAGAACATCTCATTCATGTCGATGAGGTTTTCTGAATCTTCGGCGAAGGCCGGCGCGGCAAATCCGCCGAAAGCGAGGGAAATGGTCAGGACGACCGCCAGAATTTTCTTTTTCATGATAAAAAACTCCTTTCAGTGCGAGGTTGTTTGCTTTTATTGCATGGTCACATTATACGGCGCGAACCCTAAGCGAACCTTAAATCAAAAAACTTTTTTGAAAACCGCCGCCGAGGGGATTACAGAACCGGAAAAATGATTTATAATGAATTTATATGATGACGGGGAGGGATCAGGCCATGCGTCTGCTGCTTGCCGAGGACGAGCGCTCGCTGTCCCGGGCGATCAAGGCCATATTGGAGAAAAGCAACTACTCTGTGGACGCGGTGTACGACGGCGAAGAAGCCGCGGATTACCTGGACGCGGGCAACTACGACGGCGTCATACTGGATGTGATGATGCCCAAGCGCGACGGCATATCCGTTTTAAAGGAACTGCGCGCCAAGGGAAACGGCGTGCCCGTGCTGATCCTCACGGCCAAATCGGAAATCGACGACAAGGTGCTGGGGCTGGACAGCGGCGCAAACGACTACCTCACCAAGCCCTTCAACAGCAAGGAGCTGCTGGCCCGCATCCGCGCCATGACCCGCAGCCAGACGGCGCAGGCCACCTCCGAACTGAAGGTGGGCAACGTGACGCTGGACCAGGCCACGTTTGAACTCAAGGGGCCGGGCGGCAGCTTCCGCCTGGCGAACAAGGAATTTCAAATGCTCGAAATGCTGATGGCGAACCCGAAGAACCTCATCCCCACAGAGCGCTTCATGGAGAAGATATGGGGCTACGACAGCGAGGCGGACATCAGCGTGGTGTGGGTGTATATATCCTACCTTCGCAAGAAGCTGGCCGCGCTGAAGGCCGACATTCAGATCAAGGCCACGCGCAACGCGGGCTATTCTCTGGAGGAAAGCAAATGATCCGGAAGCTGCGCATCAAATTCGTGGCCGCGGCCATGCTTTCGCTGCTGGTCGTGCTGGCGGCGCTCATGGGCAGCGTGAACCTCGTCAACTACCGGAGCGTCGTAAGCGACGCGGACGCCGTGCTCGCCCTGCTGGCGGAAAACAGCGGCAGCTTCCCGGACTCGTTCGGCGCAAGGGCGGATCGCCGGGCCGGGTGGGACGAGCAGGACGACGGTTTTGAACGGCGCGACATGGGGGACCGCAAGCTGGCGCGCGGCGGCCGGATGGACTCGCCCGAGATGCCGTATGAATCGCGCTATTTCTCGGCCCGGTTTGACGAAGCGGGCGAGATCGTCTGCGTGGACACCGGCATGATCGCGGCGGTGGACGAGGAGCAGGCCGCGGGCTACGCCGCCGCCGTGTATTCAAGCGGCGCTGCGCGGGGCTTCCGCGGCGATTACCGCTTCATCCGCACGGACGCAGACGGCGGCGCGCTGATCGTGTTTCTCGACTGCGGGCGCACGCTCGCGTCCTTTCGCACGTTTCTGCTGGACAGCGTCGCCATCGCGGCCATCGGCCTGGCCAGCGTGTTCGTGCTGATCTCCGTCCTGTCGGCGCGCATCGTGCGGCCGGTGGCGGAGAGCTACGAGAAGCAGAAGCGCTTCATCACCGACGCCAGCCATGAGCTCAAGACGCCGCTGGCCATCATCGAGGCGGACGCCGACGCGCTGGAAATGGACGTGGGCGTCAGCGAATGGCTGGAGGACATACGCACCCAGGCCACGCGGCTCAGCGATCTCACGAAGAGTCTGGTGTCGCTGGCGCGCATGGAGGAGGGCGGCGGCCAGTTCCAGATGATCGATTTTCCCGTGTCCGACGTGGTGGGGGAGGCGGCCCAGTCCTTCCAGGCCCCGGCAAAGGTGCAGGACAAGGACTTTTCGCTGCGCATCCAGCCCATGCTGACGCTCTGCGGCGACGAGAAGGCCGTCCGCCAGCTGGTGGGCATCCTGCTGGACAACGCGCTCAAGTACACCCCCGAGGGCGGGCGCATCCTGCTCTCGCTGGAAAAGCAGGGCAAGGGCGTGCGCCTGACCGTGACGAACACGGCGGAGGCCATCGACGAAAAAGCCCTCGCGCACCTGTTCGACCGCTTCTATCGCGCGGACGCCTCTCGCAATTCGGCGACGGGCGGCTACGGCATCGGCCTGTCCATCGCGCAGGCGATCGTGACCGCCCACAAAGGGAAGATCGCGGCCACGGCCAGCGGCGGCGAACTGACCATCTCGGCGACGATGCCGGGGGCATGACGGGAGATAAAGCAAGGCGCACCGGCTGAGTTGTCCGATGCGCCTTTTCTGTTATGTTTGTTATCCCTCGAAATTGTATCCCATCTCCAGCGCCTTCAGGTTCGCGCCGAGCAGGTCCTGGTGACGGGCGGAGACGACCTTTTTCAGCGCGTCCTCGATGCCTTCCCAGGCGCACACGCCGCTCTCCCGGATGACCTTGCCCACGATGATCATGTTGGCCAGCGTGGTCAGGCCGGCGTCGGAGGCCATCTGCGTGGCGGGGATGTAGAAGACGCTCACGTCGCCGCGCGCGACCTTGCGGCCGATGAGGGTGGAGTCGACGTAGATCTGGCCGCCGGGCACGGTCGCCGCCTCGTACTTGTCCAGGGAGGGCAGGTTCATGGCGATGAGGGTGTCGGGCGTGGTGATGATGGGGGAGCCGATGGGCTCGTCCGACAGGATGACGGAGCAGTTGGCCGTGCCGCCGCGCATCTCCGGGCCGTAGGAGGGGAGCCAGCTCAGCTGGCGGCCTTCGCACAGGCCCTTGTACGCCAGGAATTTGCCGGCGAACAGCACGCCCTGGCCGCCGAAGCCAGCGATCAGAATGCGATTGGTCTTCATGCCTGCGCCGCCTCCTTTTCCTTGGTGATGTCCTTGTACACGCCCAGGGGGTAGTAGGGGATCATGTTGTCCTCGGCCCATTTGAGCGCCTTTTCCGGCGTCATGCCCCAGTTGGTGGGACAGGTGGAGATGACCTCGATCAGCGAGAAGCCCAAGCCCTTGACCTGGTTTTCAAACGCCTTTTTGATGGCCTTTTTCGCGGCTTTCACGTTTTTCACGTTGTTCACGGCCACGCGCTCCAGGTAGGTCGCGCCGTCCAGTTCCCTGAGCATCTCGCACACCTTCACGGGATAGCCCACGGTCTTCACGTCGCGGCCATAGGGCGAGGTCTGCGTCACCTGGCCGGGCAGCGAGGTGGGGGCCATCTGGCCGCCGGTCATGCCGTAGATGGCGTTGTTCACGAAGATCACGGTGATGTTCTCGCCGCGGGCCGCCGCGTGCACAGTTTCGGCGGTGCCGATGGCGGCCAGGTCGCCGTCGCCCTGGTAGGTGAACACGATGTTCTCCGGGCGGGCGCGCTTGCAGCCGGTGGCGACGGCCGGGGCGCGGCCGTGGGCGGCCTGGATCATGTCGCAGTTGAAGTAGTTGTAGGTCATGACGGAGCAGCCGACGGAGGCGATGCCGACGGTCTTGCCCTCGATGCCCAGCTCGTCGATGGCCTCGGCGACCAGGCGGTGGATGATGCCGTGGGTGCAGCCGGGGCAGTAGTGCAGCGGCGCGTCGGCCAGCGCATGGGGCTTGTCAAAAACGACCATTACTGAACACCTCCGTTGATTTCCTTGATTTTTTCGAGCACCTGCTCCGGCGAGGGGATCATGCCGCCCACGCGGTTGCACAGGTAGGCCGGGCGGGCGCACTCGCTGGCCAGGCGCACGTCTTCGATCATCTGGCCCATGTTGAGCTCGACCGAAATGAACGACTTGCAGTGGGCGGCGGCCGCCTTGACGGGCGCGGCGGGGAAGGGCCACAGCGTGATCGGGCGGATCATACCGGCCCTGATGCCGGCCTCCCGCGCGGCGAGCACGGCGTTTTTGCTCACGCGCGCCGCGATGCCGAACGCCACCACGCAGATATCCGCGTCGTCCATCATGTATTCTTCATACATGGTCTCGTTCTCGACCACGGCCTTGTACTTCTCATAGCGCGCGAAGTTGAGCTTTTCCAGCTCCTCGGGCACGAGGGAGAGGGAGTTGATGATGTTGTGCTCACGGGCCATCTGTGTGCCGCTGGCGGCCCAGGGCTTTTCGATCGGCTTCACTTCGCCCTCGGAGAGCTCCACGGGCTCCATCATCTGCCCCATGGTGCCGTCGGCCAGGATCATGGATGTCATGCGGTATTTGTCGGCCAGGTCGAAGGCCTTCGCGGTGAGGGACGCCATTTCCTGGACGGAGGCGGGCGCCAGCACGATCATGTGGTAGTCGCCGTGGCCGCCGCCGCGGGTCGCCTGGAAATAGTCCGACTGGGAGGGCTGGATGCCGCCCAGGCCGGGGCCGCCGCGCTGCACGTTGACCACCAGGGCGGGCAGGTCGCAGCCGGCCATGTAGCTCAGGCCTTCGCTCTTGAGGGAGATGCCGGGGCTGGAGGAGGAGGTCATCACGCGAACGCCGGCGCTGGCTGCGCCGATGACCATGTTGATGGCCGCCACTTCGCTCTCGGCCTGCAGGAAGGTGCCACCGATCTTGGGCATGCGCTTGGCCATGTAGGCGGCGATTTCGGTTTGGGGCGTGATGGGATAGCCGAAGTAATGGCGGCAGCCGCAGCGGATGGCGGCCTCGGCGATGGCTTCGTTGCCCTTCATGAGTACTTTTTCAGCCATTTTGTTCCGTTCCTTCCTTTCTCAGTCCTTTTCGACGGTGATGATGCAGTCCGGGCACATGGTGGCGCAGAACGCGCAGGCGATGCACTGGGACTGGTCGGTCATCTCCACCGGGTGATGGCCCTTTTTGTTGATCTTGTCCTTGGCGATGACGAGCAGGTGTTTGGGGCAGGCCGCGACGCACAGGCCGCAGCCCTTGCAGGAGTCTGTCCGGAAGGTCAGTTTGGTGGTCATGGGAGTTCATCTCCTTCTAGTGAATTAGGAATTGGGAATTTGGAATCAGGAATTGGGGGTCTGGCGGCGTCAGTAGTATTTCTTTTGCAGTGTCAGGGGAAAGAGGGTTTCAACTTTCCCCGTCAGGGCGGGGACGAGGTCGGCGCGCACGCTGGTGAAGCGCACCGAAAGGCCGGTCTCCCACGCGATCTGATCCGCGTAGGGGAGCGAGGCGAGCACATCCTCAGGCGCTGTCTGCTCGCCGAGGTTCGAGTTGTTCACGATGCCGGTGAACGGAATGCCGCAGGCCGCCTCGATCTCCCTCAGCACCTGAATGGTGTCCTCCGGCGTTGTGGTGAGCGGCCGGTACATGTTGCACACGAACAGCATGTCGTAGTCGTTTTCCTCCAGGATGGCCGGCTGGTAGCGGCCCAGCGCGTAGGCCCCCCGGTCGTCGCCCCCGATGTCCACCACCGCCATGGAGGATGTGTCGTCGGTGATGGCGTACATCTCCGTAGGCAGGGCGGGCAGGTCCACGTTCGAGTTGGCGTATTCGGAGGAGATCAGCCGGACGCCGGCCCTGGTGAGCTCGTCCAGCGAGTCCTTCGTGCGGAAATACGGGTTTACGATGTCCAGGTCGGCGATGAGCACTCGCTCGTGGGTCTCTCTGAGCTTCAGCGCGTAGTTGACGGCGATGTTCGTCTTGCCGCTGCCGTAATGCCCGGCGAAAAGCGTCACGCGCTTCATAGCAGGTTCCTCTGGATCTTGCCGCTGGTGGTCTTGGGCAGCTCGTCCTTGAAGACCACGATGCGGGGATATTTGTAGGGCGCGGTCTTTTCCTTTACGTAGTTCTGGATCTCCTTCTTGAGTTCCTCCGTGCCAACGGTGCCCTTTGTGAGCACGATGGACGCCTTGACCACCTGGCCGCGCACCTCGTCCGGCGCGGCGGACACGCCGCACTCCAGCACGTAGGGCAGCTCCATGATGACCGACTCGATCTCGAAAGGCCCGATGCGGTAGCCGGAGGACTTGATCACATCGTCGGCGCGGCCCACGTACCAGTAGAAGCCGTCCTCGTCCTTCCAGGCCACGTCGCCGGTGCGGTAATAGCCGTCGTGCCACACTTCCTTCGTCTTTTCCTCGTCCCGGTAGTAGCCCACGAACAGGCCGTCCGGCGCGCCCTCGGCCACGCGGATGGCGATCTCGCCGGTCTCGCCCACGGGCACGTCATTGTTATCCGCGTCCAGCAGGTGCACGTCGTAGAGCGGCACGGGCTTGCCCATGGAGCCCAGCTTGTGGGGCTCGCCGATGAGGTTGGCGATGACCACGGTGGTCTCGCTCTGGCCGAAGCCCTCCATGACCTTCAGCCCGGTGAGGCGCTCCATCTGGTTGAACACCTCGGGGTTCAGCGCCTCGCCCGCGATGGTGGCGCGTTCCACGGAGGACATGTCGTATTTGCTGATGTCCTCTTTGATCATCATGCGGTACATGGTGGGCGGCGCGCAGAAGGTGGTGATGTTGTATTTGGCGAACATCGGCAGGATGTCCGAGGCGTTGAAGCGGTCGAAGTCGTACACGAACAGCCCCGCCTCGCACAGCCACTGACCGTACAGCTTGCCCCACATGGACTTGGCCCAGCCGGTGTCGGAGATGGTGAGGTGCAGGCCGTCGGGGTTGACGCAGTGCCAGTACTTGGCGGTGATCAGGTGGCCCAGCGGATACTTGAAGCTGTGGGTGGCGATCTTCGGGTAGCCGGTGGTTCCGGAGGTGAAGAACATCAGCATCGGGTCGTCGCCGCAGGCGGAATCCGCGGTGCGCTGGAAGTGGCTGGAGTAGAGGGTGTATTCGCTGTTGAAATTGTGCCAGCCCTCGCGCTCGCCGTTCACGAGAATCTTCGTCTTCACGGTGTTCGTGGCGGCGATAGCCTTGTCCACCTCCGCGGCCACGTCCCCGTCGGCGGTGCAGAGGATGGCGGAGACGCCCGCGGCGTTGAAGCGGTATTCAAAGTCGTGGTCGCGCAGCATGTTGCTGGCGAGGATGGCGATGGCGCCGATCTTGTGAAGACCCAGTATCGCGAACCAGAACTGATAGTGCCGCTTGAGTGTGAGCATCACGCGGTCGCCCTTTTTGACGCCCAGCGCCCTGAAGTAGTTCGCGCACTGGTTCGAGGCGCGCATGATGTCGCGGAAGGTGAAGCTGCGCTCGGTCTTGTCGCGGGAGATGTGCAGCATGGCGCGGCGGTTGGGCTTGGTGCGGCCCAGCTCGTCCACCACGTCGAAGGCGAAGTTGAACTTGTCGTCGTTTTTGAAGGAGATGGCCTTGAGCACGCCGTTTTCATCCTCGGTGAGGTCGGCGAATTTCTGGTAAACGCGGGTCTCGGCGTCCGCTTTGGGGACGGGCCTGTCGATGATCTCCGCGCCTTCCAGCTCGGGAATGATGTCGCCCGTGGGGTTCAGCACGATGGCGTAGAACACGCAGTCCGCGCCGTCCACGGCGATCATGCCGTGGGGGGTGGAGGAGTCGTAGTAGATGGAGTCGCCCTCGGAAAGCACCTCGGTGTGCTCGCCCACGCGCACCTTGAGCCGGCCGGACACCACGATGTCGCATTCCTGGCCGGTGTGGGTGGTGACCTCGATGGGCTTTGTCTCCGCCAGCGGATCGTAGCTGGCGCGCACGTAGAGCGGCTCGGCGATGCGCTTGCGGAAAGCGGCGGCCAGGTTGTAGTAGACCATGCCGTGGGCCTTCTCGATGCGCTGGCCGTTGCCCTTGCGGGTCACGGTATAGGAGCGCAGGCGGGGGCTGCTGCCCTCGATGATGTCGGTCACGTCGACGCCCAGCGCCGTGGCCGCGCGGTAGAGGAAGGCGAAGGCCAGATCGTGGGTGCCGGATTCGCAGGCGATGTATTCCGCCTCGCTGACGCCGCACTTGAGCGCCATTTCGGCGGTGGAAAGCCCCACGACTTCGCGCAGCTCATGGATGCGCGCCGCCATGGTCATGATTTTCAGGTCAAGCTCCTCAAGCTGTTTCATGGATCCGTTCCGTCCTTTCCGCCGGGGCGGAAAAAAATCGCCCCAAAGATCAAATCATCTTTGAGACGAGCGTCATTGCTGATCCACCCGCGGTACCACTCAAATTGCGCCTTTGACAGCGCCTCTCATCGGGCTCGGATAAGCCCTGTGCTTTTACGCAGCCTTACGGGGGAGCTCTACTTGCGAAAGGCTTTCTGCTCTCCGGCTCGGGAGCGACAGATTTACGACGGGCGGTCTGCCGGCTTGCACCTGCCGCCGGCTCTCTGCGAGACGCCGTGTCGAATCCTCTCCGTCAACGCCTTTATGGTTCCTGTATAAAAATATTAAGGTCATGGTAGCACACGCACCCTGTCTTGTCAAGGCCCGTTTCTGAAAGATAACATAACAGGCGGAGCGGCATGAAAACCGCCCCGCCCGTTTCGCGTTCTGTCGGTTACGCGGCCGGCATCATTGCAGCGGCGGTTTTCACCGCCTCCTGCAGCTGCATGGCCGCTTCCGGGTTGGACACGACCAGATACTGCGCCAGGATGGAGAGCATCAGGCTGGCGATCAGCAGGATGATCGCGCCGCCCAGGCGGGAGGAAATCTGCGCGAAGGGCATCAGCTCCATCCGGTTGGCCGCGGAGAGGACGGCCACGTCGCCGGTGCCGCCCATGTTGCTCATGCACAGGCCGGCGGTGATGCCCGCCTCGAAGGGATAGAAGCCCACCATCTTGCCCACGGCAGCCGCGCCGACGAACGCGCCGATGCACGTCGCCGCGCACAGCAGGAGGTACGTCAGGCTGAAGCTGTTCACGACCTGGGCGATATCCAAATAGCAGATGCCGATGCCAACGAGCAGCATGTTGGTCAGGTTCTTCATGATGAACTGGAACCACTGGTAGCATGCCACTTCCACGGACTCGGGCACGATGTTGGTGATCTTGCACACGGCCACAGTGATGATCATCCAGGCGTAGGCATGGATGGTGATGCCGGTGCCCAGCGCTTTCCAAGCGCCGGCGAGAATGAAGCCGAAGGCGAAGAATCCGCCGGAGACCAGCAGGCCGATTCCCAGGTTGGACAGGCTGATGTCCTCGCGCTTTCTCTGCATCTCGGGGCTGATCTCCAGCTCCTTCGGGTCGATGGAGCCGGCCTGCATGAGCGCACCCTGGCCGTTCAGCTTCTTGGAGGAAAGGATCTTGACCAGCACGCCCGCCAGCACGATGGAGATCGCGTTGCCGATGGCGACGGCGGGCGTCATCACACTCAGGGCCTCGGTGGCTGTCATGGAGCTGCTGGTTTCAAAGATCTTGGAAAGCGGGGTCGCGCCGGCGCCCATGCCGCCGCCCATGATGGGCAGCGCGATCAGCAGCAGCGCGTTCATCACCGGATAGCCCATGAGCGCCGCCACGCCCATGCACAGCGCGAAGGCAAGGATCAGGCCGCCGAAGATGGCGGGGAAGTAGCGGGCCGCCGCCTTTATCAGGAGCTTGCGGTTCATGCCCAGAATGGAGCCGGTGATCAGCGCGGCGATGTACCAGTCCAGGAAGCCGCCCTCCGTCTTGAAGAAGGTGCCGATATTGCCCACCAGGTCGAGCTTGCCGAAGGGCAGAGCCATGTTGTACACAGTCTGTCCATCCACCGTTTTGGCAGCGGGCAGCAGGCCGAAATAGACCAGCAACGCCGAGCCAAAGATGCAGACGATGGCGCCGCCGCCAAGGTAAGACTTGATAATGGGCGTGTGGTCGCCGATCCAGCCCAGGATGGTGCCCAGCACGATCATAAAGGCGAAGCAGCCCGCCATGCCCTTGGGCAGCACGCCCAGATAGGTGGCCAGCAGCACGACGGCCGTAATGATGAAAAAGATCGGTGTCGGCAGGTTGAACAGCCGTACCGGCTTCTTCTCCGCCGCGGCTTTGGTTTTACTCATGATTGCCCCCTCCGTCCCTTTTTGTCGTCAAGTGAAAGAGAGCGCTCGCATCACAGCCGGGCGACGCCGCTTTCCCGGGCGGCCTGCGCCACGGCGGCGGCCACCGTCGGGCCGACGCGCTTGTCGAAGGCCTTGGGCAGGATGTAGGTGGCGCTCAGTTCCTCGTCGGAGACCAGGCCGGCCAGCGCGTGGGACGCGGCCAGCTTCATGGCCAGGTTGATGTCCCTGGCGCGCACGTCCAGCGCCCCGCGGAACAGGCCGGGGAATACCAGCACGTTGTTGATCTGGTTCGGATGGTCGCTCCGGCCGGTGCCGACCACCGCGGCCCCCGCTTCCAGCGCCTCGTCCGGCTCGATTTCCGGCGTGGGATTGGCCATGGGGAACACGATCGCGCCCTTGGCCATGGACTGGACCATTTCCCTGGACACGATGTGTGGCGCGCTGACGCCGACGAACACGTCCGCGCCCTTCAGGGCGTCGGCCAGCTTGCCGCTGAATTTTTCCGGGTTGGTGGTGGCAGCCATCTCCGCCTGCGCGGGGTTCATGGGCTCGCCCTCGCAGAGGATGCCGAAACGGTCCACCATCTTCAGGTGCTTCACGCCCAGGTCCATCAGGTGCTTGCCGATGGCGATGCCCGCCGAGCCCGCGCCGTTGATGACCACCTTCGCCTCGCCGATGGTTTTGCCAACCACGCGCAGGGCGTTGAGAAGCGCCGCGCCGACCACGATGGCCGTGCCGTGCTGGTCGTCGTGGAACACGGGGATGTCGCAGAGCTCCTTCAGCCGGCGCTCGATCTCAAAGCAGCGGGGCGCGGCGATGTCTTCCAGGTTGATGCCGCCGAAGCTGCCGGAAATCAGGTAGATGGTGCGTACGATCTCGTCCACGTCCTTGCTGCGGATGCAGAGGGGGAAGGCGTCCACATCGCCGAACGCCTTGAACAGGGCGCACTTGCCCTCCATGACCGGCATGCCCGCCTCCGGGCCGATGTCGCCCAGGCCCAGCACCGCCGTGCCGTCGGTGATGACCGCGACCAGATTGTGGCGGCGGGTCAGCTCGAAGGATTTGTCGTAGTCCTTCTGGATCTCCAGACAGGGCTGCGCCACGCCCGGGGTATACGCCAGAGAAAGATCGTCCTTGCTCTCAACCTTCACACGGGAAACGACTTCGATCTTGCCCTGCCATTCCTTGTGCAGGCGCAGGGATTCTTCCGCGTAATTCAATGATGACACCTCCTGGATTATTGGTATGCGCTTATATTTTACATTTCTTTTTCAGAAAAGGCAATATCAAAAGTGTCTCATTACCGATATAAAGAATTTGAAAATGCCATAATTTTGTCATATTTATGAATGCATGAAAAAACGCGGCGGCCTGTCCAAGTCCAGGCCGCCGCGGGTCGTTCCGTTTTCTTTTTTGATCGATCAGAACCAGCTCTCGTCCATTTCCATTGCGGCGCACCGGCCCGTGGGGTCGATGGCCACAATGCCGATACCCGCCAGCTTTTCCGGGGCGCTGACGATGAGCGCGCCGTTTGCCAGCCACAGGCCCTTTGCGGGCGCGCCGGCGGTCGCGTCGATCACCACGTTCAGCCCTTCGGCCTGCTCAGCCACGCTCTGCGCCACGGGCTTGCCCTCTTCGTCCACGCCAAGCCGCGCCAGGGCGATGACCAGGTCGCAGCCCTCGCCGCGCAGCGTTTCAACGGCCGTCTGGGCCGCTTCCGCCGCGTCCGCCAGGGTCACGCCCTCCGCCTCCACGTTGCCGGTAAGGCCGAACACGCCGATGCGCAGGCCGTCCTTGTTCACGATGATCGAGCCGGCCAGGAGCCGCGCGCCTTCCTCATTCAGCGCGTTGACGGAAAGAAGGGGGAAGCCCGCCTTGCCGCGCAGCCCCGAAAGGACCTCGACGCCCAGCGCAAAGTCGTTTTCGCCGGGGGCCATGGCGTCGTAGCCCGCCGCGCCCATCGCCTTTGCGATGCTCTCGTTGACGTCGTCTTCCGCCGGCGCCTCAGTCGCCACAGGTTCCGCCGTGGCCTCGGGTTCGTCTGTGGCCTCGGGTTCTGCTGTCGCTTCCGGCCCGGCCGTGGCGAAGGCTTCATCCGCCCCGGCCTGGGTTTCTTCCTCGGGCGGAATGAACGCGTTGCCGCCGTCCAGCACGAGCACGGACGCGCCCGCCGCCTCAAAGCGGCGCTTGGCCTCGGCTACGCTGTCAAAGCCCATGTGCGCGTCGGCCTCGCCCTGCGTGTTGCCGGTATGCAATATGATGACGTAGCCGGACAGCTCGTCCTGCGGCGCGTCGTCCACGGGGCCGGCCGCCTGAACGGACTCAGCCAGCGCGCCCAGCGGCAGAAGGCTCAGAAGCAGTGCCAGCAGCATTGCGATTTTCTTCATAAAAACGCCTCCTTGGTGTGAAAAAAACGGCTGTGTCAGCGCGCCGGGACGCGCGCCCTTATCTGTCTTCATGATACCACCCCGCGCCGCCCTTCGTCAAGGGCGCGCTTGTCTTTATGACGCGCCGCCCACTGCGTTCGTTCCCGGAAATGAAAAAGTGCGGAAGGATTGCCTCCCTCCGCACGGTACGCTTTGCCGCTCAGTTGATGATAAACGGCTTGACCTCTTCGAGCAGGTCGTCGCAGTGATCGTTATAAACTTCCATAATGACAGGTTTGGAAAGGTCGAGGCTGAAGATACCCAGAATGGACTTGGCGTCCACCACATGGCGGCCGGCCCGCAGGTCGACGTCGTAGGGGTAACGGCTGACGATGTTGACGAAGGCTTTTACATTTTCCGTCAGGCTCAGTTTGATGCTGAATGATTTCATGAGGCATACCTCGCTTTTCATACGGGCGCTACCCGTTCATTACGAACAAGATTCATTATAGGAGGGTATTGTAACGGATGCAAGGGGGTTTTCCCGTTTTACGGAAATTTAGCAAGCTGTCCTGCACGGATTTCGCCCGAACGCCTGTTTTGCGGGCGTCCGGGCGAAAAAATGAATTATTCAGGTGTTCAATCCTTCAAATACCGGCAACGCGCTCGTCCCACACGCTCACGCGGCGGCCTTCCCGCGCGGAAAGATAGCAGGCCAGCACCAGGCGCAATGAATCGCGGCCCTCCTCGGCGGTGCAAATGGCCGGGCCGCCCTTCAGGAAATCGGCCAGGGGGCCGGCCTGGTCGCGGATGCGCTGGCCGTGGCTGGCGGGGCTGGGTATGCCGCTGTTGGTCCAGTCCGCGTCGCCTTCGCGGTACCACTTGAGGCCCTCCATGCCCGCGAGGCGGGGCAGGCGCGCGCCGGGATTGTCGCCGAAGTACTGCTGGATGGAGCCGTTCGCGCAGTAGATTTCCGTCGTGATTTCGGAGGCCACGCAGGTGAAGCAGCAGGAGATCTCGCAGATCAGGCCGTTGGCGTAGCGGAACAGCGCCACGCCGTTGTCGTTTTTGATCTTCGGGTTCACCATGGTGCTCATCTCGCAGGATACGGTCTCCGGCATGCCGAACATCCACTGCATCATGTCGATGGGGTGGGAGGAGTCGTCCGCGAAGATATCGCGGTTGAGCCGGGGGTCGACGTGCCACGTGTTCTCGAAGTTGGCCCAGGTCTGCGTGCCCAGCGCGTGGCGGCGGCGGTAGAGCGTCACCTCGCCCAGCGCCTTGCTCTGAACGAGCTCCTTCATCTTGATGTTTTGCGGGTCGAGGCGCATCTGCCAGCCCATGGTGAAGCGCACGCCGTTTTCGTTTACAGCCTTCACGATGCGGTCGGCCTCGGCCATGGTGAGGGCCATGGGCTTGTAGAGGATGATGTCCTTCTTCGCGGCGGCCGCCTTTTCGACCAGCTCCGCGTGATACGCCGTTTCGCTGGAGATGACCACCGCGTCGATTCCGCTGGCCAGAAGCGCCTCGGCCGTGTCGAAAGGTTTGGCCTTCAGCTTCGGCGCGTCCGTTTGCAGCCGCGCCGCGTCGTGGTCCCACGCGCCGGCGATTTCAATGCCGTACTTCTCCGGATGCGCGATCCACTCGCCCCCGTAGTTGAACACATGCCCGTGCGCCAGCCCCAGTATGCCGACCTTAATCATACGATCAAATCCTTTCTATATCGCCGCGCCGCCCCGCGGCCCTTTTCACTTAACATTATACCAGCCTTTTTCAGCGAAGCAAGTACCAGTTTTTCATTTATTTTTTCGTGAAAAATGACAGGAAATGGTCTGGCGAAGTTGATTCCTGCGGCGATTTGTGGTATGATAAAGTGTCTAAAAACTCATTGGGAGCTGATCTTCATGTCCGGACATAATAAATGGACGACCATCAAGCACAAAAAGGAAAAGACCGACGCCCAGAAGGGTAAGATCTTCACCAAGATCGGCCGCGAGATCGCCATCGCCGTGCGCGAGGGCGGCGGCGCCGATCCGGCCACAAACGGAAAGCTGCGCGACGTCATCGCCAAGGCCAAGGCGAACAACATGCCCAACGACAACATCAAGCGCTCCATCGCGAAGGCGGCGGGCGAGGGCAGCGGCGCGTCCTACAAGGAAATCACCTACGAAGGCTATGCCGACGGCGGCGTGGCCGTGATCGTGGACATCGTGACCGACAACCTGAACCGCACCGCCAGCGAGATCCGGCACCTGTTTGACAAGTTCGGCAAGGGCCTGGGCGCGACGGGCTGCGTATCCTGGAAGTTCGAGCACAAGGGCGTCATCGTTCTGGACAACAGCAAGGGCCTCGACGAGGACGAGCTGATGATGCTGGCGCTGGACGCCGGCGCGGACGACGTGGAGGTCGGAGAGGACTCCGCCGTGATCTACACCGATCCCGGCGCGTTCAGCGAGGTGCGTGAGAACCTCGAAAAGGCCGGCTGCACCTTCCTGGAGGCCGACCGCCGCATGGTGCCCACCACCACCACCGCCATCACCGACCCCGAGGTGGCGGCGAAGGTGCAGCGCCTGATCGACGAGCTGGAGGACTACGACGACACCCAGAACGTCTATCACGACGCCGATCTGCCCGAGGAGCCCGACGAGGAGGACTAATTCTTCGCCATGGACAGAAACAGTGCCATCGGTTTTTTCGATTCCGGCGTGGGGGGCGTGAGCGTGCTGCGCGACGCGGTGCGCCTTCTGCCCCGGGAACGCTTTCTCTACTACGGAGACAACCTCAACGCGCCCTACGGCACAAAGAGCGAAGATACCATACGCACGTTGGCGACCCACGTCGCCGACGTGCTTCTGTCGTATGACATAAAGGCGCTGGTCATCGCCTGCAATACGGCCACTTCGGCCGCCGCGGCGTCGCTGCGCGCCCGGCTCTCGATCCCCGTGATCGGCATGGAGCCCGCCCTCAAGCCGGCCTCGATGCTGTGGCGCGGCGGGCGCATCCTGGTGCTGGCCACGCCCGCGACGCTCCGGCAGGAGAAGTTCCGCCTGCTCAGCGAGAAATACGGCGAGCACGCCGTGGTGCGGCCCTGCGCGGGGCTGATGGAGCTGGTGGAGGCGGGGGAGCTGGAGAGCGAAAGGCTGGACGATTACCTTCGCGGCGTGCTGGAGGACTATCGCGGCGTGCAGCTGGACGCCGTCGTGCTGGGCTGCACGCACTATGTGTTTTTGAAGCGCGCGCTCGCGCGCCTGCTGCCGGGCGTTCCGCTCGTCGACGGCAACGAAGGCACGGCGCGCCGGCTCCAAAGCCTGCTGGATCAGGGAAACCTGCTGCGCGAGGCGGGCGAGGGAAGCGTGCGGTTCATGACCTCTGGCGACGAGGCTGTCTTCATCCCGCTGATGGAAAGGCTTTACCAGGTGCCGGTGTGAGCGAAGAAGGGCTGATGAACAGCCGGAAAAATGAACGGGCAGCGGAAATAAACCGCCAGGCCGGAACCGGGGGAGATATTCTTGTTGATTCAGGAAATCAGGTCTTTTGAAAAGTATGAGGGCTTTATCGCTGAACTGGCGGGGCATCCTTGGTATTCCGACCCGCATTACACATACAGCAGGGATAATCTCTATCGTTCTTTGAAGAGTCAGGACGAATATGCCTTTGCTGTTTCGGAAAATGGAAAAACCGAAGGGCTTTTCGTCTGGCTCGTCATTCCGGAAGACCGGTATAACGAGATGATCATCGGCTTTACCCGAAAAGAAGAAGCGTTTGCCGAGATGCTTTCCTATATGGAGAGAAACTATGGCGGATACAATATGGATTTCGTATTGAATCCGCTGAACGCGGCGATTGCCCGGCCGCTGAAGAGGAAAGGGGCGATTTTCGATCCGGAACAGCAGAAAATGATTCTGACCGGACCGGCCCCGACTGTGTCGACCGACCAGATAGAGCCGCTTTCTGAAAAGTGGACGAAGCAGTACTGCGATCTGCATAACGCCGACACATATTGGACAGCCGAACGCATTCTCTCGGCCCAGGATAAATTCAGGGTCCTGCTGGCCATAAAGGACGGACAGATCCAGGGCTATCTGGATGTACAGCGCTGTTATGAGATCAATGAAATCTACGACCTGTTTGTAAAGCCTGAATCGGCACGGCAGGGCTACGAACTGGCATTGCTGGCAAAGGCGATCGAATTGAACAGGCCGCGTCAGCTGATGGTCGTGGTTGATGTGGACGCACAGGCAGAAATCGAATTATTCAGGGCCGCCGGTTTTACCAGGATGGAAGGCCAGAACAGCTTGACCGCTTATCTCAGGTAAAAGCAAAAAAAATTATCCGGTTCAGCGCGACCGGACCATTTGAGGAATCAGAATCATGAACAGAAAAGAAATCGCCGAAATCCGCCGCCGCCTGAACCCCGAGCGCAGCAACGTGACGCTCATTCGCGGCTGCTATGTGAACCAGAACCGCGAGATCATCTCGCAGTTCGCCCAGTCTCCCCTGGCCATGCCGCCGGAGGAGGCGGAAAAATACCTGGCCCTGTTCAGCAAGACGCTCTCAGGCACGCCGGACAAAAACCTCGTGAACATCGGCTTTTCCGCGGAGCAGGTGCGGGAAGGCGAGGAGCACCGGCTGCTGATGGCGCTGCGCGACTCCGCGCTGACCGACGACGATGCGGTTCAGGCCTTCTGCGAACACGTCATCGAGACCTTCGACCTGGAGGACAACTACCTCATCCTGCTCATGCACGACGCCTACGACGTGCCCTCCTTTTCGACCGACCGCGAGAAGCTGGAGGACGGCTCGGACGTGTTCCACTACATACTCTGCTGCGTGTGCCCGGTGAAGCAGTCAAAGCCCGCGCTGCGCTGGGACGCCGCGGAAAACGGCTTCCGCCCGCGTCCCCTCGACTGGGTCGTCGCCTCGCCAGAGGTGGGCTTCATGTTCCCCGCCTTCGACGACCGGGCCAGCAACATCTACAACGCCGTCTACTACCTGCGCGATCCGGGGAACACCCACGACGCCCTCTCCGGCGCGCTGTTCAACGCCCAGGAAAAGCCCATGCCCGCCGAAGAGCAGAAGGAGGCGTTCCAGTCCATCCTGGAGGACTCGCTGGAGGAGGAATGCAGCTACGAGGTGGTGCAGGCGGTGCACGAGCAGCTCAGCGAGCGCATCCGCGAGCAGCAGGCCGACAAGGAAGCCGCGCCGCTCAAGGTATCGCGCAACGAGATGCGCGACATGCTGCGCGATTCGGGCGTGTCGCCCGAGCGCGTGGAGGCATTCGCCGCGCAGTACGATGAAAAGCTCGGCGCGGGCGTCGACCTGAGCCCGGTGAACATCGTGGAGCCCAGGCGGTTCAGCGTGAAGCTGCCGGACGTGGTCATCAAAATCGCGCCGGAGCGCGCCGACCTCATCGAGACCCGCGTGATCGACGGAAAGAAGTACCTGCTCATCCGCGCCGAGGAGGGCGTGGAGGTGAACGGCGTGAACATCGCCATCACCGACCCGGAGGAAAGCCCGTTCTGACACGGAGCATAAAACGAGCCCGGCCGCAATGGTCGGGCTCCTTTTGCGCTGTCAGACGGTCAGAACCGGACTTCCCGATGCTCCCTGTCCGCGATATACGCGTTCTCCATCAGCTCGGTGAGCTCGCGGCCTTCCTTCAGGCCGAAGTTCACGGGCTTGCCGTAGAGCGCGCTGTCGATGAACTGCCTGAGGGGCAGGGGCTGGTCTTCGGGCAGCTTCACCTCGGCCCAGCCGCCCTCCACGAAGCGGGCGATGTCCTTGGTGCGCAGGCGCAGTTTTTCGCCCTCGCAGATGATGACGCCCTTCGTGCCGTAAACCTCCATGGTCTGCGGGTTCATGCCGGAAACCAGGCCGGTTTCGGCCACGGCGATGGCCTTGTTTTCGAACTCGATGGCGCACACCGAGTTGTCCTCCACGGCGTGGCCGGTGCGGGCGTTGAACATGGACATGATGCGCACGGGCTTGCCCAGCATCCAGCGGGAGAGGTACATGGGATGCGCGCCCAGGTCCATCATGGCGCCGCCGCCGGTGGTCTCGGGGTCGTACCAGTAATCCGGCAGCCAGCCCGCCGTCGCGCCGTCGTGGCTGTCGCGCACGCGCAGCAGCGTTACGTCGCCCAGCGTGCCGTCGTCGATGCACTGCTTGATGAAGAGATTGCGGCCCCTCGTGCGCTGGGGGAAGCTGATGGTGAAGGTCACGCCCGCTTCCTCGACAGCCTTGATCACTTCGTCGCAGTCGGCGACGGTGAGGCACATGCACTTCTCCGTAAAGATGTGCTTCTTCGCCTTCGCGGCCTTGACCATGACCTCCTTGTGCATGTTGGTGGGGGTGTCGATCAGTACGGCGTCCACGTCGCCGCGGCTGAGCAGGGCGTCGTAATCCGCCTCGAAGGGCACGCCCAGCTCGTCGGCCCAGGCCTGGCCGCGGGCAGGGTCCTCGTCCCACACGCAGGTGACTTGGGCGTCGGGCTGGTTCTGGACGAATCGGGCGTAGCCGCCGGCGTGAACGTGCCATTTGCTGATCATTGCAACATTGAGCATGTGTTTTCCTCCTTGTCATGGATGTCGGTTGGGTCGGGATCGGACTTCTTCCTGATTTAACAAAACCCGCCGCATTTCGCCTTTACTTTGCCGGAAGCATCCCTTATAATCTTCATCATCCGGCGATATGAAACGGGAGGTGGCGCGAATGGAGACAGGCGCGATGTTCGCCGCGTCCGCGCGCGAGATGAAGCGCGTGCGCGGCCTGGCGACGGCGGCCATGCTGCTGGCCCTGCAGGTGGTGCTGGGGCTGGTCGCGGCGATCCCCGTGGGGCCGAGCATCCGCATATCCTTCGGCTATCTCGCCCTCAGCTCGGCGGGCGCGCTGCTGGGCCCGGCTGTGGCCCCGGTCAACGGCGCGCTGGCCGACGTGATCGTGTTCCTCATCCGGCCCACGGGGCCGTATTTTCCCGGCTTCACGATCACCGGCCTGGTGAGCGGGCTCATCTACGGGCTTATGCTCTACCGCCGCGACGTGACGCTGCCGCGCCTGCTGCTGACCAAGCTGCTGATCGACGTCGTTTGCAACCTGGCGCTCAACACGCTGTGGATCCACATGCTCTACGGCAAAGCGTTTCTGACGCTGCTGCCCGGCCGGGTCCTCAAGAACCTGCTGCAGTATCCGGTCGACGTGCTGCTGCTCTATCCGGTGATGCGGAAGGTCATTCCCATGGCGCGCCGCCAGGGAGCGTCCTCGGTATGACGTTTCCCCCTGTCGTCCCACTACCATCATAAAACCAAAAGACGCGACTGCCTTCCTCAAGCCGGGAAGGCGGCCGCGCCGCGTTTTTATCATCAGGTGCCCGTGGTCAGAACAGGTGCGTTGCAGGTCGTGCAGCGGATGTAGCCCTGTTTGATAGCCTGCTCCAGCCGAGTCTTGACGGGATATTGCAGGTTCGAGCAGTTCATGTTGGCGTGGTAGTTCGCGTTTTCGACGCTCACCCAGACCTCCGTGCCGCCGTCGGAGGTCGTGACAGTCTGGCCGGAGCCGGTGCCCCCGTTGGCGCCTCCGCTGACGGGCTTTCCGCCCATGCAGGCGGGGCAGGGGGATTTGCCGCTCAGCTCGGCCTGGTCGACCGTCATGAGCTTCGCGTTCTTCATGCCGGAGCAGTCGGAGACGGCGTGGTAGTAGTCGCCGCCTTCGGTGGCCCAGACCGTGCCGATGCACACCGGGCAGGGCTGCTTTCCGTCAGCCACGGCGGAGGTCTCGCTCACGCGGGTCGCCCCGGTCATGCCGGAACAGTTGGCCGTGCGGTGATAGTACTGGCCGCTGGCGGTGGCGTAGTAGGAGAGGTTGTTCTCCTCGCTGGGCGTGTCAACGGGCTTGGGCGTCGCGGTGGGCGCCGCCGGGGCGGCGAGGCATTTGGGGCAAGGAGCCTGGCCCCGCGCCTCGGCGGTGGCCTTCGTCACGCGCAAGGCGTTCGTCATGCCGGAGCAGTTAGAGGTGGCGTGATAGTATTTGCCGCCGGTGGTCGCCCAGTATTCGCCGTTCGCCTCGCCGGTGTTGGTCGTGGTGGTCGCCCCGCCGACGCACTTCGGGCAGGCGGTCTGCCCGCGGCTGCGGATCATCGCCAGGGTGACAATGTTCGCCCCGGTCATGCCGGAGCAGGTGGGGTTCGAGTGATAGTGCTCGCCGGTGGGTGTGGAGTAGTATATGCCGGAGGTGCCGATGCACTTCGGGCAGGGCTGCTGGCGCCGCGCGGCGATCTGGGCGGTGGTCACGGCCGTGGCGTTCTTCATGCCGGAGCAGGTGGGATCCTTGTGAAAGTAGGTGCCGTCCGTCGTGGCGTAATAAGTCGAATCGTTCACCTTGGTGTTGTTATTGTTGTTTGTCGTGCCCTTGTTCTCCGTGGAAACGGTCACTGTGGTGGGCTTCTGGCTCACGACCGTGCCGCCCGCGCATTTCGGGCAGGCGCTCTGCCCGCGGGCAAGGGCCGTCGCCAGCGACACGCGCGTGGCGTTCTTCATGCCAGAGCAGGTGCTGTTGGTGTGGTAATAGGTGCCGTCGCTGGTGGCGTAGTAGTTGGCCACGCCGCTGTTGCCGTTCAGGCACTTCGGGCAGGGCTTCTTGCCGGCCTGCTCGGCCGCGGCCGCGGAGATGCGGTAGGCGTTGGTCATGCCCTGGCAGGTGGAATCGGTGTGATACCAGGTGCCGCCGCCGGTGGTGTAGTATACCTCATTGGTGGCTACGGTCTGGCCCTCGACGGGCGTGCCGTTCATGCAGACGGGGCATTCGGTCTTGCCGGCGGCCTTGGCCTCGGCGATGGTCACCTTCTTGGCGTTCTTCATGCCCTGGCAGGTGGAGTTGGCGTGATACCAGGTGCCGCCGCCGGTGACGTACACCGAGCCGATGCACACGGGGCAAGCGGTCTTCCCGGCAGCGATGGCGTCCGCCTCAGAGACGGGCTGGGCGTTCTTCATGCCCTTGCAGGTCTGGTCGAGGTGATAGTAGGTGCCGTCGGGCCGGTAGTAATACATGCCGGCGGGCAGCGGCGTGGGGGTGGGGCCGGAGGTGGCGCTGGGCGCCGTCCAGCAGTAGGGGCAGGCGGTCTGCTTGCGGGAGAGCGCCACGCTCAGCGTCACGCGGTCGGGATTGACCATGTTGGAGCACGTGGCGTAGGAATGGTAGTAAGCGCCCGTCGCGGTGGAATAGACGAACATCGCCTGGGCGGGCGTCGTGCCGTTATCGGTGGGCGAGGGAGACGCGTTCGGGTCGGGCGTCGCCGTGGCGGCCGGCGCGGTGCCCTCCGTGTTGGGGGTCGGCGCGGCTTCCCCGGTGCTGACGGGGATGTCGGTGGCGTTGACGACCTGCGTCGCGTCGGCGTTCGGCGTGGCGCTGGGCTCGGGCGTGTCCTGCGTCTCGACGGCGGGCGTCGGGCTGGGCGTGGCCGTGGGCAGGTTCGCGACGGTGGTGTCGCGGCCGCCGATGTGGCTGAACAGCCAGATCAAAAGCACGATGAACCACACCACTGCCGCCGCGGAAATGGCCGAGCGGGGGGTGATCTCATAGCGGTTGTTGCGCCAGAGCAGCCAGATGCCCAGCGGCGGCAGCACGATGAGCATGAGCCACATGAACCACGTGGAGCCTAAAAGGCCCGCCGGGCGGGTGCGCTCGTCGCCCTCGTCGTAGTCCTCCTCCGGCTCCTCGCCTTCGTCGTAGGCTTCTTCATAGGCCCCGTCTCCTTCGTAGGCCCCGTCTTCGTCGTAGCCCGCGTAATAGGCGGCTTCGTCCTGCGCGTCGCCGTCGTCCTGGACTTCGTCCGTCTCGTCGTAGTCCGCATCATGAAGGTCGGGCTCGGCGGGTTTGGGAGCGCTCGCCCAGGGGAAAGCATGGCGCTTGATCTCGCCGGTCGAGGTATCCTTCGTCGCGATGCCGCGGCTGGATACGTTCACAAGCGTCTTGCCGAATTTAAAAGTTTTTCCTCTTGCCATGGCAATATCTCCTTTGGTGTCAATCCGGAAGCGCGGGCGTTCGCTTCACCCGCGCGCAGCAGATACGCACTCTATATTAACATACAACAAAAAGGCGAATTCGTCAATGCGCGGCGCGCAAAATTCACCGAATAGTTAAAGAATATCCGAAAACCATGTCGCAACCGCGAACGCCTTTTTCCAGTCTCACTGGTTAGACAAAGAAAGGCGAAATTTGGTTTCCGCCAAAGGGGCGGGAAAGGGAAATTAACATTTTACCCGGGGAAAGGGGTGTCCTGGGATACTTTTTTAATGGAAACAGTGGGCGGCGCGGAAAAAATGTGATATACTATGGAAAACGATGAGACTTTTTACCATCATTTTGGAGGAAATACAAATGTCAGAGCAAGACAGGACGCGAAACGCGGCCCAGCGCGGCGATTACACGGGCCGCGTGCGCGCCTCGGCCTTCGAGGTTGAGGAGTTCGAGCCCGAACCGCGCCGCACCGCGCAGCCGACCCGTCCAACCGCGCAGCCGACCCGTCCCGCCGCGCAGCCGGCGAGCCGTCCGGCCGACAGGCCCCAGGCGCGTCCCGAGACTACGGCGCGGCCCCAGCGGGCGAATCCGGTTCAGCCCCGACCGGCGGGCGCTTCCACC
>JAFXQO010000010.1 GCA_017527065.1 Clostridia bacterium
AGTTCTCCGCCTATTGCGTCTATTCGGCGGCGATTTCCCTGTTCATCTATCCCGTGTCCGGCCATTGGATCTGGGGCGGCGGCTGGCTCAGCGACCTGGGCTTCCACGACTTCGCCGGTTCCACCTGCGTCCACATGGTGGGCGGCGTCTGCGCGCTGATCGGCGCGAAGATGCTGGGCCCGCGCATCGGCAAGTACGGCAAAGACGGCAAGCCCCGCGCGATCCTCGGCCACAACCTGTCCATTGCGGCGCTGGGCGTGTTCATACTGTGGTTCTGCTGGTTTGGCTTTAACGGCGCTTCCACCGTGGGCATGGACAGCGATGAGTTGATCGCCAGCGCGGGCCTGGTGTTCTTCAACACCAACCTGGCCGCCGCCGTGGCGACGCTGACCACGATGCTCTCCACCTGGCTGCGCTACGGCAAGCCGGACGTGTCCATGACCTTCAACGCCTCGCTGGCGGGTCTGGTGGGCATCACGGCGGGCTGCGACGCGGTCGACCCCTTCGGCGCGGCGATCATCGGCCTTTGCTGCGGCTTCGCCGTGGTGCTGTCGGTGGCGTTCTTCGACAATGTGGTCAAAATCGACGACCCCGTCGGCGCGATCTCCGTTCACGGCGTCTGCGGCGCGATGGGCACGATCCTCACCGGATTCTTCGCCACCGGCGTCTCCACCATGAAGGGCGTTTTCTACGGCGGCGGCTTCAAATTCCTGGGCGTGCAGCTGCTGGGCGTGGCTGCGACCGTCGCGTGGACGGCGGCCGTCATCACCCTGGTATTCATGCTGATCAAAAAGACCATCGGGCTGCGGGCGGACGCCGCGGACGAGGTCATGGGCCTGGATCGCTCCGAACACGGCCTGCACACCGCCTATGCCGGCTTCTCCATCATGCCGGACAGCGCGGCGGAGGACGCGGCTCCCGTTGCGGCGCCCGCCGCCGGTGTCGAAGCGGAAGCGCCTGCGCGCAGGGTCCACGAAAAGGCCCCCGACGCGCCGGTCTATACCAGCGTCCGCATCATCTGCCGCCCGGCCAGCCTGGAGAGCCTGAAGGCCGCCATGAACAAGATCGGCATCACCGGCATGACCGTCACCAACGTGATGGGCTACGGGATCCAGAAAGGCAAGCCGGAGTATTACCGAGGCACGCCGGTGGAAGTCACGCTGCTGCCGAAGGTGCAGGTGGACATCGTGGTCAGCAAGGTGCCCGTCAGGCAGGTCATCGAGACGGCCAAACAGGCGCTGTACACCGGGCATATCGGCGACGGCAAGATTTTCGTCACCGATGTGGAGAACGTCGTCCGCGTGCGCACCGGCGAGGAGGGCTACGACGCGCTGCAGTCTGACTGATTGGGCGGAGCGGGCGATTTACGGATAATATACGTCACGCGGGGCAGTTTATCTGCCCCGCGTGATGCGCGTTCAGCGCTGTCAGTCAATGACCGTCAGGGTATTCATCATGTTGCGGAACCGGACGCCGAAGCCTTCGGCGCTTTCAAAGGTGCAGTGCGCCGTGGCGATGACGCTGCCATCGGCCGCGGGAATGATATATACCGTCTGAAGCAAATCGGGCGTTCCCTTGCCGCCTTTGGCGATTGACGCGTCGATCCGCACGCAGCTTCCCGCGCCGTCAAGAATGGAGGATTCCACGATGATATCATAATCGTTTGAAAGCGCCTCGCCGACGGACGCGGCGGCGGCATCGACATCCGCCGGGCTGTGCGTTATTTCAATATAATTCTCGGGCTGATTGGGATCGTCATAGCGGGAGACAAAGCATTCGCGATCCGGCTCGCTGCGCCTTACAAAACGCTCATAATCGTAGTCCATCTCGAACCCGATGGCGTCGTTTCTGACGCGCTCGTATTGGACGGTCTCCTCCATGCCCTCGATCATGATGACCGCTTCAGAGCGATTGCCGCTCTGCCTTCCGGTTCCCGCGCAGATCCATCCCACCGCGCCGCGGAGGCTGACGATAAGCCATTCTCCCTCATCCTTCAGAATGGGCAGGAAGGTGTCCGGATCAAGGAACTCAGTATTTGCGTCCAGCAGGGCGACTTTGGGGGCCGACGTATCGTTCCAGGCGTACACCGGCGTTTTCGTTTCCGTCCGGTACCAGGCGGGATCAATGGTGATATAGTCAGCGTTTACCCATCCCGACGCCGAGTCTTCGGCGTCCCCAAGGAAGCAGTGCGCCCATCCGTCGGTCTGCTCTGTCACGATGATGAGGTCCCGGTATCGCAGGGTCTGTACGGCCTTGGAAGAGGTATCGGGCTCTTCGCGCACGGTCAGGCTATCGCACAACACCGCGGCCTGGAGGCCGATTTGTCCTTCTCCGAAAGGAGGAAGGATTTCCGCATGAACGGTACCAAAGCACCCAAGCATAAGAATCAGAGCGGTCAGGATCGTCAGCCAAGCGTTTTTTTTCATCTTCAGTATTTCCCCTTTTTTATTTTGCAAGGTAAGACGTCGAATCCGGCCGTTTTGTTCCATCTGCCGATTACTTGGATCATCTGGAATGGTGGAAGAGGCTGCGTGTGGGGGCATGGCTATGAGCATTTTACTTTGACATATTGTTTTTTGCAGGGATTTCGTGAAATACATAGAATAATGAAATATAAGAGAAAGAAAGGAGACCGAAGCTATGAGTGAAAGGAAAATCATCGTCAAAAAACCCGGTGAAGTCATTGACTTTGAGACTGTCTTTGAACTGAACCCGGCCATCGAAGAAGCCGAACCGGTGAAAAAGGGCCGCATGGTCCGCGTCGACTACACAACCGATGTCTATGAATACGGCATTACGTACCCCAAGTATTGCAATGTTTACCTTCCCTATTGCTACGACGAAAACGACAAAGCCCGCAAATACAACGTCCTGTATTATCAGCACGGCAACACCTGCGACCCCGAGCTTTTCAATACGCCCGAAACGGTGAAGCGCTTTGACAACCTCTTTGACAGCGGCGAGATTGATCCCTGCATCATCGTCTGCACCACCTATTACTTCGATCCGGCGCGCGATGTGGAGATTCGGAAAAAGACCGGCGGTGCGCAGGCGGGGGATAACGGCAGCACCGGCAATCCGCCGAACTTCTACCGCGAAGTGATCGAAAGCATCATCCCCGCCGTGGAAACCCGCTTCAACACCTATCTGACCGACGCCGGCAAAGAGGGCATCATCGCCACCCGGGACCACCGCGCCTTCTCCGGCTATTCCCGCGGCGCGGCCTGCACCTGGTATATGTTCCACAACGCCTTTGAATTCTTCCGCTGGTATGCGCCCATGAGCTGCATGACCACAGCCGGCCGGGGCATACGCGACGAGCTGGCCGACGAGGTCGTGACAGACTATGTATCCTATCAGGTCAAACGGAAGCCCGATCTGCCGTTCTTCATTTACGCCACCAACGGAGATCCTGAGAAGGACGTCAAGCGGATGAACGACCAGATGAAGTTCCTCACCAAAGCGCCCGGTTTCTCTTACGGCCTCGACGTCCATAAAAACAATATCTTCTTTGGCGTTTCCGAGTTCTATCACACCGACCTTCTGGTGCCGTATTATTACTGGAACTCCCTCAAGGTGCTGTTCAAGCTGTAAAAAAGCGCCCGGAACAAAAGACATAACGACACCGCCTCACGTTGCGGTGACATCCTGATGTGTATGGCATTATGAGGTACATTTTACAGGTTTTCACGGGCTCCTGGCATTCGGCCAAAGCCGGAGCGGGAGATATCATGCGGAGAATCGACGCGATATGCTCCCGGATCACGGTGGATAAAGTGATTATCGGCTGGCGTTGCGATCCGTCTCTGTACGGGGAGATCGGGGCGTTCCTTCACGGGCGGGGAATCAAAATGCTGCTTTGGCTCCCCGTCTTTTCGGAAATTAGCGCAATAGAGACGCCGGACGAAGCGCTGGATATCTTCGGGAAAGCCGTCGTTACGCCGATTCAGCAGGAGGACGAGGACTTCACTTTTTGCTGTCCTTCGTCCCGCCGGAATATTCAGATCGTAGAGGGCATCTATGAGAAGCATTTTTCCGCCTGCGGTTTTGACGGCGTATTTCTCGACAAAATACGGAGCCAGTCGTTTGTGTCGGGCGTTTCCGGCGTATTGAGCTGCGGCTGCGAGCGATGCAGGCAGGCTTTTCGGAAACGAGGCGTGGATATCGACGCCGTCCGAAAGCTGTATGCGGAGAAACAATCCGCCTTTTTTGAAATGGCGTCCTTTCCGATGGATGGAAGATTCACGCTGAATGAAGAACTGGCGACGCGCTTTTTTGAGGCGAAGGAAGAGATCATCGCCGAAGCGGTCTCAGATGTCAGCGGGTATTTTAAGGACAAAGGCATGATTGTCGGCCTGGACCTGTTCGCGCCCGTCGTCAGCCGGTTTGTCGGTCAAAATTATCCTCTGATCACGAAAAACGCGGACTTCATCAAGCCAATGCTCTACCGGATGACGAACGCGCCTGCCGGCATCGCCTACGAATACGCGCTGTTTGAAAAATACGCGTCCAATGGCCGGGAGCGCGGGAAACTGCCGATGGACAGAGCCTTTCTGGATACTCAGCTCGAGGCCATCAGGGATGCGGCCTGCGAAAAGTATCCGGGAGTAGAAATCAATTACCGGGAGGACATAGCCAGGACGAATGCCGGCTACATTGCGGAAACGCTGGCGGCGATAAAGGCATTTGGGTTTGAAGGCGCCGCTTTATGCTGGAATGTGATGCTGGCCCCGGAAGCGCATATTGAGGCGATAGAGAGGATTGAGCGGGCTTAAGCGACGGGCGAATAATGCCCCTTGCTTTTGCGCGCTTCCGCTGGTATAATGTGAATGAAAAAGCAACAAAGGGAGGGCATATCTTCATGAAGAAGGCGTTCATTGGCTATCAGGTTTATTCCGCCCGCGAAGAGGCGGCGAAGGATCTCAAAGGCGTGCTGAAGAAGCTGGCCGAGCTGGGCTACGACGGCGTGGAGTTCGCCGGGTTCTACGGCCACACGGCGCAGGAAGTGAAGGCCATGCTGGAGGAGACCGGGCTCAAGGCCATTTCCGGCCATCAGCCGATCCCAGAGACCACCGAGGATATGTTCGCGCAGATCGCGTTCTATAAGACGATCGGCTGCGAATACCTGGCCATTCCGTTCCTGGACGAGGCGCATCGCCCCGGCAGCGAGGGCTTCGCCAAGACCCTGCAGGGCATTTACCGCTTCGGCAGGCTCTGTAAGGAAGCCGGCATCCAGCTGCTCTACCACAACCACGATTTTGAATTCATCAAGATCAGCGGCGAGTACGGCCTTGACTTCATCTACGACACCGTTTCCGAGGACATCCTCAAGACGGAGGTCGACGTATGCTGGGTGAAATACGCGGGCGAGGATCCCGCCGCCTATGTGCGCAAGTACACGGGCCGCGCGCCCATCGTGCACCTGAAGGACTACGTGGGCAAGAAGGGCGGCAAGCAGCCTTACGCGCTGATCAGCAAGGATGGCAGCGGCAAGGACGACGGCGCGGCCGCCGATCCGAACGACATTGCCTTCGAGTTCCGTCCCGTCGGCTACGGCTGCCAGGACATCCCCTCCGTGGTCGAAGCCGGTCTGGACGCGGGCGCGGGCTGGTTCATCGTGGAGCAGGATCAGTGGTATGACAGGCATCCTCTGGAGGCCGCGAAGATGAGCATCGAATATTTGAAGTCGATCGGGCTGTAAGCCGATAAGACAATAACAGATGTCACCGCGCCGCCGCTTCTGAAAACCTGAGCGGCGGCGCGGTGGCTTATGGGGAAGAGGAGAAAGACATGGATTGGGAATTGTGCCGGCAGCACTTGATCAGCGGGTGTTGCCCGGTTTTCATTGCGTTATTACTGTATTCTATCATTTTGATTATCGTGAGAAAGAAGAAGATACTGGCGCATATGGCGCTGTCATTTGTGTTCTGCTTTTATCTGGTCGGCGTACTGACGATGACGGGCGTTTGGTTTATGCGTCAATACGCGCCAAGGATCGTCTACATGCCTTTTGCCGATATGATCAGAGGGCCGGTTCAGACCGTGCTGAATTTCATTCTCTTTATTCCTCTGGGTGTGTTCCTTCCGCTGCTTTACAAGGAGTTTAACAGGGCTGGCAGAACGGTTCTGGCAGGGTTCCTTATTTCACTTTCCGTTGAAATCGTTCAGATGTTCGGCTGCGGAACAACAGACATAAATGACTTGATAACAAACACGGCGGGCACATGGGCGGGGTATTGGATATACAGCTTGCTGTGCAGGTTTATTCCCAAATCATGGCTAAAAGCGCTTCGCGTCAGAGGAATTCCAGGTTGGCTTGAGTTGCCGCTTTACTGGTTGGGTTGTTTGGCAATTATGATAACGGTTCAGCCGGACATTTTCCACATGCTGTTCTCGGCGAATAGGTAATCTGTTTTTCGGTCGCGGTACTTGACGCTTTTGATAAAGCGGTGTATACTTCGTATAAACAAGGAGGCGATTTGAGTGCAGGTGAGATTGAAGCAATGGGGGAACAGCCATGGCATTCGTCTTCCCAAAGAATTTCTTCAAAGGGCGGGCATTTCTCCAAATGATATGCTGAATATGGAGATCGTGGGCAGGCAGATCGTCCTGACGCCGAGTTTTTGTCACCGTAGCCTGAAAGAGAGGGCAGCCGACTACGGCGGACAACTCAACCTTTCGGATGAATTGCCGCGAGAAGAACCGGCAGGCGGCGAGGTGTGGTAAATGCAGAAAGTCGAGCAGGGCGATCTTTTGAAGGTGGGCGGATTGTCCTTTCCGGTCATCGTGGTCAGCAACGATTTCTTCAATGAAAGTGGAAAGGCCATCGTCTGCCCCATCGTGGCGCATGCTGCGGAGGGCCCGCTCCACATCCGCATGAAGGACAGTCCGATAGAAGGATATGTGCTGTGCGAGCAGGTCAGATTTGTCGATCTTGCAGCCAGGCGGTTTTCAAAATTAACAGCCTCTCATTACTTCGACATCATGGACATTTCCGACGCCGTGATGAGCATGTTTGATTACCAGGCGCTCTGACAGCACCTTTTTATTCAGATGTGGAGGATAATATGGACAGACTGGAAAAGTACCGGCCGTATTTCACAAAGGATTACCTGATGGGCCCCAATTCGTTCCGCCTGCTGGATGAATTGCTCCGCAGAAGCCCGGGAAACGCGCGCTTTGACAGGACGCTTGATCTGGGATGCGGCATGGCGCTCACATCCGTTTTTCTCGCCAATGAGACGGACGCCGGACACGTGTACGCCTTCGATCTGTGGGTTTCCGCGTCCGACAATTACACGAGGATTCAGGCGCATCATCTGGAGGACAAGGTCATTCCCATTCACGGCGACGCCATGGACATGCCCTTTGCCCACGGCTATTTCGACGCCGTCGTCAGTGTGGACGCCTATCATTATTTCGGCTGCCGGGAAGGCGTGTTCAGGGAAAAGATACTGCCGTTCGTGAAAAAGGGCGGCAGCGTCATGATCGCCGTGCCGGGCCTCAGGGAAGAGCCGAAGGGCGAGTTGAAAGAACTCTTCACCACCTGGGCGGAGGGCGACGACGCGGAACTGTTCAAGACGCCCGAATGGTGGAAAAACCTGCTGGCGGAAGAGTGCGGCGATCAGTGCGACGTCGCCGTCAAAGAGGGCGAATGCTTCGACGAGGCCTGGAAGGACTGGTTTGATTCGGGCCATGAATACGGCGTCCGGGACATACAATTCCTGGACAAGGGCCTTGATAGGATTCTGAACTTCATACTCATTTACGTCAGGAAAAGGTAACTGAACGAAAAACACGCGCCGCCGCTTCGGATGAATGAAGCGGCGGCGCGGAAATTATATGAGCCCTGTTCAGTCGTTCGCCGTGGCGACCAGCTTCACGCCGGTGCCGGCGATATCGGGGTCGAGCACGTCGCCGATGGCCACGGGCGCCGTCACGCGCAGCCCGCGGATGGCCTCCAGCACGGCGGGAATCTCCGCCTTCTTCACGTTTTCGGCCGTCTTCACCGAGCACACCGGACGGCGGCCCCCCTCGACGCGCACGGAGCTGGTCACGGTGCGCATGGGGCAACTCATCTCCTGGATGCCGTATTCCTCGCCGCGGCGGCAGGTGTTGCCGGTCACGGTGAAGGTTTCGCCCTCCTGCGTCACGGTCAGGCGGCAGCCCATGGGGCAGCGGATGCAGGTCATTTCCATCGTCTTCATTGCGGGCGCGCCTCCTCGATTTCAAGCGTGATGTCGCCGGTGATCTTCGCGGCGTCGACGGTGATCTTCTCCATCTCGCCGGGGGTCATGATCTGCTTTTTGCGCTTCGCGATCACATCGTCTCCGCATCGCACGATCAGCGTGGCCGGGCGGTAGGCGCTGCCCACGCGGAAGTAGATGTCCAGCTTGCCGCTGGCGCTTTCGCTGACGCGCTGAGGCACGGTGTAGCGCACGCCGTTGATGCCACTGACATTGCGGTAAGCGGCCGCGGGCGCGGGATAGGTCACATACGCCGCGGCGGCGCGGCCCGCCATCATAGCCTCGTCGGACACGTTGTCCACCAGGTCGTGCACGTGCAGGACGTTTCCGCAGGCGAACACGCCGGGAATGGAGGTCTGCCGGGTCTCGTCGACGACCGCGCCGCTGGTCACGCGGTCGATCTCGATGCCCGCGGCCTGCGTGAGCTCGTTTTCCGGGATGAGGCCCACTGAGAGCAGCAGCGTGTCGCACTCATAGGTGATGTCGGTGCCGGGAATGGGCTGGCGGGTGGCGGGATCAACCTCCGCGATGGTCACGCCCTCGACGCGCTCGCGGCCGAGGATGTTCGTCACGGTGTGGTTGAACTTGAGCGGGATGCCGTTGTCCACCAGGCACTGAACGATGTTGCGGTTCAGGCCGGAGGAGAAGGGCATGATCTCCGCCACGACCTCCACCTTCGCGCCTTCCCAGGTCATGCGGCGCGCCATGATGAGGCCGATGTCGCCGCTGCCCAGAATGACCACGCGCCTGCCGGGCATGAAGCCCTCCATGTTCACAAGGCGCTGGGCGCAGCCCGCGGTGTAGACGCCCGCCGGGCGTGTGCCGGGGATGTTCAGCGCGCCTCTGGTGCGCTCGCGGCAGCCCATGGCCAGGATCACCGCGCCCGCCTCGATTTCGACCAGGCCCAGCTTGGCGCTCACGGCCAGGATGCGGCGGTCGCCGCTCAGCTCCAGCACCATGGTGTCGGTCATGACCTCGATGCCGCTGCCTTCGAGTTTGGCGATGAAGCGCCCGGCATATTCGGGGCCGGTCAGTTCCTCGCCGAAGAAGTGCAAGCCGAAGCCGTTGTGGATGCACTGTTGGAGGATACCGCCCAGCTCCCTGTCGCGCTCGATGATGAGCACGCTCTCGTCCGGCGCGTTTTTGCGCGCCTCCAGCGCCGCGGCCAGGCCGGCCGGGCCGCCGCCGATCACGGCGATGTCATATCGCTTGTTCATCCGTCACACCTCCTTCAGCGCGCCGACCAGCAGCTTCGACTCTCCGCCGAATTTGGTCAGCTCGGTCATGGGAACGTTCAGCTCGCGGGAGAGGATCTCCATCACGCGGGGCGAGCAGAAGCCCCCCTGGCAGCGGCCCATGCCCGCGCGGGTGCGGCGCTTCACGCCGTCCAACGAGCGCGCGCCGCGGCGGATGGCCTCGACGATTTCGCCCTCGGTGATGGTCTCGCAGCGGCAGATGACGCGGCCGAAGCGCGGGTCCTTTTCGATGAGGGCGGCGCGTTCCTCGTTGTTCATATTGCGGAACTCGGGGATGGCCTTGCGGATGGGGTTGTAGTTTGCCTTCTCGGTCATCTCAAGGCCGCTCGCGCGCAGGATGCGGGCGATCTCCCCGGCGATGGCGGGGGCGGAGGTGAGGCCGGGGGAGCAGATGCCCGCGGCCTGGATGAGCCGAGGCTCCGCCTTCGACGCGCCGATGATGAAGTCCCCGGTGGAGGGCTGGGCCCGCACCCCGGCGAAGGAGGTGATGACCGAGCGCAGGTCGATGGAAGGCACCGACTTTTTCGACATGGCGGTGAGCTGCGCGATGCCCTCGGGCGTCACGGAGGTGTCGCGCTTGTCGGTCATATCCACGGCGGTGGGGCCGGCGAACATGTTGCCGTCCACGGTGGGGGCCACGAGGATGCCCTTGCCGAGCTTGGAGGGCGTCTGGAAGATGACGGTCTCGACGCAGGTGCTCTTGCGGTCCAGCAGCATGTATTCGCCCTTGCGGGGGCGCACGGTGAAGGAATCGTCGCCCAGCATGCGGCTGATCTCATCCGAGAACACGCCCGCGGCGTTGACCACGTAGCGGGTTTCGATCTCCTCGCCGCCCGCGGTGATTTCGATGAAATCGCCCTCGCGGCGCATGGCGGTCACGGGATGGTTCAGAAGCCACTCTGCGCCGTTTTCGCGGGCGTTCTCGGCGCAGGCGATGGTCATCTGATAGGGGCAGGTGATGCCGCCGGTCGCCGCGAACAGCGCCATGGTGACATCCTTAGACAGCGCGGGCTCCATGGCGCGGGCCTCGCAGCCGGGCATGAGGGTCATGGCGGGCACGCCGTTCTTCACGCCGCGGTCGTAGAGGTCCTGAAGCACTTTCTCATCCTCCGGGCCGAAGCCGATAACGAAGGAGCCGCAGCGCTTGAAGGGCACGTCCAGCTCGTCGCACCACTGGCGGTACAGGGCGTTGCCCAGGACGTTCATGCGGGCCTCGACGGAACCGGGCGGGCAGTCGTAGCCGGCGTGGACGATGGCGCTGTTGGCGCGGGATGCGCCCATGGCCACATCCTCCGCGGCGTCGATCAGGGCGATGCGCAGGTCGTAGCGGGCAAGCTGCCGCGCGATGGCGCAGCCCACGACGCCCGCGCCGACGATGGCGACGTCATACTGTCGGGACATGTGAATCAACTCCTTGCGGATATTATTGCTGAATCGTTTGAAAAAAGGAATGTGCGCGGTTGACTCCCGGAGAGCCGGCCGGGCAATCGTTTCAGTCAATGTGGTGATTGATATAGACCGCCGTGACTCTGCCGCTGTCTTCCACCGTATAGCGGGAGAGAGAACCGCTGCTTCCGTTACAGCGGAAACGGCCCCGATCCTCCACGGACTGACCGGACAGCATTGATTGAAGGAAACTGATCGTCGTTCCGTGGGACACCACAATGATCCGATCCGCGGAAGAGGCCGTCATATCCCTGTAGAACGGCATGATCCGATTCCACAGCTCCCGATCCGATTCCGCGTCCGGGAAATCCCGATGATCGGGATCAAACGCCGCGCCCCTGGGCGCCGCGTGCTCCCGATACCATTCCCGCGTTTTGCCGTTGCCTTCTCCCGCGTTGACTTCCCGCAGTTCCTCCCGGACGACCGGCGTGATGCCGAGGCTCCGGTTGATCTCTTCCGCAGTCTGCATGGCGCGGCGCTGCGGGGACACAAACATGGACCAACCGCCGTCACAGCCCGCGTTGCGCAGCCATTCGCCGATTCGAAAAGCCTGTTCCAGGCCTTTATTTGTCAGGTTCCAGTCCTGCCAGGCGCCGATATGGCCGTTGACGTGGTGTTCGGACTGAGTATGCTGAACCAGAATGATGGTTTTCACGCTGCCACCCACACGCTTTCAAAAGATAACAGCCGCAGCAAACAGGCCCGCGCAAAACGGGCCGCCTGCCGCGGCTTCTCTCAATACTCTGCCGTATGTTAATATTTTAAGCGATTGTCAAATTTCTGTCAAATTAAGTTTCTGTGCGCGTGTTTTTGGAATCATTATCTTCGGACAATGACGCAGTCTTTCGTGAAGACGCCGTGCTTCTCCATGTAATCCCTGAATTCCGATTCCCCGGTGATCCAGACGATCACCCAGGCGCTTTCAACGCCCAGGTTTTCATACGCCTTGTATCGGTGGTTTCCGTCGTTCAGCTCAAACCTGCCGTCCACATAATGCGCGATGAGCGGCGGCAGGTCTGTTCCCGCCCGGATGAGCCGTTCCAGGTTTGCGACGCGCTTTGAGAAGGCGTCCCCGTCGACGCGGTAGGCCATGCCCTCTTCCGGCCCGACGCAGCGGCTGAACAGGCCCAGCGGCATCGGCGCGGGGCTGACGTAGTATCTTTCACACAGCTTCAAGCCGTCCGAAAAGGGGACATTATTCGCCTCGCAGGTCAGAAACCGGTGGATCCAGACGTCGAGTTGTCCCGCCTCGCCAAAGGCCATGGCGGAGGAGAGCGTGGGGGAATAGGACAGCGCGGCGGCCATGGGCGTCAGTCAAGCATTCTGCGCGTATTTGCGCACGATGGCCTGCATTTTATCAAACTTCGCCTCGATGTCCTTCGCCAGCGCCATCTGGTTGCGGGCGCGCACGAGGTTGTGGTCCGGCGTGCGAATCTTGAAGTACAGATCGCCGTCGATGTAGTCGGTGAGGAAGCGCATGGCCAGCTCGCACGCGATCACCTGCACGGAGAGGGGCAGAAGCTCGATTTCCTCGGGCGTGAGGATGTCCTTTACCTCGCTCAGGAAGCCCTTGGTGAACAGCTCGAACAGGTTCAGGTCGAGAGAGACCTTGCTGAGGTCCGGTTCGTCCTCGGCGGCGGTCGACGCGCCGGAACGAATGGCGTCGCCGAAATCGTAGAGGGCGGAACCGGGCATGACGGTGTCCAGGTCGATGACGCAGATGGCGCGGCCGGTCTCGTCGTCGATCATCACGTTGTTGATCTTGGTGTCGTTATGGGTCACGCGAATGGGCAGGCGGCCCGCCTCCAGCGCCTTCACGATCTGGCTCATGACCTTGCGGCGGTCGAAGAAGAACTCGATTTCCTCCTCCAGTTCCTTTACGCGGCCGGCCTTGTCGGCGGCCACGGACGCCACGAAGGCATAGAAGCGCTTGAGCGTGTCGTGGAAGCCGGGGATGGTCTCGGTGAGCTCGGCGGCGGGGAAGTCGGTCAGCAGGCGCTGGAATTCGCCGAAGGCGCGGCCGGCCTCGAGGAAGTGCTCGGGCTTTTCGAGCATGTCGTAGGCGGTGGCGTGGTCGACGTAGTTGTAGGCGCGCCAGCAGCTGTCCTCTGACTGCCTGTAGAGGGGCTGGTTGTCCGTCGTGGGAATGACGCGCAGCACGCGGCGGCTGGAATCGACGCCCTGCGCCGCGTAAGCCTTTTCGATGTGCTCCGTGACCATGATGATATTGCGCATCACGCCGTCAGGGTCCTTGAACACGTAGGTGTTGATGCGCTGGAGCAGGTATTCCTTCTTTTCGCCGTCCGGCAGGCGGTAGATCAGGTGGTAGGTGGTGTTGATGTTGCCGGCGTTGATCTCAACGGCGTTCTCGAAACGGCCCTCAAACCGGAAGTGGGGCAGAAGCCGCCGGATATCCTCGTAGGCCATGGCTAAAAACTCCTTTATTATTGATTAAAAACATTCACGGGAAAAAGTATAATGCTTTATCCCGTGAAAGGCAATGAAAAACGTGAAGATATTGGGTTAAACCTGAGGTGCGGTTCAGACTTTCGCCGCGTATCTCTTCACGATGGCCTGCATCTCGCCGAACCGGCGCTCCATGTCGCGCACCAGCGCCATCTGGTTGCGGGCGCGCACGAGGTTGTGGTCCGGCGTGCGGATCTTGTAGTACAGATCGCCGTCGATGTAATCGGTGAGGAAGCGCATGGCCTGTTCGCAGGTGATGACCTTCGCCGAAAGGGGCAGCCGTTCGATTTCCTCAGGCGTGAGGATGCCCTTCACCTCGCTGAGGAAGCCGTCTGTAAACGCCTCGAACAGCGTCAGGTCGACAGCAACCTTGTCGAAATCCGGGTCGTCCTCGATCACCGTGGCCGCGCCGGAGCGGATGGCGTCGCCGAAGTCGTAGAGGGCGGAGCCGGGCATGACGGTGTCCAGGTCGATGACGCAGATGGCGCGGCCGGTCTCGTCGTCGATCATCACGTTGTTGATCTTCGTGTCGTTGTGGGTCACGCGAACGGGCAGGCGGCCCGCCTCCAGCGCCTTCACGATTTCGCACATCATGTCCTTCCGCTCCCGCAGGAAGGCTAGTTCCTCCGCCAGATCCTTCACGCGGCCGGCCCTGTCCGCCCGCACGGAGGCCTCGAAGGTCTCGAAGCGGCGCGCTGTGTGGTGGAAACCGGGAATGGTCTCGGCGAGCCCGGCGGCGGGGAAGTCGGTCAGCAGGCGCTGGAATTCGCCAAAGCCCCGGGCGGCCTCGCGGAAGGCGGCGGGACTCTCGATGCGGTCGAAAGCGGTGGCTCCGGTGACGAAGTTGTAGGCGCGCCAGTAATCGTCCGTGTCGGTGCGGTGGAACAGCCCACCCTCCCGGGTGGGGATCACGCGCAGCACGCGCCGGGCCGGATCGACGCCCTGCGCCCGGTAGGCGCGCTCGATGTGGCGCGTGACCAGATCGATGTTGCGCATCACGCCCACGGGGTCCTTGAACACATACGTATTGATGCGCTGGAGCAGGTATTCCTTCTTCCCGCCGTCCGGCAGGCGGCAGGTGATGTGGTAGGTGGCGTTGATGTTGCCCGCGCCGATCTCGCTGGCCGTCTCGAACGCGCCTTCAAAACGGAAATGGGGCAGGAGGGGGAGGATATCGTATGCCATGGATGGACTCCTTTCTGCGCGCCGCTGTTTCGCGGCGTTTTATGCCGTCGTCTGACGGGTCGTGCGCCGGTTCAGGGCGCAGTACAGCGCGAACAGGGACGCGGCGAACAGCGCGCCGGCGGGATAGGCGAAGGCCGAAGAGAGGCCGAAGCCCTCGTTTGCCATCAGGATGTAAGTCAGGCTGACCGCCGACATGAAGGCCGCGGGCGCCGCTGTGACGAGGGACGCGAAGCGGCGGCCTTCCTTCATGAGGTACGCCGTCGCGACCCAAAGGGAGATCATCGCCAGGGTCTGGTTGGACCAGGAGAAATAGCGCCACAGGACGTTGAAGTCCAGCTGCGTGAGCACCGCGCCGACGCCCAGCAGCGGCAGCGTGATGACGAGCCGGTTTATGATTTTCTTCTGGTCGAGGCGGGTCATCTCCGCCAGGATCAGCCGCGCGCTGCGAAAGGCCGTATCGCCGGATGTGATGGGGCAGAGCACCACGCCGACGACGGCCAGCGCCCCGCCGACGACGCCCAGCATGGTGTTTGAGATTTCATAAACCGCGCCGGATTGCCCGAGCGTTGAAATCGCCTCGTTCAGAATGTCCGTCGCGCCGTAAAAAGCGACGCCGGCCGCCGCCCAGATCAGGGCGATCACGGATTCCGCGATCATCGCGCCGAAAAAGACGGTCCGCCCCTGCTTCTCGGAGGTGATACATTTGGCGATCATGGGGGACTGCGTCGCATGGAAGCCGGAAATCGCGCCGCAGGCCACGGTGACGAACATGAACGGCCAGACGGACAGTCCTGTGGGATGCAGGTTTTTCAGCGTGATTTCAGGGATCGTGTAGCCGCCGAAAAACAGGCCGCCCAGCACGCTCAGCGCCATGACGATCAATATCACGCCGAACACAGGGTAGAGCTTTCCGATCAGTTTGTCGATGGGCAGGAGCGTTGCCAGCACGTAATACAGAAGAATCGCCACGATCCAGAACTGTTCGTTCAGGGCGGCGGGCGTCAGCCGCGCGATCAGCGCCGCGGGGCTGTTCACAAACACGGTTCCCGTCAGCGTCAAAAGAACGATCGAAAAGACGCGCATGATCCATTTGGCGGCGTTTCCGAGGAAATCGCCGGAAAGCTCCGCGATGGACGCGCCCTTGTGCCGGCAGGAGATCATGCCGGACATGTAGTCATGCACCGCGCCGCCGAGGATGGAGCCGAACACGATCCACAGAAACACGACCGGCCCGAAGCACGCGCCCATCAGCGCGCCGAAAATCGGCCCTGTGCCCGCGATATTGAGAAGCTGTACCAGGAACGCCTTCCACTGTTTCATCGGCACGCAGTCAACGCCGTCGTTTATGGCGATGGCCGGGGTCTGGCGGTCGTCCGGACCGAAGATCTTTTCGACGACATGGCCGTAAACGGCAAATCCCACGAAGAGCACGATCAGGGAGAGGATTAAAGAAATCATGCTTTATTCCTCCAAAACAGTTCATATTGGTTCTTGAGCGCCCTTATTATACCAGATATGGGCATGAAATGCTACGGGAAAGTGTTAATTATCTGCGGGGAGATTGACTTTGCTCCGGGTATGCGTTATACTATGCAGGTGATCCGCACGGAGCAGGCTAGAGCTATGCTCTCAGGAAAGCGCGAAAGCGTGCCCGCGTCCGGCGAGACTTTGTAAGGAGGTGCAACGCAGGATGTATGCAGTCATTAAGACGGGTGGTAAGCAGTACCGTGTTCAGCAGGGCGATGTGATCTATGTCGAGAAGCTCGACGCTCAGGAAGGCGACGCCGTGAACTTCGACGTGCTGATGCTGGGCGACGAAGGCAACGTGACCATCGGCGCGCCCGTTGTCGAGGGCGCCAAGGTCGAAGGCAAGGTCGTCGGCCAGGTCAAGAGCGCGAAGGTCGTCGTGTTCAAGTACAAGGCCAAGAAAAACGAGCGCAAGAAGCAGGGCCATCGTCAGCCGTATACCAAGGTTGAGATCACCGCTGTTCAGGGCTGATCATGATCAGGGTTGCCTTCTTCCGAAAGGAAGGCAGGATCATCGGCGTTGAGTCGGAAGGTCACGCCGGATACGCCGACAGCGGCTATGACATCGTCTGCGCCGCGGTCTCAGCGCTTCTCATTACCTGCGCAAACGGGCTGGAATCGGTGGTTCGCGCCGCGCCGGCCATCCGTCAGAATGATGAAGCGGGCTATCTGAAGGCGGAGCTTCCGGATCGCCTCGACGAAGCGCAGCGCCATGACGCGGACATCGTGCTCAGCGTCACGGAGCTGGGACTTCAAGCAATCGCACAGCAATATCCCGGCTTTGTCCGGGTATCAACGAAGAACAGGAGGTAGTGCACCATGATTATCATGAATTTGCAGCTGTTCGCTCATAAAAAAGGTATGGGCAGCTCCCGCAACGGCCGCGACTCCCATGCCCAGCGCCTGGGCACCAAGCGCGCCGACGGTCAGTTTGTTCTGGCTGGCAATATTCTGGTTCGTCAGCGCGGCACTGTCATTCATCCCGGCCTGAACGTGGGCATCGGCGATGACGACACGCTGTACGCCAAGATCGACGGCATCGTCAAGTTCGAGCGTAAGGACAAGAAGCGCAAGCAGGTCAGCATTTATCCGAAGCCTGAGGTTGCCGCGGACTGATCCATTGCATCGAATCGACCCGCCTGGATTCGTTTCCGGGCGGGTTTTCTGCGCAATACAGAGGGGAAAAACCATGATGATAGAGAGACTGTCAGAAACCAGCGCGCGTTTTTCAGGCGTCCCTTTCGACCCACGGCTGACGCTCCTGGACAGCGCGCAGGTTTTCCACTGGCGGGAGGAGAACGGCGTGTTTGCGGGCGTTTCGGGCGGACACGAAGCGCGGCTGATCCCCGAGGCGAACGGCTTCCTCCTGGAAGGCTGCGCGCCGGGCGAGGAGGCGTACTGGACGCGCTATTTTGACCTCGAGCGCGACTACGCCGCGCTGCGGACGGCCGTGGCGGCCTGTCCCATGGCGCTGGAAGCGCTTGAACGGCTGCCGGGACTGCGCGTGCTGCGGCAGCCGCCCTGGGAGGCGCTGGTGGCCTTCATCATCTCGGCCAACAACAACGTGGGCCGCATCCGGAAGATCGTGCGCGCGCTGATCGACGGACTGGGCGAGGACGGCGCGTTTCCGACGCCCGCCGCGCTGGCCGGGGCGAGGGAGGAGGCGCTGCGCGCGCTGGGCTGCGGCTACCGTGCGCTGTTTCTCATTCGGACGGCGGGCATGGTGGCGGATGGCTTCGCCCTGGACGCTGTCGCCGCGCTGAACTACGGCGAAGCCCACGCGCGGCTTTTGCGCCTGCCCGGCGTGGGCGATAAGGTGGCCGACTGCGTGCAGCTCTTTGGCATGGGACACGGGGAAGCCTTTCCGGTGGACGTTTGGATTGAGCGCGCCGTGAAAGGCTGGATCGCTCCGGAGGCGAAGACCAAGCGGGACATCCGCCGGGCGGCGCGCAGTCTGTTCGGCGAAAACGCCGGGCTGATCCAGCAGAGCCTGTTCCACTGCGCGCGGATGGGGCTGATTTCGCTGGACGATCCGCAAATCCATCTTTCTTATAAGCGGGGCGGCGCAACCTGACGTTGCGCAATTTCCTGAAAGTGCGCATATGAGTTGGTGGAAACGGCGGTGCCCTTCTGTTAATCTATACTTGCGACGCGGCGCAAAAGACATGTGTCAGGAGAGAGCAGTGTACGGTTTAAAGGAGGGGCATCTATGAGTTTTGGGAAGAATCTTCAGTATTTCCGCCAGCTGAGCGCCAACCTGACCCAGGAGGCCCTGGCGGAGCGTTTAAACGTCAGCCGCCAGACGATCTCCAAGTGGGAAATGGACGCGGCCAATCCGGAAATGGACAAGGCGCTGGAGCTGTGCAAAGTGTTTAACTGCTCCCTGGATAACCTTTTCAGGGACGAGATGGATAAGCGCGGCAGCGCCTACTCGGATCTTCGCGTGGAAGACGTTCCGGGATTCCGCTATGTCGAGCATACAGTCGTGAGCGTGAACCCCGAAGGCGACGCGCTGGACAGGGTGTTCGGATACGCGAAAGCGAACGGCGTCGAGAACCCCAGGGTCGTCGGGTGGGATTTCCCCAATCTGTCGGTCGAGCAGGTCAACGTGTTCAAGATGCACGGATACACGGCGGCGTGGATACTGCCCGAAGGACTCGCGCCCGAAGGGCTGGAAATCAAGGAGCAGCCCCGGCACAAATACGCCGCGATCCATATCGACAGGCCGTTTGACAATCCCTTTGTCACGATCCCCGGCGCGTATCAAACCCTGGGGGACTATATGAGGACGAACGGCCTGAAGCATGTTGAGACCGGCGTGATCCCCTGCTTTGAGACAGCCGGCGACAGCATGGATATCTATCTGGCCTGCGAATAAAAGAAAAGAGAGCGGTCTGACGATTCAACCGGAGGCGCGCATAGGCTCGACGCCTCCGGCTATTTTTATCTGACAGTAAAAAGTTGGAAAAGTATTGCGCACAGCGGGGCCGGATGACGCAAAACACAAGGAAAACGGAGCTATCAGGAGGGAAAAAGAGGATACTGGCGAATATATGAAGAAAACAATGCCAGATGCAGGAAATGGCGGAAATTCGTCCCGGACAGGATTTGCACTCGGTACCCAATTCGGCTAATATAATGGCCGTAGCGATTAGCACTCAATCCTACTGAGTGCTAACAATCTGAAAAACACATCCGAAGGAGGATCTCATTATGAAAATCAAGCCTTTGGGCGATCGCGTTGTCATCAAGAACGTGGAAGCCGAGGAAACCACCAAGAGCGGCCTGCTGCTCACCAACGCCTCTAAGGAAAAGCCCCAGATGGCCGAAGTGCTGGCCGTGGGCCCCGGCGGCAACGTGGACGGCAAGGACATCGTCATGAACGTGGAAGTGGGCCAGAAGGTCATCTACTCCAAGTACGCCGGCACCGAAGTGAAGCTGGAAGGCGAGGAGTACATCCTCGTTCGCCAGAGCGACATCCTCGCGATCGTCGAATAAAGATTTCTTTCGCATTTATATCAGGAGGTAAATTGTTATGGCTAAGCAGATTCAGTATGGCGAGGAAGCCCGCCGCAGCCTGGAGCGCGGCATCAACGCGCTGGCCGATACCGTTAAAATCACCATGGGCCCCAAGGGCCGCAATGTCGTGCTGGACAAGAAGTTCGGCGCGCCCCTCATCACCAACGACGGCGTGACCATCGCCAAGGACATCGAGCTGGAAGACGCTTTTGAGAACATGGGCGCTCAGCTCGTGAAGGAAGTCGCCACCAAGACCAACGACGTGGCCGGCGACGGCACCACCACCGCCACCCTGCTGGCGCAGGCCATCGTGCGCGAGGGCCTGAAGAACGTGGCCGCGGGCGCGAATCCCATGGTCATCCGCAAGGGCATCGAGATCGCGACCGCCGAGGCCGTGAACGCCCTGACCGCCATTTCCAAGCCCATCGAGAGCCAGCAGGCCATCGCGCAGGTCGCCTCCATCTCCTCCGGCGATGAGCAGATCGGCGAGCTGATCGCGGCCGCCATGGAGAAGGTCGGCAAGGACGGCGTCATCACCGTCGAAGAGAGCAAGACCATGAAGACCGAGCTGACCGTCGTCGAGGGCATGCAGTTCGACCGCGGCTACGCCTCCGCTTACATGGTGACCGATAACGACAAGATGGAGGCCGTCCTGGACGATCCCTTCATCCTGATCACCGACAAGAAGATCAGCAACATCCAGGAAGTGCTGCCGCTGCTGGAGCAGATCGTGCAGACCGGCAAGAAGCTGCTCATCATCGCCGAGGACATCGAGGGCGAAGCCCTGGCCACGCTGGTGCTGAACAAGCTGCGCGGCACCTTCACCTGCGTCGCCGTCAAGGCGCCTGGCTTCGGCGACCGCCGCAAGGCCATGCTGCAGGACATCGCCATCCTGACCGGCGGCCAGGTCATCACCTCCGAGCTTGGCCTGGAGCTGAAGGACGCCACCGTCGACATGCTGGGCACCGCCCGCCAGGTCAAGGTTGACAAGGACAACACCACCATCGTCGAGGGCAAGGGCGATCCCAGCGAGATCAAGGCCCGCGTGACCTCCATCCGCAGCCAGATCGAAGAGACCACCAGCGACTACGACCGCGAGAAGCTGCAGGAGCGCCTGGCCAAGCTGGCCGGCGGCGTGGCTGTGATCAACGTCGGCGCCGCGACCGAAATCGAGATGAAGGAACGCAAGATGCGCATCGAAGACGCGCTGGCCGCGACCCGCGCCGCCGTCGAAGAGGGCATCGTGCCCGGCGGCGGAAGCGCTCAGCTGGTCGCCTCCAAGGCCGTTCAGAAGCTCATCAGCAAGCACACCGGCGACGTCAAGACCGGCATCGCCATCGTGCAGCGCGCGCTGGAGGAGCCGCTTCGCCAGATCGCCGTCAACGCCGGCGTGGAAGGCTCCGTGGTCGTCGAAAAGGTCAAGTCCTCCAGCAAGGTGAGCTACGGCTTCGACGCCGCCAAGGACGAGTACTGCGACATGATCGAGCGCGGCATCATCGACCCGACCAAGGTCACCCGTTCCGCCCTGCAGAACGCGGCGTCCGTCGCGGCCATGGTGCTGACCACCGAATCCCTGGTGGCCGACCTGCCCGAGAAGAATCCCCCGGCCCCCGCGGCTCCCGCCGGCGGCATGGGCGGCATGTACTGATCGCCAAAAAAACGATTTCCCCCGCGCTTCAAAAGCGCGGGGGCTTTTCATATTATGCCATGATCTGCAGCGCGCCGGGCAGCAGCTCGTATTCGGCCGCGTCCATTTCCCTCAGTTCGCCGTCCATGTTGATCGTCATGCCGGGGCAGCGGATGGTGAGCGCCTTGCAGCGCGCCTCGTGCGCGATGGGCAAATCGGCATGCTTTCCTTTGATGAACTTGCCGAGGAACTTCAGGATGCCGAGGCGGCTGAGCTTGTCGACGTAAATCACGTCGAACAGGCCGTCGTCGATCTCGGCGTGGGGGACGGGCATCATGCCGCCGCCGAAATACCGGCCGTTGCCCACGGAGATGATCGTCACGCTGCGCTTCTCGGTTTTGCCGTTCATCGTCAGCTCGATATCCAGCGGCCTGAACAGCCGCAGCGCCGTGAGCAGGCCCAGCATGTAGGGCAGCAGGTTCTTGCCGATTTTCTTGAAGCGCACGGTCTGGCGCAGCACCTCCACATCGAAGCCGCTGCCGGACACGTTCATGAAGTAGTGCTCGTTCACGCGGCCCACGTCAATGGCGCGGGGCTTGCCGTCCAGCTGGACGCGCAGCGCCTCGATGGGATCCTTCGGCAGGCTCAGCGTGCGCACGAAGTCGTTGCCCGTGCCGCAGGGCACGAAGTAGAGCGTCATGAAACGCCCGGCCAGGCCGTTGACGATCTCGAAGATGGTGCCGTCGCCGCCCAGGCACACGATGCCGTCCATATTCTCCCGCACGGCCATGCCGGCCAGCTCGGCGGCGTGGCCGGGGCGTTTTGTCTCCTCGCAGCGGTAGCTCAGGCCGCGCTTGTCGAGCAAGGCGCGAACGCCCGGAAGTGTCGCAGCGCCCGCGCCGCTGCCGGACGTGGGGTTTGAAATGACGAGAAGCATGGAACCCACCTCTGAATCCTTTGTAATAATTGTCATTATAATTGATTATGACGCTTTTGAACAGGGGGAAATGCAAAAATCAAGCAAATCGACGCGAAAAATCCGCATTTGCCGCGAATATGGGCCGCCGATATAACGCGAATGACGTTGACAAGTCAAAACGATGGGCATAGAATGACTCCATGAATCACTTCAGCCCTGTTTCGGAGGTTACGCTATGGAAGGCGCGGCAAAAGCCCTGAAAATCCTTGTCATCAATCCCGGTTCCACCTCGACGAAAATCAGCCTCTTTGAAAACGAAAAGCCCCTTTTTGAAAAGAGCATCTTTCACGACGCGCCGGTGCTTTTGAGCTATCCGAACGTCAACGATCAGATTCCCTTCCGCTATCAGGTCATCGTGGACATGCTGCGCGGGTACGGCGTGGCCCCGGAGGACATCGACGTGTTTGTCGGGCGGGGCGGCAGCGCCTGCACGCAGCTCTCCGGCGTGACGGAGATCGACGAAAAGCTGTACGGCGACACGGTGAAGGGCGTGGGCGGCAGCGAACATCCGGCCAAGCTGGGCGTCATGCTGGCGTGGGAATTCGGCCGGCGCTACGGCCGCGGCGCTTATACGCTGAATCCCACGAATGTGGACGAGCTGTGCGACTACGCGCGCCTGACCGGCATCCGGGGGGTGTACCGCGCCGCCCAGTCCCACGTGCTGAACCAGAAGGCCACGGCGGACGCGCACGCCCGGAAGATGGGCCGGCGCTACGAGGACTGCAACTTCATCGTGTGCCACATCGACGGCGGCATTACCGTCAACGCCCACGACCACGGCCGCATGGTGGACGGAAACGTCGGCGCGGGCGGCGACGGCAGCTATACGCCCACGCGCATCGGCAGCGTGCCCGTGCTGGCCCTGCTGGACTACCTGGAGTCACATTCCCTGGAGGAAGCGCGCCTGATGTGCTCCCGCGCGGGCGGCTTCGTGAGCTTTTTCGGCACGGCCGATTCGGACGCCATCCACAAGCGCCTCGAGGAGGGCGACGAGGCCGCGCGCCTCGTGTGGAACACCATGATCTACCAGATCTGCAAGCAGGTCGGCGCGATGAGCGCCGTGTTGCGCGGCCAGGTGGACGGCATCCTGCTGACCGGCGGCCTGGTGCGCTTCAGCGACATCGTGGAGGGCGTGCGCGAGCGCTGCGGCTGGATCGCCCCGATCACGGTGTATCCCGGCGAAATGGAGCAGGAAGCCCTGGCAATTTCGGTGCTGCGGGCGCTGCGGGGTGAAGCGCCGATACTGCGCTATACCGGAAAGCCCGTCTGGCAGGGCTTCGACGCCCTGAAATAACGCGTCCCGCGGGAGGAGATGAGGACAATGCCGCTTTTTCACAGGAAGACGCCCGCGCCCGCCTACGACTCGGCCCGCCAGCAGCCCGCCGTGCGCCGGAGCATCTGCAACGGCGAGATGACGGTCGGCTTTATCGACAGGGAAACGGGAAAATTCACCGACCACATGAAAGTGGACGGCGAAAAGGGCCTGGCCGAGTTCTGCCAGGCCATCGGCGTCCGTCCGGAGGACGTTCGCACGATCTATTGACGATCATCAACGAAAATACCGAGCCGCCGGGCGTCGTCCGGCGGCTCGGTTTGCGTATGAACGGGGGGTTTTACTCGGCCTGTTCGCGCAGCAGCAGGGCCAGGTCGATCAGGCGGGCCGCGCATTTCTCCAGATGGGCGCGGGTGAGGGGATAGCGCGCCTCGCCGTTGTTCAGGGCGTTCATGAGGTCGGCGTGGTCGACGGGGCTGCCGGGCATGAACACGTCGTTGCCCGCCTTGATCGTGCCGGAGGCGCAGGCGGCGGGATACTTATGCGCCGCGCCGGCCATGAACGCCACGACCCAGTCGGTCATCACGAGGCCGTCGAAACCCCACTCGCCACGCAGCGCGGTCTCCACGAGGTCTTCACGGTGGGAGGTGTGCTCGCCGTTGAGCAGGTTGTAGGAGGTCATGACGGCGCGCGGGTCGCCGTTCTCGACGGCGATCCGGAAGCCGCGCAGGTAGATTTCACGCAGCGTCCGCTCGCTCATGACGCTGTTGTTGCGCAGCCGGTTGGTCTCCTGGTTGTTGCAGGCGTAGTGCTTGATGGTCACGCCGCGGCCGGGATGGCTCTGCACGCCGTCGGTGATGGCCGCCGCCGCACGGCCGCTGACGAGCGGGTCTTCGCTGTAGTATTCAAAATTGCGGCCGCAGAGCGGGCTGCGATGGATGTTCAGCGCGGGGGCGAGCCACAGGTGCACGCCGAAGCGCTCCATCTCTTCGCCTACGATATCGCCGCAGGCGCGGCAGACCTCGGGATTCCAGCTCTGCGCCAGCGCTGTGCCCACGGGAATGGCGGTGCAGTACTGATCGTGAATGACGCCGTGGCGTTCGGCCTTGACATCGTTCAGGTGCATCGTGTTGACCATTTCATCGGGCAGGAAGTCCTTGACCAGCTCGAACAGGCTGGGCTGTATGGAGTAGCGGCCCTGTTCGTCCTCGCCGTACTGCCTGTCCAGGCGCAGGCCCGCGGGCCCGTCGGCCATGACGAGGGAGGGGATGCCCTTGTCAGGATAGCGCGAGCAGCTGTCTCCCGCCGCGCCCATCACCTGCATGCCGGCACTGCCGACGAAGCTGTCGCTGCCGGTCTCGCGGTAGTCGCCCACGCAGAGGTAGGCAAGTTCCTCGTCCGTGAGGCCTGCGGCGATGGCCTTGGCTTCCTCACTGATTTCGGGCGCGCCGGGCAGGGGCGCGGGGTCAAAGGCGTCGGTATCCAGGGAAAGCACGGGCAGGCCCTCCGGCAGCGGCGCGCAGGGAACGGCCTCGGGCTTCCAATCGACGAAGTCGGGTTCGCCGCCGATGTGGCTGAGCTGGCGGGCGATCACGGTCTTGCCGATCTCGATCGCGCCCACGACGGTTGTGTCGCGGCTGCTTACGCCCAGGCGCAGCGCGTATTGGCCCGCCTCGAGGATCTCGCAGGCGGTTTCATTGTCGAAGGAGGCGATGTCGCGCAGGTCGAAGCCAAGGAGCACGTTTTCGCTCTCGCCGGGCAGAAGCTCGTCGGTTTTTTCAAACGCCGCCAGCGTCTGGAAGGGCTGATCCAGCTTGCCCTGCGGCACAGAGACATACAGCTGGGCGACCTCGCGGCCGGGCCTTCGGCCCGTGTTTGTGACCGTTGCTTCGACGGACACGAACGAGCTGTCCAGCTCGATCCGGTTCACCGCGAGTTCAAAGGTGGTGTAGCCCAGGCCGTAGCCGAAGGGGAAGAGGGGCGTCTTGCCGACGCTGTCGAAATAGCGGTAGCCCACGTAGACGCCCTCGCGGTAGCGGGTCTCGTCCATTTCGGCGAAGTCGCCGATATGGCAGTAATCCGCCCACGCGGCCCAGGTGGAGGCCAGCTTGCCGGAGGGATACGCCTTGCCCAGGAGCACGTCCGCGAAGGAATCGCCGATGGTCATGCCCAGCTGGGATACGAGCAGTATGTTGTCCACTTTGTCCGCCACGGGCGTGAGGTCGACCGGACCGCCCACGTTGAGCGCCAGCAGGAAACGGGGATATTTGGCCTGCAGGCTCAGGATGTCGCGGATCTCGGTGGGCGTGAGCTCGAAATCGCCGGGCACGGCGTGGCGGTCGTCGCCTTCGCCGCACACGCGGGAGAGCACGTACACCGCCGCGTCGCCCTCGCCGTCCAGCGGGAGGTCGTAGTCCGGCTCGGGCATGACCGCGCCCAGCGCCAGCATGAAGCCGTCAGGATCGCCCGCGGCGATGCGCGCCTTGATCCCGGCGGTGAACGCGGCGCGGGCTTTCTGCCAGACCGCGTCGTAGGCGTCCAGCCAGGCGTCGGTGGTGATGGTGAAGCCGGCGGCTCTGAGGCCCTGCTCTATGGTGGTGAACGCGCGCACGTTGACGTCGCCGGAGCCGGTGCCACCCTTGAGCGTGCGGCGCGCGCCGCTGCCGTAGAGCGCGAGTCTGCCCGGCGCTTTTAGCGGGAACGCGCCGTTGGTTTTGAGCAGCACCATGCACTCCGGCGCGAGCGCGCGGATGCGGGCGATGTGTTCCTTTTCGTAGGGATACAGATTCATGATGATTCCGACCTCCTGTTTGTTTCATCTGAAAATATTCTTCAGCCATCTTGCCGAGCGGCGCATATAGAGGAGCTGGTCGCCGGCGCTGAAATGCTCAATGGCGAACAGGCCGTCGTAGCCGCGCTCATAGAGACGGCGAACGATTTCGGCCATGGGGAGTTCGCCGCTGCCCACGGGAGCGGGGTAGAGCTGTTTGCCTTTGACGGAGGTCTTGCCCTTTTCCCCGCGCAGGGGCGCGTAGGCGATGTCCTTCATGTGGACGTGGGCGATGCGCTTTTCCAGCAGGTCGTAGGCCTTCAGCACATCCTCGCCGAAAAAGAGGAAATTGCCCGTGTCAAAGGCGCAGCCCAGCCCGGGCACCTTCGACAGCAGTTCCTTGCAAGTCTTCATGCGGCCGTAGGGCGCATTTTCCGCGTCGAAATTCTCCATCACGACGCTCACGCCGCGCTCCGCCGCCTTCCCGACCAAGTCGTTCAGGCCCTCGGCCAGCCGGTCGAGGAAAATCGCTTCGTCGTCGCCCGGTTCGGTGAAGCCGGGCACGGCCATGATCTGCGGCGCGTTCAGCGCAGCGGCGGTGTCGAGAGCGCTCTCAATCAGGTCGGGCTGCTTTCCCTTGCCGAAATCGAACCATGCGTTCAGCGCGCCCGTCTCAAGGCCCGCGCCGTCCATCATGGATTTCAACTCGGCCTCCCGGCCATGCGCGTTCCTGTAATCTATTTCGAGGTAATCAACGCCGGATTTCTTGGCTTCTTTCAGCGCCGCCGTCAGCGAGACGTTTTTTTGCGCGCTCAGCTCGGTCAGATGCGCCAGAAAAATTGATACCTTCATGGTGTAAGCTCCTTTATCCCGACGTGCCGATCGCACGCGATGATCCTGATACGCTTTATTATAATGAACGCTTAACAGTCTGTCAACCGGCAATATCATCTTTTGACGCGAGAAAGCGGCGCAGGCCGTTGATTCACAGACGCAACTTATGTTATAATGAGATATGTAAGATTCATACGACAAGGAGGAACTGAACATGCTTCTCATTCGCAGCGGACTCATTCACACGGCGGTCGATCCCGAGCCGTTTGTCGGCGATATCCTCGTCGAGGACGGGAAGATCGTGAAGATCGCCCCTGAAATCGACGCGCCCGGCGCGGAGGTCTACGACGCCGCGGGCAAAAACATCTATCCCGGCTTTGTCGAGGCGCACGGCCATATCGGCCTGGACGGATACGGCATCGGCTTCGAGGGCCAGGACTACAACGAATACGGCGACTACGCCACGCCGCAGCTGCGCGCCATCGACGGCATCGAGCCTCGCGACCGTGCGCTGGCCGAGGCGCGGGACGCCGGCGTGACCACGATGTGCGTCGGCCCGGGCAGCTCGAACGTGCTGGGCGGCACCTTCGCGGCCATCAAGCCGGTGGGTGTGCGCGTGGAGCAGATGGTCGTCAAGGCAGAGGCCGCCATGAAGTGCGCCTTCGGCGAGAATCCGAAGCGGTGCTATCGCGAGAAGGGCAACTGCAGCCGCATGACCACCGCCGCGCACCTGCGCGAGATGCTCTTCAAGGCGCGCGAGTACATGAACAAGCTCGACGCGGCCAAGGACGACCCCTCCAAGGCCCCCGCCTTCGACATGAAGCTGAACGCGCTGGTGCCCGTGCTGCGGCGCGAAATCCCCCTGAAGGCCCACGCGCACCAGGCCAACGACCTGTTCACCGCGCTGCGCATCGCCCGCGAGTTCAACGTGAACATCACGCTTGAGCACGTGACGGAAGGCCACTTGGTGGCGGACGAGCTGGCGAAGGAAAACGTGATGCTGGCCGTCGGGCCGACGCTGGGCCACGCCAGCAAATTCGAGCTGCGCAACAAATCCTGGACGACGCCCGGCGTGCTGGCCGCCCATGGCTGCCACGTTTCCATCATCACCGATTCGCCGGTCATTCCGCAGAAGTACCTGCCCATCTGCGCGGGCCTGGCCGTGAAGGCCGGCATGGATCCCTACCAGGCGCTTCGGGCCATCACCATCAACCCCGCCGAACACATCGGCATCGCGGATCGCGTGGGCTCCCTGGAGGCGGGGAAGGACGCGGACATCGTCGTGACAGACGGCTGCCCGTTTGAAATCGAGACGCAGGTCGTGGATGTGTTCATCAACGGGAAGAAGACGGAGAAGTTCGTCGAAACGGCTATTTGAACGGATAAACGGGAAAGAGAAAGGAGCGCCGCAATGAAAACGGTCTATGACTTTACGGTGAAGGACAGGCAGGGGAACGACGCGAACCTTTCGGCGTACCGGGGCAAGGTGCTGCTGATCGTCAACACGGCGACCGGATGCGGCTTTACCCCGCATTACGAGCCCCTGGAAGCCATGTATAAAGAGATGAAGGACAGGGGATTCGAGATCCTTGATTTCCCCTGCAATCAGTTCGCCAACCAGGCCCCAGGCAGCGCCGATGAAATCTATCAGTTTTGCACGCTGAAATTCGGGACGGAGTTCCCCCAGTTCGCGAAGATCGACGTCAACGGCGAAAACGCCGACCCGCTGTTCGCCTTCCTCGCGGGCGAAAAGCCCTTCGAGGGCTTCGGAAAGGGCCTGAAATTCGCCGCGCTGAATAAGTTTGCGGAGATGAACAACAAGGCGTTCGGCGACAAAGCCTACATCAAATGGAATTTCACGAAATTCCTGATCGACCGCGAGGGAAACGTCGTCGCCCGCTTCGAGCCGACCGTGGACATGAAAGCGGTCAGGGACGCGGTTGAGGCGGCCCTGTAACGGGGCGGAGCGCCGCATTCAGGGAGGAACGACATATGACCGTCGCAGTCAGATACTATACGAAGACAGGGAACACGCGCCGCCTCGCGGAAGCCATCGCAAAGGCCGTCAACGCCGAGGCCCTGCCGATCAGCGTGCCCGTGGACGAACGCGCAGACATCCTCTTCCTCGGCAATTCGTATTACGCGTTCACTATTGACCCCGAGGTGCGGGATTTCGTCAGGTCGCTGGACAAAGACAAAGTGGGCAGGATCGTCAATTTCGGCTCCGCCGCCATGCTGAACTCCACCTACAGGAAGGTCAAGGCCGAGGCGGACAAGGCGGGTATTCCCATGGATGAGCGCGAATTCCACTGCAAAGGCGAATTCAAAGGCATTCACAAGGGACGCCCGAACGAGGAGGATCTGAAGGCGGCCGCGGCGTTCGCCAGGAAAATCATGGAATGAGGACGCTTCGCCTCAGGACGGGATCCTTCGGATAAAAAGGACGGCGGCGTTCCGGCCCGGATGGGCTTGGGAACGCCGCCGTTTCACGCTTTTGTCACACGTTCTTTTCGTAGATGAGCCGCAGGCCCTTGAGGGTCAGCGTGCCGTCGAGCACGTCGATCATGTCGGTTTCATCCGCGACGAGCAACGCCAGGCCGCCCGTGGCGATGACTTTTGCCTTCGGCGCTTTCAGCTCCTGCTTCATCTTCTGGATAAGGTAGGTCACCAGGCCCACGTGGCCGTATACGATGCCGGACTGCAGGTTGGTGATGGTATTGCGGCCGATGGCGCTTTCCGGCTTGACCAGCTCGAAGTTGGGCAGCTTGGCCGCCCGGTCGACCAGCGCCTCGCTGGCCAGCTTCAGGCCGGGGCAGATCGCGCCGCCCAGGAACTCGCCCTTATCGGACATGACGCCGAAGGTGGTCGCCGTGCCGAAGTCGATGAAGATGCAGGGCCCGCCGTACAGCTCCCAGGCCGCCACGGCGTTGGCGATGCGGTCCGAGCCCAGTTCGCGGGGGTTGTCGTATTTCAGGTTGATGCCGGTCCGGATGCCGGGCACCACCATCATGGGCTCGATGCCGAAGTAGTTCTGCACCATGTGCTCGATGGTGAAGTTGATCGACGGCGCGACGGAGGACATGATGATGCCGTCCACGTCCTTCATGCTCAGGTTGTTGTGGCGGAAGAGGTTTGCCAGCAGGATGCCGTACTCGTCGGAGGACATCATCTTGTTGGTGGTCAGCCGCCAGTACTGGACCATTCTTTCGCCGTCGAACAGCGCGGTCTTGATGTTGGTGTTGCCGATATCCATGGTAAAGATCATGGTATAACCTCCGGTATTGAATCAGGTTGGGCAGGGGAGTCAGTCCCCGATCAGGCGGGCCTTGTGGAGCGCCGCGCTGATGGCGCCGGTGAGCACCGCGGCCACGATCATTTCGACCACGGCGTTGACGCCGACCGAGGCGATGACGAACGCCAGCACGCTGCGCCCGGCGATGAGACCCTGCAGGTATTCGGTGTTGCCGAAGAGCAGCACCAGCGCGCTCATGAAAAAGAGCGTATTCAGGAAGGCGGCGCAGAAGCCGGTCACGACGCTGCTCACGTGCACGTTTGCCTTTTTCCTGAGCAGGCGATAGGCCAGCGCCGTGAAGACGCCCACCAGCAGGCGCGAGAAGAAGCGCTGCACAAAGGAAAAAAACGGGCTGACGGAAACGAGCGCCGCGCCCATGCCGCTGTAGCCCAGTATGCCGAAGCACTGGAGAAAGCTGATCAGGCCGAAGGCGCCGCCGATGATCGCGCCGCCTTTAACGCCCAGCGCGATGGCGGCGATGGCCACGGGGATCATGTTGAAGGTGATGGAGAGGCCCGCGGGCTGCGGGATGTTGACCATGCCCAGCACGATCAGCACGGCGATCAGCAGGGCGAGCAGGACGAAATCACGGGTTTTGAATGGGCTTTTCATGGGAATACCTCCGTTCAAGTTCGCATTGTGGATACCTGACGAATAAGACCAGGGACACCGGGAACACCGCGAGGTTCGGTTCCTGTCGGATACCGACCTTCCGTTCCATTATAGCCGCCCTATGGGAAGATGTCGCGCACCTTATGTAAATAAAAGAATAAATGAAGGGCCGCCCAGCCCGAGGGAGGGAATGGGAGGCCGGTCTCTCCGCGTTCAGCTCAGCAGCGCCTGGTCGGAGGCGAATTCCTCGCCGCTGGCCCGCTCGAACTGCCTCAGCAGCGCCTCGACGGTGAGGCGGCTCTTTTCCTCGCCGCGAATATCCAGGATGATCCGCCCCTCGTGCATCATGATGAGCCGGTTGCCGTGGGCGATGGCGTCCTTCATGTTGTGGGTGATCATGATGGTGGTGAGCTTGTCCTGGGCGACGATGCGGTCGGTGGCGTCGAGCACCTTGGCGGCCGTCTTGGGATCGAGGGCGGCGGTGTGCTCGTCCAGCAGCAGCAGGCGGGGCCGCCTGAGCGACGCCATGAGCAGCGTGAGCGCTTGCCTCTGGCCGCCCGAGAGCAGGCCGACCTTGCTGGTCATGCGCTCCTCCAGGCCCAGCCCCAGCGTGGCCAGCGCCGCTTTGTAAGTGTCGCGCTCGGCGGCGGTGATGCCGCGCCTGAGCGTCCGCTTCTCGCCGCGCCGCGCGGAGAGCGCCATGTTTTCCTCGATCCACATGTCCGCCGCCGTGCCCATCATGGGATCCTGGAACACGCGACCGATGTATTTGGCGCGCTTGTGCTCGGGCAGCGGCGTGAGGTTGATCCCGTCGATGAAGACGGAGCCGCCGTCCACCGGCCACACGCCGGCCACGGCGTTCAACAGGGTGGATTTGCCCGCGCCGTTGCCGCCGATCACGGTCACGAAATCGCCGTCTTCCAGGGTGAGCGAGACGCCGCACAGCGCCTTTTTCTCGTTGATCGTGCCGGGATTGAAGGTCTTGTGGATGTTCTCGATTTTAAGCACGGCCCCGCGCCCCCTTTCGGAAATACTTCGACCTGAGATAGGGAACGGACAGGAACACGGCCACCACGAGCGCCGTGAGGAGCTTCAGGTCGTCGGTGTTGAGGCCCAGCCAAAGCACCGCCTGGATGACCAGGTAATAGAGCACCGCGCCCAGCGCCACGGCGAGCAGCCTCAGCGCGAAATTCTTGAACAGCTTGCCGAACAGCACCTCGCCGATGATCACGGCGGCCAGGCCGATGACGATCGCGCCGCGGCCCATGTTGATGTCCGCGAAGCCCTGATACTGTGAGAACAGCGCGCTGGAGAGCGCCACGATGCCGTTCGAGATCATCAGGCCGAGCACGCGGGTGAAGCTGGTGTTGATGCCCTGCGCGCGGGCCATGGCCATGTTGCAGCCGGTGGCCCGCAGCGAGCAGCCCAGTTCCGTGCCAAAGAACCAATACAGTATGGCGATCAGCGCGGCGATGAACAGCGCGGTGATCAGCGCGGCCTGGGGGATGTGCAGAAGCGACAGGAGCAGGGGATACTTGCGCACGCTGATGGCCTGGTTGGAGGAGCCGAGGATGCGCAGGTTGATGGAATAGAGCGCCAGCTGCGTCAGTATGCCCGCGAGGATGGCGGGAATGCCCATCACCGTATGCAATATGCCGGTGACGAACCCGGCCAGCATGCCGGCGATGAGCGCGCACAGCAGCGCGAGCCAGACGTTGACGCCGTTCAGCATCAGCATGACGCAGACCGCGCCGCCGGTGCACATGGTGCCGTCGACGGTCAGGTCGGCGATGTCGAGCACCTTGTAGGTGATGAAGACGCCGATTGCCATGATTCCCCAGATGAGTCCCTGCGCGCAGGCGCCCGGCAGCGCGTTGATGAGCGCGGTGATGTTCAAAGCGGTTTCCCCCGTTCGTGTTTTTTTCTTTCAGCGCGGTCAGTCGATGGCCACGTAGTCCTCGGGAATCGCGACGTTCAGCGCCGCGGCGTTCTCGGCGTTGTATTTTTTCGTGACTTCGGGCGCGTAGGCGATGGGCATGGTGGAGACATCCGCGCCGTTCACGAGGATCTCGTAGGCCATTTCGCCGGTGACGTAGCCGATGTCGTAGTAGCTGATGGACAGCGTGGCCACGCCGCAGCCGGCGCAAATGCCCTCTTCACCGGCGATGACCGGAATGCCGGCGGGCAGGCAGATGTTGTTCACGACCTCGGTGTTATTGGCCAGGGTGTTGTCGGTGGGCACATAGATGACCTCGACCTCGGCCACGGCGTTGGTCACGACGGAAGCGATGTCGTTCGAGTCGGCGAAGGAGTAGCGCACGGTCTCGCAGCCCAGCTCATTCAGGAGCGGCTCGATCACGTCGATCTGATACCTGCTGTTGGGCTCGGCGGAGCAGTACACAAGCCCGACGGTCTTCGCCTCGGGGAACAGCGCCTTCAGAAGCGCCGCCTGCTCGTCCAGCGGGGCCAGGTCGCAGGTGCCGGAAACGTTGTAGCCCGTGGCGCCGTCGAAGCCGTCCAGGTCGAGGGCGGAGGCGTAGTCCGTGATGGAGGTGCCCAGGATCGGGATCGTCTCGGTGCCGGTGAAGGCGGCCTGCAGCGCGGAGGTGGCGTTGGCCATGATCAGGTCGACGTCCGCGGCGACGAAGCCGTTCACGATGGTGGCGCAGTTGGCGCTGTCGCCCTGCGCGTTCTGGTAATCGAAGTTGAGTTTGTCCTCGCCGAGCTTTTCGACGAGCGCGTCCCGGAAGCCCTGGGTGGCGGCGTCGAGCGCGGGGTGCTGGATCAGCTGGATGATGCCGATGTTATAGGTTTTTTCATCGGCGAAGGCGGCGCCCGTCAGGGCGGTCAGGGCCAGCAGGGCGGCCAGCAGCGTGCAGATACGGCGAACGGTTTTTTTCATGGTTTTCACCCTTTCGTTTATTGAGCGGTGCGCTCAAAATAATTAATGGGATAAAGTATAAGGGGTGAATGTTAAGAAATCAATCTGAAAACATGATGATAACCATCAAAGAATTTGAATTATTGGTGGCAGCGGAAACAATTTGCAGATGGATGCAGGTTTTGCGATAGAGTGCGCATTTGAAGCGAAAAAGTGTATAACTCAGCCTCAAAAAGGCGGTTTACGGGCAAATCGCCTTGCGCGGGCGGCGAAAAGTGCTATAATAGGGCCATGCACAAGGAAAGAGAGGGACGATCAAGTGCTCAAAATTGACCATCTGACGAAACGGTACGGCGACAAGGAAGCCGTCAAAGACCTGTCACTGCACATCAAACCGGGAGAGATATACGGCTTCATCGGCCACAACGGCGCCGGCAAAACCACCACCATCAAATCCTGCGCCGGCATACTGGCCTTCGACGAGGGAGAAATCGAAGTAGGCGGCGTGTCCATCCGGCAGGATCCCATCGCCTGCAAGAAGATGATGGCCTACATTCCGGACAATCCGGATCTGTACGATTTCCTGAGCGGCGTCAAATACCTGAACTTCGTGGCGGACATGTACGGCGTGGGCAAGGGAGAAAGGGAGGAGCGCATCGCCCGATACGCCGACCTCCTCGAATTGACGGACGACCTGGCCCAGCCCGTGTCGGCTTATTCCCACGGCATGAAGCAGAAGCTGGCGATCATCTCCGCGCTGATTCACGAGCCCAGGCTGATCATTATGGACGAACCCTTCGTGGGCCTCGACCCGAAGGCGACGCACATCCTGAAGGGCGTTATGCGTGACATCTGCGACAAGGGCGGCGCGATCTTCTTCTCGACGCATGTGCTGGAGGTGGCCGAGAAGCTCTGCGACCGCGTGGCGATTATCCGCCAGGGCCGGCTCGTGGCAAACGGCACGATGGAGGAGGTCTCCGGCGACGCGTCGCTGGAGGAGGTCTTCCTGGAACTGGAGGGCGGCAATGCTTAAGACGTTGGTGGCTATCCGCTTCCGGGCGCTCGTCAGCGCGCTGTTCAAAGGCCGCAATGCGAAGAAGAAAATCGGAGCGGGCAAAAAGATCCTGTTCGGAATTGTTGGATTATATGTTCTGGCGGTATACGTCATGCTGTTCGGCATGCTGTTCTACGGGCTGTACATGCCCTTCGACGCGACCGGCATGATGGCCCTCTATTACGCGGTGGCGGCGTTCATGGCGCTGACGCTGAGCTTCGCGGGCAGCGTGTTCACCACGCAGTCGCAGCTCTACGACGCGAACGACAATGAACTGCTTTTGTCCATGCCGGTTCATCCGTGGATGATCCTGGTGAGCCGCATGATCGTGCTGTACCTGTCGAACCTTCTTTTTACCGCGATGGTGATGGTGCCCGCGGGCGTGGTCAGCGTGATCTATGCGGCCCCCTCGGTTCGGGGCGTCGTGGAGTTCGTCCTCGGCGTGTTCCTGCTGCCGCTGGGCTCGCTCACGCTGTCGTGCGTCTTCGGCTGGCTGTTCGCCTGGATCGGCTCGCACATGCGCAGAAAGAATATCGTGTCCCTGGTGGTGACCGTGGCGTTCTTTGCCGTTTACTTCTACTTCATCAGCCGGAGCAGCGAATTGCCGCAGATGATCGTCAAGAACGCGGATAAGGTCGGCGCGTTCATTAAGACGGCGGGCTGGCGCGCCTGGCAGTTTGGCCAGGGCATCGCCTACGCGGGCGACGCGCTGGCGTTCCTCCGCTTCGTCGCCGCGATACTCCTGCCCTTCGCCGCCGTCATGGCGGTGCTGTCGCGCAGCTTCATCGGCATTGCCACGCGCAACAAGGGCGGCGTAAAGATCAAATACGAGAAGCGCGAGATGAGCGTGCGCAGCGTGAAAAAGGCGCTGCTCATGAAGGAACTGACGCACTTCGGCGCGAGCGCGCCCTGGATGCTGAACGGCGGCATCGGGCTCCTGTTCATGCTGGTCGGGCCGATCATGGTGCTGGCGAACGCGGAGTTCATCCGGACGATTTTCTCCGAATTCCCCGCAGCGGCGAAATACGTCATGCTGCTGCTGGCGCTCTTTGAATGCCTCACGATGTCGATGACCACCATCTCGGCCGGCGCCGTGTCCATCGAGGGCAAGAGCGTCTGGCTCATTCAGTCCATGCCGGTGGACGCGAAGGACGTGCTGGTGAGCAAGGCCATGCTGCAGTTCGCGGTCACGCTGCCGTTCCTGGCCGTTTCGACGGTTCTCATGTGGATCGGCTGCTCGGGCGGCGCGCTGATGTACGCGGTCTCGCTGCTACTGCCGCTGTCCTATGCGCTGATGATGTCGCTGCTCGGCGCGGCGCTGAACGCGCGCCTGCCGCGGCTTGACTGGACGAGCGAGGCCATCGCCGTGAAGCAGGGCATGAGCATACTGGCCGACATGGGAGCCGGGTTCGCGCTGCTGGCAACGCCCATCGCGGCCTGGGCGCTGTGGCTGAACAAATGGTTCTCCGCCGAAGCTTGGGCGCTGATCGCGGCGGTTCTCTACGCGGGCGTGTCCGCGCTGCTGTACCTATACCTGGGCCGCGGGGGCAAGCGGCGCTTTGAAATGCTGTAAGACAGACCTGTGAAAAAAGGGCATCCGCGCTCAGCGGATGTCCTTCAAATCATACGGCGTGGTCTGGTATACGAAGTAATTCAGCCAGTTGGAGTAGAGGAGGTTCGCGTGCGCGCGCCATGAGACGAGGGGTTCCCGCGTCGGATCGTCGTTCGGGAAGTAGTTGATCGGGATCTTGATGGGTTTGCCCGCCGCCACGTCGCGCTTGTACTCGCGGTTCAGCGTCTGCGCGTCGTATTCCGAATGGCCGGTGATGAATATCTGCCGGCCGTTCTTCGTCATGAGGGCGTATACGCCGGCTTCATCGGATGAAGCGAGTATGCGCAGCTCGGACACGCGCTCGATGTCGGCGCGGTCCACCGTGGTGTGGCGGGAATGGGGCACCATGAACACGTCGTCGAAGCCGCGGAACAGGATGGCGCGGCGGTAGTCCAGCGTATGGGGGAACACGCCGAACATCTTCTCCGGCAGGGGCTTTTTCTGGATGCCGAAGTGGTAGTAAAGCCCCGCCTGCGCGCCCCAGCAGATGTGGAACGTGCTGTGCACGTGGGTCTTGCTCCACTCCATGATGCGGCACAGCTCGCCCCAGTAGTCCACTTCCTCAAAGGGCAAGTGCTCCACCGGCGCGCCGGTGATGATCATGCCGTCGAAGTTGAGGTGGCTCACCTCGTCGAAGTTCTTGTAGAAGGCGAGCATATGTTCCTCGGAGGTGTTTTTCGGCTCGTGGGAGCGCACGCGCGCCAGCGTCAGCTCGACCTGCAGCGGCGTGTTGCCCAGCAGGCGCGAGAGCTGCGTCTCCGTGTCGATCTTCGTGGGCATGAGGTTGAGCAGCAGGATTTGGAGCGGCCGGATGTCCTGCGTCATGGCGCGGGTCTCGGTCATGACGAAGATGTTTTCCTCGGTCAGCGTCTTGGTGGCGGGCAGTTCGTTCGGGATTTTGATGGGCATGGCGCGTTCCTCCTGTCAGGCGCGTTCGAGGGCCTGAGCGATGTCGGCGATGAGGTCCTCCTTGCTTTCCAGGCCGCAGGAGAACCGCACCAGGTCGCCCGGCACGCCCGCCGCGGCCAGCTCCTCGTCGTTCATCTGGCGGTGGGTGGTACTGGCGGGATGCAGGCAGCAGGTGCGCGCGTCGGCCACATGCGTCTCGATGGCGGCCAGCTTCAGCGCGGCCATGAAGCGGCTCGCGGCCTCGCGGCCGCCCCTGATGCCGAAGCTGACCACGCCGCATGTGCCGCCCGGCATGTACTTCTTCGCCAGTCCGTAATAGGGGCTCGAAGGCAGGCCGGGATAATTGACCCAGGCGACCTTCCCGTGCTTTTCCAGGAATTCGGCCACGGCCTGCGCGTTTTCGCAGTGCCTCGGCATGCGCACGTGCAGGCTCTCCAGGCCCAGGTTGAGTAGATACGCGCTCACCGGGGAGGCCATGGAGCCGAAATCGCGCATCAGCTGGGCAGTGGCCTTGGTGATGAACGCGCCGCCCAGTCCGAACTTCTCGGCGTAGGTGACGCCGTGATAGGAGTCGTCCGGCGTGCAAAGGCCGGGGAACCTGTCGGCGTGGGCGAGCCAGTCGAATTTGCCGGAATCGACGATGCAGCCGCCCAGCGACGCGCCGTGCCCGTCCATGTATTTCGTGGTCGAATGGGTCACGATATCCGCGCCCCATTCAAACGGCCGGCAGTTGACGGGCGTGGCGAAGGTGTTGTCCACGATCAGCGGCACGCCGTGGGCGTGGGCCGCGCGGGCGAATTTCTCGATGTCCAGCACGGTCAGCGCGGGGTTGGCGATGGTCTCGCCGAACACGGCCTTGGTGTTCGGGCGGAAGGCGGCTTCCAGCTCCTCCTCGCTGCAGTCGGGCGAGACGAAGGTAAAATCGAGGCCCATCTTCTTCATCGTGACAGAGAAGAGGTTATAGGTGCCGCCGTATATGGCGGAGCTGGCCACGACGTGGTCGCCGCAGGAGGCGATGTTGAACACGGCGTAGAAACTGGCCGCCTGGCCGGAGGAAGTGAGCATCGCGGCCGAGCCGCCTTCCATCTCGCATATTTTGGCGGCGACCATGTCGCAGGTGGGGTTCTGCAGGCGGGAGTAGAAATAGCCCGAGGCCTCCAGGTCGAACAGGCGGCCCATGTCTTCGCCCGTGGCGTATTTGAAAGTGGTGCTCTGAATGATGGGGATCTGGCGCGGTTCGCCGTTGCCGGGGGTGTAGCCGCCCTGCACGCACTTGGTTTCGATTCTGTAATCGCTCATGTTCCCATTCCTCCTGTCGCTGATGAAAAACCGCCTCAAAGCCCCTGCCTTGAGACGGCCGTATCGCCGCCGGCCCGCGCTGTCCGCCGGCCTTTATCGGCATTTTTTATGGAAACACTCTAGCACACGCCCGCGAAAAAGTCAAGCGCGGCGGTTTGAATTTCGATGGGAGATACAGGCGCGTCCCTTTTTCTGTGATAAGAAACGGTTATTCTGTGGAAAATGCCGCAAGGATATGGTAAAATGGCGGCAATGCAAAAGAATGTTATCGAAGGGGAAACAAGTATGATGATAGGCACGCTGGTCAATACGGCGGCGATCGTCGCCGGGGGATTGTGCGGCTGGGGCTTCGGCAAGGCGCTCAAGGCGCGCCACCAGGAGACGCTGACGATGGCCTGCGGCGTCAGCACGCTGTTCATCGGCATCGCGGGAGCTGCGAAGCAGATGCTGCACAACGACAGCCTGCCCGGCGGCGGTACGATGCTGATCGTGGCCTGCCTGGCGCTGGGCGCGTTGGTGGGCGAAATACTGGACATAGAGCGCCGGTTTGAAGCCTTCGGCGAATGGCTGAAGGTCAAAACCGGCAACGCGAAGGACAAGAGCTTTGTGAACGGCTTCGTCACAGCCTCGCTCACGGTATGCATCGGGGCCATGGCCATCGTGGGGTCGATTCAGGACGGCATCTCCGGCGACTGGTCCACCCTGGGCGCGAAGAGCGTGCTTGACCTGATCATCGTGATGGTCATGACCTGCTCGCTCGGCAAGGGCTGCGCATTTTCGGCGATCCCCGTGTTCGCGCTGGAGGGCGGCATGACGCTGCTGGCCCAGGCCATAAAACCCCTGATGACCGATCTGGCGATGGACTACCTCTCGCTGGTCGGGTCGGTGCTGATCTTCTGCGTGGGGCTGAATCTGGTGTGGGGCAAGAAAGTGCGCGTGGCCAATCTCCTGCCGGCGCTGGCGTTCGCGGTGGCCGCGGCGTTTTTGCCGCTGCCGTTTTGACGCGGGAGGGACGAATTGATGGAAACGGAAATGCAGCGGGTTGTTTCCGTGGCCAGGGCGGCGGCGGGCCTCATTCTGGCAAACGGCGGCGAGACCTGCCGCGCCGAGGATACGGCCAGCCGGATCGGCCGCGCCTTCGGCTATGACATGGACATCGTCGCCCTTCCGACCGGCGTGACCATGACCGTGTCGAAGGACGGGGAGAGCGTATCCTCCATCGCCCGGGTCAAAAGCCGGACGGTAGACCTGACCAGGCTTGAACAGGTCAACGGCGTATCGCGCGCGCTGGCGGCCCACGAGATGACGCTAGAAGAGGCCGAGCGCGCCATGAAGGCCATCGCGGAGGCGAAAGGCCCCGGCTTCTGGCGCAGCGTGCTGGCGGCGGGCGGCTCGGCGGCCATGTTCGCCGTGATGTTCGGCGGAGGCTGGTTTGAGTTTCTGATCGCCGGGCTGGTCGGCGCGGCGGTTCACGCCGTGCTTCGGCGCATGCCGGAACAGGCGGCTGCGAGCCTGGACTGCCTGATCGGCGGTTTTATGGCGGCAGCGCTGGCGCTGGCGGCCTCGGCGGCCTGCGGGCGGGGCAACGTGAGCCTGATCATCTGGTCGATCATGATGCCGCAGCTGCCCGGGCTGGCCTTTACAAACGGCATCCGCGACTCGATGCGTGGCGATATGGTCTCCGGCGGCGCGCGCGTGAGCGACGCCGTGATGCGCGCGGTGGTGCTGGCGGGCGGCGCGGGCATCGCCATGTGGTGCTATCTGCGGTTGGGAGGTGCGGCGACATGGCTGAGGTGATTCCGGCGCTCAAGGGCCTGGCGGGCAGCTTCGGCGCGTGCCTGTGTTTCGCGCTGTTGTTCCACATTCCGAAGCGCTGCCTTCTCAGCGCCTCTTTCACGGGCATGGCGGGCTACGGAGTCTATATGGCTTGCCTGGCGCTGTGGCATTCGGCCATCGGCGCGAACTTCATCGGCGCGCTGGCGGTGGCGGTGCTCGCGGAGATCCTGGCCCGCAGGCAGGAGGCCCCGGCGGTGATTTTCTCGCTGATGGGCATCGTGCCGCTGGTGCCCGGCGCGGGACTTTACCGCACGATGCTTTCGCTGGTGCTGGAGGACTACCCGGACGCCGCTTCCATCGGCGTTGAAACCATGCTGGTGGCGGCAAGCATCGCGCTGGCCGTCGCCACGGTGACAGTGCTGGTGAGCGCCGTCCAACGCCATAAAAACGCAAATTGACGGACAGACAAGGGACAAAGAATCGCTATCAGGGAAACGGATTGAGGCATGATATGAACATTCGCATACGATCATTTGCCCGGGAGGACGCGCGCGAGGCCGCGGCCATCTGGAACCGCGTGGTGGAGGACGGCGTCGCCTTCCCGCAGCTGGAATGTCTCGACGAGGAAGGCGCGGCTGAATTCTTCCGGGCGCAGACCTACACCGCCGTGACGGAGGACGCGGACACGGGCGAACTCGTCGGGCTGTATATCCTGCATCCGAACAATATCGGCCGCTGCGGCCATATTGGCAACGCCAGCTATGCCGTGAAGGCCAGCCGGCGCGGACAGGGTATAGGGGAAAAGCTGGTGAGCCACTGCCTTGAAAAGGCGCGCGAGACGGGCTTTCGCCTGATGCAGTTCAACGCGGTCGTGGCGTCCAACGCCCCCGCGCTGCGTCTCTATGAAAAGCTGGGATTCGTGCGTCTGGGCGTGATCCCGGGCGGTTTCCACATGAAGGACGGCTCCTTCGAGGACATCGTGCTCTTTTATCACACGCTGGGCCGGGAATAAAAAGCAAGGCTCCTCCCGTTCAGGAAAAGCCTTGCCGCAGGTATCCTTATTCCGCGTTTTTGCCGGAAAGCCAGATCTTCCGGACCTCCTCGTACACGCTGTCGGGGTATTCCATGCTCCCGCCCGGATAGCAGGGGAGCAGGTCGTCGCCCTGGGCGACGGCGGGATTGGTGCACTTGTTGTCGTGCCGCCAGGCGTCCCGCTCGGCCTTGTCGCGCAGGTCGGGCACGCGCAGGGGCCGGTTGCCCGCGAGGGCGGAGCGATACGCCAGTATGCCGCAGATGCCCATGTCGACGGCGTGGTACACGTCGATGGAGTATTTCTCCCCATCGGGACGGCCCAATATCTTTTCGATGAAGAAGTGCGTGGGGTAGAAGTCGCTGCCCCCGTGGGTGGAGAATTTCTTCGCCATTTCGCCCGCGATGGGCTGTGGGCCGGGCCGGTAGCGCTCCGTCGTGCCGACGCACAGCTTGTCGCCTTCGCGATAGACCTGCAGCTCGGGTTCCTGTCCCTCCGGCGCGTAGCTGGGCGTGAAGCGTTCCGATTCCATGGAGCCCTTTGTGCCGTAGATCTCGTAGTTGATGCTGCCCGGTTCGCGCTTGAGGTGCCCGTGAACGCTCTTGCAGATCGCGCCGTTGTCCAGCGTCACGATCTCGATGCCGGCGCATTCGCCGCTCTTGAGGCCGAGCGGGCGCACGGTGTTGTTCCGCTGGGTGATGAAGCCCGTCACCTGCACCGGCCTGCGGCCCGTGATGGAGAGCATGGGGCCGATGGAGTGCGTGCAGTAGAAGGTGGGATACATGTTGTTGCGCCAGTGGCCGCGCTCTCCGTAGGTGATGCCGGGCCAGATGGCGGCGCAGTCGTGAATGTATTCGCCCTCGGCGTACATCACCTCGCCGATTTCGCCGCGGGCGTAGCGCTCGCGCATCTCGAAGGCGTGCCACATGTAGCAGTAATTCTCGGCGTAGGCGTACACCTTGCCGCTTGCCTCGACCGCCTCGATGAGCTCGACGGCCTGCGCCATGGTCTCGCAGGGCAGCACTTCGCTGAGCACGTGCCGGCCGCTCTTCAGCAGCCGGATGGCGAAGGGCGCGTGCTCGTTGGCGTAGTTGGCCAGCACCACGGCGTCCATATCGTGCCGGAAGAAATCCTCGAAATTCTCGTAGAGCGCGATGTCGAGCCCCGCTTCCCGCGCGGCCTTGCCCGCCTTTTCCAGCGCGGGCTTGTATTTATCGCAAATGGCGACCAGTTCCGCTTCGGGATGGCGCAGCAGCACCTCGATCATCGTCATGCCGCGATACGCGCCGAAAACGCCGATCCTGACCTTGCCGGACATGAAAACCACCCTTTCCCTTTTGTTTTGCCGCCTCTACTATATCAGATTGCGGCGGGATTTGTAATGCTCAAATTGCACAAATTTTCAGTTCATTAGAATTTGATAATCCAAGTTGACAAGCCGCAGGTGTCTTTCTATAATGAATGGAAACAGAAAGAAACAGGGGAGAACGCGCGGATGGACAGGGAAGCTCTCAGACACTATGCGAAGCGCTTTCTGGCGGGCGTCATGATGGGCGTGGGCGGCATGCTGCCCGGCGTGAGCGGCAGCGTGCTGGCGGTGGTCTTCGGGCTGTACGCCCCGATCCTGGACGCCCTGGCGACCTTTTTCAAAAACGTGAAGGAAAACCTCAGGCTCCTCATTCCGGTCGCGCTGGGGGGCCTCGTCGGCCTATACGGCGTGGCGGCGGTGCTGAACCGCGTCATTGACCGATACGAAACAACGCTGATCTTCCTGTTCTGCGGATTGATCGCGGGTTCAATGCCCGCGCTGATCCGCGAGGCGAAGGCGGCCGGCGGCTTTAAAAAGCGCTATCTCATCGCCACGGCGGCGGGGCTTGCGCTGAGCCTGCTTTTGCTGCTCGTCGAGCGCGGGCCGGGCGGCGATGCGGCGGCGGTGGGATCGTGGCAGGCGGCGGCGACCGGCGCTCTGATCACGGCGGGTTCGATTCTGCCGGGCTTTTCCACGGCCTTTATCATGATCCGGCTGGGCTGGTACGGCCCGATGATGGCGGCGTTCACGGGGCTGGACATGGGGCTGCTTCTCTGGGCCGCGCTGGGCGCGCTGATCGCGGCGGTGGCGCTGGTCGGGCTCATGCGGATGCTCATCAAAAGGCATCCCGGTCCGACCTATTTCATGGTGATCGGCCTGATGGCCGGCTCGATGATTTCATCGCTGCCAGCCGTGCCGCTGGCATGGAACAGCCTTATCAATGCGATTCCCTTCGTCCTCGGCGCGCTGGCCGCGTGGCTGATGGCGAGGATCGAGAATTGACAAAAGCGCCGGACAAGTGGCTTTTCCCCGTATCAAGCGACGATGCGGGGGCTTTTTTTATCCATTTTTGGCAATAACCGCATAAATCCCCTGCAATTCGCGCATGCTCCATATCAGTGATTCATGGGGGGAAAAGCTGTGAAAAAAAGTCGATTGATCGCCTCCGCCGCGCTGACCGTGGTCTATTTGATCGCGGGCGCGCCGAAGGCCCTTTCTGGCGCGGCGGAGGAAACGCCCGTCTGCGGCTACATCCGCCTGCATGTCGTGGCCCGCAGCGACAGCGCGTGGGATCAGGGCGTGAAGCTGGCCGTAAAGGACGCCGTGAGGGACGAAGCCGCTTCGCTGCTCGCGGGCTGCGGGACGGCGGACGAGGCATGGCGCGTCGTGCAGGACAATCTTGACGCCTTGGAAAAGGCCGCCCGGGAAACGCTCCGCGAATGGGACGCCCCGTATGAGGCGAGCGCCTGCGTCGGCGCGTTTGAATTCCCGGAAAGACATTACGGTCAAATCGTCGTGCCGGCGGGAGAATACCGCGCCGTCCGCGTGACGCTGGGCGGCGGCGAAGGCAAGAACTGGTGGTGCGTGCTGTTTCCTTCGCTCTGCCTGCCTGTTGGGGCTGACGAGGAAACGCCCATCGTGTTCTATTCCGGCCTGGGCCGGTGGCTCGCCGAGGTGTTCGGGAGGGATGCGGCGTGAAGAAACAGATCGTCCTGCTGACGGCGCTGTTCGCGCTGGCGATCGCGCTTTCGTTTTCCGTTCTGTTTCCGGCGCGGGCTGCGGTGGTGCTTGAGGTGGGCTCAAGGGGCGCAAACGTCACCAAGGTGCAGCAGAGGCTGATTCAATTCGGCTATCTGAAGGGCGTCGCCGACGGCCGCTACGGAGAGGCCACGCGCGACGCGGTGATCCTGTTTCAGAAGCGCAACGGCCTGACCGTGGACGGGCGCGTGGGCCCGGCGACGGCGGCGGCGCTGGGCGTTTCGCTGTCCTCTCAGGCCAGCGCGGCGGTCTCAGCCACGGCGTCCGTCTCGTCGGACCAGTACCTGCTGGCGCGGCTGGTTTACGCCGAGGCGCGGGGAGAATCCTACAAGGGCAAGGTGGCTGTGGCGGCGGTGGTTCTCAACCGCGTGTCGTCGTCCTCGTTCCCGAACACGATTTCCGGCGTCATCTATCAGCAGGGCGCGTTTGAATCGGTGAGCAACGGAGCCATCAACCTGTCGCCGGACAGCGATTCCCTCCGCGCGGCGAAGGAAGCCATGAACGGCTGGGATCCGACCGGCGGCTGCCTGTATTTCTATAACGCCAGCACGGTCTCTTCCGGCTCGTGGATTCTCTCCCGAACGGTCAAGACGGTCATCGGCAACCATTGCTTCGCAATGTGACATTCGGTTTCAGGAGGAAAAAATGACGATAAAACGCATGCGCATGCTGGCTGCCGCCGTCGCGGTCCTTACCGCGCTGGCCGTGGCGCTCACGATCTACGCGCGGGCTCAGGCCGAAAAGATCGACGCGCTGCAAAACGCCATCAGCGCATCTTATGAGCGCGCGTTCTACGAGACGGCTTCCCTGATGAACGGCATCGAAATCAATCTCGAAAAGGCGCAGGTTGCCGGAAGCGACGCGCATCGCCGCGCGCTGCTCAATGAAATCGACCGCGACGCCATGAGCGCACAGAACAACCTCGCGGCGCTCCCCGCGTCTCTCTCCGTCATCTCGGAGGCGCTGAAGTTCGTCAACCAGACCGGCGACATCGCCGCGGTGCTGTGCGGGCGCCTGAACGAGGGCGGCTCGCTGACGCCGGAGGACGTGGAGCTGCTGGCCCGGCTGCACGGCGCCTGCGTGAATGTGAACGATCTCATCGACGGCGTGATACGGGACATCGAACAGGGGCTTGATCCTCTCTCGGAGACGGCGGACGGCGCGCCCGTCGCGCAGGTCGAGCGGGTGAAGCTGCGGGAAGTTGAAATAGACTATCCCATACTGCTCTACGACGGCCCCTTCTCCGACGGGCGCGGCGAGACGGCGCTCAAGGCGCTCGGCGGCCCTGAAATCACGCCCGAACAGGCGCTGGCCGCCGCGCGCGCGTTTGTCGGAGAGGACCGCGTCATCGAGGCGCGGCTTGCCGGCGAGGGCAGCGTGCCCGCGCCGAGCTACGAGATAAACCTCTCCACTGGCGACGGGCTGATTTCCCTCGCCCTCTCCAAACAGGGCGGGCAGGTGATCTACATGATGGTCGAGGGCGCGGCGCGGCGGGCCGCCTTCTCCCAGGCCGCGTTGATCGACATGGCCGCGTCCTTCCTGAAAAACCGCGGTTATCCGCCGGTGGCCGTCAGCTATTGGGCGGCCTTTGACAATTACCTCACCGTCAACTTCGCCGCCGTGCAGGACGGCGTGGTGCTCTATCCCGACCTCATCAAGGTCCAGATGAGCATGGAGAGCGGTCTTCCGGTCGGCCTTGAAGCCGTTAATTACCTCTCGAATCACGTCGAAAGGAGCCTGCCGGAGCCGGCGCTCAGCGAGGAGGCGGCCCGCGAAAGGCTCAACGGGGCGCTGTCGGTGGAACGGGGACGGCTGTGCGTCGTCCCGCGCGGCAGCGGCGAAGCGCTCGCGTGGGAATTCGCCGCCAGCGCGGACGACGTGCGTTATCTCGTCTATATCGACGCGGCGACGGGCGAAGAACTGAACATCTACCGGGTGGTGGAGGATGAAAACGGCCAGCTCGTGATCTGAAACGAATACATGTTCGTAATTTAACGTGGCGTTCGGTTGATTTCCGGCGGGAAAGTGGTATAATGAGCATAAAGAACAAATGTTCTTTTTTACTTCAAAGAGGTGATTCGCCATGACCATCATGGAAAAGCTGACCATCCTGAGCGACGCCGCCAAATACGACGTGGCCTGCACCTCCAGCGGCGTGGGCCGCGCGGCGAAGGCGGGCGCTGTCGGCAATTCGATGGCCTGCGGCATCTGCCACAGCTTTTCGGCGGACGGGCGCTGCATATCGCTTCTCAAGGTGCTGCAGAGCAACGCCTGCGTTTACGACTGCTCCTACTGCGTCAATCGCCGCTCGAACGACACGGCCCGCGCCACGTTCACGCCGCGGGAGCTGGCGGAATTGACGATGGCGTTCTACCGGCGCAACTACATCGAAGGGCTGTTTCTGAGCTCAGGCGTGATCGGCTGCGCGGATAACACCATGGAACTGATGATACGCACGCTGTCGCTGCTGCGGGAGGAGTACCGCTTCGGCGGCTATATCCACGCCAAGGCCATTCCCGGCGCGGACGAACGGCTGGTCGCCCGGCTGGGTCGGCTGGCCGACCGCATGAGCGTCAATCTCGAACTGCCCTCGCGCCAGAGCCTGCAGCGCCTCGCGCCGGACAAGCGCGGCGAGGATGTGCTGCGGCCCATGGACCAGATCGCGCAGGGCATAAGGCAAACGCAGAACGAGCTCACGCTCTATCGTCATACGCCGCGCTTCGTGCCCGCCGGGCAGAGCACGCAGATGATCGTGGGGGCGTCGCCGGAAACCGACCGGCAGATCCTCTCGCTGACCGCCGGGCTGTATAAAAAGTACCGGCTCAAGCGCGTGTTCTTCTCGGCCTACATGCCCGTGGTGGCGGACAGCCGCCTGCCCGCGCTGACCACCCGCCCGCCGCTTTTGCGCGAGCACCGGCTCTATCAGGCGGATTGGCTGCTCCGGTTTTACGGCTTCTCCGCCGACGAGATACTCGACGAGAAACAGCCGAATTTTCATCCTCTGCTGGATCCGAAATGCAACTGGGCGGTCAATCATCCGGAATTCTTCCCGGTGGAGGTCAACCGGGCGGACTACGAGGCGCTCCTGCGGGTGCCCGGGGTCGGCGTGACCAGCGCGCGGCGCATCCTGCAGGCGCGGCGCGGCGGGCCGCTCAGCGCCGAAGGGCTCAGGCGGCTGGGCGTCGTGATGAAGCGCGCGCAGTATTTCATTACGGTGGGCGGGCGCATGGGCGTGAACGCCTCCCTGGGCCGGGCGCAGCTCATCGGCGCGCTCTCATCCGGCGGCGGTATGGCCCTGCCTGAAACCGCGCGCCAGCTCTCTTTTTTCGACACGACGGAGGAGGATCTGTCAAAATGCCTGACAGGACAAATCTGATCTATCGCTACGACGGCAGCTTCGACGGCCTGCTCACCTGCGTGTTCGAGAGCTACGCCCGCCACGAAACGCCCGACGCCATCCTGTCGCCCGACGAGGAGCAGACCATGCTCTTTGAGGCGCGCCGGATCGAGACGGATTACGTGAAGTCGGAGCGGGTGCTGCGGGGCGTGATCAACAGGATTTCGCCCGAAGCGGCGGATTTCATCCGCATGGCGCATCTGAGCTGCATCTTCGATCGCGACCGGCGCATCCTGGCGTTTCTGAAGCTGGGGTTCGAGGCGGGGCCGGGCGTCATGAACCGGTTGGCCGACGTCCGCGTGAACGCGCTGATGAGCGGCGTGCGCTACCTCGAGCGCGAAGCGCATCATTACATGGGCTTTGTGCGGTTTACGGAGATCGACGGCGTGCTGGCCTCGGTCATCCAGCCGAAAAACCGCGTGCTGCCGCTGATCGATCCGCATTTTTCAGACCGATTCAACGCCGAGCGCTTTATCATCCACGACGCCACGCACCGCTGCGCGCTGATGCACATGCCAGGCTGCAGCCGCATCGTGGCGATGGACGAGCTGCGCGTGACGGCCTCCAGCCCGCGGGAATTGCAGGTGCAGGCGCTGTGGAAGCGGTTTCACGAGACGATCGCCGTGGAAGGCCGGCTGAATCCGCAGCTTCAGCGCAACAATCTGCCGCTTCGGTTCCGGCCGCAAATGACGGAATTCCAACCGAAAGAGCCAGCAGGAAAGGAGATCGAGAGATATGAGGAAGGTGCCGGTCGGCGTCTTGGCGCAGTTTGACGCGCAGGGGCGGCTGCTGCCCGTATCCGTGACGTGGGAAAACGGGCGGATATACAACATCGAGCGCGTCCTCGGCATGCGCGTGTCCCGCATGAACAGCGCGAACCATCGCTACGACGTGGTCATTCACGCCCAGGAAACCTGCCTGTACAAGGCGGGCGACACATGGTATATGGAGGCGGAATAGAAAAAAGCCCGTCGCGGGAACCGCGCGCGGGCTGTCATTATATAGGTGCTATTCCTGTATTTCCACGCCGCAGGGTCGGGTTTCGACGCGCCATGTCTGCGGATGCCGCGCCTTCAGAGCGGTTTCGGCGGCTGCCGGATCGTCGAACACGCCGAAGCAGCAGGAGCCGCTGCCGCTCATGCGGGCGAAGCGCGCGCCGAGCGCCGTCATGTCTGAAAGGACCTCCGAGACCTGCGGGCAGAGTGCCTGCGCGGGCGGCATGAGATCGTTGTGCGCCGCAGTGTCCAGCCCTGCGAAATCGCCTTCCAGCAGCGCGCGGGCCGCGGCGGCGTTGTCGGTCGGAAGCGGCGCGGGGGAGCGGTCGTATTGGCTGAACACCGCGCCGGTAGAAAGGCCGGCCTCCGGCATGACGAGCACCAGGCCGGGGGAGAGCGGGGCGGGCAGCGGTTCCAGCTGTTCGCCGATGCCGCGCACGCGCTGAAAGCCGCCGGTGAGGCAGAAGGGGAGATCGGCCCCGAGAAACAGCCCCCACCGGCAAAGCGCCTGCGTGGTCAGGCCAAGGTTCCACAGCCGGTTGAGCGCCACGAGCGTGGCCGCGGCGTCCGCGCTGCCGCCGCCAAGCCCGGCCATGGCGGGAATGCGTTTGAAAAGGGCGATGGAAACGCCGCTGTCAGGATGATACGCGTCCCACAGGAGCGTCGCCGCGCGGCAGACGAGGTTTTTCTCATCCCAGGCGCTCTTGCCGCCGGCGATGAACTCCAGGCGGCGGGCGGGCTGAAAGGTGAGTACATCGCAGAGCGAGACGGACTGCATGAGCATGTCAAGGTCGTGGTATCCGTTCGATCCCAGGCCGGTGATGGAGAGCGACCAGTTGATCTTGGCGTTGGCGCGCGCGGTCAGCATGGCGATCCCTCCTCAGGTGATGGTGGACAGCGAGTCGCGCACGGTCTCGAGTACGGCGGAGAGCTCGGTGAACTCGCGCGTAGGCGCGGTAAAGTGAAACAGATACACGCGCCGCGTCTCGCGCACATAGAATACCAGCGCGTAGCCCGTCACGGCCTCGTTCGTGTTCGGATCGTAGGCCGTATAGCGCTGAGAAAAACCGGTGGTGTCCATGATTTCCACGGCCTCGTCCAGCTCGCCCGCCTCGTAGCCGGTGTATTGCTCCTGCACGAGCTTCATGAAATCGTCCAGGTGCGTGCGAACCTGCCGGCTTGTGGGACGCTCGGCCAGGAGCTTGCTGGTCACGGCCAGGCGTGCGGCCGTTTTGCCGGGATCGACCGGCTCAATGTAACTGATGGTGGAGCGGCCGGGCTGGTTGATCCAGTGCGAAGGATATTTGAACATCACGTCCAGCGTGGAGTTGCTCACAAGGTAGTACTCGTAGTCTTCCACGGCCGTTTTCGGCACGGGGCTGGGCGCGGGGGTTGGCTCCGGCGTGGGCTCGGGCGTGGCGGCCGGCTCCTCCGTGGGTTCAACATCTGTTTTTGAACTGCCGCAGCCCGTCAGCAGAAGCAGCAGGAAGGCCAGCAGCAGGCAGAGCGTTTTTTTCATGAAGAACTCCTCTCATGCGGTGGTATGTTTCCATTATAAGGGATTATCGGGAATTTGGCAAGGGCGGGGGAAGGCGTGTGTTCGCCCGCGCCTTTGTAAAAATCGAACGCACAGCAGGGGGCAGGGTTATGATTCGTTTGAGTCTTTGCGCGGCGGCAGGAATTCCGCGGGTGGCGTCGAAAAGAAAGGGTGTATCAAGAAGAAAATGGATGTACCATTTTGAAGGGAGACAGTTATGAGATTTGATCTGCTTCACCCCGCCGACCAGCTGGTCATGATCATGGACCGCATTTACCAGTACGGCATGACCACCACCTCCGGCGGCAACCTCTCCATTCGCGACGCCAACGGCGACATCTGGATCACGCCCTCCGGCATCGACAAGGGCAGCCTGACGCGCAACGACATCATGCGCGTGACGCCTTCGGGCGAGGTCATCGGCCCCCACAAGCCCTCCGTCGAGCTGCCTTTCCACCGCGAAATATACAAGCTCCGCCCCGACCTGAACGCCATCCTGCACGCGCATCCGCCGACGCTGGTGGCCTTCTCGCTGGCGCGTAAGATCCCCGAGATCCGCCTGGTGCCTTCCGTGTCCGCCATCTGCGGCGAGGTTTCCATGGCGAAATACGAAGTGCCCGGCAGCGAAAAGCTGGGCGAGTACCTCTCCGGCGAATTCGCCAAGGGCTTCAACACCGTCATGATGGAGAATCACGGCGTGTGCTGCGGCGCGCAGGACCTGTTCCACGCGTTTATGTCTTTCGAGACGCTGGATTTCTGCGGCCGCATTGAGATCGACGCCCGCAAGCTGGGCGAGCCGAACCTGCTCAGCCCCACGCAGATCGCCATGGATTCCTCCAAGGCGCATCCGCCTCTCGACGCCTTCGTGGCGCGCCAGGTCTCCAGCGAGGAATGCGCCGCCCGCCGCGACATGTGCCAGCTGATCCATCGGGCCTATGACCAGCGTCTGTTCAACAGCACCCAGGGCACCTTCTCGCAGCGCCTGTCGGACGGCTCCTTCCTCATCACGCCCTACAAGAAGGACAGGAAGTATCTGGAGCCCGAGGACATCGTGCGCATCAAGAACGGCATGTGCGAGGCGGGCAAGACGCCCAGCCGCTCAGCGCTGCTGCACAAGGCGATCTACGAGCGCCATCCGGAGATCGGCTCGGTCATCATCGCGCATCCGCCGGCCATCATGGCCTTCGCCTGCACGGACGCCACCTTCGACTCCCGCACCATTCCCGAGAGCTACATCAACCTGCGCGATGTGAAGCGCCTGCCCTACGCCTCCAGCTCGCTGGACGTTGAGGGCACCGCGGATGCCCTGTGCGAGACCACGCCGGTGCTCATCATCGACAACCAGTGCGTGATCGTGGCGGGCTCCACGCTGCTGAACGCGTTCGATCGCCTGGAGGTGCTGGACTACAGCGCCAAGGCCATCATCGCCGCGCGCGACATCGGCCCGCTGGTGATGATTTCTCCCGAAGAAGTGAAGGACATCGAGGTCGCGTTCAACCTGTAAGTAATCCAAAAGAAAAAAGGCCAGCCTTTCCCGCGCCATGGGGGAGGCTGGCTTTTTCATGTAAAAAATCGGTGGATTTCTCCCACCGACAGCATTATATTACCACACTTTCGGGAAAATTACAAGTCTTGTATTTCGTCCCGACAGGGTGTAATAAGTATACACCACATTTTGAGGAGGGCCGGTCGATGGACAGTTTAACGGCAAAGGTCAGCTGCTTCGCGAGGGCATATCACTACAGGCACAATACGACGCGTATCTTTTCCGACACGGCGGCGGAACGGCTGCTCGGATCGGACTACGATCAGATCGCGCGGAGCATGTCGCAGGGCGCCGGGTTCTTTCTGCCCGGTTTTCAGGGAAGCGCGGAGGAGGGACTGCGCCTGATCATGGACGGGCAGCTTTCTCCCTCCGTGCTCGGGCGGAGCGCCTTCTGCGAGGCGGCGCTGGAAAGAGAGAAGCGGCTCGGCTGCCGCCAGTATGTCCTTTTCGCCTCAGGGTACGATACGTTCGCCATAAGGAACGAAGACGCCTCGCTTTCCGTGTTTGAACTCGATCTGCCCGAGGCGCTCGCCGTCAAGAAAGCGAGGATAAACCGGGCAGGGTTGAAGTCCGGCGCGGTCTACGTCCCCTGCGACCTTTCGGGAGAACAATGGAAAGACGGGCTCGCGGAAAGCGGGTTCAGGCGCGAGGAATTATCCTTTGCCAGTCTGCTGGGCATAAGCTATTACCTCAGCCGGGATGAGTTCAAAAACCTCCTGGCGGGATTGGGCGGCGTCCTGCGAGGAGGCTCCAACATCTGCTTCGATTATCCCTCGGAAGACGGCGGCCGGGAAGCGCTGGTGAACCGGGCGCTGGCTCAGGGCGCGGGCGAGCGGATGAAGGCGCGGTACGCCGCCGGGGAGCTGGAAAACTTGCTGGAGGCATGCGGATTCCTGACGCGCGAACACCTGGATCACGGGGCAATGACCGGGCGGTTCTTTTCGGAATACAATGAGTGCAATCCGGCGCATCGGATGGAAGCGCCGCAGGGCGTGGGCTATGTCCTGGCCGTCAGGAAACCGTGATAGAGGATCATGCGTTTTTTTTATACCGCACTATGTACATTTGATCCTGAATCCGCTATAATAGGGCTGCAAAATACTTCTGCGAAAGGATGTTTACCGCGATGGATAAGATCAGAATCGGCATCATCGGCACCGGCGGCATCGCGCACAGCCATATGCGCGCCTATCTGCAAATGGACGACGTCGAGATCGTCGGCGCGTCCGACATCGTGCCCGGCAAGGCGCGCGCCTTCCTGGACGAATTCGGCCTGACCGACGTGCCCGCGTTTGAGGACAACGACGAACTGCTGGCGCTGAAGCCGGACGGCGTCTCCGTGTGCACTTACAACACCCAGCACCACACCTGCGCCTGCGCGGCGATGAAGGCCGGCGTCAACGTGCTGTGCGAGAAGCCCATGTCCGTCACGCTCGATCAGGCGGTTCAGATGGCGAAGTGCCAAAAGGAAACCGGCAAGATCCTCACCATCGGCTTCCAGCCCCGCTACGGCGAAAACATGAAGATGATCAAGCACCTGGTTCGCTCGGGCGAGCTGGGACACATCTATTACATCCAGACCGGCGGCGGCCGCAGGCGCGGCATTCCGGGGCGCACCTTCGTGCAGAAGGACCTGGCCGGCGTAGGCTGCCTGGCCGATATCGGCTGCTACGGCCTCGACATGGCGCTCAACGCCGTGGGCTATCGCAAGCCCGTGACCGTGTCCGCCTACGCGTCGGACTACTTCGGAAAGAACCCGAAGTACTACGATCCCGTGAAGGGCGGCGGCGAATTCAGCGTGGACGATTTCACCTGCGCTCTCATCCGCTTTGAAGACGGCCTGGTGATGGACTTCCGCATGAGCTGGGCCATGCACATGGATACCATGGGCGATACCCTCTTCCTCGGCACTGAAGCGGGCCTCAAGGTCAAATCGCCCAACCCCGAGGTCAACTGGGGCGGCGCGTGGGACGGCGGCGTCGGCGACATCTACCTGTATCGCGACATCGACGGAAACCAGGTGGAGGTCAAGATCCCCAAGAAGATGGAGGACAACAAGAAGGGCTTCTTCTTCCTCAAATGCCGCGACTTCGTGGACGCCGTCCGCACGAACGGCCCGTCGCCCATTCCGTGGGAGGAGATCATCTGCAACCAGGCCATCATCGACGGCATCATCCGCTCCAGCGCGCTCAAGAGAGAGGTCGAGGTCAACATACCCGAAATCTGAAAGGGCAGGAGAGCCGCCGCAAGAAATAACCGGCGGCTCCTTTTTTATGTGTATTCCGGCCCAAAATACTTGACACGTTCAGGCTTTTGCACTATCATATTATAAACTTATAATTCATCTGGGATTAAAACGCCGCAAAGTCTGTGTCGGAAAGGCAGGTAAAACCCCGATGCTCAAATATGCGTTGAGACGCCTGGTCACATCCCTTATTACGATTTTTCTTGTCATAACGCTCACCTTTTTCCTGATGCAGATGGTGCCTGGCGGGCCGTTCCTCGGCGAAAACGTCAACCCGAAGATCACCGAGCGCCTGCTGGCCAAATACGGCTACGACCAGCCGCTGCTGATCCAGTACGGACGCTATTTGAAGGCCATGTTCCAAGGCGATCTGGGTTATTCCATGGTCGTGAAATCGGGCTACACCGTGACGGAAGTCATACTGGGCTCCTTCCCGACGTCCGGAAAACTGGGCTTCCTCGCGCTGAGCGTGGCGCTGGTCATCGGCATCCCCCTGGGCGTCTTCGCCGCCATGAAGCACGGCACGGTGTTCGACCGGACCTTTATCTTCCTCTCTTCGCTGTTTGTTTCGATCCCCAGCTTTATCATGACCATTGTGCTGATGCTGGTGTTCGCGTCCTGGCTGAAACTCCTGCCAGTTGCGTACCTGGACAGCTGGAAGTCGTATATCCTGCCGGTGTCCGGCATGGCGATCTATCCCATGTTCCACCTGGGCCGTCTCACGCGCACGACCATGCTGGACGCGGTTTCGCAGGACTACATCGTGACGGCGCGCGCCAAGGGCCTCTCGACGGGCAAGATCATGTTCAAGCACGCGCTGCGCAACGCCATCATTCCCGTCATCACCTCGCTGGGCCCCACCATCGCAGGCATCATGACGGGCTCTTTCGTCGTCGAGAAGGTGTTCGCCATCGACGGCATGGGCAAATACTTCGTGAACTCCATCAGTTCCCGTGATTATCCCTTGATCATGGGCACCACGATCTTTTACGGCGCGCTGCTGATCCTTTGCAACTACGTGGTCGACCTGCTCTACGGCGTCATCGACCCGCGCATCAAGCTGTGAGAAGGCCGCAGAACGGACGGGCGAGGGGGTACGAATTGTGCAATACAATCCTGAAAAGCTGAAGCAATACGAAATATCCGCGGAAGACCTGGAGCTGGCGTCCTCCTCCGAAAAGGCGGGCATCGACCAGATGCGCCCCTCCGTGACCTATTGGAAGGACGCTTTCCGGCGCTTCCGCCGCAACAAACTGGCGATCGTGATGTTCTTCATCCTCACGATCATCATCCTGATGGCGATCTTCGGGCCGATTTTCTCGCCTTACACCTACAAGGGTCAGTCGCGCGACGTGCGCCAGGGCCCGAGCTGGCAGCACTGGCTGGGCACCGACAACCTGGGCCGCGACCAGTTCACCCGCCTGATGTACGGCACGCGCATTTCGCTGCTGGTCGGCGTGGTGACGATGGTGCTGGTCTGCCTCATCGGCATCACATACGGAGGCATCGCCGCCTATGTGGGCGGGCTCGTAGACAACTTAATGATGCGTTTCGTCGACCTGATGATGACCATCCCGTCGATGCTGATCATCATCCTCCTGTCTGTGGTGCTGCGGGACCCGCTTGAATCGCTTTTCAACAATCCCACGTTCTCCGGCCTCGCCACGTTGGGCTCCGGCCTCATATCCATATTCCTGGTGCTTGCGCTATTCAACTGGCTGGGCATGGCGCGAGCGGTGCGCGCGTCGCTGCTCATGAACCGCTCGCAGGAATACGTGCTGGCATCCGAGGCCATGGGCGCGCGGTCGAAGTGGGTGCTCACCAAGCACATGCTTCCCAATTCCATCGGCGTCATCATCATCAGCGCCACGGGCGTCGTGCCCGGCGCCATCATGACCGAGTCGTTCCTGTCGTTCATCGGATTGGGCGTGTCCGCGCCCATGCCGTCGCTGGGTTCCATGGCGAACACGGCCCTCAACGGCATCATCAGTTATCCGCAGAACATGCTCTATCCCGCGTTCCTGATCAGCATGATCATCCTCTGCTTCAACATCCTGGGCGACGCGCTGCGAGACGCGCTGGATCCGAAGATGCGCACGTGACCGGAGGAGGGAGGCAAGGACATGACTTCTGAAAGCAAAAAAAACATCCTCCAGGTAGAGGATCTGAGCGTCAATTTCAAAACGCCCGCCGGCGTGGTGCACGCCGTGAGCCACGTGAGCTTCACCCTGCACGAGGGCGAGGTTCTGGGCATCGTGGGCGAGTCCGGCTCCGGCAAGTCGGTCACGGCGAAGGCGCTCATGCGGCTTCTGCCCGACACGGCGCGCGTGAGCGGCTCGATCAAACTCAAGGGCCGCGACATCATGGGCATCCCCACAAAGGAATTCAACAAGATTCGCGGCAAGGACATCGCCATGATCTTTCAGGACCCCATGACGAGCCTGAACCCGCTTTACACCATCGGCAATCAGCTGGAGGAAACGCTGAGGCTGCACATGGGCCTTCGCGGCGACGCGGCCAAGGCGCGCGCTGTCGAGCTGCTCGACATGGTGTCGATCCCCCAGCCGGAGACGCGGCTCAAGCAATATCCCCACGAGTTTTCCGGCGGCATGCGGCAGCGCGTGATGATCGCCATGGCGCTGGCCTGCGACCCGGCGATCCTGATCGCCGACGAGCCCACCACGGCGCTGGACGTGACCATACAGGCGCAGATTTTGGAGCTCATGCGGGACCTGATGAAGAAGGTCAACACGGCCATCATCCTCATCACGCACGATCTGGGCATCGTGTCCGACCTGTGCGACCGGGTGAACGTGATGTACGGCAGTTTCATCATGGAAACCGCGGAAACGAACGACCTGTTCTATGAGACCGCGCATCCCTACACCAGGAGCCTCATGCGGTGCCTGCCCGAGTCGGTTCAGAACATCGGCCAGTCGCGGCTGCGGCCGATCACCGGCACGCCGGTCGATTTGATGATGCTGCCCGAGGGCTGCGCGTTCGCTTCCCGCTGCGACCAGTGCATGAAGCTGTGTCTGGGAAGGCGGCCGGAGCTTTACCAGATAAAAGCGGGGCACGCTTCCCGCTGCTGGCGCACCATTCTGGAAATGGACGACTGACCGCCCAAAGGAGTAAAGGCAATGAGCAGCGATATTATACTGGAACTCCAAAACCTGAAGACCTATTTCCCCGTGAAGGGGTCGCGCACGCAGTTCGTCAAGGCGGTCGACGGCGTGTCCTTCCAGGTGAAGAAGGGCGAGACGGTCGGCCTGGTCGGCGAGTCGGGCTGCGGCAAATCGACCATCGGCCGCACGATCATGCGCTTCAACCAGCCCACCGACGGCCGGATCATCTTCGACGGTAACGACATCACCACGGCCGATATGAAGCCCTATCGCCAGCGCATGCAGATGGTCTTCCAGGACCCTTATTCCTCGCTTGACCCCCGCATGAGCGTGGGCGACATCGTGGGCGAGCCGCTGGACATCCAAAGCCCGAAGATGAACCGCAGGGAGCGCTACGACCGCATACTGGAGCAGATGAAGCTGGTCGGCCTCAACAGCGAGCAGCTGAGCCGCTTTCCGCACGAGTTTTCCGGCGGCCAGCGCCAGCGCATTTCCATCGCGCGCGCCATGGTCATCAAGCCGGAGTTCCTGGTGCTGGACGAGCCCGTGTCCGCGCTGGACGTATCCATCCAGGCGCAGATCATCAACATGCTGATGGACCTGCAGGAGCAGATCGGCCTGGCGTATCTTTTCATCGCGCACGATCTGGCCGTCGTGCGGCATATTTCAAAGACGGTCGTGGTCATGTACCTGGGCCATGTCATGGAGATCAACACGGCGGCGGACCTGTACCAGCACCCGCTGCACCCCTACACGCAGGCGCTGCTCTCGGCCATTCCCGTGCCCGATCCCAAGACCAGCCGCGCGCGGAAGCGGCAGATTTTGCAGGGCGACGTGCCCAGCCCCATCAATCCGCCCTCCGGCTGCGTGTTCTCCACGCGCTGTCCCTACGCCACCGACGCCTGCCGCCACCAGACGCCGCAGGTGGAGGACCTGGGCGGCGGCCACAAGGTCGCCTGCCTGCGCTACAAGGAAATAGGCGGCTGATCCCATTTTGGTTTTGTGCGCCCGACCGGCGCATGAAATAAATATTTTAAGGAGGAACCCCACATGAAGAAACTGCTCAGCATCGTCCTGTGCGCTCTGCTGCTCCTCAGCGTGGTCCCGTTCGCGTCCGCCGAAGGCGAGAACGTGCTGACCATCGCGATGGGCACCAAGCCCTGCCTGGACCTCCACTGGAACGCCGGTTCCACTGGCGCGACCCTGATGAACATGCTCTATGAGGGCCTGTATCGCATCACGGAGAACAGCATCGAGCTGGCCGGCGCGACCAGCCGCGACGTCTCCGAGGACGGCCTGACCTGGACCTTCCACCTGCGCGAGGACGCCAAGTGGTCTGACGGCAAGCCCGTCACCGCCGGCGACTACGTGTACAGCATGAAGCGCCTGGTCGACCCGAACGTCTCCAGCTCTTACATGATTGACTACGGCCAGTATCTGAAGAACGGCCTGGCCATCTCCAACGGCGAAATGGCTCTGGACGAGCTCGGCGTGAAGGCCATCGACGACTTCACCCTCGAGATTCAGCTGGAGGAGGCCTGCTCCTACTTCGAGTCCATGCTGACCTACACCTCCTACTTCCCGCTCCGCGAGGACTGCGTGGCTGTGGAAGAGGGCAACGAGGCCCGCGAGGCTCAGTGGAACTGGGCTTGGGACGCCGAGAAGCACATCACCAACGGCCGCATGATCATGACCTACTGCGACCCCGAGCAGGAGATCGTGCTCGAGAAGAATCCCAACTACTACGGCAAGGACAACGTGAAGCTGGACAAGCTCGTCGTGAAGCTGCTGGACGATACCAACACCACCCTGCAGCTGTTCGAGACCGGCGCTGTGGACATGATCGACTCCTTCCCCTCTGAGGAAACCGAGCGCCTGAAGGCCGCCGGCTACTATCACAGCGTGCCCTCTCTGTACACCCGCTTCCTGCTCATCAACAACAACGCCGAAGGCCTGAGCGATCCTCGCGTGCGCAAGGCGCTGTCTCTGGTCATCGACCGTGAGTTCGTTTCCGAAGTGACCCTGGGCGGCTCCTTCATCGCCGCTGACACCTATGTCGGCGCCGGCTTCCCCGGCAACACCGACGCGGCTGACTTCCATACCGACGGCGGCCCGCTGTTCAGCAAGACCGCGACCGAGGAAGACATCGCAGAGGCTCAGAAGCTGATGGCCGAAGCCGGCTATCCGAACGGCGAAGGCTTCCCGCTGCTCACCTGCTCCTATGCTTCCAGCCCCAACTACGACCTGCTGTTCCAGTATCTGGAGGCTGTGTGGTCTGAGAACCTGGGCATCACCGTGAAGCTGGATCCCATGGAGGGCGCCACGATGACAGAGCTCCGCGACGCGGGCAAGTTCCTCATCACCCCCCAGGGCTGGGGCCCCGACTGGCTGGACGCTTCCAACATGCTGTCCATCTTCGTGACCGGCAACTTCATCAACGCCGGCCGCTACTCCAACGAAGCCTTTGACAAGGCCTACGCCGAGGCGAAGGTCACCTTCGAGACCGAGCCCCGCCTGGCCCTGCTGCATGAGGCCGAGCGCATCCTGATCCAGGAAGACATGGGCATCATCCCGCTGTACCATCGTCATGCCGTGGCCCTGTATCGCGACAGCGAAGTCACCAACGTGAAGTTCGACGCCGACCGCAAGGTCATGTACTGCGACGTGGTCGTGACCAAGTAATCCCCCGCGGGACGAACGGCACAACGCGACTAACTGAACACGTAAACGGGAGCGCTTTTCCGGCGCTCCCGTTTCGGACCTGTGAATGGGTGACAATTCTATGAGCCAACAAAAGCTGTTCGATACGGATCGACTGATTCCCACGTATTTCAAGCTGGCGCTGCCGGTGGTGTTCAGCATGGTGGTCACGCTGATCTACAACCTGGCGGACACCTACTTCATCGCCCAGAGCAACGACGCCATGCTGGTGGCCGGCGTGTCGCTGTGCGCGCCGATTTTCACCGCGCTGATGGCCATCGGCAACATATACGGCCAGGGCGGGAATTCGCTCCTTTCCCGCATGCTGGGCGGGGGAGACAGAGAAGGCGCGGCCCGGGTGAGCGCCTTCTGCTTCTATCTTTCCATAGTGACTGGCGCAGTCATCGCCGTGCCCATCCTGCTTTTGCGCCATCCCATATTGGGCCTGCTCGGCGCGAGCGACAAGACGATCGGCTTCGCGGAGTCGTATTTTATCGTCATCGTGGCCGGCGCGCCGCTGATTATCCTTAGCTTCATTCACACGAACCTGATGCGCAGCGAGGGCCTTTCCACATTCTCGATGATTTGCACGGTTTCCGGATCGCTGCTTAACATCGTCCTGGATCCGATCTTCATCAGCGCGCTGGGATGGGGCGCCCGCGGCGCGGCGCTGGCCACGGTGATGGGCTACACCCTGACGGACATATTGTGCCTTGTCTTCGTGACGCGAAAGAGCCGCGCGCTGTCGGTAGACGTCCGCAAGGCGCGCGTGAAAGGCCGGGAGCTCGGGCAGATTTTCAGCGTCGGCACCACCGCGGCCATCACCAACATCGCCACCAGCGTGTGCCTCGTTTTCATGAACCAGTTCCTGCTGCCCTATGGCGATGAGAAAATCGCCGCCCTCGGCATCGTGCTCAAGGTGACGATGGTGGTGCAGCTGATCCTGGTGGGCTTCTCCTTCGGCGGCGTGCCGCTGTTCGGCTACCTCTATGGCGCGAAGGAAAGCGAAAAGCTGAAGCGGCTGCTCCGCTTCCTGACGGTCTTCCTGTGCTCGCTGGCGCTGGCGGAATCGCTCATCGTGTTCCTGCTGGCGACGCCGCTCATCCGCGCTTTCATCGACAACGCGGTCATCATCGCCGACGGGTCGGTCATGCTGCGCTGGCAAATCGCCGGCATGGTGTTCTGCGCGATCGTGCTGCTTTACACGTGCCTTTTCCAGGCGTGCGGCAAAGCGCTGCAGGCGCTGGCGCTGTCCCTCAGCCGGCAGGGCCTGATCTTCGTGGCGGTGTTTTTCATAGCCACGCTGATCGCGCAATACGACGGCTTCCTCGTCGCCCAGTTCGCCGCGGACGTCGTGAGCGCTGCGCTGGCGATCGTGCTCTACCACAGAACCTTTGGGCGGGCGGGCGCATTTGACAGCCCGGCTTCGGCGTAGTACAATAGGAGCGAAGGAGTTGAGTGCATATGAAGAATATCATTTCCACCAAAGACGCCCCCGCCGCCATCGGCCCGTATTCCCAGGGCATCGCCGCGGGCGGGATGGTCTTCACCTCCGGCCAGCTGGGCCTCGACCCGGCGACCGGCGATTTCGCGCCCGGCGGCATCGAGGCGCAGACCCGGCAGTCCCTGACCAACGTGAAAGCCGTGCTGGAGGCCGCGGGCGCGGACCTCGGCAAGGTGGTCAAGACCACGGTTTTCCTTAAGGATATGAACGATTTCGCCGCCATGAACAAGGTCTACGCCGAGTTCTTCGGCGAGGGCGGCTGTCCCGCGCGCTCCGCCGTCGAGGTGGCGCGTCTGCCGAAGGGCGGGCTGGTGGAAATCGAAGCCATCGCAGTGAAATAATGGGGAATTGGGAATGGGGAATGGGGAATTGGAGTTTGGCTGAAAAAGGAACGCGGGCGGGTTGCTCGCGTTCCTTTTGTGTGAATTGCAATTCGTGTGAGAGATAGTGTTATTTACCGAACAGCTGGACCCAGCAGTAGATGCCGTCGACCTGCAGGCAGGCGACGCCGATGCTGCCGTAGGAGGCGCGCAGGATGTTGGCGCGGTGGCCTTCCGAGCTCATCCAGGCCGCCATGACCTTGTCGACATAGGTGTAGCCGCGGGCGATGTTTTCGCCGAACGCCTTGTCGGACACGGTGAAGCAGCTGCTTCCGTCCGGCCGGGTGTGGCTGAACTTCCGGGCGATCTCGTTCGCGCGAATCTGCGCGGCCCTTGTGAGGTCGGCGTCGACGGCCAGCGTTTTGAGGCCGTATTTCGCGCGTTCGGCGTTGGTCTGCGCGATCACCTGCGCGGCCATGCCGCTCTGGTCGGTCACTATGGGCTGGGGCGTCGCCGCGGGCTGAGCCGGGGCGGCCGTCGCGCTGCCCGAAGGCGCGCATACCCAGCCTCCGAACTGAGAGGTGGGGCGGCAGGTATACGGCGCGGCCTGCGCGGGGACGGCGGCGAATAGCAGCGCGAGCGCCAGGAACAGGGAAAACAAGCATTTTCTCGGCATGAATTATCAACTCCTCTGTCATATATTTGAAATATATTTCACAGGTATTGTAAGCCCTGAGAGGAGTTGGCGTCAATGGAAATAGCTGGAAGCGGCGTCAGGCCAAGGCCACGAGGATCGTCGTGTTTTCCACGCGCAGCTTCTTTTCGACAGAGGCGAAGCCCGCCGCCCGCAGCGCCGCCTCTTGGTGGGCGATGGTGAGGGGCGTGTCGTAGTGCACGAATTCGTCCGGCGAAAGGCCCTGCTCGCGGCGCATCCTGTCCAGCTCGGCGAAGTGGAACGCCTCTTCGGCGTCGTCCTCGATCATGTAGTCGCACTCCACGTAGACGCCGCCCGGCTTCAGCGCCCGCCGCACGCGCTCGTAGAGGCCGCGCTTTTTCTCCGCCGTGAAATGGTGCATGGTCTGGAACGATACCGCGGCGTCGAAGGCGGCCTCGCCGAAGTCCACGTCGAAGTAGCTGCCGCAAATCAGGTTCAGGACCTTGTCGGGATGCTTGCGGCGCAGTTCGTCCAGCATAGCGCGCGTCAGGTCGACGCCGGTCACGGCGAGATCGGGGAAGCGGGGGAAGATGAAATCCAGCTCCAGCCCCGTGCCGCAGCCCAGGTCAAGCAGGGTTTTCGCGTCCTCCGGCACCAGCCGCGCCATTTCTTCATAGCATTCGCGGCAGCCGCCCACGTCGCGCAGCATGTGCTCGTCGTAGCCGTTCACCCGCGCCGTGAAAAAGGCGCTCATTTCTTCGAGCATGTGCGTTTTCTCCCTTCCGTCAGTTGCCGAACAGGATGTCCCAATAGTATTCGCCGTTGATCTGGAAGCAGGCCGAGCCATAGGCGGTGACCTTATCGCTCAGTATGATCTCGCAAAGATCCTCGTCCGCCAGGATCTCGGCCAATACGGCCCTGTTGTCGGCGGTCTTGGTCTTGGCAATGTACTCAGTCACCACTCTGTTCGAGGCGTCGTATACCGTCGTTCCGTCCGGGCGGGTATGGCTGTACGACTTATAGAGCTCCAGCACGCGGGCGCGGGCAAGCACGTTTATATCAGTGAACATTCTCCAGTTGGAGATCTGAGTGGGAAGGCCGCGTTGATCACGATAGACAATGAGCTCAGACATGACCCAGTCGACGTAGACATACTCGTCGTACACATTGGGATGGTCCGGGTCGGGCGTCGGGGTGACTGCGGGCTTCGGCTTGTTCGTGGAAGCCACGGCTCCCTCGCTTCCAATCGCTGTCAGGGTCAAGGGTCCGGCCTCGCCGTCCGCTGTCAGGCCGTTTGCCTTCTGGAAGGAGATCAACGCTTTCTTTGTCGCCGGGCCGAAGACGCCGTCCGCCGTGCCGGTGAGATAGCCGAGAGTGATGAGACGCCTCTGCAGCGCCTGCACGTCGGAGCCGCTCATGCCGCTTTTGAGAATGGTATTCGTGCCGACGGGCAGCAGGTCAGCCGGAGCTGGTGTGGACGAAGGCTGGGGCGTTGGCGTGGCGGCGGAGGGAGCCTGGGTTTCCCCGGCTGACTGCGGAGAATGCGACGGGGTGGGCGTCGGCGCCGAGGCGCTTTCGTCGTTGAGCGCGGCGAGCGTCTGCGCGCCGGCTATGCCGTCCGCCAGGAGGCCCTTCGCGCGCTGGAACGCGGTGACGGCGCTTTTTGTCGCCGGGCCGAAGACGCCGTCCGCCCCGCCCTTCAGGAAACCGAGGGCGACGAGACGCTCCTGCAGCGCCTTCACGGCGTCGCCGCGGCTTCCCTGCGACAGCAATCCGGTTAAGACGACCGGAGCGGACGGAGACGCTTCCGGCGCGTTTCCTTCAGAGGCTCCGGAAGCCAGGCGCACGTAGGCGGCCGAAACATAGGCGGGAACGCCGTTGTAGCGGATTTCGAGCCAGTCGCCGTTCTGGCCGACGATCTCCAGCGTCTTACCGCGTAAGACCGTGCCGATCACCCGGCCGGCGGCGGAGGCGCCGCTGCGGACGTTAAGCCTGTCCGCCGTGACGACGCCCGACCGCGCGCCCTGGGACCCGCTTTCCTGCGATTGACCGGATGCGCCGTCTGAAACGCTGGCGTATTGGCCGGATATGTAGCCGATCGTGCCGTTGACGTCCACTTTGAGCCAACCGTTGCCCGCGTCTTCGATCAGCGGCAGCGCGGTCCCACGCTGGACGACCGTCAGAACGACGGAGCCGGTGCTGGGCTTGGCGCGCACATTGAGCCTGCTGGCGTTGACTGTGGCCACGCCCTCCGCCCCGGCTGCGACTGATGAGAGGGCAAGCGTCAGCGCGAGAATGGCAGCGGATGCGCGCGGACGCCGCAAATGATCATGTGTGAACGAACGCATGGCTATTACCTCCTTTTACTTCCTGTGTGCCTCGTGCGCGGCTTTCACCATGGCCTCAATGTCGTCCCGCGTGATTTCGCCGTCGACCTTTTCCGCGGGCAGGAAATCTGCCAGGAATTCGATGTTGCCCTCCGGCCCGGTGATGGGGGAGAAGTCGATGGCGCGGGTCTTCCAGCCCAGCGTGGGCACGAAGCGAACGATGGACTCCACCACGTCCGCGTGGGTGACGGGATCGCTCACAACGCCCTTTTTGCCCACGCGCTCGCGGCCGGCCTCAAACTGCGGCTTGATGAGCGAGATGAACCGCCCCTCCGGCCCGAGGATACGGAACGCGGCGGGCAGGATCAGCTTGATCGAAATGAAGGACACGTCCATCACGGCGAGGGTGGGAACGGGATCGAACATGTCCGCGGTGATGGAGCGGGCGTTGGTGCGCTCCATGACGGTCACGCGCTCGTCCGAGCGGATGCGCCAGTCCAGCTGGCCGAAGCCCACGTCGATGGCGTAAACGTGACGCGCGCCGCCTCGGAGCAGCACGTCCGTGAAGCCGCCGGTGGACGCGCCCAGGTCCATGGCCACGACGCCCGTGGGATCACAGCCGAACACGCGCAGCGCCTTTTCCAGCTTCAGCCCGCCCCGAGACACATAGGGGTGAGCCGCGCCGCGCACGATGAGCTGATCCTCCGGCTTCACCGCCTCCGAGGGCTTTAAAACCTTCTCCTCGCCGATGTACACAAGCCCGGCCATGATGAGCGCCTGGGCCTTTTCCCGGCTCTCTGCCAGAGCCCGCTCCACCAGCGCCACGTCGGCGCGCAGTTTCTTCGGTTTATCCACGGTCATGTCTCCTTTGTCGAAGCTGAATCGTCGATGCCGCGGCTTTTGCGCCGCTCGCGGAGGCGTTCCTCCTGGCCCTGGTCGCTGGGCGTGTAATAGGGGAAGCCGCGCGCCTCGAGAGGGGCGTATTGCTGCTTTACCCAGTGGCCGGGGTAATCGTGAGGGTATTTGTACCCCATGCCGGAGCCGATTTTTTCATGGCCCGCGTAATGGGTGTCCCTGAGATGTACGGGCACCGGCTGGAAGCCGCCCTTCTCGGCGTCCGCCATGGCGCGGTCGACGGCCATGACGACGCTGTTCGACTTGGGGCTCTCGCACACGGCGATGATGGCCTGGGCGATGGACAGGCGCGCTTCCGGCATGCCGTTGAACTCCAGCGCCTGCGCCGCGGCCACGGCCTGCAGCATGGCGGTGGGATTGGCGAGGCCCACGTCCTCGCTGGCGTGGGCGATCACGCGGCGCACGATGATGCGCGGGTCGACGCCCGCGTAGACCATGCGCGCGAACCAGGCCAGGGCGGCGTCGCTGTCCGAGCCGCGCAGGGATTTGCAGAAGGCGCTGAGCATGTCGTAGAACATGGACTCGTCGCAGCGCAGCACGCGCTTCTGGATCGACTCCTCCGCCACCTCGCGGGTGACGTGAACGCCGCCGTCCGCGCCGACAGGCGTGGTGAGCACGGCCAGTTCCAGGGCGTTCAGGGCGCTGCGCACGTCGCCGCCCGCCACCTGGGCGATGTGGTGAAGCGCGTCGTCGTCGATGAATACGCGCTGTTTGCCGTAGCCGCGTTCCTCGTCCCTGACCGCGCGGAGGATGGCGGTTTCAACGTCCGCCTGGGTGAGCGCCTCGAACTGGAACAGGCGGCAGCGGCTCACGATGGCCGGCGTCATGGCGATCATGGGGTTTTCCGTGGTGGAGCCAATGAAGCGCACGACGCCTTTTTCAATGGCGGGCAGTATGGAATCCGACTGGGATTTTGACCAGCGGTGGCACTCGTCCAGAAGCAGGTAGGTGGGCTGGCCGTAAAGGCGCAGCCGGTTTTCCGCCTCCCTGAGCGCCTCGCGCACTTCGCCCACGCCGCTGGTGACGGCGTTCATGCGGATAAAGGCGGCGGAGGTGGTCTCGGCGATGATGGAGGCCAGCGTGGTCTTGCCGGTGCCGGGCGGGCCGAAGAAGATGGAGCTGGTCAGCCGGTCGGCCTCGATGGCGCGCCGCAGCAGGCGGCCTTCGCCCACGATGTGCTCCTGACCGATAAACTCGGCCAGACTGCGCGGGCGCATGCGGTCGGCCAGGGGCGCCTGCGAGCGGGCGTTTGAGGAGAAGAGATCCTGCATGAAACGAAACCTCGGCACAGTTGATTTGGCGCGGCGGCCCGCGCCTGTTTCAGTATAGACCATTCCGGTCAAAAAGGAAAGCCTAAATTTGTTTCACGGCCAAACTTGGGGGCAGCATCAAAGGCTTTCAAACGCGAGAAATGTTTTGGTACAATACATGGGTAACAGGTAACGGAGGGGTATAGAAAAGCAGAGAGCCAAGTGATAGAATAAAGATGCGACACTCAAAAACTATCACGGGAAAGGAGCTCTCTGCCATGGATAGGATAGCACAGGAG
>JAFXQO010000081.1 GCA_017527065.1 Clostridia bacterium
GAAGGCCAGCCCCTGGGTCTGCCTCTTGGCTACGGCGGCCCCTACCTGGGCTTTATGGCCACTACCACCAAGTATATGCGCAAGCTCCCCGGCCGCATCGTGGGCGAGACTGTGGACGCCAAGGGCGAGCGCTGCTATGTGCTCTCCCTCCAGGCAAGGGAGCAGCACATCCGCCGGGAAAAGGCCTCCAGCAACATCTGCTCCAACGAGGCGCTCTGCGCCATGACGGCCTCGGTGTACCTGGCCGCCATGGGGCCGGATGGCCTCAGGCAGGCGGCCGAAAACGCCGCCGCCCACGCCCATTACCTGGCGGGGCTTCTGAACAGCGTCCCCGGCTTTGAACTGAAAAACACAAAGCCCTTCTTCCATGAATTCGTCACCGCCTGCCCGGTGCCGCCCGAGGCGCTGCAGGCGCGGCTGGATGAAGAAGGCATCCTGGGGGGCCTGCCCGTGGAGGGCGGCGTCCTCTGGTGCTGCACCGAGAAGAACACCCGCGGCCAGATCGAGCGGCTGGCGGAAATCTGCAGGGAGGTGAGCGGACGATGAAGCTGCTGTTTGAACGGAGCCAGCCCGGCCGGGGCCAGAGCCTGATCCCGCCCTGCGACGTGCCCGCCTGCGACTTCGATCCTTCCCTGCTGCGCGCCGGCGCGCCGAAGCTGCCGGAAATCTCCGAGGTGGACCTGGGCCGGCACTACACGGAGCTGGCCAAGCAGACCCACGGCGTGAACGACGGCTTCTACCCGCTGGGCTCCTGCACCATGAAGTACAACCCCCGGATCAACGAGGAGATGGCGGCGCTGCCCGGCTTCGCCGGCATCCACCCCCTGCAGGGGGAAGACACGGTTCAGGGCTGCCTGGAAGCGCTTTCCACGCTGGAAAAACTGCTGTGCGAAATCACGGGCATGGACGGCATGAGCTTCCAGCCCGCGGCGGGGGCCCACGGGGAGTACACGGGCCTTCTGCTCATCCGCCGCTATCACCAGTCCCGCGGCGACGCGGCCCGCACGAAGATCATCGTGCCCGATTCGGCCCACGGCACCAACCCGGCCTCGGCGTCGATGGCGGGCTTCTCCGTGGTGTCCATTCCCTCCAACGCCCAGGGCGGCGTCGACCTGGACGCCCTGCGGGCCGCGGCCGGCCCCGACACGGCGGGCCTGATGCTCACCAACCCCAACACGGTGGGCCTGTTCGACCCCAACATCCTGGAGATCACCGACATCGTGCACAAGGCCGGCGGCCTGTGCTACTACGACGGCGCGAACCTGAACGCCATCATGGGCCACGTGCGCCCCGGCGACATGGGCTTCGACTGCGTGCACCTGAACCTGCACAAGACCTTCTCCACTCCCCACGGCGGCGGCGGCCCCGGCAGCGGCCCGGTGGGCTGCAAGGCGTTCCTGGAGCCATTCCTGCCCGCGCCCCGCGTCTGCGAAAAGGACGGCGTCTACGGCCTGTTCACCCCCGAACACACCATGGGCAAGGTGCGCTCCTTCTACGGCAACTTCCTGGTGGCCGTGCGGGCGCTGACCTACATCCTCATCCTGGGCCGGGAGGGGATTCCGGAGGCCTCCACGGGCGCGGTGCTGAACGCCAACTACCTGATGCACAGGCTGAAGGGCGCCTACGACATGTCCTACGACACCGTCTGCATGCACGAGTTCGTCATGACGCTGGAGCGCCTGAAGCGCGAAACGGGCGTTTCCGCCATGGACGTGGCCAAGCGCCTGCTGGATTTCGGCATGCACCCGCCCACGATGTACTTCCCCCTGATCGTCCACGAGGCGCTGATGGTGGAGCCCACGGAAACCGAAAGCCGCGAGACGCTGGACGAGGCGGCGGACGTGTTCCTCCGCATCCTGGAGGAAGCCAAGGCCGATCCCCAGAGCCTGCACGCCGCGCCCCACAGCTGCCCCATCGGCCGGCCGGACGAGGTCGGCGCGGCCCGCAATCCGGTGCTGCGCTACGAATGGCCGTGATCCATCGAACAACAAACGGGCGGAGCCTTCACAAGCTCCGCCCCATGGTATTTTGGCATGAACGTCTATGAGATTTGTCCCGGCGTCCTTCAAATCGAGGAGGACTACCGGGTCTACTGCGCGCTGGTCGCGGGCGAAACGGGGGCCGTGCTCTGGGACACGGGCCTGGGGAAAAAAGACCTGCGCTCCTTCGTCCGGCAGCGGGTCGGAAGGCCCTGCCTGGTTCTCAACAGCCACGGACACGCTGACCACACCGGCGGCAACCGCCGCTTCCCGGAGGTCCGGCTGGCCCGGGAGGACTGGCCCCTGCTGGGCGGCGCGCCGGATTACGCCCTCATGGATCTCCCCGCCGGCGCGGTGTTCGACCTGGGCGGGATCACCGCGGAATGCGTGTCCCTGGCCGGGCACACCCCGGGTTCCCGGGGGCTGCTCCTGCGGGAAAAGCGCCTGCTGCTGGCCGGGGACGCCCTGGACCCGCGGCTGCGGCTGCCGGAGAACAGCCTGGATACGCTGCGGGAGACGCTGACGCGCGCCTGGGCGCTGCCCTTCGACGCGTACCTGACCGGGCACGGCCCCAAACCCCTCGGAAAGGATCAGGTCGAGGCGCACCTCCGCCATCTGGCGGAACTCACTCCCGACGCCCTGGAGCCGGTCCTGGTGGCGGGCGTCCCGGCGCGGCGCAGCGAATGGCGGCAGGGCGGTCTGCGGTCGGTCTTTATTCTGTCCGGCCAGCCCGCCTCGTAAATCCGGCCGCGCCTTTATCCCTTCCTCAGCCGGCCGACGCCCAGGGCCAAACCCAGCGCCGCCAGGTCGACGCACACGACGCTGGCGCCGGTGGGCAGGTTCAGGTAGAACGACAGCGTCATGCCGACGAGGAATCCCGCGATGGAGATCGCCGCCGCCGCCACCACCATGCCGCGGAAGCTGGCCGTGAGCCGACGGGCCGCCAGCGCCGGGAAGATGATGAGGCTGGAGATGAGCATCGAGCCCATCATGCGCATGCCCAGCACCACCGTCACCGCCGTAAGGAACGAAATGACGAACTGGTACAGCGTCACGTTGATGCCCGTGGCCCGGGCGAAGGCCTCGTCGTAGGTGATGGAGAACAGCCGGTTGAACAGCAGGAAATACATCACCAGGACCACCGCCGACAGGACCGCGCTGACCGCCATGTCCGCGTTGGTCAGCCCCAGGATGCTGCCGAACATGTAGCTGGTCACGTCCACGTTCGAGCCCCGGGAAAGGGAGGTGATCAGAACGCCGACGGACAGCGCTGAGGTCGCCATCACACCGATGGCCACGTCGCCCGACGCCCCGCCCCGCTGGCTCAGATACATCACCAGGAACGAGGCCAGCACCACCAGCGGCACCGCCACCGTCATGGGAGACAGCCCCAGCGCCACGGCCAGCGCCGTGGCCGCGAAGCCCACTTCGCCCAGGCCGTGGCCGATCAGCGTATAGCGCTTGAGCACCAGCACCACGCCCAGCAGCGCCGCGCACAGCGACACCAGCACGCCCACGATGACCGCGCGATACATGAAGGGATAGGACAGCGCCTCGAAAAACTCACGCATCGGCCGCGCCTCCCCTCGCCCGCATCCAGTCCTCTGCCGTGCCGATGAACTCGACCCGCCGCCCCAGCTCCAGCACCCGGTCCGCCGCGCGCCGCACATAGGCCCAGTCATGGGTCGAAATGAGGACGGTCAGCCCCAATTCGCGCTTGAGCTGGTCGAACAGGCCGTACATCTCCGCCGTGATCTCCGGGTCCAGCGCTGAGCAGGGCTCGTCCAGTATGAGCAGCTCCGGCTGGCGGGCGATGGCCCGGGCCAGCAGCACGCGCTGCTGCTGGCCGCCGGAAAGCTGGCCGATGCGCCGCCCGGCGAAGCCGTCGATCTTCAAACGCTCCATGGCCTCCGCCGCCTGCCGCCTGTCGCTCTTCGTGTAAAAGGGCAGACGCCGCCCGCTCACCTGCGTGCCGCTCAGAACGATCTCGCGCACCGTGGCCGGAAAATCCCTGTCCACCGCGTGAATCTGCGCCAGATACGACACCCTGTTCAGCCCGCACTTCACGTCGATCTTCCCCCGCTGCACCGGAATGAGCCCCAGTATGCCCTTGATGAGGGTGCTCTTGCCCGAGCCGTTGGCCCCCACCAGGCACAGGTTCTCCCCCTTTTCCAGCGAGAAGGACACGTTCTCCACCACCGGCCGCCCCTCGTAGCCCAGCGACACATTCTCCAAAACCATCATGACCTGATTATCCAAACCCGTTTCCTTCCCTTTGTCCTGACAGGACGTATTTATTCGTCGTCGCGGCAAGACAGCACGCGCCGGTAAACCGGGGTTTTCGCCGTTGGCGAAATGCTTTTCAGGTGGGAAATCCATTCTGACAAACACTCCCGCCTGAATTCCCGCAAGGCTTTTTCATAGATCCGGAACGCTTCCGGGTCTTTCTGCTCCAGGAAGCGCAAAGCCTTTTTCGGGCCAAAATAACGCAAACCCTTTGCGTCAAAGTATATTTCCAGGCTATCAAACAGGACCCAATGCCAACGATAGTAGCCTTCGGCGTCCTCCCGCATTGTCCGGGACAGCATCTTTTCGCACCAGCGGATCTCCTGCCGAATCTCCTCATCAGTCTTTTTCGGCCTATGCGCAATATAATCAAGAACCCGCTTCTGCAAGCGCGCAGCGACGCCATCCGCGTCCAAAATGATTTTTCCGTCCCATACCTGCACAAACGCTTCCGGATCGATTTCCGACTGAAATGTTTCCGGGGGATAGATAAACACATCAAGGACAATGCCGTCAATCACGGATGAATCGTGCGTTCTTCCTTTCCCCGCAATGACAAGCGCGTCGAAATCGCTGTTTTTGTTCGCGCTTCCGTCAGCGTATGACCCATAGACAATGATCGCATCCGGCTGATATACCTCTTTCAGGTAAGCAATTATCTTATCCGTATTCTCCACGTCTTTCACAGCCACAATTCCCAATTCCAAATTCCTAATTCCCAATTCCTAATTCTACCTGAACCCTCCCGCCACCGCGCTGATGCCGTTGATGAGCAGCGCCGTGCCGATGGCGGAGACGACGCTCTCCACCGAGAAGCCCTCGATGAGATACGCGCAGCCGTACAGAAGGCCCACGTCGATGGCGAAATTGGTCAGCCCCAGCGTCAGGCAGCCGATGGGCAGCGTGAGGACCTTGAGCCCCGGCCGCAACACCAGATACGCCGCGCCCAGCAGCACCCCCACCTGCAGCGAGGCCATCACGTCCGCCGCGACGATGCCCGGCAGGATCTTCGCGCAGGTGGGCACGCCCAGCAGGCAGCACAGGAACGTGACCGCGACGCCGCCCGGCTTCGCGTCCCGGGGCGGAACCTTCTTCGGTTTTTTCTTTTCCTTGCTCACTTGAGATTCTCCATTTCCCCGCGGAACAGCCGCCACGCGCCCTCCGCCGGCGGCGCGGCGCACAGCGCCACAGGCGTCTTCAGCGTCGGATGCGTCACCGCCAGCCGGTACGCCCACAGGGCGATCTGCTCGCCCGGTTTGCCGCCGCCGTAGCGCGCGTCGCCCCACAGGGGCAGGCCCGCGTTCATGTGCTGCACGCGGATCTGGTGGGCGCGCCCGGTCATGAGCACCACCTCCACCAGCGTCAGCCCGCCGTGCGAGGCAATGGGCGTCGTGACCAGCCGCGCGCGCTTCGCGCCAGGTTCCTCCGGGCGGCACACCCGCACCATGCCGGTCTTTTCGTCCTTGACGAGCCAGTCCTCCAGCGTCCGCGCCTGAGCCAGCCCGCCCCTGACCACCGCCAGGTAGCGCTTCTCCATGTCGTGCCCCGCGAAATCCCGGCTGAGGCGCTCCGCGGCCTTCGAGGTGCGGGCGAAGACCATCGCGCCGCCCACGGGCCGGTCCAGCCGGTGCACCAGCCCCAGGTACACCGCGCCGGGCTTTAAAAACTTTTCGCCGATATAGCCCTTCAGCGCGGTCAGCAGGTCCAGGTCCCGGGACTTATCCGCCTGCACCGGCATGTTGGGGGGTTTCACCACGCCCAGCAGGTGATTGTCGAGGTACAGGACGGGAATTTCGAACCGTCCCGCCCGCAGGGACTCGATGGGCTTCGTCTCATTCATCGGAAGTCACTCCGCCTGCCAGCGGCCGCTGGCGCCGCAGGGCAGCACGCCGCCCGCCGTCACGGGCAGCACGATTTCGTCCGCCGAGACGAGGCCGCCCCGGCCCCGGGCGGCGGTCATCGCCAGCATGTTGCTGAGCACCGCGGGCTGCAGGCCGGTGGTGTAGCTGTTGATGAGCATGAACAGCGGCCTGTCGCCCAGGAGCTTCTCGCATTCCATCACCAGCCCGAACAGCTCGTTTTCCAGCTTCCACACCTCGCCCCCCGGGCCGCGGCCGTAGGAGGGCGGGTCCATGAGGATGCCCTCGTAGCGGTTGCCGCGCCGCTGCTCGCGCTGGACGAATTTCAGCGCGTCGTCCACGATCCAGCGCACCTTCGTCCCGTCGACGCCGCTGAGGGCGCGGTTTTCCCCCGCCCACTGCACCATGCCCTTGGCCGCGTCCACATGGGTCACGTGGGCGCCGGCCGCGGCGCAGGCCAGCGTGGCTCCGCCGGTGTAGCCGAAGAGATTCAAAACCCGCACGGGCCGCTTCGCCCCGCGGATGAGGCCGCCCATCCAGTCCCAGTTGACCGCCTGCTCGGGAAACAGGCCGGTGTGCTTGAAGCCGGTGGGCCGCACGTAGAAGCGGAGCCCCTTATAGCCGACCTCCCAGCGCTCGGGCAGCCGTTTCATGAATTCCCACTCGCCGCCGCCCTTTGGGGAGCGGTGGTAGTGGGCGTCGCATTTCGACCAGAGCGCTTCATTCTGCGGGGGCCAGATGGTCTGCGGGTCGGGCCGGCGCAGGATGACGCGCCCCCAGCGCTCCAGCTTTTCCCCGTTGCCCGTGTCGATGACCTCGTAATCCGTCCAACCGTCAGCGATGAACATATGTCCTCCCAAATCACAGCGACTGCGCTTTGTCAAATTGCCATGCTCTCATAGGCATAGCTGTTTTTATACACCGCTTCCGGCGCGATGTCGATTTCACCGTTGTTCCAGGTAATCACGCCATGGAACAAAACCGGGTGATTGAACACGTTTTCATTCCTCAGCGGTTCAAAAGCGGCCCCTTGCAGCAGCGTGGTGTCGAAAAGACGCTTTTCACCCGTGGAAAAGGTCACGAGCATCATGCCGCCGCGCAACGGCCTGGCCTCCGTCACCTTGATGCCCTCCCCAAATTCACCGGCGCAGCAGATATCGTTCCGTTTAACCATATTATCACACTCTCGCCGCCAGCTCGAACGCCAGCAGCGCGATTTTGGCCTTGTCGTCCAGCCGTGCCGAGCCGGACAGGCTGCGCGGCTCCCACGAGGAATGATCGAGATTATCGCCCGCGTAGAAATACTGGAAGAACGCCGCGCCGCGGAAATCGCACATCGCCTGCATGGCAGCGCACTCCATCTCCACGCAGATCGCGCCCATCTGTTTGCGGCGCTCGATCTTCGCGCGTGTCTCGCGGTAAAAGGCGTCGGTCGTCCACGTGACGCCCTCCACGAACGGATAGCCGAATTCGTTCAGCACGGCCTTGAACTCGTCGGCGTATTGCCTGTTCACGTCGATGTAATCTGCCGCGGGGGCATAGTGATAGCTCGTGCCCTCGTCGCGGATGGCGCGGGTGGGGATGATGACGCCGCAGTCCTCGATGGATTTGTCCAGCACGCCGCAGTTACCCAGCAGGATGACGCGCTTCGCGCCCATGGCGATGATGTCCTCAAAATCGCCGACGCAGGCCGGCGCGCCGACGCGAATCTGACAGAGCCCGATCCGCCGCTCCTTATAGAGGATCTCATACACGGGCCGCAGGCCGTCCGCGCCCTTCAACGCGGCGATTTCCCGCCCGCCGAGGAATTCAGCGACGCGGCTGAACAACTTATGAGAGAAGATCCCAATCACCGTTTCCGGGAAACCCGGAACAGGAGGAAAAATCATCTCCGGGCTGATTACGGCCTCCCGCACGGGATCGAATTCTTCCAGAATCACCACCGGCATCCTCCCATCCTGTCAATCTCCAATTCCCCATTCCCAATTCCCCATTTTAATTATCTTTCCTCTTCGCTCACGAAGAACAGCGCCAGCGTGCCGGGGCCGGAGTGGCTGCCGATCACCGGGCCGATGCCGCTGATCTTGTCGGCGCGGCGGCCGGTCTTCTGGAGAATCAGGTCGTCCACGAAAAAAGCGTCCTGCGGGGCGTCGCAGTGGCCGATGAAAATCGCGCCGTTCTGCTTATCCGCCATGTGCGCCTCCAGCTGCTCCACCAGACGCCTCAATGCCTTCTTGCGGCCCTGCACCTTCTCCACCGCGATCAGGTGGCCCTCATTGTCCACGTGCAGCACCGGCTTGATGTTCAAAACCGTGCCCACGACCGCCGCCGCGCCGGAAACGCGGCCGCTGCGCTTCAAGTATTTCAAATCGTCCACGGTGAACCAGTGGTGCACCTGCATGCTGACAGTCCCGGCGTAGGCCGCCAGCTCGTCCAGCGTCAGCTCCGGCTGCGCGGCGAAGCGCTCCGCCACCATCCAGACGGCCAGACCCTCGCCCATGGAGGCGGCCTTGGTGTCCACCATGACCAGCCGGCGCCCGGGATAGCGCGGCTTCAGCTCCTCCCAGGCCAGGCGGGCGTTGTTCTGGGACCCGGTGAGGCCGCTGGAGAAGGCCAGGTAGAGGATGTCGTCTCCCGCGTCCAGCAGGGGCGCGAACGCCTCCTCATACTGCGCCTGGTTGATCTGCGTGGTGCCGGCGACGACGCCGACGCGCATCAGCCCGTAGAACTCGCGGTCGTCCAGGTAATAGGGCGACGCGGTGTCGGGCGTTGCCAGGTAGTTTTTGTCGCCCAGGCGGTAGTGCATGGGAATGACGGTGAGGTTCCTCTTTTCGACGTATTCCTGCCAGAGATCGGCGGTGCTGTCCGTGACGATGCGAATCATATGCGTTCCTCCCCTGTTTGCATGGCGGTCGTGATGCCCTGGTTGATGTAGCAGGCCAGCACGTCGGCGATGCGCTGCGCCCGCCCGCCGCGGGTGACGATGACGTCGGCGTATTCCTCGTAGCCGCGGATGAAGCGCTCGTACATGGGCTTCACCGTGGCGTTGTACTGGGCGGCGATGTCGTCGATGTGCCGCCCGCGCTCGAGGATGTCCCGCTCCACGCGCCGCAAAAGGCAGATGTCCGGATCGACCTTCACAAAAAGTTTGAGATCCAGCAGTTCGCGCACGCGGGGGTCGTAGAAGGTGTGGATGCCCTCGAAGATGAGCACCCCCGCCGGGCCGATCTCCCGCCCCGTGTCGCAGCGCAGGTGACGCACGTAGTCGTAGTTTTTCTCCGTGACCGGCAGGCCGTCGCTCAGGCGCTTCAGGTCCTCGTAGATCAGGTCGTTGTCGAAGGCGTCCGGATGGTCGTAGTTCAGCTTCACGCGCTCCTCGAAGGCCATGTCCGGATGGTTGCGATAGTAGGCGTCCTGATGGATCATCAGGGCCTGAACCCGGATCCGGCTCATGAGCTCCTGAGCCAGGGTGGTCTTTCCGCTGCCGCTCGCGCCGCAGATACCAATCAAAAGCACGGCTCATCTCCCCTTCCGCGCCGCCGCGCGTCCGTCGTGTCTGTTTCCCTTCGCATTATATCAATGTAGCGTATTTTAAGCGCCCTGTCAACCTTTCCCGTGTTGATTATCGCGGAAAGTGATTCCCCATATTTTTCATCCCCCACAACAGCTTGCAATATCAAGTAAAAGATGCTATTATAATTTTGAACGAGAATACGGACGCGGACAGGGAAGGGAGAAAGCGGTGAATATCCATAAATCAGCCGAGGACTACCTCGAACAGATCCTCATACTGCGCGAGCAGAAGGGCTACGCGCGCTCCATCGACATCGCGGCGGGCCTCTCGGTGAGCAAGCCGTCGGTGAGCTTCGCCATGAAGCAGCTGCGCGAAAACGGCTACATCACCATGGACGAGGCCAACTACATCTCCCTGACCGAGAAGGGCGCGGCCATCGCCGGGACCATCTACGCCCGGCACAAGGCGCTCACCGCCTTCCTGATCCGCCTGGGCGTGCCGCCCGAGACCGCGCGGGAGGACGCCTGTAAGCTGGAGCACGACATTTCTCCCGCCACCTTCGACGCCATCAGGCGCTATATCGGCGAGGACAGGGAGGCGGACCCCAATGGACTTTCAGATTAACGAGGAGCGGCTCTCCGCCGGCGAATACATCGACTTCCTTAAAAAGACCGACCTGGGCTCGCAATACCCGAAGGAGCGGTTCCGGGAGCGCATCGAAACTTTGGTGCGCCGCGCCTCCATCAGCCTGACGGCCCGGGACGAAAAAGGATCCCTCGTCGGCGTCTGCTTCGGCATCACGGATTTCGCGTACTGGCTGTTCATTACCGACCTGGGCGTGACGCGCGACTGGGTGGGAAAGGGCGTCGGCACCGCGCTGGTCAGGCGGCTGCACGCGCTGGCCGGCGGGGAAAAGAACATCGTCATGTACACCTGCGCGAACAGAAACGCCGTTCCCTTCTACGAGAAACTGGGCATGACCCGGCCGGACGACGTGATGGTCTACGACCGGATCGAATGGACGGATTTCACAGTGGAATAGCGCCCCGCGGGAGGGTGGATGAAATGACAGGGAGATACCGGTACTCAGACGCCGAACGCGCCGTACTGGAGCAATCGGCGGTTCCCTTTGCCATTTACCAGTTTGTGGACAAGAGGGTCGCGACGCTTGTCCTCTCCGACGGCTTCCTGGACCTTTTCGGCTACGACAGCCGGGAAGAGGCCCATCTCGTGGCGGAGACGGACATGTACCGCGACACCCACCCGGACGACGTGGCCCGGATCGCCGACGTCGCCTACCGGTTCGCCACGGAAGACATCAAATACGACGTCATCTACCGCTCCAAAAACCCCAGGGGCCCCGGCTACAACGTGCTGCACGCCGTGGGAAAACACGTCTTTATGCCGGACGGCGCCCGGGTGACCCATGTGTCCTACACCAACGAAGGCCCCTACGTGGAGGGCCTGAACGGCCCGGAAAACGCGGCGCCCAACCGGCTGCTGAGCAAGGCAGTCCGGGAGGAAAGCATCCTGAAAGCCAGCTATTACGACCACCTCACCGGCCTGCCCAACATGAACTGCTTCTTCGAGCTGGCGGAAGCGGGACGGGTGGAGATGCTCAGCCGGGGGCAGAAGCCCGCGCTCCTCTTCATCGATCTCGCCGGCATGAAATACTACAACCGCAAATACGGCTTCGCCGAGGGCAACAAGCTGCTGTACGGCTTCGCAAGGCTCCTGGTCCGGTATTTCAGTTTGGATCACTGCGGCCGCTTCGGCGGGGATCACTTCGTGGCCTTCACCCAGGAGGAGGGGCATGAGGCGCTGGTGAACGGCCTTATGGCGGACGCCGGGCGGCTGAACGGCGGCGTCTCGCTGCCGGTCCACGTGGGCGTCTATTTCGACAGCATGGAAGCGGTCGACGCCAGCACGGCCTGCGACCGCGCCAAGGTGGCCTGCGACGCGCTGCGCAGCGCCTACAGCTCCCGGGTGAACTACTTCAGCCGGGACCTGCGGGACGACGTGCAGCTGCGGCAGTATATCGTCGCCAACCTGGAAAGGGCGCTTCGGGAAAAATGGATCGTCGTGTATTACCAGCCCATCATCCGCGCCGTCAGCGGAAAGGTCTGCGAAGAGGAGACGCTGGCGCGCTGGGCCGATCCGGTATACGGCGTCCTGCCTCCAAGCGCGTTCGTTTCGTTCCTCGAGGACGCCGGGCTGATCTGGAAGCTCGATCTGTACGTGCTCGACCGCGTGCTGGAAAAGCTGAAGGCGCAGGATCGGGCCGGGCTGTACCTCGTGCCCCAGTCCGTCAACCTCTCGCGCACCGACTTCGACAGCTGCGACATCGTGGAGGAGATCCGAAATCGCGTCGACGCCGCGGGCATCGGCCGCGACAAGATCACCATCGAGATCACGGAGAACGTCATCGGCCGGGATTTCGACTTCATGAAGGCGCAGATCCAGCGCTTTTCCGACCTGGGCTTCCCGGTCTGGATCGACGACTTCGGCAGCGGCTATTCCTCCCTCGACCTCCTGCAGAGCGTCAAGTTCAACCTCATCAAATTCGACATACGCTTCATGGAGCAGTTCGACCGGACCGAAAACAGCCGGATCGTGCTGACGGAGCTGATGAAGCTGGCCTCCGCCCTGGACACGGACACCGTCTGCGAAGGCGTCGAAACGGAGGAACAGGCGCGCTTCCTGCAGGAAATCGGCTGCACCAGGCTCCAGGGCTACTACTACCAGAATCCCATCCCCTGGGAAAAGGTGTTGGAGAAATACGAAAACGGCGCGCAGATCGGCTTTGAGGACCCGCGGGAGGCCGCTTATTACGAGGCCATCGGCCGGGTCAACCTGTACGACCTGGCGATCATCTCCCAGGATGAAAAGGACGCCTTCCACAACATCTTCAACTCCCTGCCCATGGCGGTGATCGAGGTCAGGGACGGAAAAATCGCCTCCACCCGGACCAACCAGCCCTACCGCGATTTCATAAAGCGGTTCTTCAACGTCCGGCCGGCCGGCGAAGCCTCCGGGCTTGCGGCGATGCCCTTCGGCTCGGGCGTGAGCTTTCTGGACATGGTGAACCGGTGCTGCCAGAACGGGAACCGGGCCTTCATCGACGATCTGGCGCCGGACGGCTCCACGATCCACACCTTCGTTCGCCGCCTCGCCGTGAACCCGGTCACGGGGGCCTCGGCCGTGGTCGCGGTGATCCTGTCCGTGACCGAGCCCGCCGAAGGCGCGAACTACGCGGACATCGCCCGGGCGCTGGCGGCGGACTACTTCAACCTGTTCTATGTGAATCTGGAAACCGAGGCGTTCATCGAGTACACCTCGGAGCCCGATAAGGAATCCATCACCATGGAGCGGCGCGGGGAAAACTTCTTTTCCGAAGCGCGCCTGGTGGCCAACACGCGCCTGGTCCCGGAGGATCGGGAAGGCTTTATCTCCGTGTTCACGAAGGAGAACGTGGCGCAGGTGCTCGACAGGCAAGGCATCTTCTCGGTGAATTACCGCCAGTACATGGGCGGCGAGCCGGTCCTCGTCAGCATGAAGATCCGCCGGATGCACGGCAATTACATCATCATCGGCGTCACCAGCATCGACATATAGATGACGCGGCGCGCCATGCCCGGATGGATTCGCGAAGATCAGGCGGCACGGCTTGACTTTGCCTCTGTCCTCTGCTATAATGCGTATGCTCGCTGATGTGGTGGAATGGCAGACACCGGGGACTTAAAATCCCTTGCTCCTGGAGCGTGCGGGTTCGAGTCCCGCCATCAGCACCAAGAGAAAACGCCTGAAATCATTGGGATTTCGGGCTTTTTTTATGCGGATTTTTGGCGTTTTACCCCTAATTTTACCCCTAACAGGTTTTTATACCCCAATTCTGAGCGAAAAAACGGCTCAAATCCTATCGTTTGGAGCATAGAAAAGGCAGGACGGTTTTTTCCATCCTGCCGGGCTGTGGTTTAGGGTAAGAAATCAAGCTGAATGACGTTTGCGTCATGATCAGGGATCATAATCCAGTCGAATGAGATTTGCGTTCGGGGTGGCTGCCAGATTCTTGACGTATAGTTTCCGTTGTACAATGTAGAATGCATAGACGTGAGGACATGCCTCAACTCTTACTGCTATCTTCCTTGTTTTCATTCTTCGTCGCCTCCCTCTGCGCATATTCTACCAATATGTCATACGCCGCGCGCCTCTGCGCCTCGATACGCCGCGCCTCCTCCTCGCTGCCCTTCGGAGCCATGAAATCATCGTGAATCCGCACCAGTGCGCCGTTGCTCGCCCGAATTTCTGCCACAACCGCCATTGGTATCCTTCCTTTCATTTGACATTCACTGTGGAGCTATGATATACTCGTCTCAGCCCCGCGGCCTTCTGTGTTTCGTCGTGTGGCCCGGCCTGCCGCTGTACCAGAGCGGCGGGCCTTTACTTGTTCGCCATGATCGCCGCCGCGCGCTGGGCCTCCGCCTCGGTCAGGTTCCCGCCGATCATGTAGCGCAGCGCGAGCGCCGCGTCGGCCAGCGTGTCAAACCGGGCGAGAACGCCGTCGCGGTCGTCCAGCAGCCAATAGGAATCCGGCTTGCCGCCTCTGCCGCGCACATGTCTAACCATCATGCTACCACCTCCTGCGTCTGGCTCTCGGCGAAGAAGCTGCCCGTGTAGGTCGCGCCGTCGCCCCGGCTGCCGTAGATCAGCACCGCCTGAAACAGTGCCTTGCTGCCGTGGATCACCTCGCGGCCTCTTGCCTTCCAGCCCGCCCAGGTGTTCACGGCCTCGGAGACGCCCGCCGCGGTCCTTGCCGCCTCGATGCGCGCCGCGTTGATGGGTTCCGCCTTCGCGCTCAGCCAGGCCCTGTGAAGGGCCTCGGAGAAGCTCACAGCCGCCTTGCGGAAGATGCGCCACGCGTGGGCCATGATCTCCCTCAGATCGTACTTCATGCCTCTTACCTCCTTTTCCTCTTGTTCCTTGCCGGGTTCAGCTTGGGGGAAGGTGCGGGGGCGTTGCGTCACAGGTCTTATTGTCGCCTCACGCATCCTTGTCCGCATTTGACCTCCGGGCTGCCATTGCGTTCCCCGAAGTGCCTTCCCTCAAGCTCTGGATATATTATATACCTTGTACAAGTATATGTCTATTGGCCAAAGCACTAGACTTGTACAAGTATTTTTGTGCAAGATATATACTTGTACAACTCATTTCAGCATGATATAATGCTATTGTTAGGGGGTGTAACTTTGGAAAACCAGACAAACGGAAAAGCAAGCACCAGGGCCAAAAATAAATACAATGCGGCAAACTATGATAGCTTGCGCATCGTCGTCCCAAAGGGCCGTAAAGCCACCGTAGAGGCGTTCGCCCGTGAACATGGGGAATCTGTCAACGGCCTTGTAAACACGCTTCTGCGGGCTGAAATGGGGCTTTCAGAGGCAGAATGGAAGAAAGGCGAGGCGGAGGAAACAAAAGACGATTGACTGCATAACATAGGAGGAAGAACATGCCGAACATTGATCTTCAGGAAACTCAGGATGAATTGCAATGGCTTGATAAGAAGCTCGAAATCAAAGCACGTCGCCTCGCCAGTGGGCAAAGTATCATGGTGCGGCGCGGAGAAGTGTATGGATGCGATTTCGGCTATAATATCGGCGTCGAGTTGCGCGGATATCATCCATGTGTGATCGTAGAGAATGACGCAACATCTGCCACGAGGTGGAGTGTTTGCGTCGCCCCTATCACCCATGCATCCCAACGCCAGCATATGCCGGCCTCACTGGTTCCCATAACCCGGCAAGCAGGCGCAGATGGCAAAACCATCATTGAAGGTTATGCAGATGTCGCAGGCATACGGGCAGTCAGTAAAGCCCGACTTACAAAACGCATTACGCGGCTTTTGCCTTCCGATATGCTGGAAATTGATAAGGCTCTTGCGTCAATTACTGATCTTTATGAGCATTATAAGAGAATGTCCGCAAAATATGACGCTGCAAAGAAGCGCGGCGACGCGAAAGAAGAAAAGGCGAAAAAGCTGCGCCAACTACTTATAGAAGCCGAGAAAATTCTTACCGGCGATGCAGACGACGATTTGCGGCAAAGAATCGCCGAAGCATTGAAACTTTGAAAAAATAGTTTAAAACTATTGACAAAAGGACAGAATATGATATCATTGAGGTATCGGAAAGTCCGGCTTTGACCAGCTGGGCGGTGAGGGAGAAATCCCCTTCATCGATAAAGGCGCTCCTGACCGGGTGCCTACTCAATGAAACAGGGTGGAGCAATCCATCCTGTTTTGTTTTGCAAGTCTCGTGATAGCGGTTTACGCCCTAAAGCGTTGATGAAAAATGCCTCCGGCAGTTGCGACCTGCTCGGAGGCGTTTTTTGCGGTAGTCTCTAAAAACTACAGCGGGAATGTTTCCCGATTGCAATACCATTGTACAGCATCGGCGGCGGCGTGTCAAGCGTTTGCCGCCCTTTTTGAGCGGTTTTCACTCATGGCCGCTCAGTTATCGACGGCCTGTGAGAAAATATCATAGGGCGTGGAGATATTGCGCGCGTAGAAATCAGATACGCTCTCATACGGCGGTTCCTGCGGCAGATCGTCCGGGTTGATGTGTTCATTGTGAATATCCGCCTGTCGAAGTCTGTTCAGTTCAGCGGCCCGTGTCGCGCCGGTGCCATTCAAAACGCGCTTGCAGGCTTCGAGAAGGTTATTGATAACCCGTTCCCCCTCTGCGATGGACAGGCCCGCCGTGGCGAGGGCGTTATAGTTGGGGTGGGCTACGCCACTGTTCTGCGCGATTTCCTCAACAACGGCAAGGCCCGCGCCATTTCCGCACATGGCGTTTGCCGCCGCGTCAAGCTCATTTAAGGTCACTTTCTCGCGCATTTTGAGGGCTTGCAGGATTCGCAGTTGTTCCTCAGTCGGCGCGGCCATTGCGCGCACACTGTTGGCCTTTCGCATGGAAGCAATCATAACATCAACCGTGTCGGCGGCTTTCGCTCTGGCCTCGTCCACAGTGGCGCGGCGAGCCTTTTCTGCTTCCTTGCGGGCATCGTTATAGTATTTGCTGCCCTTCGCCGTTTCTATTGGCTTCATCTTTGCAAAGTATTCAGCGCGGGCCGCGATACGCGCATCGGTGAAATCCTTCATGGCAGAATAGAGAATTTCCGTTCTTTTCATCGGTTCCAACATGGTTATACCTTCTTTCCGGGCGTGCTGCCCTTAATTTATGTCGTTTTCTGCCCGGCCTCATCCGGCACATGCAGCACAACGTCCAGCCACACCGCATCCTCCGGCACGGCGTCTATTTCGACCTCTTTTTCGGTTCCATCCGACAGCCTCACCAGTGCGCGCACATAGGGCAGTTTTCCCCGCATTTTCCCCGCTAAAAGCGCGTCAAGCCGCTTACGTATCGTCCGCATTTTCCAGCGCCTCCAGCCGCTCTTCGATGTCCGCAAATTCCGCCACGCGCAGTCCGTCCGCGATGATGATCCGCGCGGCGCGGATGCGGTCGGCGTCCTCCGCCCCGTCGCTGTTCATGATGTCCGCCAACACGTTCACCGCCGCGGGCATGTGCTTCTGCATTTCGGCGGAGGCGGATTTCAGCAGATCGGCACAGGCTTTTTTGTATTCCGTGGCAAATTCGGGCATTTGCCGGAAATTATAGGCCGTGCGCACGCTCACGCCCGCCGCCCTCGCCGCCGCCTCGATGGTCGGTTCAGTCAGCAACGCGCGCAGAAGCCGCGTCTGCGTTGGTGTTAGCATCCATTTTCACCTCTTTCCCGATGCGCCGCAGCGCCGCGTCCTCGACGACGCTCGACCAGCTTGTATTGAAGGCCCTGACGCCCTTTCGCGCATAGAAGTTTGTCTGTAAATCCAGCCAGTAGGCCCGCAGCGCCATGTCCTGCCGCAGGTGATTCATTCCGCGCCGCCCGGCCCGTTTCAGTGCCTCCGCCGCCTCGCCGGTCTCAGCGGCCAGCGCGCCGTAACTCAGGCCGTGCAGCTCATGCCATTCGATCACGGCCCGCTCAGGCCCTTCCAGACGCGCCACGGCGGCGCGCACCGTCTCGCGGGTCTGTTCCCGCTGCATCGCCTCACAGGCGTCCGGCAGGCTCTCATCCGCGATCATATCGCCGATAGTGTCGCCGTCAGGATCGTCGCCGGAAAGCGGCGCGTTCAGGCTCACCGCGCCCAGATCGGCGCGGCGGCGGGCGGAGGCGACGCCCAGCAGCGCGCGTATTTCCCGCTGTATGTGCCATCCAGCCCACCCCGCCCATGTCTTCCCGCCGTTTGGATCGAAGGTCTCAGCGGCCTTCCATACGCCGATATGCCCGGCCTGTATCAGGTCTTCGAGGTCTGCCGCGCGGTTCAATTCGCAGAGGCGGAGGTAGCGGCGCGCAATCAGGCAGATCAAGCCGTGATTTGCCTTTGACAGGGCTTCTAGGTCCATTTGACAGCACCTCCCGGAGATGGTAGAATAATCGTGCATTTTCCATCCCGCCGCCTCCGGGCGGCTTTTTTACGCCCCTTCCAGCGCCTCCGCCTCCGTGCCCGACAGCATGGGCGAGAGCGCGCCCATGAGCGGCGCAATCTCTTCATCACGCACCCGCCCGGCACACTGGAACATGATCTGGCTGTACTCGATCCCGGCCCCGCTGGTCGCCTTCATGAGGGAGAAGCGCGTCGCCACCTGCCACGGCTGCAGGCCCCGCGGCGACAGCACCCGCGCCACATACTGCGCCCAGTTCGCCACGCTCATCGTGGGCACCTTCAGCGCCACAGGCAGCGGCTCGCCCTCCGCCATCACAAGAAGCTGCACCATATTCCGGCAGGCCTTGCCCCGGCCTCCGTCCCGGCTCCCCATCCGGTTCCACGGGCAGGCCCGGCAGGCGTGTTCCACGCCCTCCGTGTCATAGCCGCTCAGGCCGTCCCGGCTCATGCAGCGCGGCGTCCTGTCCGCGCCCGCCTCGCCGTATTCATGATCCCAGCGCGCATTGATGAAGCTGGCGCTCAGCACGATCCCCGTGAAGCTGGTCACGTACTCCGGCGCGTCTGGCGTATCACCCGGAAACTCGAAGGCCTTCCCGCCGCCGGCGGGCACATGCACCCGGCTCACGGGCAGCTCACTGGCCCCGGCCAGCGCCTCCACCGTGCGGCGTATGATGTCGATGGTTCCGCCCACCTGCATGGTGCTGGCGGGCAGCTCCGCCGTCAGGTCTGAAAGTCGTCCCATGCTCATTCCTCCATTTCTGCGCCGCGCACCTTGAAAACGCGCGCGGTGGTCTCGGTTTTTACCGTGTCCAAATCCAAATCAGGGAACAGCGCGCGCAGCTTCTTTTCGCTGATTGAGCGCCGTGTCTGGTTCTTCCAGCTCGCCCGGGCGGAGGTTCCGTTCAGCGCCTCCGCCTCGCCCAGCCGCGCCTTCAGGCGGTTCTCCGCCTCGGCAATGCGCCGCTCCAGGGCCTTCTTACCCTGCTTCATATCCAGCAACTCCGCCATGAGCGCCTCATCCTCCGGCCCCGCGTCCAGCGTCAGGCCGTCCGCGCGGGGGTAGAGGGCCAGCAGCGCCGCGCCCGTGCTTTCCAGCCCGTCAGGCGGCGGAGGCTGCCGCTTCGCTACATGATCCCGCCAGAAGGATTCCTCCGCCTGAATGAGGGCTTCCAGATCGTCCCGCACCGTTTCCCGCTCAATGGTGAAGGTGAGCAGGTCGGTTCCGTACACCAGCACCGCCAGATACCAGCGCTCCCAGCCGGTGACGGCCAGATAGTGAAGGCACTGCGCGTAGTATTCGAGCGGGTATTCCCCGTTCCGATAGCGCGTGAGATGCAGGTCTTTCGAGGTTTTGCATTCAAGCCCGGCCCGCTTGCCGATGATTCGCCGGTCGATGTCGGCGATCATGCAGGGGTGGGCCGTGGAGCGCAGCATGCCGTATTCCCGGCGGAGGCGGAGGCCGGTCTGCTCGGCAAAGCGCCGCGCGACGTATTCCTCAAGGTCTCGCCCTTGCCGCATGGCCTCGGTGTCATCCTCCGCCCGTTCCGCGCCCAGCTTATCGGCGTACACGGAGAACGGCCCCTTGTAAGGATTCACGCCCAGCACCGCCGCCGCGTCGCTGCCCCCGATCCCGGAGCGGCGGAGGCGCAGCCAGTCCTCGCGCGGCAGACCGCGCACGTCGGCAAAGGTCGTGTAGTTCATGGCCGCCCGCCTCCGCCCCGGAGCAGCCGCAGCCAGTCAGTCAGGTGCATGGTCACCAGCCAGGGCTGGCGGTTCCGCCTGTGCGCCACGAGAGGCACGCGGCCCGCCGCGTCATGCTCTGCCTGGTGCATGGCCTCGCCTATGTTCAGGCGCTCCACGCGCTTGACCTCGAAGTGATAGCCCTCCAGCCCTTCCGCGCTGATGTCGGGGTTGTCGTAGCCGCCCACGTCCCGCTGGTCGTTGCGGTGGGCGGGAAAACCTGCTTCCGTCAGGAGGGAGGCGAGTTCGCGCTCGCCTGCGCTGCCCTTCTTCTTGCAATTCACGAGGTTTCAACCCCCTTCTATTCGTGCCAGAGCCTCGGCCATGTTCTTGTCAGTGATTGCCCGCAGTTCCTCTTCAGAATACCGCCGTTGATCGAAGGCAAGCGCGGTCGGCGTTTTCTCTTCGCGCCGTAATGTGCCTGCACGGGTCAAGGCCGCGTAGCCACGGAGCCATTTTCTCCAGTCCCGCACCGGCTCGCCTCTACTGTCCTTCCAGCCTTCCCCCTCGCAGTCGGCCAGAAAGCGCGCAGCATCGATTTGTAGCCCTGCCCTCCTAATCTCTGCCTCAATTTCGCTGAGAGAGGGAGGGGAGAGAGAAGATTGTACTTCCGTTCCTGATTCTTTTACCGATTCTGATTCTGTTTGGATGCATTCGGATGCGGTCGGATGCGGTCGCATTCGGTCGGACTTCCAGCGCTGCGCGGACGCCTCGCGCCGCTGAGCCACCTGTCGTGAATACTTAGTCGCGTCGCGGTCGATCTTCGCACGAAATAGCACGAACAGAGCGTCTAGTGTCACATCATCGAAGGCGGGTGCTGCACCTTCCAGTGCATAGTGATAAAGGCCACAGACAAAGGCCTTGTACTGAGAATCGGGGAGCTTTTCCAAAGCCGCCAAATCTTCCAGATAGAGAATAAGCCCCGGTTGTCCGCTCATCGAATCCCCTCGTCATTCTCGACGGTCTGCCGTTCAAGCCACGCCCGTAGCGCATCGACCGGAATGACAATTCGGCGACCGATCCTCACAGCCGGGAAATCGGTTCGTTTTACCAACTCGTAAGCCGTATTCCGACCGACGCCCAGCACACGGGGAAGCTCAGTCGCGGAGATAGTAAGTTTTTCCATTGAAAATTCCTCCTTTTGAGAAAATTATCTAGGCCCCTTGTGTTTTGCTTAATCCTATGCTACAATGATTTTGCATGGAAATCAAGTCAGTATTCCGATCATTTTTGCACACAGAAAGGTGTGTTTTGCGTGGATAATCAATCAAAAAAGAAAAGAGTGTCAGACCTAACGCTGTGGCCGATTGCTGAAAGAATCCGACATATACGAAAAGATTTGCTCAATATGTCACAAGAGAAATTTGCGGAAGAAATGGGTGTCGGCAGGTCGGCAGTAAGTGACTGGGAGGGCCAGTATACCCCTATTGACGCCCGCAATCTTATGAAGCTATGTGAATTGTCTGGATGCGATGCAGATTATATCCTAGGCCGAATTGATGAAAAGACACATGATATTAAACATACTAAACAAGTAACTGGTCTTTCTGAAAGTGCAATCGAGTATATTATTTCTTGGAAAGATGCTCAAAATTGTAGCTGTAAATGGGCATCTTATCTGTCTCAGATGATTGAATCTCATGAATTTGTAGATATGATGAATCATTTGTCATCCTTTGTTAATGCTGATATAGCAATGGAAAGGGCATTAGAATTAGGAGATAGGCAACTATTTGAAAAATTGGCAGAATCACAAACTGCTAATTTATGGTACACATCAAAACGATTTGCTGATATTCTCGAACATTTTCCAATACCAACCGAACACTTTCCAACATGAACAGGAGGTAACACAATGCCCACGAAAAAGCGCGGCGCGAACGGCGGAGGCACGATCCGCCAGCGGCCAGATGGAACATGGGAGGCCCGCGTCACCGTCGGCACGAATCCCGGCACGGGCAAGCCAAACCGCAAGAGCATATACGGGAAGACGCAGAAGGAAGTCCGGCAGAAGATGCAGAAGGCCCTTGTCGCCGTGAATGAGGGCGTCTATTCCGAACAGTCGAAGCTCACGCTCAAAGAGTGGATGAAGACATGGCTCGAAGAATACACCAGCGACGTGAAAGAAGCCACGCGCATACGCTACCGGCAGGACATGGATAACCACATCCTCCCCGCGCTGGGCGCCGTGAAGCTGTCCGCGCTCACGCCCTCCGCCGTGCAGACGTTCTATAACAGCCTCTCGCGTGGTGATAAGCCGCTCTCGGCGAAGTCAATCAAGAATATTCACGGCGTGCTTCACCATGCCCTTAAACAGGCTGTGCGCCTCGGTTATATGCGCACGAATCCCACGGAGGCATGCACCATTCCGCGCATAGAGAAAGCGCAGATTGAGCCGCTTGACGTGCCGGAAATCAAGGCGCTGCTGGGCGCGCTGGACGACGATGTGTTCTCCACGATTATTCAGGTGGATTTGTTCACCGGCCTCCGTTCCGGCGAGATTCTGGGCCTGACATGGCCGTGCGTCGATTTCGAGCGTGGTCTGCTCCGCATCGACAAACAGCTCTACCGGCCCCGGCAAAAGGGCGAGGCTTACCACTTCGCCAGCCTGAAGAACGACAAGCCGCGCGTGATCCAGCCCGCGCCGTTCGTGCTGCAGCTTCTCAAACAGCGCCGCCTCAAACAGGCGGAGGAACGCATGCGCGCCGGTTCGCTGTGGAATGACGGCGGTCTGCCTGATTTGGTTTTCACCAGTGAAACGGGAAAGAATCTCGATTCCGCGACAGTCCTCCGCCATTTGAAGCGCCGCCTTCACGCGGCGGGCATGCCGGACAAGCGCTTTCACGATCTGCGCCACACCTTTGCCGTCACGTCGCTGCTGGCGGGCGATGATGTGAAAACCGTGCAGGAAAACCTCGGTCATCATACCGCCGCCTTCACGCTTGACCAGTACGGCCATGTCACGGAAACCATGCGCGAGGCGTCCGCGCGGCGCATGCAGGCGTTTGTGGACGGTCTGAAACCGTGAGCATTTTCTACCCCTAATTTTACCCCTAACACGTCGGCACCGACAAACACAGCGCAAAACTATGCAACACGAAACCCCTTGAAATTATTGACATTTCAACACGTGGTAACACGCCGCAAAACGTACCCCGATGAATTCGAGTCCCGCCATCAGCATGGAGGAAAAAGCCTTGAAATCGTGGGGATTTCGGGGCTTTTTCTATGCTGAAAAAAGGCTTTTAACCACAGTTTTGACCACAATTCGGAAAAAAGGCATGAAAAAACGGGCGAAGGCAAAGTCAGTTTCCTGCCGTTCGCCCGATGAAAAGGGCCTGCAAAAGAGCCCCGCGGCGGAGGCTCGGAAACATCAGGCCACGTCTTCCCGGTAATTGACGACCGTCACCTCCGCCATAGCGCTGCGAACAGCCTTGACGATCTTCTCCAGGTTGGCGGATACCTTGCCGCTGTAGGCAATTTCACCGCACTCGCCGCATTTCATACAGGGCACATGGCGCACGACGATGCAGCAGTCGTCGGTATCGGCCACAAAGGTGGTCGTCCCTTCTGTCATTTCGCCCTTGCACTTAAAGCATTTCATGCTCACACTTCCTTTCGCGTTTTCAGATCGGCGCTCCACTTTGCCGGGTCAGGGATATAGACTGTGACCAGCCAGAGCCGCCCGTCGCCCAGCCCGGCGACGACATGCAGCCCGTTCCCGAGCAGCAGGCAGCTTGGGTAAGGATAATCATTCGGGTATTCTTCAATGATCTCGCCGCACAGAATAGCTTGCTTCACCTGCTCTATTTCTATGCCGCGCTCAATGATTCGTTTCAGGCAGTGCTGCGAAATGACGATGGTTTCATCTTCGCACAGCGTCCGCAATGCCCCGATATTCATTCCTCCGCCTCGCTTTCATTCCGCCGCCACTGTGCCTCTGTAAATCCCATGCCGGCCCGCAGCAGCGCGTTCACCGGCCCGTTGACCGATTCCTTGCGCTGGGCGTGGGCCTTCGTGGCGGCCTTGCGGCCCTTGGGAATGGTTATAGCAAGGCGGTCATATGCCTTTTCATTGTATCGCTGTTGCACTGCACTGAAAGTCTTTGTTTTTTCCATATTCAAACTCCTTCGGATGTATTATATCACAAATCCAATACTGGCACAAATATGTTACTATGTACATACTAACCTCAGTATTTTTGTATTTTTTGCCGTCTATACATAGTTTGAGGGAAGGCGCTGCAGGGAACGCAATGGCCGCCCGGAGGTCAAATGCGCCCGCGATTCATCCCCCCGAGCATTTACAAAAGGAACAAATGGTGGTATGATAAAAACGATCACGAGAGATCATACCATCTTTCCGCCTGAGGTGATGAACTTGAAGAAGCAAACCAAACCGCTCAATAAGAAGACCGCAACGCCCGATAAGAAGACCTTACAGCCCGGTCAGAAGGACATACCCCTCGATCAGATTCTCTTCGCCATTCCCGCCGCGCTGTTCATCGTGTCCCCCATCTTCGATATATTCATGTTTTTCTTCGCGACGATACTGCATTTGGAATCGTGGGATTCCTACGCCTTCCTCCCCTATTTCCCGACGGTTATCGCGGGGCTGTTCGCCGTGGCGCTGGTCGTGCGGCTGACCGCCTATAAGGACAAAAATCTCCTCAAAAAAGCGCTTGACAGGACTCAGACCTTCCGTATCCCGCTGATCCTCTTCGCGGTTTACCTGATCCTGCTGCTCGTCTCCGTCGCCGCCCACGGCTTTGGGGGCTACGCGCTGCGCGGCCATCACTACACCAAGATGAGCGTCTGGATCTACCTGGCGAACGTGCTGATCTACTTCCTCGCGTCGTCCTTCATCTACGACGGGCGCGTGAAGGAATACCTGGTCAAGGGCTGCGTCGTCATCGCCACGTTCTACGCCCTATACGGCATCACCCAGTACGTCTTCAAGCCGTATAACGGCGGCCTGCGGGGAACGTTCCATCACTACAACCATTACGGCTACTATCTCTCCGTCAGCATATCGCTCACCGCGTCCCTGCTCGTCGAGGCGCTGAGCGGGAAAAAGCGCGGCGGCGAAGGCAAAGACGCCCTCAAGAAGGCGCCGGAATGGATCGCCTGGTGCGGCATGATGCTTGTCCAGTGCGTCGCCCTGGGGTATTGCGACACGCTCGGCGCGTGGATCGCGGTGCTGTTTTCGAGTATCTTCCTGTTTGTCGCATGGCTCATCAAAGAGGGGCGCGTCAACTGGCGGGCGCTCGTCCCGCTCGCCCTTTTCCTGGCCACGTCGGTGGCGCTGAATGCGTTTTTCGGCAGCAATATCTTCGCGTCGATCTCTGAAACCTTTAAAGATATCGAGGAGATCGCCGCGCCGGCCGCCCTCGCCGAGGCTCCTGTCGACGACAGCGCCGCGCTGACCGTCCCGACTGATAACGGGGTTGAAGGCATCGTCGAGACCGAAACCGCGGCCGAAATTGCCGGCCAGGATATGCCGCTCGGACCCGGTTCCGGCCGCTGGACGATCTGGAAGCTCACGGTCAAGAACATCCTCGAAAAGCCCCTGTTCGGCAGCGGCATTGAAGGGCTCCTGGACATCATCACCAGCGAGGGGGCCATATCGGGCAGCCCGCACAACGAATACCTCGAATACATGGCCTTCTTCGGCATTCCGGCGGGACTGGCCTACATCGCCGCGTGCTTGTCCGTGTTTATCCACGCCCTGAAACATAAAAAGGAGCTGAACGCCATGACGCTGGCGTGCCTGACCGGCGGATTCGGCTATCTGGTCAGCGCGTTCTTCGGCGTGTGCTTCTTCTATACGGTCTCGTATGTCTTCATTTTCCTCGGCCTGTCCCTTAATTTTGCCGGGAAGGACAGGCCCGCAGCTGAGTCGTAACCTTTGCCTCCCGCGCATAGAATGGCTCCATCAACGCGCGGGAGGCGTTTTCCTGAATGAATAGAACCATACTGGCCGCGGCGCTGTCCGCATGGCTCTTTCTCTTCCTCTTCGCCGGCGCGCTGGCGGAGGACATACATATCGCCGCCCGCGCGGCCGTGCTCATCGACGGTGAGACCGGCCGCGCGCTCTTTGCCCAGAACGCGGACACGCGCTATCCCATGGCCTCCACCACCAAGATCATGACGGCGCTGCTGGCGCTGGAACGCTGCGGGCTCGACGAAATTGTCACCGCGTCGAAGAACGCCAGCGGCGTGCCGGGCACCTCCATCTACCTGGGCGAGGGGGAGCAGCTGACAATGCGCGAGATGCTGCTCGGGCTGATGCTGCGCTCCGGCAACGACGCCGCCGTGGCCATCGCCGAGCACGTGTCCGGCAGCGTGGAGGCCTTCGCGGACCTGATGAACGCCCGCGCCGCGGCGCTGGGGGCCGACGCCCGCTTCGTGACGCCCAACGGCCTGGACGCGCCGGGCCACGGGGCCAGCGCCCGGGCCATGGCCCTCATCGCCCGGGAGGCGCTGAAAGACGAGACCTTCCGGGAGATCGTGTCCACCCAGCGGGCGGTCATCCCCTGGCGGGACAGGGAATACAGCCGCGTGCTGGTGAACAAAAACCGGCTCCTGAAGGAATACGAGGGCGCGACCGGGGTCAAGACCGGCTTCACCACGCCCGCGGGCCGCTGCCTGGTGTTTTCCGCCCGGCGGGACGGCCTTGAGCTCGTCGGCGTGGTGATGAACTGCGGCGACTGGTTCGGGGAGGCCAAGCGGCTGCTGGACTGGGGCTTTTCGCGCTACACCCGGGCGGAGGCCCTCCCGGCGGGGCGGGAGAGCGGCCGCGTGCCCGTGGCGGGCGGGGTGAAGGACGAGGTGGCCGTGGCCCCGCGGGACAGCCTGGCCGCGGCTCTCTGCGCGGAAGACGACTGGCGCGTGGCCGTCGACCTGGCGCGGGAGGTGAAGGCCCCGGTGGCGAAGGGCGAAAAGCTGGGCGCGGCGCGCCTCGTGGCGGGCGGGGAAACCATCGCGGAAACCGACCTTCTCGCCTGCGAGGACGTGGCGCGGCTCGGCCTTTTGGAGGCGCTGCGCCGCGCGGCCTCCCGCTGGCCCGCGCCGTCGTCCTTTGGCAATTATTGGAAATGATAAATTAACCGGAATGCCTTTCACTTTTTCACGGAAGAGGTTATAATAGAAGAGCCATAAGAACGACATTCTGTGGACGAAGCCAAGAGAAAGGAAGTTGATCCCATGTCTATCCGGAAACTGATCTCTCTGACGCTAGCCCTCGCCCTCGCGCTGGCTATGCTCACCTGCGCCGCCGCCGAAGAAGCGGCTCCCGTCCGCGTCGCCTCGATGATGGGCCCCACCTCGATGGGCCTCGTCAAGCTGATGAACGCGAACGACAACGGCGAATCCCAACAGGCCTATGAGTTCACCCTCAGCGGCACCGCCAACGAAATCGTGCCCCTGCTCACCCGCGGCGAGCTGGACATCGCCATGATCCCCTGCAACCTGGCAAGCGTGCTCTACAACAACACTAAGGGCCAGATCAGGGTCCTGGCCGTCAACACGTTGGGCGTTCTCTACGTGCTGGAGAGCGGCGACGAGATCCAGTCTGTCGCCGACCTGGCCGGCAAGACCATTTACTCCACCGGCATGGGCACCACGCCCGAATTCGCGCTGAACTACATCCTGGCTCAGAACGGCCTCGATCCCGAGAAGGACCTGACCGTGGAGTTCAAGAGCGAGGCCGCCGAGGTGCTGGCCGCGCTCACCAACGACGCCGCCTCCATCGGCGTGCTGCCCCAGCCCTACGTGACCGCCGCGCTGGCCCAGAACGACAAGCTGCGCGTGGCGCTGAGCTTCACCGAGGAATGGGACAAGGTGACGGACGAATCCCGCCTGATCACCGGCGTGGCCGTGGCGCGGGCCGCCTTCGTGGAGGAGAACCCCGAGGCCATCAGCACTTTCCTGGAGGAGTACGCCGCCTCCGTCGAATACGTGAACGCCAACGTGGACGAGGCCGCCGAATGGATCGCCGAGCTGGGCATCGTGGCCAAGGCCCCGGTCGCCAAAAAGGCGCTCCCCGCCTGCAACATCGTCTACATCGACGGCGAGGAAATGAAGACCGCGGTGAGCGGGTATCTGGCGGTGCTGTTCGAGCAGAACCCCGAATCGGTCGGAGGCAAGCTGCCTGATGAAGCCTTCTATTACATCCCGTAAAAAGATACTGTTCCGGGCGCTGGCCGTGCTGTTCTGGCTGGGCGTCTGGCAGATCGCCAGCATGCTGATCGGACAGGAGCTCCTTCTGGTGTCTCCTGTCCGGGCGGCTTCGACGCTGATTGGCCTGATGGCGACGCGCGCCTTCTGGCAGTCGGTGTTTTCTTCTTTTGGGCATATCCTTGAGGGCTTCGCCCTGGCGACGGCGCTGGGCGCGGCGCTGGCGGCGCTGGCGGCAGCCAGCCGGGCCGTGCGGGCGCTTCTTCAGCCGCTGATGCACGCCGTGAAGGCCACGCCGGTGGCCTCCTTCGTGATCCTGGCGCTGGTGTTCATCCGCTCGGCGCGTTTGTCCGTATTCATTTCATTCCTGATGGTGCTGCCCATCATGTACACAAACATACTGGCCGGCATCGACGCGGCGGACCGCCGGCTCCTCGAGATGGCGCGCGTGTTCCGCATCGGCCCGCTGAGGACGGCGCGTAGCGTCTACCTGAGCGCGGCGTACCCCCATTTCCTGTCGGCCTGCACGCTGTCGCTGGGCATGTGCTGGAAGGCGGGCGTGGCCGCCGAGGTGATCGGCTACCCGCGGCACTCCATCGGCGAGGCGCTGTACCTGGCCAAGCTGAACTTCGACACGCCGGACATCTTCGCCTGGACGCTGGCCGTGATCCTGCTGAGCGTGGGCTTTGAAAAGCTCATCCTCTTCCTCACGCGGCGGCTGGGCCGCGCGCTGGGAGGTGAATAAATGCCCATCCGCGTCAGAAATCTCTCCAAGGGATTCGACGGAAAGCCCGTGCTCTCCGGCCTGTCCTTCGACCTGCCGGACCGCGGCGTTGTGGCCGTCGAGGGCCGCTCCGGCGCGGGCAAGACCACGCTCCTCAACATCCTCATGGGCCTGATTCCGCCGGACGAAGGGCAGATCGAGGGCCTGGCCGGCAAGCGCGTGACCGCGGTGTTCCAGGAGGACAGGCTGCTGGAAAACTGGAGCGCGATGAAGAACATCCGCCTGGTGTGCGGCGCGCCGGAGGCTGAAATCGCGGCGCACCTGCGGGCGGTAGGCCTCGCGGGCGAGGAGAAGACGCCGGTGCGCAGCCTGAGCGGCGGCATGCGGCGGCGGGTGGCGCTGGTGCGGGCGGTCATCGCCCCGGGCGACATCCTGATACTGGACGAGCCCTTCAAGGGCCTTGACGGGGCCACGCGGGACGCGGCCATCCGCTACGTGCTCGACCACGCGGCAAACCGCCTGATACTGCTTGTGACCCACGACCGCGGGGAGGCCGCCCAGATGGGGGCCGTGGCGGCCGTGCGGGTCGGGGATGAACAGACCGATCAAAGCAATGGGGAGAACACGCCATGATACTCATCGGATTCGACATCGGCGGCACGAAATGCGCCGTTTCCCTGGGCGAGGCAGAAAACGGCCGCGCGCGGGTGCTGAAAAGGCGCGCCCTGGCAACGCCAAAGCGCTGGCAGGACGCCCTCGAAAGCCTTTTCATTCTGGCCGAAGAGCTCCTCGAAGGCCGGACGCCCGCGGCCTGCGGCTTCAGCTGCGGCGGCCCGCTGGACGCCAAAGCGGGGCTGGTGCTCTCGCCGCCCAACCTGCCGGGCTGGGACCGGGTGCCCCTGACCCGGCTGGCCCGGAAGCGCTTCGGCGCGCCCTGCTTCCTGGAAAACGACGCCAACGCCTGCGCGCTGGCCGAATGGCGCTGGGGCGCGGGGCGGGGCAGCCGCAACATGGCCTTCCTCACCTTCGGCACCGGGCTGGGCGCGGGGCTGATCCTGGAGGGCCGGCTCATCCGCGGCGCGAACGGCAACGCCGGCGAGGCGGGACACATCCGCCTGTCGCCCTTCGGCCCGGCGGGCTATGGCAAGGAGGGCTCCTTCGAGGGCTTCTGCTCCGGCGGCGGCATCGCCCAGCTGGGCGTGACGCTGGGGCGGCGGGCCCTGCAGCGCGGCGCCGCGCCGGCGTATTACACCGGCTCCTGGGAGGATGTCACGGCGAAATCCGTCGCCGAAGCCGCGATGGCGGGCGACGGGACGGCGCGCGATGTGTTCGATCTGTGCGGCGGGAAGCTGGGCGAGGGGCTGGCCGTGCTGGCGGACGTCCTCAACCCCGAGGTCATCGTGATCGGGTCGATCTTCGCCCGGTGCGAGGCGCTGCTGCGCCCGGCCATGGAGCGCGCCATGGCCCGGGAGTGCCTGCCCGCCGCCCTTTCGGCCCTGCGGGTGGTTCCGGCGGCGCTGGGCGAGGGGATCGGCGACTACGCCGCCCTGTGCGCGGCGGAATACGGACTGGCCGAGGAAAAACATACCGCCTGAGGCGCGCAACAAAAAGGCGCTCCGGTCCGTCGATTATGACAAAACCGAAGCGACGAGGTGACCTCAAATGAAGCGCGCGTTTTCCCTGTTTGTGATTCTGGCCCTGCTGCTGGCCCAGGCCGCGCTGGCTGCGCCGGCCAACCCGATGAACCCGGGCCCGGCGGATCAGCCCGCGCCTTCCGTGCCGCCGGGCGGCGGCTACGACGCCAGCGAGGACATACTCAGCGAGGAGATGATCGCCCAGCTGGACGAAGCGCTGCGGGATTACCTCATCGGCGGGGGCGAGGCCATCGCCACCGTGGACGGCATCCGCAACATCCTGCTGGTGGGCCTGGACGCGCGCCCCGGCGAAACCCGGTCCCGGTCGGACACCATGATCATCCTCACACTGGACGGCGGCAAAAACGAGATCCGGCTCACGTCGCTCTTGCGGGACATGTACGTCTCCATCCCCGGCCACGGCAACAACCGCATCAACGCCGCCTGGGTCTACGGCGGCTTCGACGCGCTGAGCGCCACCATCAAGGAGAACCTGGGCCTTGAGATCGACGAATACGTGGCCGTGGACCTGACCCTTCTGACCGACCTGATCGACGAGATCGGCGGCCTGACCCTCACCGTGAGCAGCCAGGCGCAGCTGAAGGCCATCAACGGCGTCATAGACGGCTACAACTACCAGTTTCACCTGACGCCCAACAGCGATTTCCTCACAGAGCTTGGCGAGCAGCACATGAACGGCAAGCAGGCCCAGGCCTACGCCCGCTACCGGAAAATCGACTCCGACATCCAGCGCACCGAGCGCCAGCGGGAAGTGCTCCACAAGATATTCGACAAGCTGCAGACCATGTCGCCCGTCGCCCTGAGCCGCCTGGCCATGAACGCCATAGGGCGGATGGAGACGAACCTGACGCTGGGCGACATCATCACGCTGATCCCCGTCATGTTCGGCATGAGAAACGCGACTTTCAAACAGCTCTCGCTGCCCTGCGAGGGCGAGTACCAGGCCGCGACCATCTCCGGCATGGCGGTGCTGGCTCCCGACCTGAAAGCGACGCGGAACCGGCTGGCCGCCTTTGTCAACGGCTAACAGATCCGGCGAGGAGGGAAAACATGCCGGTCATTCAAAAGATGAGCGCGCGCAACGCGGCGTTCCAGCGGTTTGAAACCGTGAAGCGCAACCGCGAGAAGCGCGCGAAACAGAAGGTCTTTTTCGTGGAGGGCGTGCATCCCATCGAGCAGGCCGTCCGATTCGGCTGGGAATTCGAGGCCCTGGGCTACGCCGCCGGCGCGCGCCTGAGCGGCTGGGCCAACGACATGCGCCGGAAGGCCCGGGCCGGCGTCGAATACCAGATCGCGCCCGCCCTCATGGAGGAGCTGAGCGAGCGGGAGGAATCCTGCGAGCTGATCGCGCTGGTGAAGCAGCGCGGCGACGGCCTCGCCCGCATGGAAAAGGCCCAGGGCGCGCCGCTCTACACGCTCTTCGACCGGCCCCAGAACCCCGGCAACCTGGGCACCGTCATCCGCTCCGCCGACGCCTTCCGGGCCGCCGGCCTCATCACCACCGGCCACAGCGCGGATTTTTACGACCCCCAGTGCGTGCGCGCCAGCATCGGCACACTGTTCGCCCTGCCCTTCGCCGCCATGGCGTCGGCGGAGGAGGTCCTGGCCTGGCTGGACACGCTGCCCGAGCGCCCGCGCATCGTGGGCACCAGCGCCCACGCCGTGAAGCGCATCGACCAGGTGGACCTGACCGGCCCCACGCTGCTGCTCATCGGCAACGAGACCTTCGGCCTGTCCAAGGCCTGGAAGGAGGCCTGCGACGAGCTGGCCCTCATCCCGATCCACGGCGCGGCCTCCTCGCTCAACGCCGGCAGCGCGGCGTCCATCTGCCTGTACGAGGCGGCGCGGCAGCGGCAAGGCGATTAACACAACACGTGACGCATTATTGATGGTTGAAAACGGCCTCCCGACGCCCTACAATAGGGGCAAGGGGAGGCGATTTTGATGCGAAAGCAAATGATAAACAACGAGGAACTGCTGCGCGGCGGCCGTTTTCCCAGCCTGCTGCTGAAGCTCAGCCTGCCGGCTGTCCTCGTCACCATGGTGATCGTGCTCTATAACATCGCGGACACGCTCTTCATCGGGCAGACGGGCGACCCGAACAAGGTGGCGGCGGTATCGCTGGCCTCGCCGGCGTTCACCGTGCTGACCGGGCTGGGCGTGCTGCTGGGGCAGGGCGGCTGCACGGCGGCGTCTCTGGCGCTGGGCCGGGGCGACTACGGCCGCATCCGCAGGATCAGCGCCTTCTGCCTCTGGGCGGCGCTGGCGATCGGCCTCGCCTTCGCGGCGGGCGCGCTCGTGTTTCTCGAGCCCCTCTGCGCGCTGCTGGGCGCGGACGGGCAGACCATGGGCTTCACCAAGGACTACATGCGTCTGTGCGCGCTGGGGGCGCCGGCGATCATCTTCTCGAACGTCGCGCCGTCGCTGATCCGGGCGGACGGCTCGGTCAGGGTGGGCCTGGCCGGCAATTTCCTCGGCACGGCGGTGAACATCGCCCTCGATCCCCTGCTGATCCTGGGGCTGGACTGGGGCGTTTCCGGCGCGGCGCTGGCCACCGTGCTGGGCAACGTCGCCGCGTCGCTCTGTTACCTGCGCTTCCTGCGGGGCGGGAAGAGCGTCTATTCCCTGTCCCTCAGGGACGTTTCCCTGAGCGTCGCCCGGCCCGTGGTGAGCCTGGGGCTGCCCATGGCCTGCTCCACCATCCTGATGAGCGTTTCCAGCGCCGTGGCGAACAACCGGATGATGATGTACGGCCCCACGTCCTTGGCCGCCCAGAGCGTGGCGGGCAAGGTGGGCATGCTGATCAGCATGGTCATCATCGGGATCGGCGTCGGCATGCAGCCCGCCATTTCCTTCAATTACAGCGCGGAAAACAAGGCGCGGCTGAGGGAGATCGTCAGGAAGACGGCCGCCGCCGCGGTGATCGCGGGCGCGGCCCTCTCCGGCCTCTGCCTGGCCTTCAGCGACAGCGTTCTGGCGGCGTTCCTGAACAACGAAGAGGTGCTGCGCGTGGGGAAATGCTGCCTGTACGCCGCCGCGGCCGCCGGCCCGTTCTACGGCGTGTACCAGGTCGCGACGACTTACCTTCAGGCCACGGGGAAGACGGGCCGGGCGCTCGCGGCCGCCCTCCTGGAAAAGGGACTCATCTTCCTGCCCGCGCTGTTCCTGATGCAGGCCGCCTTCGGCATGAACGGCCTCATCTTCGCCGGCGCCGTCACCACGCTGCTGTCCACCGTCGCGGCGCTGATCCTCTGCCGGAAGGCTGTGAAGGGAGTAAAAACGCATGAACAGGGAGAAAAACGAGCGATTCAGGGAGACCGACCGGCGCATTCAGGACTATGTGCTGAACGAACTGCAGCATAAGCGCCTGCGGGAGATCACCGTGTCCGCCGCGTGCCAGGCGCTGGGCCTCAACCGGTCCTCGTTCTACCTGCACTATCCGGACGTCTACGCCGTGGCGGACGCCATCTGCGGCCGGGAAATCGGCGAGCTGATGGAGGGTTTCCGCGCCCATTTCGAGAGCGAAGGGATGTCCGACCCCGTCGGTTACATCCTGGTGGCGCTGCGCCACATGCGCTCGCACATGGAATTCTACCGGGCGTACCTGAACGAAATCGGGCTGGAACAGCAGCGCCGGGGCATGGAATGGCTGCTCCATGACGTCATTCTGCCTTACGCGCGAAAAAGCGGCGTGCCGGAATGGCAGGCCGCTTTGCGCCATGAATTTGCCCGCGCCGGGGCGATGGCCGTGACGCGGCAGTGGCTGGACGGCGGCTGCGCGCAGCCGCCCGAGGCCGTGGCGGACGTCATCCGCCAGTGCCTGAACGTGTCCGTGATCTGACATTCAGAGAAAGCACAGCGTCTCCTCCCCGAAGGCGTACAGCGCCGCGTTGAGGCGGAACACGCCCCCGCCCCGGGCGAGGCTCCACGCGGCGATCACGTCGGCCCGGTCCCGGCCCGAGAGGACATGCCCGGCGCGGGCCAGCAGCGCCCGCGCCTCATCCAGCGGCAGCCCCAGCCCGACGCACAGCGCCAGGGCCTCCCGCCTGTCCGGCCCGCCCGGCGCGCCGCGCAGCGCGAGGAAACGGCGGCGGCTCATATTCGCGCGATAGCAGAGCGCGCCCTCGTCCAGACCCTTCTCCCCCATGATCTCCAGCGCCCGCGCCATGAAGCCGCCCGACGGCTCCGGCCCGGGCGCTTCTTCTTCCTCCGGCGCCGGGAAGGACATGTCGTCCAGCGAGGGCAGCTCATCCTCGAGGGGCGTTTCCTCCGGCGCGTCCAGAAGGCCCCGGCCCCGCGCGCTCACGGCGGCCAGCAGCGCGGCGCAGTCCGCCGGGTCGGGCCGGGCGGCCTTCGGGTCGTACACCGACAGGTAGACCGCCGTTTCACGCGTTTCGAGGAAGGCGGCGACGGCTTGTAGCGCGACGCGGAAGGCCTTGTCCTTGGGATAGCCGTATGTGCCCGCCGAGATGAGCGGCAGGGCGATTGAGGCCGCCCCCTTCTCCGCGGCGAGGGCCAGCGAGCGCCGGTAGCAGGCGTCAAGCTGCTTTTCCTCCCCGTGGAAGCCGCCCAGCCAAAGGGGCCCCACGGCGTGAACCACCCACTTGGCGGGCAGGCCGAAGCCCGGCGTGAGAACGGCGCCGCCCGGTTCGCAGCCGCCGATGGCCTCGCAGGCGGCGCGCATCCGCGGCCCGGCCGCCTCGAAGACGGCGCGGCTGAGGCCCTCCCCCGGCCGGAGGTTGCGGTTGGCGGGATTGACGATCACGTCCGCGGGAAACCGGGTCACGTGTTCGCGGATGAACTGAAGCGGCATGGGACACTCCCTTTGAAAAAAGCTGAAAAAGCGGTCAGACCTCCTGCTCCTGCGGGGCCGGCTCCGGCAGGTCCAGCGCGGGCAGGTCGTCCAGGGTCTCGATGCCGAAATGGCTCAGAAACGCCTCCGTGGTGCCGTACAGTATGGGGCGGCCCAGGGATTCGCGGCGGCCGACCTCCTCGATGAGGCCCTTGTTCAGCAGCGAGGTCACGGAATAGTCGCACTTGACGCCGCGCACCGCCTCGATCTCCGTCTTGGTGACCGGCTGGCGGTAGGCGATGATGGACAGCGTCTCCATGGCCGCCTGGGTGAGGGACTGCTTCTGCACCGGCTGCAGCAGCCGCTCGATGTAGGGCGCGTAGTCAGGCCGGGTGGCCAGCTGCACGCTCATGCCGAAGCGGTTGAGCCGCAGGCCCCGCGCGCCGCGGTCGTAGGCCGCCTTCATCTCGTCCAGCACGGGGTTCAGCTCGGACACGGTCATGTCCAGCGCGTGGGCCAGATCCGACACGCTGACCGGCTCCCCGGCGACAAAGAGGATGGCCTCGACGGCGCAGGGCAGTTTGCTTGGATCCATATGTCAAAGACCTCCCGCCGGTCAGATGGGCGACTGCCCGCCCACCAGATCGACAAATTTGGTGTATTCCGCCTGCCAGCCCAGCTCGATGGTGCCCAGGGGGCCATTCCTCTGCTTGGCGATGATGAGCTCGGCGATGTTCTTCCGTTCCGTATCGGGGTTGTAGTAGGCCTCCCGGTGCAGGAACATGACCACGTCGGCGTCCTGCTCGATGGCGCCCGAATCGCGGATGTCGGAGAGCACGGGCCTGTGGTCGCTGCGGCCGGTGTTGGCGCGGGAGAGCTGCTGCAGCACCAGCACGGGCACCTTCAGCTCCTGCGCCAGCCCCTTCAGGGCGCGGGAGATCGAGCTGACCTCCTCCTGGCGGCTGTTGCTGCGGCCGGTGGCGGTCATCAGGCTCAGGTAGTCGATGAGGATCAGGTCCAGCCCCCGTTCCATCTGCAGCCGGCGCGCCTTCGAGCGCACCTCCGGCACGGAGATGCCGCTGGTGGCGTCGATGTAGATCTGCGAGCGGGCGATGGGCACCATGGCGTCGGTGAGGCGCTCCCAGTCCTCGGTGGACAGCGTCCCCCGGCGCACGGCCTGCATGTCCACCTTGGCCTCGGCGCACAGCATGCGCATGACCAGCTGCTCGGCCGGCATTTCCAGGGAGAACACGGCGCACTTCGCCCCGTGGCGGATGGCGGCGTTTTCCACGATGTTGAGGCCGATGCTGGTCTTGCCCATGGAGGGGCGCGCGGCGATCAGGATGAACTCGCCCGGGTGCATGCCGGTGAGCACCCGGTCCAGGTCCGGATAACCGGTGGGCACGCCCTCGATCGCGCCGTGATTCTTGGCCAGGGTCTCGATGCGCTCGTAGGTGTTCAGAAGCACCGACTGAACCGGCTGGAGCATCTCGCCGCCCTTGCGCATGGTGATGTCATATATCTTTTTTTCCGCCCCGGCGAGGATGTCCCGGGTCTCCTCCTCGGCGGCGTAGCTGGCCTGGGCGATGTCCTGGGAGGCGGCGATGAGCCGGCGCAGGGTGGATTTCTCGTCGATGATGCGGATGTACGCCCCCGCGTTGGCCGTGGTGGGCACAAACTGGCTGAGGGAGATGAGGTAGTCCAGCCCGCCCACGCCGTCCAGGCTGCCGCGGCGGGTCAGCTCCTCGTCCAGCGTGACCAGGTCGACCGGGCGCGCGCGGCCGGAAAGGCTCATCATGGCGTCGAAGATCTCGCGGTGCGCCGGGTCGTAGAAGTCGTCCGCCGTGAGCGATTCCTGCGCCAGCATGACGGTCTGGGCCGACTGCAGCATCGCGCCCAAAACGCTTCTCTCGGCCTCGAGATGATGGGGCGGCACGCGGCCGCCCGGAATGATCTGTTCCATGCCCGCCTCGCTTCCCCTACTTCCCGGCGGCCACGACGTTCAGCAGCATCCGCGTGGAGACGCCCGCGCTCAGCTTGAGGGTCACGGTGGTCTGCCCCACGGTGCGCACGGGCTCGTTCAGCTCGATCTTGCGCTTGTCCAGCTCCACGCCGTGCTGCGCCTTGAGGGCGTCGGCGATCTCCTGGCCGGTGATGGAGCCGTAGAGGCGGCCGCCCTCGCCGGCGCGCACCGCCACGATGACGACCTTGCCCTTCAGCTCGCGGGAGAGCCGCTCCGCCTCGTCGCGCTTCACGTCGGCGCGGTGCTTTTCGGCCTTCTTGGCGCTCTCGATGGAGTGGATCGCCTCCGCCGTGGCCTCGACGGCCATCTTGCGGGGCAGCAGGAAATTGCGGCCAAAACCGTCGCTGACCTCCACGATCTGATCCTTTTTCCCGGTTCCCTGTACGTCTTTGAGCAAAATGACCTTCATCAGTCGTCATCCTCCTTGTTTTGGTCCTTCATCTTTTTCTTCATGTAGCCGGTGATCAGGCCCTCACGCCCCAGCAGCGCCGAGGCGACGCCGATGAGGGCCACCAGCCGGGGCGCGATCCACAGCCCCGCGGCGATGAGGGCGATCCGGAAGCCCCGCGAGCGGCCCGTCTCCCGGAAGCGGCGGCTGATGGCGGCCGCGCCCGCGGCGGCGTATACGGTCACGCCGCCGTTCAGCACCGCGTTCAGCACCGATTCCGCCCCGTCTGCCTTGGCCGCGTACAGCGCGCCGGCCGTGACGAGGCACACCAGCGCCCCCACGGTGACCCGCGGCGGCAGACGCCACTTGAACAGCGGCGCGTAGTCGAGATCGCCGCCCCGCCGCGCGCACACGTAGCCGGGCAGCGCCGTGGCCAGCATGCCGGTGAGCAGGCCGGAGGAGAGCAGCATGGCCGGCAGCCCCAGCCGGAGCGCCTGGCCGGTGGTGTCGAATATGCCGTGCAGCATGGCCAGCGTCTCGGCCTGGGAAAGGCCCTCCGTGAGGATCTGCTGGGCGGTCTCGACGGTCATGAGCGTGCCCATGCCGGTGAGGGCGAACTGCTGCAGCAGGAACTGGGCCATCTGCGGCGACAGGCCGTCCGCCCAGGCGGCGAACATGTCCATGGCCACGTCCACGAGGCTGCGGCCCAGCGCGGCGTAGAGAATGAGAATCAGCGCCAGCATGGCGCCCAGCTGCGCGCCGGCGGCGGCCTTCATGCGCGTGAAAAACGGCGCGCGGGCGCGCATCAGCGCGATGACCACCACGGCGGGCGCGCCGAAGATCAGCGCTCCGATCGCCGCCGCCCCGACGCCCAGCAGCGCCGCCAGCGACCCCACGGACACACACAGGAAAACCGCCGCGGGCAGAAGGCCTGCCCAGGCGAACAGCAGCGGCGCGATGACCGTGCCCCCCACGCACACCATGGACAGGGGCAGGCCGATGATCTGCAAAAGGCCCGCCATGACGCCCAGCGCCGACGCGGCGATCACTTTTCCGGGAGAATGATTCTGCATTTTCTTTACCTCGTTTGGCCGCCCGCCGTCAGACGTCGGGGGCGCTGATGACGCCGGGATTGCGCATCAGGGGACTCAGCAGGCTGATTTCGTGAACAAGCGTTTCCAGCGCCTCCCCCTCGATCTGGATGCGCACCGCCCGCACGGCGGGATGCTCCGTGAGGGTGTTCACCAGGGCGAAGACCAGGTTTCGCTCCTGCTGGCTGTTCAGGCGCTGGCAGCCGGCGTGGAAGGCCTTTGAAAAATTGAGCGTCGCTATGCCGTCTTCCACGCGGACGCCCAGAAGATCGTCGATGGTCAGCCCGTCCGGCACCACGCGGGAGACGTCCGCCTCCCAGGGCCGGGGCTCCTCGAACAGCAGCGCCAGCAGCTGGCGCGGCGACGAGGCTTCCTCCGCCCGCATGGGGCGGCCGAGGGGCCTGAGGGAGCCATCCGAGGCGGTCATGTAGATGGTCTCCAGCTGCCCGATGGTGCGCTCGAACATGGCCCGGTGCATGACGCCGTTGTCCAGCGCCACCTCGCCCGCCGGCGAATCGACCCGCGTCAGCAGGCCGTCGCCCACGTAGACCTGTATGCCGTCCAGGTCGGGCAGAAAGCCCGTGAGCGTGCAGGCGAGGGAGGCGTACATCTGCCAGGCGTTCAGGCGGGCCCGGTCGAGAATGGCGGAGAGATTGCCGTCGAAGGTCAGCCGGGCCACGCGGCGTCCGTCCGCCAGGGTGACAAGCTCCGCGCCGGTGATGATCGCGGCGTCGGAATCGGGCAGTATGGGCCGCACCGCGGGATCCAGCGCGCCGTCGTCGGACAGGGCGTCCAGCAGGGCGCTCAGCGCGTCGCCCTGTTCAATGGTGATCTCCCGGGTCTCCGGCACGATCAGGCGGCTGTTGCGGGCCGGATGGTACAGTACGGCCGTCCGGCTCACATCCACGGCGCCCTCGCCGGCCAGCTCGGCCTCGCTCAGCGCCTGGCTCCACTGCACGGCCAGCGGCGCGTCGTTCGGCCGGCCCGCGCCGCAGGGCAGCGCCGTGACAGGCAGCGCGCGCCCGGAAATCAGCACGTCCGCGCAGGAAACGCCCTCCGCCCCGCACAGGGTCTTCACGATGGCCGCCCGCATGAGGAACAGCTGCCTCGGCGTCTCGACGGCGCGGGCCTCCAGAGACAGGTCAACCACCACCGTGCCGCCGGACTGGCGCACGCTGAGGGCGCTGGTGCCCTCCGGGGCCACGCCCCGCGCGGCGTCCTCCAGCAGCGCCCCGACCAGGCGCTGGGGCAGCGTCTCGCCCGCCCCGACCGTGATCTCGGCCGCCGCGGAAGACAGCTCCTGCCCGTCCTCCGAAGGACAGTACAGCGTGGCCGGAACCGTTCGAGGCAGGATCTCGTCGCCGACGGCGGGGCCGGCGGGGGCTTCCTCGGGCACGGGCATTTCAAAATGCGAATCGCCCGTATGCAGCTCGGCGTAAAGCGGCACGCAGCCCGTGAGCGGCAGGCAGAGCGCGAGCAGCAGGCAGAGCGCGACCGACTGGGCCGAGGCGCGCTTCATGGTCATCCCTCCCGGAAAAAATCTCGGCGCGGGAGGCGTTATACTAAAGCCTGATGAAAGGAGACAAGATCATCGAGGATTTTTTCGTTCTGGCAAAGCTGAGCGGAGGGAGGCGACGCAGCGCGTCGTTGACCGCAGCGAAGCACGGCCAGAGCGGAAAAAGACCGATGAGATGTCTATTTTTCAGAAGGTTTTAGTATTAGGCCTCCGGCAAATCCACGGTAAACGTGCTGCCCTTGTTCTCCTCGCTGACGACGCCCACGTGGCCGCCGTGCAGCAGCACGATCTGCTTGACGATTGACAGGCCCAGGCCGGTGCCGCCCGTCTCCCGGGAACGCGCCTTGTCGACGCGGTAGAAGCGGTCGAACACGTGCAGCTGGTCTTCCTTGGGAATGCCGATGCCCGTGTCGATCACCTTCACGATGGCCCGCCTGTCCTTTTTGGACAGCTCCACGCGCACGCTGCCGCCGCGCCCGGTGTACTTGATGGCGTTGTCCATCAGGTTGTAGAACACCTGGGTCAGGCGGTTGGCGTCGCCGTTGACCACGGCCTGCTCCCGCACGGACAGGGTCATCTCGATGCCCCGCTCCCGGGCCAGGGGCTGCAGGCGGCGCATATTCTCGCTCAGCAGCTCGGCCACGGAAATGGGCCGCGCGTCCAGCGGCTTCTCGCCGCCGTCGATGGAGACCAGCGTCAGAAGGTCTCCGATGACCGAGTTCAGGCGGTCGATCTCCTTGTTGATGTCGGTCAGGAATTCCCGGGTCATGTCGGGGTCCATGGGATCCTGATACATCAGCGTCTCGATGAGGATCTTCATGGTGCTCAGCGGCGTCTTCAGCTCATGGGAGGCGTTGGAGACGAACTGATTGCGCGCCTTGTCCAGGCTCTCGAGACGGTCGCACATGGTGTTGAAGGCCGTGGCCAGCTGGGCGAACTCGTTTTTGCCGCGCACCTTGACGCGGTTGCTGAAATCGCCGTTGGCCATCTCCACGATGCCCTCGTTCAGCTCGGAGATCGGCCTGGTGAACCAGCGGGAGACGAACAGGCTCATCAGCGTGACCGCCACGGTCACCAGCCCCAGCCAGGCCAGCATCTTCGTCTGGATGGTCATCAGGGAGCGGTAGGCCTCCTCCGAGCGCGTGAGGTAGACCAGAACGCCCATGAGCTCCTCCCGGCCGATGGGCGCGGCGTAGAGGCTTATCATGTTGCCCGTGAGCGCGCCGGTGAGCAGGGTGGGGCTCTGGTCGCCCACGAAATAATAGCCGTAGTCGGCCTTCCCCTGGTTCAGCGCGGTGGCTACCTCGCGCCGGCTCATGCGCACGCCGTTCATCTCGGATTGGGAATCCGCCTGGGCCACGCCGTACAGGTCGAGCACCAGCACGCGGCTGTAGTCGTCCGAGTTCCGGTCGGCGAGGGCATAGAGGGCCTCGCCGTCGCGCGCGGCCAGGGGCGCTTCGGCCTGAGCCGCCAGGGAAATCGCGGCGTAGAGCTCGTCGTTCGCCTTCTGATTAAACAGATATTCGCCTACCAGCCGGATGAGCGTCGCGCTGACGATATAAAACGAGACGCACACGATCAGCAGATAGGCGAGCACGAATTTCCAGCGGATGGAATGAAAAGTCCGGTTAATCCTTGTCAGTGAAATAGTAGCCCACTCCCCACTTTGTGAGAATAAACTCAGGCTGGGCGGGATTGTGTTCGATTTTTTCGCGCAGGCGGCGGATATGCACGTCCACCGTGCGCAGATCGCCCAGGTAATCGTACTTCCAGATGGTCTCCAGCAGGCTCTCGCGGCTGAATACCTTGCCCCGGTTGGACACGAACAGCTGCAGGAGATCGAATTCCTTCGCGGTCAGGTTGGCCTCCCGGTTGTCGATGGAAACGGAGCGGTTGTTCAGGTTGATCGTCATGTTGCGCACCACGATGACCTGCGGCGCCACCTCCGGCTGCTGCGCCCCCGCGCGCCGGAAGATGGACTTGATGCGCGCCTTCACCTCAAGGATGTTGAAGGGCTTGGTCATGTAGTCGTCCGCGCCGTACTCGAAGCCGAGGATCTTGTCCATGTCCTCGCCCTTGGCGGTCAGCATGATGATCGGGATGTTGGACCGCTCCCTCACCCGCTGGCACACCTCGATGCCGTCCATCTTGGGCAGCATCACGTCCAGCAGAATCAGGTCGAAGTGTCCGGAGGCGAACTTCGCCAGGGCCTCCTCCCCGTCGGCGGCGGAGTCGATCTCGTAGCCCTCCTGCTCCAGGCTGTACTTCAAGCCCTTGACGATCAGCGGCTCGTCGTCCACGATCAGGATCTTTCTTGCCACGGCGTCATCCTCCTTCATCCCGCGCAATTTAATCTCCTCTTATTATAACCTTAAAATGTCATGATTTCAACTGTATTTTGAAGAAAATATTTCTGTTTTACGTTGATTTATCCTTTGACCTCCGACAAAATTGTTAGAGACCTTTTATAATTCCATATCTTACAATGTGACGAGCAGCGCCACAAGGGGGAGCGTGACCACGCTGAGGAGCGTGGAAATCACCACCAGGCCGCAGGCGAAGTCCTCGTCGTGGCGGTAGCGCACGGCGAACACCGAGGTGATGGCCGCGCAGGGGCAGGCCTCCAGCAGCAGCACCACCTGAGCCGCCTGGCCCCGGATGCCCAGCGCCATGAACACGGCCACGCAGGCGGCCGGGATCAGCAGCAGCCGGGCGGCGACGGTCCTCCACAGCCGCGCGTTCTTCAAAAGCGCGCCCAGATCGCACCCCGCGATCAGTATGCCGGTCATCATCATGGACACGGGGGTGTTCATGCCGCCCAGGTAGCCGATGGCGCTGGCGAGCACCGACGGCACGGGCAGGCGCAGGTAGTAGATCAGAAGCCCCGCCGCCACGGCGTAGATGACCGGGGTTTTCAGGATGCTCCCGAGGATGTCGCGGGCCGAGCGCTCCGAACTCATCAGGCCCACGCCGGCGGTGAACAGCAGTATGTTGAACACGGTCACATAGGCGCTGGCGTACACCAGCCCCTCCGCGCCGAACAGCGCCTGGATGAGCGGGAAGCCCATGTAGGCGGCGTTGGCGAAGCCCCCCCGCAAAGCGGCGGACGGCGCGGTTCCCGTCCCGCCGGCTCCGGTGGAGCAGCAGGGAGAGCGCCAGGCCCAGCAGCATGGCGAAGGCGCTGTAGAGAAACGCCCGCCCGATGCCGCGGCTCATCTCCTCCGAATACTCCACGAGGTAGGAGTTGACCGTCATCGCGGGGATGATGATGTACAGCAGGAGATCGGCGAAGACCGACTTGGCCGATTTGGCGATGACGCCGGTCTTCACGCCGAGGGCGCCGGTGAAGATCAGCAGGAACAGCGTGACGACCTGCCAGAAGGTGATGAGAGCGAGGGCCATGTCACGCCTCCTCCGGGGCCTTGCACACGTCCACCCACCCGGCGAAATCGCAGGAATCTTCCAGCTCCGCCACGGCGAGGCGCACGGCGCTGTGGTCCGTGCCGGCGGCCGGGTAGACCACGGCGTGCTTTTTCAGGCTCTCGTCGAAATACACGGTCACGCCCTCGTTCACGCCGAAGGGACACACGCCGCCCACGTCGTGGCCGATCAGCGCCTCGACCTGGTCGCCGGGGATCATGCGGGCCTTGCAGTTGAAGCGCGCCTTGTACTTCTTGTTGTCGACCCGGGCCATGCCCGAGGCGAGGATCAGCACAGGCCTGTCTCCCTGCAGGAAGGACAGGGTCTTGGCGATCATGTCCGGCTCGCAGCCCAGGGCCTCGGCGGCGGCCTCCACGGTGGCGCTGCTGCGCTCGGGAATGATGATGCGGTCGGCCAGGCCGCGCCGGGCCAGATACTCTTTTGCTCTTGTCAGCGACATGGAAATCATCCCTTCCGCCGCCGCGGGGCGGCGTTTTCTCTCCCGCCAGTATACCACGAAAGCGGGCGGGATGAAATGATGAAATAAAAAAGATTCTTCACGTTTTCCTGTGGGATCACAACTCCCTCAGTCACGCTTCGCGTGCCAGCTCCCTCAAAGAGGGAGCCTCACGACAGCGATGGGGAACGCCATTGCCTCCCTCGCTGAGGGAGGTGGCTCGGCGCAGCCGAGACGAAGGGAGTCGGCATCTCACAACTTCCCGTGATGAATCATAGAAAAGCGTTATGTTCCCCGCGCCGTTTTTGTGCTATAATGGACCTGAAAAAACAGGACGGAGGACGGAACCATGAAATCACTCGACAGCTTTGACCGGGTTTCACTCGGCGTTTTCCCCACGCCCATACAGCGGCTGAACAACCTGAGCGCCCTTTTGAAGACCAACCTGTACATAAAGCGCGACGACCTGACCGGCCTGGGCTTGGGCGGCAACAAGGTGCGAAAGCTCGAATTCCTGCTGGCCGACGCCAGGAAGCAGGGCGCGCGGCTGGTGTTCACCACGGGCGGCGCCCAGTCCAACCACGCGATGCTCACCGCGGCGGCGGCGGCCAAGCTGGGCATGCGCGCCATCCTGATCCTCAAAAAGCGCGGCGTCACGGCCTGCCTGGGCAACCAGCTGCTGGAAAAGCTCATGGGCACCGAGGTCATCTTCATGGACACGGACGACTACGCCGACATCTACGCCGAGATGGACCGCATCGGCGCGAAGACCGGCGCGCCTTACTACAAGATCCCCTGCGGCGGCTCCAACGCCCTGGGCACGCTGGGCTACGTGGACTGCGCCCGGGAGATCGCCGCCCAGGGCCTCCGCTTCGACCACATCGTCTGCGCGGAGGGCAGCGGCGGCACCATGGCGGGCCTCGCGCTGGGCGCGAAGCTGTTCCTGCCGGAAACCCGCGTGCACGGCATGATGGTGGACACCGACCCCTTCGACGAGATCACCCCCCGGCTGATGCGGGAGGCGGCGGCGCTGCTCGAAGCGGACGCGGCCGTCTCGGTGGCGGATTTCACACTGCGGGACCAGTGCGGCCCGGGCTACGCCATCCCCTCGGAGGCGGGCAACGCGGCCGTGGCGCTCATGGCCGCGCAGGAGGGCGTCTTTCTCGATCCGGTCTACACCGGCAAGGCTTTCGCGGGCCTCGTGGCCATGGCGAAGGAAGGCGCTTTCGCCCCGGAGGAAAACGTGCTGTTCGTGCACACCGGCGGCGCGGGCGGCCTGTTCGCGGTGATGTGAGCGTTCAGACGCGTCGCGGCCCGCGCCGGTGATCGGCGCGGGCCGCGTCATATAATTCCCGTCATGCCTTCAGCGCGGCGCAGAAGGCCTCCATCCGCCGGTCGTTCTCCGCGTCGGGCCTGTCCTTCGGGTCGATGATGATCAGCTCCGCCTCCAGCCGGCCGGCGCCCAGGCAGGCGCGCAGCTTCGCGAAGGCCTTCTCCGCCCCCGAGCCGCCCTGGCAGGCGAAGGCGGCGATCCGCTTGCCCGAGAGGTCGTTTTCGGCGATGAAGCTGCGGATGGGCGGGGCCATGTTGCCCGCCCACACGGGGAAGCCGAAAACGACGCGCCCGTATCCGGGCAAATGGGCGTCGTAGGGCCTGAGCGGCGGCTTCTCGGCCATCACGGCGCTCTTGCCGCCCCAGAAGAACTTGCGGAAGCCCGCCGTCGGATAGCCCTTGACCGGCTCGATGCGCAGGGTGTCCGCGCCGAGCCGATCGGCGAGTCGCCGCGCGGCGTACTCGGTGTTGCCGCCCAGGGAATAGTATACGATCAGCGTCTTCACGGCGTTCAGCCTCCCTTGTCGGATGTAACCTTAACCGTCAATCGTCCGCCGGAAACAGGCCCCGCTTCACGGCGCGCTCAAACCAGGCGTAGCGCCGCTCCGCGGGCGACGCGCCGCACAGCGCCTGAACGCAGGCCGCGCACAGCGCCAGCCCGCCCGCCCGCAGGACCGGGAACCGGCTTTTGCAAAAGGAACAGTTCCCCATGAACAAAACCTCCCGAATACACCCAGTCTGACCATCCTGGGACAGATTATTCGGGAGGGGCCGATTGGGTGACGGCGGCGCGCAGGGCGGCGGCCATGGCCTCGTCCGGCTGGATGACCAGCAGCGCCGGCGCGGCGTCCCCCTTTTGATAGGCGATGGCGGCCTCAGGCAGGGCGACCTGCTTCACCACGGCCTTCTCGTAGGTCTGCGCGTTGCCCCGGCGGCTGAACACCTCGTCCTTCGGGCCGAAATCGACGATCCGGTCCAGGGGGATGTCGTGGACGACGCGGGCGGAGCCGCCGTACACGCGCTCGACGAAGAACTGCCCCTCGCCCAGGGAATAGCGGTATTCCATCGCGCTCAGCCGCAGCACGGCCAGCGCCTCGGCCGCCACCAGCAGCCACACGGCGAAGGAGCCGTACTGAAAGCCGGTGGACAGGGCGACGGCGCGCTCGACCCAGCTCACCAGCACGATGGAGACGGCCAGGCCCGCTATGAGCAGCGCGCCCTTCACGGGCGAGAGCGCGCGGCCCTTGAGGCTCTGGCGGATCATTCCGCCGCCTCCGCTTCGCCTCCGGCGGGCTCGAACAGATTGATCATTTCCTGCAATACCGCCACGGCGGTGTCCTGGTTCTTGCTGAACTGCACCACGGCCAGGTACTTGCCCTCCGGGTCGTAGGAGAACGCGTCGGCCATGCCGGTCAGCGTGTCGGCCTGCAGGGCGTAGACGTGCTGCTCCGTGGTGGCGTTGCCCTCGTCGTCATAGCCGTCGAAGGTGACGCGGCCCAGGTTGCGGTCGCCGGGGTCCAGCGCGCCGGAGGCGATGTAGTCGTCCAGCGGCACCAGCACGTTCTGCTCCAGCAGGCCCAAGAGCAGGCTGCGGGACAGCACGTAGATGTCGCCCTCCTGCGCCGCCAGCATCACCATGAACTTCTGAGCGGCGTAGTAGCTCGCCTCGCTGGAGGATTCGGGATCATAGTTCAGCGCGAGGAATTCCACCTCCTGCAGGGGCAGCTCGTAGTCCGCCTCCCGGTCGGCCCCGGAGGCCGCGTCCCGCTCGCGCTCATGCTCCTGGCCGGCGGCGAGGAGCCGCTGCGCGGCTTCCTGGGCGGCGGGCCCTTCGGTCTCCGCGTAGAGGCCGATCAGCTCGATGTCGATCCGCCGCTCGTTGGGGGCGTGGTAGACGGTCACGGTGAACACCAGGTTGCCGACGAGGGCCGCCGAGATCATGATGAGGACATAGATCCATTTGCCGTATTGAAAGTGGTTTTTCAGCTTATCGCGGGTCAGTTTGGTGTTTGGCATGGGCGTAAAACCTCCTTGGCGCGGGCCGCGGCCGCGAAACAAGACTTTTCCGACGCGTCTATTATACCGAAAGGCCGACGGCATGGCAAGCGGCTTTTCGCAAAAAAACCGGGGCGGCCATTTTGCCGTCATATTTTGCCCCGTTCCGCCGGAAAAAGGATGCGGCGGCCGGAAAAATATGGTATACTGTTGCTGCTCAAAAAACGGACGGGAGGAAAAAACGATGCTGACGCTGGAGGAAGCGACGGCCCGCTGCTGGGCTGAGGTCGACCTGGGCCGGCTCAGGGACAATTATCACACAGCCCTCGCGCATCTGACCGGGGGGGCGCGGCTCATCGCCGTATTGAAGGCCAACGCCTACGGGCTGGGCGCGGCGAGGGTGGCCCGCTTCCTGCGGGGGGAGGGGCAGACCTTCTTCGCCGCGGCCTCCTTCGGCGAGGCGCGGGAAATCAAGGGCGCCGCGCCGGACGCGGACGTGCTCATACTGGGCCTTGCGGGGGGCGGCGAGCTGGAGAAGGCCGTCGGCGCGGGCATGATCCTCACCGTGTTCTCCCGCGCCTACGCGGAGAACGTCATCGCCGCGGCGCGGCGGGCGGGCCGGAAGGCGCGGGTCCATCTCAAGGTCGAGACCGGGCTGCACCGGCTGGGCCTCATGCCGGAGGAGGCGGCCGGCGTGGCGGCGCTGCTGGACGGCAGCGGCGCGGCGTCCATCGAGGGGCTGTTCACCCACCTGGCGCTGCGGGACGGGGCGAGCGACGCCGCGCAGCTGGACAGGCTCCGCTTCGCCCGGGACGAGATCGCCCGGCGCGGCCTGCCCGTGGGCCTGGTGCACGCGCTGGACAGCATCGGCATGGTGCGCTACCCGGAGGCGCAGATGGACGCCGTGCGCGCCGGCGCGTGGCTGTACGGCGTGTATCCCCGCCGATACGCCCGCCCGGAGGAAAGCCGGCTGGCGCTGGCCGTGAAGGCCCGCGTGGCGCAGCTGCACAAGGTGGCGGCGGGCGAGTGCCTGGGCTACGACGAGACGCACCCGCTGCGGCGCGACAGCCTGATCGCCACCGTGTCGGCGGGCTACATGGACGGCTTCCCCCGGCTGAACGGCGAAGGCTCGGTGGAGATTCGCGGCCGTCGCGCGCCGGTGGCGGGGCTTGTGTGCATGGACCAGATGATGGCGGACGTGACCGACATCCCCGGCGTGCGCGAGGGCGACGAGGTGATCCTTTTGGGCGGGAGCATCGGCGTGGACGAATACGCCTCGGTCGGGGGCCTCAACCGGAACGAATCCCTGGCCCGCACGGGCCGCCGCGTGCCGCGGGTGTACATGGACGGCGGGCGGGTGGTGGACATCGCCTGCGAAATGGGAGAATGACCGAAAGGATGAACGGATATGACCGATAGAGAACTTTTCGCCCGGGTGGACGCGGTGTACGACTGGGCGGTCGCCCTCCGGCGGCGCATCCACGAAAACCCCGAGCTGGGCGAGCATGAATTCGGGACGCAGAGGACCATCTGCGCGGCGCTGGAGGAAATCGGCGTGGAATACGCCGCCGAGAGCACCTGGGTCGTGGGGCTGATCCGCGGCGCACAGCCTGGCCCCACGGTGGCCATCCGGGCGGACATCGACGCGCTGCCCGTGACGGAGCCCGAGGGCTGCCCCTTCCGCTCGAAAAACGAGGGC
>JAFXQO010000082.1 GCA_017527065.1 Clostridia bacterium
AAAGAGGCTATCCAGTCGCTGATGGATTCCTGCCTACAGGAGGAAAAATAGTGCTACGCCGATCATCGAAACGGTCACGCCGAGGATTTCCTTCGGCGTGATCTTTTGTTTGTAGATCATCGAATAGGGAAGGATGATGAGCACGGGCGTGAGAGCCATCAGCGTGGAGGCGATGCCGGCGCGCGCGTACTGCACGGCCATGAGCGAGAGCGATACGCCGATGAAGGGCCCGAAGAGGGTCGTGAGGCCCGTGAACTGCATGCCGCGGCGGTTGTGCACGGCGGCGCGCAGCTGCGGCAGCTGGCGCAGCAGGGCCATCCAGACAAAGAAGCCGATCGCGCCGGTCAGGGACCTGATCATCGTGGAGGCGAAGGGCATGGCCCAGTCGAAGGCGGCCGGCGCCGTGACGGGCAGGGCGGCCTCGTAGTGCTGCATGCCAATCTTGCTCAGCACGAGGCCCACGCCCTGGCCCATGCCGGCGCCGATGCCGAGCAGGATGCCCTTGAGGGGCAGCCGGAGCGTGAGATGATGGCCGTCCTGGGAGCGGCTGAGGATGGAGAGGGCGATACCCGACAGGGTGACGCCCATCGAGAGGACGGATTTCCAGGAAAGCGTCTCGCCGAGCAGGATCCAGCCTGCGAAGGCGGCGAAGACGGGCGCGAGCGTCATGAAGAGCTGCCCGAAGCGGGCGCCGATGACGACGTAGGAGTTGAAGAGGCAGAAGTCCCCGAACACGTAGCCGACCAGGGCGGAGAGGCCCATCCAGAGCCAGGTCTTGCCGTCGGCGAAGGCGGGGTAAGGGTGTCCGATGGCGATCCAAAGGAGCCCGGCGAGCAGGATGGACGACAGGACCATGCGGAACAGGTTGGTGCTCATGGCGCCGATCCGGCGGCTCGCCTCGTTGGCGAAGAGCGCGGTCGCGGTCCACAGTATCGCTACGACGAGCGAGATAATTTCTCCCAGATACTGCATAAAAAGCGAAACTAACGGCGCGCAAAGTTACAAATATTCCCGGATAATGGAAGCGGCCGCTTCGGCGAGGTGCTCGCGGGCCCAGGCGGGCTGCATGGCGACGCTGTCGGGGATATTGTCGTCCGCCAGGGCGACGATGTGGGAGAAGGGGAGCGCGGGGCCGGGGGCGACGCGGCCGCAGACGGCGGCCACCGGCACCCCGGTCCGCTGCGCACGGCGCAGGATGCCCGCCGCGGCCTTGCCGCGGGCGGTCTGCCCGTCCAGCCGGCCTTCGCCGGTGATGACGAGGGCGGCGTCGCGCAGCTGCGCGTCGAAGCCGGCGGCGTCCAGCACCAGGTCGATGCCGCTCGAGAGCCGGGCGCCCAGCAGGGCGTGCAACGCTCCGCCGATGCCGCCCGCTGCGCCGTATCCTTTCCCGTCATCCTCGACCGTATTATCGTCATCCCTGACTATTCTTTTGTCATCCTGAGCGCAGCGAAGGATCTCCTTCCTTATTACTTCCGCGAAACTCGCCGTCCCTGCATCCAGCAGTCGCACCTGCTCCGGCGTCGCCCCCTTCTGCGGGGCGAAGACCTCCGCGGCGCCGCCGGGCCCGCAGAAGGGCGTGTCCACGTCGCAGGCGGCGGTGAAATGCGCCGCCGCGAGGACGGGGTGCGCGGCGCTGCGGTCGATGGCCGCGATGCGGCTCAGCGACGCGCCGCAGCCCGGCAGAACCTGCCCGGAGGCGTCCAGGAAGCGGAAACCGAGGGCGGAGAGCAGGCCCGTACCGGCGTCGTGGGTGGCGCTGCCGCCCAGGCCGATCAGGAATTCGCGGCAGCCGCGCTCCAGCGCGTCGCGGATGAGCAGGCCGGTGCCGTAGGATGAAGTCTGCAGGGGATTGCGCTCCGCCGGCCGGAGGAGGGGAAGGCCGCTGGCGGCGGCCGTCTCGACGACGGCGGTGTCGCCGCACAGGGCGTAACGCGCCCGCAGCGGCCGGCCGAGCGGATCGACCGTGTCGGCGTGTACCCATTCTCCGCCCCTGGCGGAAAGAATGGCTTCGCAGAAGCCCTCGCCCCCGTCTGCGACGGGGATGTGCACCGTGGCGCACGCAGGACGCACGCTCCGGAGGCCGTCCGCCAGCGCGTCGGCCACCTCGCGGGCCGTCAGGCAGCCCTTGAAGGAATCGGGTGCAAGGAGTATCTTCATTTCTTTCAGGACAAAGATACCGATTTTCCGTTTTTTTGTTATCTTTCGGAACAAAAACCAAATGCCGTGAAAACCTTTGTCCGAATCCTTACCATGATCTGTCTGCTGGCAGGCCCTGTGGCTTTCGGCCAGACTGACAGCCTCCGCTACATCGTACGTGGCACCGTGACCGATGCCTCGGGCGGCAAACCGTTGGGCTATGTGTCCGTCACCCTCCCGGGTACCAACTTCGCGACCGTCACCAACCAGGACGGTGCTTTCATCATCAAATCCGACCAGCCGGCACGCTTCGTGTCCTTCTCGCTGCTCGGCTATAAACCCCAGACCGTCCCGGCCGACCGCGACCAGCTGATGCACGTGTCCCTGACGCGCGGCAGTTTCACGCTGGATCCCGCGCAGGTGGTCTCCGCCGATCCGCTGACCCTGCTGCTGGACGCCATCTACAAGATCAATGCGAACGGCCCGTCCGAGGCCGAGCTCTTCGACTGTTTCTACCGCGAGACGGTCCAGAAGCGCCAGCGCTTCATCTATATCTCCGAAGCGGTTACGAAGATGTACAAGACGCCGTACCGGCTGAGTTTCACCCGGGACCGCGCCGCTGTGGAGAAGAGCCGCCTGCTGCAGAGTCCGCGCCAGTCGGACACCCTCGCCGTGAAGGTGCTGGGCGGCCCCACGCAGGCCGTCGACCTGGACCTCGTCAAGCTGCGCACCTTCATCCTGGACCAGGAGGACCTGGAGAACTACCGCCTGGAGATGCTCGATCCCGTGATGCTGGACGACCGTCGCCAGTTCGTGATCCGGCTTATCCCCGCGGCTGAGAAGGATTTCGCACTGCACAACGGATTGATCTACATCGACCAGGAGTCGCTGGCCTTCTCGCGCATCGAGCTTTCGCTGGACGTTTCCGACCCGAACAAAGCCACGCACGCGATGCTGATCAGCAAGCCGATGGACATCCGCTTCCGGCCGAAGGAGATGTCCCTGCTGCTCAACTACAAGCGTGAGGACGGCAAGAGCCGCCTGAGCTACGTCCGCACGGTGTTCCGCTTCAACTGCGACGCCCGCAGGCGCCTGTTCAACACGGAGTTCACCGCCATTGCGGAGATGGTCGTGACGAACCGCTACACGGGCGAGGCCGTGGTGCCGATCGACCGGAAAGACGCCTTCCGCAGCAGCGAGACGCTGGCCGACAAGACCCGGGCCTATTTCGATCCCGACTTCTGGAAAGCCTACAACATCATCGAGCCGACCGAAAGCCTGGAGAATGCCATCGGCCGCCTGAAGAAGGCAGAAGGCAAATAGTTCCGCGTTTTCTTGTATTCTTGGCCGGAATAAAGTATATTTGTTCCGGTTAGTTACGTATTATAAAATGGCAGAGAAACGATTGCTCCTTGGCGATGAAGCCGTGGCCCTCGGGGCCTTGCATGCCGGCCTGTCCGGTGTCTATGCCTATCCCGGCACGCCTTCGACCGAGATTACCGAATACATCCAGCAGAGTTCGCTCGCGCGGGAACGCGGCGTGCACAGCCGTTGGTGCACCAACGAGAAGACGGCGATGGAAGCCGCGCTGGGCATGTCGTACGCCGGCAAGCGGGCGCTTGTGTGCATGAAGCACGTGGGCATGAACGTCTGCGCCGACGCCTTCGTCAACGCCGCCGTCACGGGCGTGAAAGGCGGCCTGGTGGTGCTGGCGGCGGACGATCCGTCCATGCATTCCTCGCAGAACGAGCAGGATTCCCGTTTCTACGGGAAATTTGCCATGGTGCCCATCCTGGAGCCCTCCGACCAGCAGGAAGCCTACGACATGATGGCGCACGCCTTCGCGCTCTCCGAGCAGCTGCGGCTGCCGGTGCTGATGCGCCTCGTCACGCGCCTGGCGCATTCCCGCGCCGCGGTGCAGACGGGGGAGGCCCAGGCGCAGAACGCGCTGGATCCCGACAACGAGCGCACCCACTGGGTGCTGCTCCCGGGCAACGCGCGCCGGCAGTATGCCTCGCTGGTCGCGAAGCAGCCGGAGATCGCCGCCTGCGCGGAGAAGTCCGCGTTCAACCGGCTGGAGATCCCCGCGCATGCGGATCCCGACTTCGGCGTGATCGCCGCAGGCATTGCCTATAATTATGTGCAGGAGTCGGTTCCGGCCGGCGTCCCCATCATGAAGGTGTCGCAGTATCCGCTGCCCATTACGGAAGTCCGCAAGCTCGCGGCACAGTGCGGCCGCATCCTCGTCGTCGAGGACGGCCAGCCCTTTGTGGAGGAGCTGGTCCGCGGCATCTTCGGCGAAGAATATCCCGTTTCCGGCCGCCTGAGCGGCGAATTGCCGCGCATGGGCGAGCTGACGCCCGACAGCGTCGCCGCGGCGCTCGGCGTGGAGGGCGGTCCCGCTTTCGCGGACGCCCACAACCTCGCGCCTCGTCCGCCCCAGCTCTGCCAGGGCTGCGGCCACCGCGACGTCTACACGGCCCTGAACCAGGTGGCGGCCGAATATCCCAACGCCCGCATCTTCGGCGACATCGGCTGCTACACGCTCGGCGCGCTGCCGCCGTTCCGCGCCATCGACAGCTGCGTGGATATGGGCGCGTCCATCACCATGACCAAGGGGGCCGCCGACGCCGGCGTGTATCCCGCCAT
>JAFXQO010000083.1 GCA_017527065.1 Clostridia bacterium
GCATTCAGAACATGCGCGAGCAATGTTTCCTGACCGCTGCGGTTCAGAATATCAAGAGGCTGGTTGCCTCTTTGATGTTATCCCTCGCAATACTAAGCCCTGCATCTCGCTTGAAATGCAGGGCTTTGTCAGGGGTCTGAGGCTTCTCCTTATGGGGAAGCCTTTGGGGGGCATTCCTTTACGCCGCGGCGGCATTCTCGGGGCGGTCAGAGGCTTCGGGCTGCTCGCCCTCGGGATACCAATCCTCGCCCACGCGGATGCAGTTGTCGCCCTGGATGTTCGTCAGGCTGTTCTCGTCGATCCACTCGAACCAGATTCGCTGACCGCGCTTGATGGTCACGTTCAGATCGCCGTCCACCATGCCCTCGATTCTGATGTAATCCGATTCGAAGGTATCGCCGTCGAAGGTGTTCTGGTACAAGCCGTTGAACAGGCTGACCTTGCCGTCCGTGCCGTCGCACATGGCGAAATAGTGGTCGGAGATCGAATACACGGGCAGGTCCGCGCCTTTGATGTAGCAGCCGCGCAGCACGATGCGCATCGCCAGCGGCGTATCGATGTTGCGGCCCGTCACCACATCCGTGACCACCTTCACCAGGCTCTTCTCGTACTCGGGCGTGTCGAAGAACATCACGTCGTACTTCTCCTGTTCCATGCGGTCGGCGTTGCTGTCGCGGTACAGGTACAGCGACACGTCCACGGGCGCCTCGCCGTTTTCGATCCTGTTCACGGTGGTGCGGAAGGCGTCCACCTCATCGGTCTCTGCGTTGATCATCAGGCAGATGAGCGTCTGGTCCGGGTCAGCGGCCGTCTCGGGCGAAGCGCCGATCCACAAGCGCTGCCAGCCGTCCGCCGCGCCGCCGTCGATCAGGCCGATGGCGGGCGTGCCCTCGGGCAGGTCCGCGCCGTTCAGCGCGCAGTCGTTCACAGCATCCTGGTCGGCCATCATCGCCTGCAGGAAACCGCTGTTCAGGGAATCGACCAGCCAGCCTGCGGAGATCTCGTGCAGGTACAGCTCGAAGTACGCCCGAGAGGGCAGCGTCAGCACGCCGGTCGAGAAGTCCAGCGAGCCTGCGGAGCCCACGGGCATCACCGGGTTCCTGATGGCCTTGTCCGTCAGCGCGGTGATGATGTCGATCTCGTGCTTCTCGCCGTCGCCGCGAATGTCGCCGCGCACCACCTCGGCCACGTACTGCAGCAGGAGCTTCCCGCCGCGCCGCGTGGCGTACTGGCGCGTGGCATTGGGCAGCAGGTAGACGTCCAGGTAAGTGTCGGTATTGTTCCACAGACGGTACCGGTTGATCTGGTTGTTGTCCAGGGTCGCGTCCTTTTCGAGCAGAGCGGCCATATCCAGCGCGAAGATCTTGCTGGCTGCGGCGTAGTCTTCCTCGCCGTAGCGGCCGCGGGTGATGTAGCCCACGCTGTTGGCCATGCGCTGGATGTCGGTCAGCGGCGACAGCGCCTTCTCCAGGGCGGCTTGCAGGGCCCTCTTCTGGGTGGCCTGCGAGGCGTTCTCCTGGTTCCGGCTGCTGAGCGTGACGGCCGCCATGGACATTTCGGCCGCGTCGCCGTCCTTTTTCCCGCTCTTGCCGCAGAAGTCGCAGCGCCAGTATTCATCCCAATTCCAGTAGTGTTTGCTGGTTTCCGATACCGGGCTGCCCTTGGGCGAGTGCACATGGTGCTCGTGAATCTTATTGAAGTTGTCGTCGTCCCCCCACGGGGCGGCCGCTTCGTGGACCACCTTGTTGGCCGCGAAGCTCACCTTGCTCGTGTTCGAGGAGCGGACCTGGTTCCAGTTCGAGCCCTCGAAGTAGTTCCGGCCCTTCACCGAGCCGACGACGGATTCATTCGTGGAGTCGGCGTAGTTGTACGAGGTGACGCCGCCGTTGCGGGCCAGCAGGGAGATTTTGTTCCTGGCGGTCAGGCTCGCATTATCCACCCACACGAGGTTGTGCAGGTTGGAAATGACATTCGTATCAGCCTTTGCGGTTCCATAGCCGGAATAACCCTTCGATGCAACCACCATATCTGATCTCAAGCCTTCGTTATCCGCAGTAACATTAATGCTCCCATTGTTGCTCTTCACGGTGGTCCGGTCAGCGTAGGACTGGCTCCCGCTGGTGATGCTGTTGATGTTCACGCTGGCGTTGAAGTTCGTCTGAACGGTGCCCTGGGCGTTGGGCTTCATGCGAAGCGACGAGCCTATGGCCCTGCTATTGACCACAATACCAGGTTCGTTCCGGTCCTCATATTGCCGTGAGGTGGCTGTGGCTTTCAGTTCCACATCCTTCTCGGCAGTGATCTCCACGCGCTTGCCGATGTTCACCACCGCGTTGGCCGTACCCTTGTACTTGACGTCGGCGGTCGAAACCGCGAATCCGCCGCCAGCCTTTGCGTAAGCGCTCATTTCCACGAGTTCTCTGTCGCCGGTGATGGCGCGCAGCTTCAGCGCGTCGCCCGCGGTCAGCTTCGCCCCGTCGCCCACGTTCACCTGGGCGGTGCGATCGACCTCAGCGAACGAGTATGCCTTGGAGCCGGCGATCAGGCCCATGCCTTCGGAGATCCTGGTTCCCACATTGATGCGATCGTGGTTCAGCGCCTCGGCGGCCAAAGCGCCCTTGGCGGTCAGCATCGCGCCGCTGCCGATGTCGATGTTGTTCTCCTCCGTGGCGTGTACCTCGCCGTAGGTGCTGTTGGCATTGTACAGGATGCCGATTGCCGAGGACTCAGACAGGGACGTGGACCGCACAAGCGTCTCGCTGCGCAGCCGCAGGTCGGGCTGCTCCGCGCTGCCCGCCGCGGTGGATTCCAGCACGGTGCCGCCATCCAGCAGGATGCCCGTGTCGTACCAGTTGCGGGTGGGCTGCTTGGCCTTCTGAACGCTGACGACGGCCTTTGTCATGCCGGCGATGAAGTCGACGGTGGAATTGCCTTCGTTGTACGCGGTCAGGTCGATGTGCGCCGCTTTCAGCTGCACGCCGTCGGTCACGATGATCTTGGCCGTGTGGCTGTCGCCGTCCCGGCCGATGTCCGCGTGGACATTGGAGATGCCCACGCCCACCATCTTCCATCCGCCGGGCATGCTTCCGATGCCCGAGGCCACCGCGTTGGTCACGGCCTTGACGGCGGCGTCGCCGGTCAGGTCGATGTTCACGCCCTTGAGCACCGTGTTGACCGTCTCGGAGGCCGTGGCATACGAGTCGAGGTTGCCCACGGTTACCAGGCCGTTCTGACTCGCGCCGTCGGTGCGCGCGGTGACGGTGGTCGACAGATTCCATGCTCCTCTCCAAAAACTGTGCTGCACCACTGGGTATGCTGCTGATTGACGCTCACCATCTTTCATTATAAAAAAAGGGGATGCCCCCTATAAAAACCATTGGTTCCCTTTCCTCCTACTTGCGGAAGTGATACTATTTTCTCTCTAAACCATATACAAATCAACAAAGAAATGGTATAATGTATATGGGTGATGAGAGATGCTGAAGAGCAGTGAAACGGAATACAGGGAAATCGAAGTGGCAGCGAAAGCAAATAAGAACAAACGAGTAGCAAAACGGCTGGAAGTATTGGAATTGCGGCATGCGATGAAGTCCAACGCAGAGATCGCCACTATGACCGGCTTCAATA
>JAFXQO010000084.1 GCA_017527065.1 Clostridia bacterium
TTCGGAACGAAGTCTTCAAGACACTGGAGAAGGTTATTGACCGTCTGTGCGACGTAATCAAAAATCTGCCTGCCAGTGTCATTCAGAGCATCACTGGCAGACAGTGGATTTTATCTATGTTTTAGATGGAAAATAGTATTAATATATCCCGGTGAAAAAAAGCCGTTTCCTGGCGAAGAAGATTGGGCGCCCCGCTATCCCCCGCTTTTTTACAGAAAAACAAAACGTTCGCCACGCCTTGTCCGTTGCAATCGGCGGCGCGGCGTTTATAATGGGCTCAGAAAGACGCGCGCCTGCGCTTCGGGCAGGCTTGAAAGGATTTTATCATGCTCTGTCTCAAAAACATCACAAAAGAATACCCCACCGGCGACAGCGCGGTCGTGGCGCTGCGCGGCGTCAGCCTGGCCTTCCGGGAAGCGGAATTCGTGTCCATCCTGGGCCCGTCCGGCTGCGGCAAGACCACGCTCCTCAACATCATCGGCGGCCTGGATCAGTACACCAGCGGCGATCTCGTGATCGAGGGGCGCTCCACCCGGGAATTCCGCGACGGCGACTGGGACGCCTACCGCAACCATTCCGTGGGCTTCGTGTTCCAGAGCTACAACCTCATTCCCCACCAGAGCGTGCTCTCCAACGTGGAGCTGGCGCTGACGCTCTCCGGCGTGAGCAAGGGCGAGCGGCGGCGGCGGGCCGTGCAGGCGCTGGAACGCGTGGGCCTGGGCGATCAGCTGACCAAACGGCCCAACCAGATGTCCGGCGGCCAGATGCAGCGCGTGGCCATCGCCCGCGCGCTGGTCAACGACCCGGATATCCTGCTGGCCGACGAGCCCACCGGCGCGCTGGATTCGGCCACATCCATCCAGATCATGGAGATCCTGAAAGAGATCGCCGCCGACCGCCTGGTCATCATGGTCACCCACAACCCCGACCTGGCGAACGCCTACTCCAGCCGCGTCATCCGCCTGCTGGACGGCCGCGTGACCGCCGATTCGGACCCCTGCCCCATCGCGGATGCGGGCCCCGCCCTCACCCGCAAGGAGCAGGAAAAGCGGCGCGTGCTGAGCAAGACCGCCTCCATGTCGTTCCTCACGGCGCTCTCGCTCTCCCTCAACAACCTCATGACCAAGAAGACGCGCACTTTGCTTACGGCCTTCGCGGGCTCCATCGGCATCATCGGCATCGCGCTGATACTGTCCGTGTCCACGGGCGTGCAGAACTACATCGACCGCGTGCAGGAAGACACGCTCTCCAGCTATCCCATCGAGCTGCGCGGCGAGACCTACGACATGTCCGCCGTGCTCTCGACGCTCATGGGCATCCGCCGCGCCGAGGCGGACGCGCCCCGCGAGGAGGGCACGGTGCGCGTCAGCAGCGTGGTCTACGACCTGATGAACTCCATGAACGCCGCCGAAACCACCCGCAACAACCTGGGCGCGTTCCGCAAATATCTCGAGGCGCACGACGAGTTCCGCCAGTACGCCTCGAGCATCCAGTACGCCTACGACACGAACCTGAACATCTTCGTGCGCAACATCGACGGCAAGATCGTCAAGAGCGACATCCTCGACCTGTTCCAGAGCATCTACGCCTCCATCGGCATGACCATTCCCGAGAGCGCCATGGCCGGCATGAACCGCATGAAGGTGTGGGAGGAGCTGCTCTCCGGCGAGAACGGCGAGCTCATCAACCCGCTGCTCTACGAGCAGTACGACCTGATCTACGGCCGCTGGCCCGCGGCGGCGGACGAACTCGTCCTCGTGGTGGACGGAAACAACGAAATCACCGACATGACGCTCTACGCGCTGGGCCTTCGCACCGGCGACGAGCTGATGAAGAGCGTGGTCAGAGCGCAGATGGGCAAGCAGCTCGACCTGGACACCCTGCGCCTCACCTGGACCTACGAAGACCTCTGCGCCGTCACACTGCGCTACATCGCGCCCGCCGACTGCTACCAGCGGCAGGAGAATGGGACCTACGTCAACCTCGCCGCCACGAAGACCGGCCTCGAATTCCTCTACGACGGCGACACCGGCCTCCGGCTGAAGGTGGTCGGCATCATCCGCGCCAGCGACGACGCCATCTCCTCCATGCTGGGCGGCTCCCTGGCCTACACCCGCGCCCTCACGGACTACATCCTCGAAAACACCGCCGCGAACGCGCTGGTTCAGGCGCAGCTCAACGAACCGGGCGTCGACGCGCTCAACGGCCTGCCCTTCGAGGGCTCGGCCGAGCTGACCGACGCCGAAAAGGCCGAAGCCGTCGTTCCCCTGCTCTCTGCGCTGCCGGACGCGGAAAAGGCCGCCCTCTACGCGCGCCTCATGAGCGAGCCGGACGAGGAGACCGTGGCCGCCTACGCCCAGCAGCTGCTCGCCGCCACCGGCGCGGACGCCCTCAACGCCATGATGACGCGGATGTTCGCCCAGCAGACCGGCGCGGACGAGGCCACCATCCAGTCCTACCTCGACTCGATGGACGAGGAAACCCACACCGCCTACCTGGAGCAGGCGGTGACCGCCATGGCGCGGGAACAGTACGCCGCGCAGATCCGCACGCGCCTGGCCGCCATGAGCGAAGCCGCGCTCGCCGCGGGACTGGACAGGACGCTGTCCTCGCTCGGCGAGGAAACGGCCGCCGCCCTTTACGACGAATACGCGCCCCAGGCGGTGTCCGACTCCACCTATGAGAACAACCTGAAGCTGCTGGGCTACGTCGATCCCGAGTCGCCCTCCGCCATCAGCATCTACGCCGCCACCTTCTCCGACAAGGAGGCGCTGGACAAGCTCATCGAGGAATACAACGCCGCCGTGTCCGAGGAGGATCAGCTCAGCTACACCGACTACATCGCGCTGATGATGTCCTCCGTGAGCACCATCATCAACGCCATCAGCTACGTGCTGATCGCGTTCGTGGCAATTTCGCTGGTGGTGTCCTCCATCATGATCGGCATTATCACCTACATCTCCGTGCTGGAGCGCACGAAGGAGATCGGCATACTGCGCGCCATCGGCGCGTCGAAGCGCGACATCAGCCGCGTGTTCAACGCCGAAACCGTGTCCATCGGCTTCATCGCCGGGGCGATCGGCATCGGCGTGACGCTGCTTTTGACCATTCCGATCAACCTGATACTGCATCACTTCACGGGCATCATGATCCTCAACGCCACGCTGCCCGCCGCCGGCGCGGTCGTGCTGGTCGCCATCAGCATCCTGCTCACCTTCATCGCGGGCCTCATTCCCTCCGGCATCGCCGCCAGGAAGGATCCGGTCATCGCGCTGAGGACGGAATGACGCGCGGGGACGGAGGAAAACATGAATAACAGAAGCGAAACCGTCGGGGAACGCATCCACCGCCGACGGCTCGAACTGGGCGTGAGCCTCAACGACCTGGCCCGCGCGCTGGGCAAGAACCGAACGACCGTATACCGCTACGAGAACAGCCGCATCGAAAAGCTGCCCAGCGGCGTGCTGGAAGCCCTCGCGAAGGCGCTTGACACGACGCCCGAGGCCCTTATGGGCTGGAACGGCCCCCGGCAGGAGCCGCAGATCGTCATCCCCGTGGGCGCGACGCATCCCATTCCCATCATCGGCAGCGTGCGCGCCGGGTGGGACGGCCTCGCGCTGGAGGAGCCGGAGGGCGTGGACTACGCCGACGTTGGAACGCCTGAGGATTACTTCTTCCTGCGCGTGCAGGGCGACAGCATGGCCCCCGAGATCAACGCGGGCGACCTGGCGCTCGTGCACAGACAGCCAACCGCCGACAGCGGCGACCTGGTGGTCGTCACCGTCGGCGGCGAGATGGGCACCATCAAGCAGTTCCTGCGGCGCGGAGCGGCGGTCATCCTGCATCCCTTCAACGCGCGCTATGAGGACATGGTGTTCTCCGGCGAGGAGCTGGAGCGGCTGAGCATCGCCGGGCGGGTGGTGGAGACGAAGCGGAAGTGGTAAAGGCATCGGGCGTCCGGGAGAATGCTCCGGACGCCCGATTCTTTTTTTTTATTTCAGGAATCCGTTTATGATCTGCTCCTCCGCCTCCGCCTCGGTGAGGCCCATGGTCATCAGCTTCACCAGCTGTTCGCCGGCGATCTTGCCGATGGCCGCCTCGTGGATCAGCTCCGCGCCGGTGTCGTTGGCTTCCAGCTGCGGTACGGCCAGTATGCGGCCCCTGTCCATGATGATGGAATCGCACTCGGTGTGGCCGTGGCAGGGGGCGTTGCCGGTGACGCAGGCGTCGAATTTCTGGTAGGACTCGTCGCGCGCCACGGAGCGGGACACCACGTCCGCGCTGGCGCCCTCGCCGTTCAGGCTCACCTTGTACACGCTCACGGCGCTCTGTTTGCCGTGCGTCATCAGCCGCTCCTTCACGATCAGCCGCGCGCCGGCCGCCAGCTCGGCGGTGGTCATGCGCTCGGTCGAATCCACGCCGCGGATCTGGACCATCTCCATCTCCATGGCGCTGTCTTCCTGCATGTATACCTCCGTGCCCGGGTTCAGGATGCGCTTGCCCGCGCCGTCGCCCTCGCCGTAGTGCTTTTCGACATAGCGCACCTTCGCGCGCCGGCCGATGAAAAAGCGGTGGATGCCGTCGTGCTCGGAGTCCTGGGAGCCGCAGTTGCTGATGCCGCAGCCCGCCACGATCACCACGTCGCAGTCCTCGCCGATGTAGAAATCGTTGTACACCGTCTCTTTGAGGCCGCTCTCGCTGAGCACCACGGGAATGTGCACGCTCTCATGCTTTGTGCCCGGCTTGATGCGGATGTCGATGCCGCTGGCGTTTTCCTTCGAGGTGATTTCAATGTTCGCGGTGCTGCGCCGGCCGGCGCTCTCGCCGTTGGCGCGGATGTTGTAGGCCCCTTCCGGCACGGTGTGCAGGTCGGCCACCTCCCGGAGAATGCGCTTCTGGATCGTATCCATGCCTCGTCAGCTCCTTTCCTGCAGCCGGTCGCAGCCCGTGAGGGCGGACGGCGTGCCGATCAGCTTCGGGAGAACCTCGTCCTTCGGGCCGTGCATGCTGATGCCGCCGCCGGACACGACGATGATCTCGTCGGCGATCTCAAGGATGCGTTCCTGGTGCGAGATGACCAGTATGGAGCCGCCCTCGATGGAGGCGCGCATCTGCTCGAACACGCGAATGAGGCTCTGGAAGCTCCACAGGTCGATGCCGGCCTCCGGCTCGTCGAACACGGACAGCTTCGTGCCGCGCGCCAGTATGGTGGCGATTTCGATGCGCTTCAGTTCGCCGCCGGACAGGCTGGCGTTGACCTCGCGAAAGATGTAATCCCGCGCGCAGAGGCCCACGCGGGAGAGATAGTCGCAGGATTCCGCGGCGGTCAGCTCGCGGCCCGCGGCGATGCGCAGAAGGTCGATCACCTGGATGCCCTTGAAGCGCACGGGCTGCTGCAGCGCGTAGCTGATGCCCAGCCGCGCGCGGGCGGTGATGTCCAGCGGCGTGATGTCCTGGCCGTCGAAAAAGATCGAGCCGCCGGTGGGCTTCGTGACCCCCGCGATGAGCTTCGCGATGGTCGACTTGCCGCCGCCGTTCGGCCCGGTGATGACCACGAACCGGCCCTCGCCGATGGCAAAGCTGACGTCCTTCAATATGTCCACGTGTCCGGCGTCGTCGTCGACGTCATATCGTATGTTTCTCAGTTCAAGCATCATTCCTCTGAACTCCCCTTTTTGCGTTTTCGGGCGGCGCGCTTGCTTTTTCCGCGAACCATGTTATAATGGACCCATTCACAGACAGGAGGAACGCCCATGCGCATCCGCGACTTTGGCTACACGATCGGTTCCCTCCCCACGGGAGAACTCAACCGAATCAGCGACGTGCCCGGCGTGACCGTTGGACACGCGACCATCTCCACCCCACACCTCCACAACACCGGCGTGACCGTGGTCATGCCCTGCCCGGATAATCCCTTCGTTTCCAAACTGCCCTGCGCCTCGTTTGTGTTGAACGGCTTCGGCAAGACCCTGGGGCTCGTTCAAATCGACGAACTGGGCACGCTGGAAACGCCCATCGCCCTCACCACCACACTGAACGTCGGCATCGTGCACCAAACGCTGGTGGATTACATGGCTCAGCGCTGCAGGGCGGAGGGCGTGCCGCTGCGCTCGGTAAACCCGGTGGTGTGTGAGTGCAACGACGCCTCGCTCAACGACATCAGCCGCCGCGTCATCGGGCGAAAGCACGTATTCGACGCCATCGAGACGGCCTGCGTCGATTTCGAGGAGGGCGCTGTGGGCTGCGGGCGTGGCACCACCTGCCACGGCCTCAAGGGCGGCGTCGGCTCAGCCTCGCGGATACTGTCCATGGATGGGCGCGGCTACTGCGTCGGCGCGCTGGTTCAGACAAACCACGGCCGGCTGCGCGATTTCATGATCGACGGCGACCGCGTGGGCGAGCGCATTTACGCGCAGCTTCAGGACAACCCGCCCGACAAGGGCAGCTGCATCGTCGTCATCGCCACGGACCTGCCCCTTTCGGACAGACAGCTCCGCCGCGCCATAAAGCGTTGCAGCGTGGGCCTGGCGCGGCTGGGTTCGTTCATCGGCCACGGCAGCGGCGAGGTGTTCATCGGCTTCTCGACGGCCAACCGCACCGCGCCGGACGCCGACCCGCGGGCCATACTGCCCTGCGCCGCGCTGAACGAAAACCGGATGGACGACGTGTTCCGGGCCGTGGCCGAATGCACGGAGGAAGCCGTGCTCAATTCCATGGCCGCCGCGACGGACGTGCGGGGCCCGAACGGCGCCGAGCGCCTGTCGCTGGCAAATTTCCTTTAGGAAAAGCGGCTCACATTTCTGAGTGCGACACAATCACATCCTGCGCCCACTTCGCCCATTCCAGCTCCACGCCAATGTCGTGGTAGGTCGGATAGTCCTTGCAGATGAGGTTGCCGCCGTTCTCGCGGAACACGTTGCACATGTCCAGCGCCGTCTTTTCGATGAACGCCCTGTCGCCCGTCGAGAGCACCTTCTGGATGTCCACCGGGCAGTAGAAGGCCGCCTTATTGCCGAACTCCTCCGCCCACACGCGGCTGCCCGTGAGCTCCGGCTGGTCGAACTGGAAGGCGTTCACGCCGGCCTCCACCATCATGGGCACCAGCGGATAGACGTAGCCGCAGGAGTGCACGATCAGGTCCAGGCCGCGCTCGTGGCAGGCGCTCGCCAGGCGGGCGTAGGCGGGCTGGAAGAGCTCTCCGAAGGAGCGCGGGCTGATGAAGGGCGAGATCTGCGTGCCCCAGTCGTCGGCGATCATGAAGCCGTCGACGCCGTTTTCCGCCATCACGTCCAGGATCGGCAGGGTGAACTCGTGCAGCCGGGTCAGGAATTCCTCCACGTTTTCCGGCTCGTCCAGCGTGTCCATCAGCGCGTTGGACATGAGCCGGATGTCCCTCAGCACCGAGAACACGGACACCGCGCCGCCCAGCGCGTAGCGCTCATCCGCGGCGTAGTTCCGCCCGGCCAGATACGCGGCGTATTCCTTTGGGTCGAAGCTGGGAAAGCGGTAGCTGTCCAGCAGTTCCCAGCCGTCCTGCAGCGCGCCGCGCACGCACTCGCCCTTGGTCTTGCCCTCCAGGCGGCCCAGGATGTTGCCGTAGGCGTCCATGCGCACTTCGCCGTGGAATCCGGGCACGCGGGCGAGCAGCGATTCATAATTGCCCCATTCCTCGTAGCCCTCCGCCTCCGGCCTCACAAAGCGCGGGCCGGGCGCGAAGGTGATGTCTTTATAGTTCCCGTCGTGGAAGTCCCAGCCCAGCCGGTCGTGGGGCTGCTGGTTCAAAATCGCGTGAATCCTCGCTTTGGCGGTCATCGCGTCGTCCTCCTTCGCTTGCGTCTGTCGCTCAGTCTATTTCTGTCAGTTCGATAACGTCCCACTCGCAGTCGCATTCGCTGGCCGTCAGGCCGCGCGTTTCGGTCTCGACCTCGCCGCACTGGCTGTCGTAGGGGTCGATGCGGGTGTGTCTTTTCGGCGGAAAGAAATCCCGCTGGTAGTCGTTGTTCATCACGATGCGCCAGGGCTCCAGGTTGCCGAAATAGAAATTCCAACGGTCCAGGCTGCCCTTTCGCCAGGCGCTGCCGCCGTAAGAACAGTCGCAGAACAGCCAGCCGCGGCCCTCGATGTAGAACTGCGCCCAGTCGTGGTTGCTGATATGCCCGGGCGGTTCCATCTCCAGGCCCGACTGCCAGCGCGCCGGAATGCCCGCGATGCGGCAAAGCGTGATGAAGCACAGCGCCTGAATGCCGCAGTCGCCCTTCAGATTCAGGGCGGCGTATTCCGAGCCGTTCTCGATGGTCAGGTAGCTGCGCATGAAGGTATAGGTCACGCGGGTGGTGCAGAAGTCGTAGAACCGGCGCGCGACGCGCAGGGGATCGGTCTCCCCGCCCGCCAGCTCCCCGGCCAGCGCCCGCATGCAGGGCGTGAACAGGATGTGCGGCGCGAGTTCTTCGAGATCGCCCGGTTTGACCGCCTCGGCTGCCGGATAGACGACGCCCTCGCCCGGCTTCGCCAGGTCGACGTAGGTCACGTCGTTGTCGAATTCGTACTCCACGGTGAAGCGCTTGTTCTCATTCAGCGTCTCCCTGAAGCACACGGTGCGCTGCGCCTGATCCTCCGGCGCGACGGTCATGCCCGCGTCCTCCGTGAGGATGCGGATGTTTTTCATCTGGGCGGCGGGCATGGGGATCGGGATGTGCACGGTATAGGTCTCGCCCGGAACGAACGCGTCGTCCTCGATGTACACGGTGTGCCTCACGCGGGCGTGATACGCCGACCTCCCCTTCTCCTTCATCCGCGCGATGGCGGCGTCCAGCGTGGCGGAGGCGTCGGGCGAAAATGCGCTGGCCCTCACCGCCAGGTCGGTATTGACCTTGAGAAGCGTCTGCAGGAAGCGGCGGAAGTATTTCTTCTCGCCCATCACGTAGATGTAATCCAGCTTTCCCGCCAGCTCCAGCGCGTCGAATTCCTCCTCTGTGAAGTCCGGAATGCGCTCCTTCACCCGGGCGATGGCCTCGCCGCGCGGAATGGGATAATCGCGCGGCAGGCGCTCCAGAATGATCTTCTCCATTTTCAGGCTCTCTTTGAACGCCTCGGGCAGTCGTTCGTCGCGAAGGCGCGCCTCGATCAGCGCCGCCGCGCCCTTGAAGTCTCCCGCCCATTTCGCCTTTAATATGTCCTCCGGCAAACCGGCGCTCAGCGCGCCCCAATTCTCCTGCATATCGATCCTCCTGTTTCGCCCGTTTGGTTTATCGGTATCATCATAATACAATTCATGCCGGAAAGCAAGCGCCGCGGCGAAAACTTCCGTCAAACTATGGCGCGGCGAAAAGCAGGATTTTCCGCTTCCCGCGTCTAATATATCCATAACAAATTATCCTGCAGATCGGGAGGGATCTTCTATGGCATTCTGGAACGACGATCCAAACGTCATGCTGGTCGCCGGGCATCGCGGCGCGTGCCACATCCGGCCTGAAAACACCATGAACGCGTTTCAATTCGCCCTCGACGTGGGCGTCGACATGATCGAAACCGACGTTCGCCAGACAAAGGACGGCCAGCTCGTGCTGATGCACGACGCGAAGGTCGACCGCACCACCGACGGCAGCGGCCTTGTGCGCGACCACACCTTCGCAGAATTCCGCCGCCTGAACGCCGCGGCGCACCTGGAAGGCTTCGCGCCCGAGCCCCCGGCGACGCTCGAGGAGCTGCTTGAAATGACCGCCGCGCTTCCCACGATGCTGCTCAACCTCGAACTGAAGGAATATCCCCACGTCGAGGGCGAGGAAGCGGCCTACGACACCGCTGACAGAACCGTGGAGATGGTTGAGAAATACGGCTTGGGCGACCGGATCATCCTGAACAGCTTCAGCGGCAAGCTCCTTCACTACCTCGCGGTAAAATACGACCACCGTTATCCCCTGCACGGTTTCTTTCCCTACTTCTACCTCGGCCCGGACCACGGCGACCCGGACAGCTACCTGGACGTGGCCTGCATGTTCCACGCGGAGTTGAAGGACGGCAAAATACGCGGCCTGGAAGGCCAGGTCTGCCCGCAGGCGTGGTTCGACGACGTGATCTCCCGCGGCATCGAGCCCTGGGCCGGCGCGGGCGTGAGCAGCTATGACGACCTCGCGCTCGCCTTTGAGCGGGGCGCGCGCCTCGTAACCGCAAACAACCCCGAAGAGACCCTGGAATTCCTGCGCCGAATGGGGCACCACAAATAACCGAACGACCTGACAAGGAGCGTTTTCATGCGGGAGATCCTCAGCCGCCTCAGCGCCGCGCCGGGCAGCGCCGCGCTTTATTACCGGCCGCTGGACGGCGACGGCGAAGCCGTGACCTATCGCGCGGACGAGCCCTTCGTCGCGGCCAGCGTCATCAAGCTGCCCATCATGATCGAGGCGTTCCGGCAGATCGAGGCGGGGCTTCTCGACCCGGAGGGGGAATACGTCCTCCGTCCGGAGCAGAAGCTGCCGCCCTGCGGCGTCCTCACCTTTCTGCACGACGGACTGCGCGCGACGCTGATGGATCTGGTCACGCTGATGATCATCGTGAGCGACAACACGGCCACGAACATGGTCATCGACATCGTCGGCATAGACAACGTCAACCGGACGCTTCGCTCCTGCGGCGCGACGGGCACGATCCTGCGGCGGCGGCTTTTCGACCGGGAAGCCTCCGCCCGGGGCGTGCAGAACGAAATCACCGCGCGGGATATCGGCCGGCTGCTGGAAGGACTCTATCACGGGACGATCGTCTCCCCCGCCGCCAGCCGGCGCATGCTGGACATCCTCAAAGCCCAGCAGCTGAACGGCAAAATCCCCTTCTTTCTCGACTGCGAGGTGGCCCACAAGACCGGCGAGGACGACGGCATCACCCACGACGCGGGCATCGTCTACGCGCCGCGCCCGTTTGTGCTGTGCCTTTTCTCAGAGCGCACGGACGTGCCCGCCTTTGAAAGGCTCATTCAGGACGCGGGCCGGCGGCTCTACGCGCTGAACCATACGTAAAATAATTGGAAAACCCTAAAATACGCCCGATCAGCGCTTGCTTTTTGCCGGGAAATGTCGTATAATACCACTCGTGTTCGGGAAACCGGCATGCTGATGTAGCTCAGTCGGTAGAGCGCATCCTTGGTAAGGATGAGGTCACCAGTTCGAATCTGGTCATCAGCTCCATAAACCGCACGTAGGCCTCGCAATGAGCCTTGCGTGCGGTTTTTTAAACATGGGGCGGTTCATACTACCGAACGGGCATCGTATCAGGCCCCGCCAGAGCGGAGGATGGGCATGGACAGACAGACGGCGCTTTCGATTTACACCCAGGCGCTCCTGGAAGAACGGGAGGGCTATCTGTATCAGCGCGCGCTCAAGGCTCACGCTGCGCCGGGCGGCACGGAGCCGGGCGATAAGGACAGCCGGGCCTTCGCCAACGAACTGTATCACATCAAGCGCCGTGACAAGATCTATCAGGCCCTGACGCGCGGCGAGCTGATCATGGACTATCACGCGGCCGAGTTCGAGCAGCTCTCGCCGCTCATCATCGAGGAAATACGCCATGGCAACGAGGTCAGCCTGCCGTTTCTGCGCTCGGTGGCGCGCGGCCGGGTGTCGCTGGCCAAGGCCCACGCGGCGATCCGCCAGCTGAAGCTCAACGCACCGCAAAAGATCCTCCGGGAACAGGGCGCGATTCTGGCGGACGAGGCGGAGCGCAGGCTCGAACGGCATCTCCTCCGAGGCGACCTGAAGCCGCTCGTCAAAAAAAACGGGAACGCTAAAAAGATCGTGTCCCAAGTGATGGACGGCGCGTTCTCCAGGGGCGTTTCCACCGAACTGATCGAGGAGGCCTTCGCGCCCCAGTCGCTCTCAAAGGCGCTGCAGGGAGCCGTCGTCCGCGGCTGCCCCGAGCTGGCGGTCTGCGGGAGCATCTGCCTGGAATCCGGCGAAAAGGTGTCCACCGTGGTGCGCGAGGCGGCGCAACGGGCCAAGAGCGAGGTTTGCGCCACGGTGCGGGAGCGCTTCTACACCGAGCGCATCCGCCGCCTTGTGTCGAAAAACCCCTCGCTCAAGCGCCTCCAGCGGCAGGCCGACGCCGCCCAGGCCCGGGAGAAGCGGCTCAAATCAGCGCTGCTCGGCGCCGTGCCGGAGCACTATCGCGATCTGTACCCGCTGGCGCGAAAGATGCGCCGCCGGTTTATACTGCACCTGGGCCCGACCAATTCGGGCAAGACCTACGAGGGCGTCGGCAGGCTGCGCGGCGCGCGGCACGGCATCTACCTGGGGCCGCTGCGCCTGCTGGCCGCGGAGCAGTTCGATGCGCTGAACCGGGCGGACGTGCCCTGTTCGCTGGTGACGGGCGAGGAACAGATTCGCGTGCCGGGCAGCCGCGTGCAATCTTCAACCGTGGAAATGGCCGACCTGCGGGATCACTACGACGTGGCGGTGATCGACGAGTGCCAGATGATCTCCGACCGAGATCGGGGCGGCGCGTGGACGGCGGCCATCCTGGGGCTGTGCGCGGATGAAATTCACGCCTGCGCCTCTCCGGACGCCGAGGCGCTGCTCACCCGCATCATCGAGGAGTGCGGCGACGAGGTCTCCATCGTGCGCCACCAGCGCAAGACGCCGCTCATGGTGGAGCGGGCGGCTTTCGAGTTTCCCGCCTCCGTCCGGCCGGGCGACGCGCTGATCGTCTTCGCCAAGGCGCGCGTGCACGCGGTCGCCGCGGAGCTGAAGCGCAAGGGCTTTCGCGTGTCGCTGATCTACGGCGCGCTGCCGCCCGACGTGCGCCGCGACCAGGCGGACCGCTTCCTGCAGGGCGATACGGACGTTGTCGTCTCCACCGACGCCATTGCCATGGGCATGAACCTGCCCATCGAGCGCGTGGTGTTCCTGGAATCGGAGAAGTACGACGGAGACATCACCCGCCCGCTCACCGACGCCGAGATCAAGCAGATCGCGGGCCGCGCGGGGCGCTACGGCCAGTACGACGTGGGTTATGTGAACGCCTACGGCTTCAAGGGCGTGGTGGCGCGGGCGCTCGGCAAGCCCCTGCCGCCGCTTACCGAGGCGGTCATCGGCTTCCCCGAATCGCTCATCGGCATCCCGCTGCCGCTCACCGCGATCATCGGCCAATGGCTGGCGATGCAGGACAAGAGCTGTTTCTCGAAGGCCTCCACCGCGCGCATGGAGGCGCTGGCCGCCATGCTGGAGACGCCGAATACCAACAAGGCGCTTCTGTACCGCTTCCTGTGCATCCCCTTCGACGAAACCGATCCCGACATGCTCGTCCGCTGGCGCGCGATGTACTCGGCCGAGTGCCAGGGCGAACACATCGACGTGCTTTCGGCCATTCCCGATTTTACGAATCCCGAGGAATGCACCGTCGACATGCTGGACGGTCTCGAGGCGGATTACCGGCGCTGCGACCTGTACTATAACTACGCCCGCCTCTTCATTGAGGAGCCGGAGGCGGCGCTGGACGCCATCCAACGGCGCAAATTCCTCATATCGCAGGGCATCATCCACATCCTCTCCACGCAGCGGCTGCAGCAAAAGGTCTGCGCTTCCTGCAAAAAGTATCTGCCGTGGAACTGGCCTTACCGCCTCTGCGATGCCTGCTATCAGCGGGAACACTTCATGCGCGGGCGAAGATAGTCGGAAGGCGCGCTTTTCGCCGGCATCACATAAAGCCGCGGGGCGGTTCCCTTTTCGGAACCGCCCCGCGGCTTTGCGTGTCGTACTGTTTTATTCCTTATTCAGCCTTGGCCGTCTCGGCCTCGCCGGCGGTCAGGTTCGCCAGCCAGCCGGTCAGCTTCTCGGAGAACTCGGGGTTGATCTCGTTGAGCTTCTCCATCAGGCCCGCCAGCTTGGTGCCGTCAGCGTCTTCCTCTCCGCCAGTGAGCACGCTCAGGATCTGGGAGAGCACGTCGTTCTTCTCGGCGGCGGCGGTCAGCTCGGTCTCGAACTCAGCGGCCTTATCGGCGGCTTCCTTCGCGGCCTTCTCGGCATCGGCCTTGGCGGTATCCAGCGCGGTCTGCAGCTCGACGGCCTTGTCTTCCGCGGCCTTCACGGCGGCGGCGGCTTCGTCCTGCGCGGCTTTCAGCGCTTCGGCGGCCTTGTCCTCGGCGGCCTTCACGGCGTCGCTGGCAGCCTTGGCGGCGTCATCGGCGGCCTTCGCGGCGTCAGCCTTGGCGGTATCCAGCGCGGTCTGCAGCTCGGCGGCCTTGTCTTCCGCGGCCTTCACGGCGGCGGCGGCTTCGTCCTGCGCGGCTTTCAGCGCCTCGGCGCCCTTGTCCTCAGCGGCCTTCACGGCGTCTGACAGCTTCTGCTCGGCGGCCTTCGCGGCATCCTGCGCGGCCTTCGCGGCGTCGGCCTTGGCGGTATCCAGCGCGCTCTGCAGCTCGGCGGCCTTGTCCTCCGCGGCCTTCACGGCGGCGGCGGCTTCGTCCTTCGCGGCCTGCAGCGCCTCGGCGCCCTTGTCCTCCGCGGCCTTCACGGCGTCTGACAGCTTCTGCTCGGCGGCCTTGGCCGTATCCTCGGCGGCCTTCGCGGCATCCTGCGCGACCTTCGCGGCGTCGGCCTTGGCGGCATCCAGCGCGGTCTGCAGCTCGGCGGCCTTGTCCTCCGCGGCCTTCACGGCGGCGGCGGCCTTCGCGGCTTCTTCTTCGGCGGTCTTTCCGGCGGCGGCCAGCGCATCGCTCAGCTTCTGCTCGGCGGCCTTCGTGGCGTCCTCGGCGGCCTTCGCGGCGTCCTCGGCGGCCTTCGCGGCTTCGGCCTTGGCGGCGTCAAGCTCGGTCTGCAGCTCGGCGGCCTTGTCCTCGGCGGCCTTCACGGCGGCGGCAGCTTCATCCTGCGCGGCCTGCACGGCAGCGGCGGCCTCATCCTGAGCGGCCTTCACCGCGGCGGCGGCTTCGTCCTGCGCGGCCTTCAGCGCCTCGGCGGCGGCGTCCTGCGCGGCCTTGAGGGCCTCGGCGCTCTTGCCTTCAGCTTCCGCCAGGGCGTTATTCATGGCTTCCTGCGCGGAAGCGGCGGCGGCGGCCGCGTCGCTCTTGGCGGTCTCCAGCGCGGCGGCGGCATCGTTCTTGGCGGTGTCGAGCTGGCTCAGCAGCGAGTTCTTATCGTTTGTCGCGGAGTTCAGCTTGTTGCTCTGCACGATGCCAACGACAACGGCTACAACCAGAGCAATGGCCAGGATAATGGACAGCAGGTTTTTCTTCATAGCAAAACTACCTCCTCGTGTATCCGGTTTATGTTACCTTTATTTATTTTATATTCCATTCCCTTAAAAATCAAGTCTTTATGATTATATTTAACGTATTTACCGGCTGACAAATCGCGCCGGGCGGGTTAAAATGATAACAGATTATAAAAGCAAGGAGGCTGTGTCCCATGAGTCAGATTCCCACTCCGCATATCACCGCCAAGGCAGGCGATTTTGCCCGCACCGTTCTCATGCCCGGCGACCCGCTCCGCTCCAAATTCATCGCCGAGACCTTTCTCAAAGACGCCGTGCTGGTCAACAATGTGCGCGGCGTGCAGGGCTACACAGGCTACTACCAGGGCAAGCGCGTGTCCGTCATGGCCTCGGGCATGGGCATGCCGGCCATCGGCATCTACTCCTACGAGCTGTATAACTTCTACGGCGTGGAAAACATCATCCGCATCGGCAGCGCCGGCATGATCTCCCAGTCCCTGAAGGTGCGCGACATCGTGGCCGCCATGAGCGCCTACACCAATTCCGCCTTCGGCCGGCAGTTCGGCTTTGACGGCCAGCTCGCCCCGTGCTGCTCCTGGCCGCTGCTCAAGGCCGCCATGGAAGCCGGCCAGGCGCTGGGCCAGGTTCCGGTGGCGGGGGCGGTGTATTCCTCCGACTGCTTCTATGACGAGTCCGCCCCCCTGGGCAAGCTGCAGAACCTGGGCGTGCTGGCCGTGGAGATGGAGGCCGCCGCGCTGTATCTGAACGCCGCCCGCGCCGGCAAGCAGGCGCTGGCGCTCCTGACCATTTCCGACAATCCCTTCACCGGCGAAGGCCTGAACGCGGAAGACCGCCAGCTCACCTTCACCAAGATGATGGAAATCGCGCTGGCCATCGCCTGAGGCCCGCCATGCGCTTTACCGATTACATCTGGGATTTTGACGGCACGCTGTTCGACACCTACCCGCGCATGTGCGCCGCCTTCCGCACGGCGCTCGCGCGGCAGGGCGTCGACCGCCCATCGGAGGAGGTCATGGCCGCCATAAAGCGCTCCATGGGCGCGGCTGTCAAGGCGTTTTCATCACAATACGCGCTGGACGCCGGGCGCCTGATGGCCGACTACCACGATATCGAGCGCGCCATGCCCCCGGAAACCATCCGCCCCTTCGACGGTGCGGCGGATTTCATGCGCGCCGTCGCGGAGCGCGGCGGGCGGCACTTCCTCTACACCCATCGGGACGAATCGGCGCTGCAGACCCTGGCGCGCTGGAATCTGGACCGCTGGTTCACGGGCGGCGTCACCGCGGCGGACGGTTTCCCCGCCAAGCCCGCGCCGGACGCGCTCAATCACCTCGTCGCCGCTCATGCCATCGCGCCCGGGCGCGCCGTGATGATGGGCGACCGCGACATCGACCTGGAGGCCGCGAAGAATGCGGGCATCGCCGGCTGCCTGTTCGATCCCGAGCACTTTTACGACGCCTACCCCGCCCCGCTGCGCTGCGAAAGCTACAAGGCGCTTTGGGCATTGATGGAGCTATGAGGAGCATCGCCATGAATAAGGTCGTTCTCATCACCGGCGGCTCGCGGGGCATCGGCCGCGCGTGCGTGGAGCTTTTCGCGCGGTGGGGCTGGAGCGCGCTGTTTTTCTGCCGCAGGGAGACGGAAAAGGCCGCGGCCCTCGCCGCCGGGCTGCGCGGCGAAGGCTGCGATGCGGACTGGTATCAGTGCGACGTGTCGGACAGGGCCCAGGTGGACGCCGCCGTCGCTGACATCCTTCGTCGCTACCACCGCGTCGACGCCCTGGTGAACAACGCCGCCCTGTCGCGGACCGGGCTGTTCACCGAAATCAGCGAGGCGGACTGGAACGCGCTCTTCTCCGTCAACGTGGGCGGCGTGTTTCACTGCGCTCAGGCCGTACTGCCTGGCATGATCTCGCGCCGAAGCGGGAGCATCGTGAACATCGCATCCATGTGGGGGCAGGTCGGCGCGTCCTGCGAAGTGTGCTATTCGGCCACGAAGGCCGCGGTGATCGGCCTCACGAAGGCGCTGGCCCAGGAGGTCGGGCCCAGCGGCGTGCGCGTGAACTGCGTCGCGCCCGGCGTGATCGACACCGACATGAACCGCGCGCTGGACGGGGCCGCGCTTGCCGCCCTGGCCGATGAAACGCCCCTCGGGCGCATCGGAACGCCGGAGGAGGTCGCCCGCGCGGCGCTCTTCCTCGCGGGCGAGGACGCGGCGTTCATCACCGGGCAGACCCTGGGCGTGAACGGCGGCTTCGTCGTCTGACCGGTCATGACAGGCGCACCAGCAAGACCCCCGCGGCCGCCAGCGCCGCGCCCAGCAGCGCGAGCCACAGCCTGATGGGGATGAAGATCAGCGCCAGCAGCGCCCCCGCGGCGATCATCACGACGCCAGCCAGCTTCAAAAGGCCGCAGGGCACGCGGCACCCGTAGCCCCCGTTCTTTTCACAAGTTCGCATAAAGACGGCACCTCCCAATAGAATCTCTGCTTTCATTCTATTGGGAGGCGCCGTTTTGTTGCCTGTCCCCTATTTTTTCAGATTGCGCACGAAGGCCGCGCCGTCCTGGGCGCGGAAGAACGCGGAGCCCGCCACGAGCACCGTCGCGCCCTTTCCCGTCAGCTCCGCCGCGTTGGCCTCGTTGACGCCGCCGTCCACCTCGATCTCGGCCTTGACGCCCGCCGCCTTGAGCATGCGGTCGATCTCGGCGATCTTCTCCACCGCCGAGGGAATGAGCTTCTGCCCGCCGAACCCGGGATTGACGGTCATCACCAGCGCCAGGTCGAAATCGCCCAGCACATAGCGCAGGCAGTCCGGCGAGGTGGCCGGGTTGAGCGCCACGCCCGCCAGGCAGCCGCACTCGCGGATCTGGTGAAGCGCGCGGTTCAGGTGGTTCGTCGCCTCGGCGTGCACCGTGATGACCCGCGCGCCCGCCGCCGCGAACTCCTCGATGTAGCGCTCGGGCTTCTCGATCATCAGGTGCGCGTCGCACGGGAGCAGCCCCGAGCCCGCCGCCGCCTTCAAAATCCCCTGGCCGAAGGAAATATTCGGCACGAACATGCCGTCCATCACGTCGAAATGCAGCCAGTCCGCCCCGGCGTCCTTCGCCCGCCGGATGCCCTCGCCGATCTTCAGATAATCCGCCGCCAGAAGCGACGGCGCAACCTTAATCATAGCGCTCCCTCCATCTGGTCTTCATGTCCTCAAACAGTTCGCAGTAGCGGCTCCATCGCTCCCGGGATACCTCGCCCCGCTCCACGGCCGCCCGCGCCGCGCAGCCGGGCTCCGAAACGTGGGCGCAGGGCTGAAAGCGGCATTCGCCTTCGTATTTTTCCAGTTCCGGCACCAGGAACCTGAGTTCATACGGATCGCACAGCGGCAGCTCCAGCAGGCTGAAGCCCGGCGTATCCAGCGCCATGCCGCCGTCCGGCAGGGGGATCAGCTCGCAGTGGCGCGTGGTGTTCTTGCCGCGCTCGATCTTCTCCGAGAGCGCCCCCGTCTCGCGACTGAAGCCGTACATCCGGTTGAGCAGCGAGCTCTTGCCCACGCCGGACTGCCCGCCCAGCGCGTGAACGCGGCCCGACAGCGCGGCCTTCAGCGCATCGACGCCTTCGCCGGTGGCGGCGCAGGTGAGGAATACGCGCGCGCCGCTGCCCGCGTACTGCCTGGCGATGGCTTCCGCCGCGGCGCCGTCCTCGTCGCACTTGTTCACGATCAGCGCCGCCTCGATGCCGCCGCGCCGGGCGAACATCAGCATCCGGTCGGCGAGCAGCAGATCGGGCGCGGGCGTGCCCGCCGAGACGACCACGCCGATCAGGTCGATATTCGCCACGGGCGGGCGGATCAGTTCGCTCCTGCGCGGCAGGATCGCCTCGAGCCACCCGTGCTGCCCGCCTTCCCCCGGCCGGAAAACCACCCTGTCGCCCACGAGCGGCGTGAGCCGCTGGCGGCGCAGCTTGCCCTGGGCGCGCAGCGTATGCCTTGCGCCGGAGTCCTCAAGCACCGTGTAAAACCCGCCGATACCGCTCAGGATAATCCCTTCCAAGCCATAGCCTCCCGATCACTCGTTGCCGAATTCCACGGTGCGCTCCTCTGACAGCTCGCCCGAAACATAGACCTGCAGCGTCTGGAGGCCCGCCTTCGCGCTGTCCAGGTTCATGGAAATCACCTGCTCGCCCGCGTTGAGCACGCTGCGGTACACCTCGCGCTCCGTTTCGCCGTCGCTGAGCACGGCACGCACCGTGGTGCCGTTGTCCGCGATGGTCATGTTCAGTACGACCTCCGTCCAGTAGGTCACGTTGTCCGTCGCGCTCACGATCACGTCCACCGGCGTGCCCCACAGCACGCGAACACCCGCCGTAAAGGACTGGCCGATGATGGTGCCCGCCGGCTCGTCGCTATCCTCCTGCGCCATGTCGCCCAGCTGCAGCCCGGAGGCCTGCAGCGTCACCCGCGCCAGCTCGACCGTGAGGCCGCCCAGCTCCGGCACGGCGGTGCTTTCGCCGCTCACGGTGAGGGATACCTCGCTGAAGGGCGGGGCCTTCATCTCCGCGGGGGGATACTGACTGATCACCGCGCCCACCGGCACGTCGTCGGAAATCTCAAGGCGCACCTCGCCCACCATCAGGTCGGCTTCCTCCAGCATCTGAACCGCCTCGTTGCGCATGTGCATCGTCACGTCGGGTACGGTCACCGCTTCCTTGCCCATGCTCACGGCCAGCCGCACCGACGCGCCCGGATAGACCAGCGCGCCGGGCTCCGGGTCCTGCGCGATGACCACGCCGGATACCACGCTGTCGTCGTAGCGCCTTTCCAGTTCAAGGGCCAGCCCCTGGGCGTCCAGCTGGGCCTGGGCGTCCTCCAGATCGGCCATCACCATCGAGGGCACGCGCACCCGCGTCTTGAGCCGCTCGGAGACCTGCCAGGTGAAGAGCAGCGCAACGGCCAGCGCCGCGACCGCCAGCGCCGGCACGATCCAGCCGGGGAACCGGCGCGGGTGGGGTTCAGGATCCTCCTTCACGCGCACCACACCGCCGTTGGGATGCTTCACGGCCAGTTTGAGATCGGACGCCATCTGCGCCGCCGACTGGTAACGCTTGTCGGGATCCTTCTCCAGCGCCTTCATGATGACCTCGTCGAGGGAAATCCACACGGCGGGATTCTGCGACGTGGGCGGCACGGGCTTTTCGTGAATGTGCTTGAGGGCGATGGCCATCGGCGTATCGGCGTCGAAGGGGACGCGCCCTGTGACCATCTCGTAGAGCACCACGCCCACGGAATACAGGTCGCTCTTGGCGTCCGCCACAGCGCCCCGGGCCTGCTCCGGCGAAAAATAGTGCACCGAACCCAGCACGTTGCCCGTGCCGGTGTTGGAGCTGGAGTCGAGAACGCGGGCGATGCCGAAATCCGTCACCTTCACGCGGCCCTCGCTGTCGACCAGGATATTCTGCGGCTTGATGTCGCGGTGCACGATGTTGTTCTTGTGGGCGTGATCGACGGCCGCCAGGATCTTCAGCGCGATCTGAACCGCGCGCCGGCATTCGATTCGTCCCTGCTGGCGGATCATGTCCTTCAGCGTGACGCCCTTCACGTATTCCATGACCAGGTAGCGCGTGTCGCCGTCCTGGCCCACGTCGTACATGCTCACGATGTTAGGGTGCGTCACCTTGGAGGCGGCCTGCGCCTCCCGGTTGAACTGGCGCACGAAATCCTGGTCGGCGTTGTGTTCAAACCGGAGCACCTTCACGGCGACCTCCCGGTCGCTCTTCAGGTCCCATGCCCGGTAGACCACCGACATGCCGCCGGAGCCCACGATTTCCTCCAGCTCGTATCGTCCTGACAGAGGCGGCTGCTTCATAACCTACCTCCATCGCAGACGACGAGCAGCGCCGTCACGTTGTCGGCTCCGCCGCGGTCGATCGCCGTCCTGACCAGGTCCTCGACCTTCATCTGCCACTTGCGGCGGCCGCGCAGCGCGCTCTGCAGCTCATCCCGCGAAAAGTACATGCTCAGCCCGTCCGAGCAGAGCAGCCACACGTCGCCCTCGCGCCGGTCGTAGCGCATGATGTCCGCCTCGACGCGATTGCCCGTGCCGATGGCGCGGGTGATGTAGTGCCGCTGGGGATGGACGCGCGCCTCCTCCTCGGTCAGCTCGCCGCGCTCCATCATCTCGCTCACCAGGCTGTGATCGTGGGTCATCTGCTCCAGCCGTCCGTCGCGCAGCCGGTAGGCCCGGCTGTCGCCCACATGGGCCAGCAGCGCGCCGTCTTCTTCAAGCCAGAGGGCGGTCAGCGTGGTGCCCATGCCCGCCTTGTCCGACTCCGCCCGGGATTTCAGGTATACCGCGCGGTTGGCCTCCGACACGGCGTAGCGCAGCGTATCCTCGCTGGGCCGCGGGGCGCATTTGAGCCAGCGGGTAAACTCCTCGATCGCCAGCCTGCTGGCCACGTCGCCCGCCTGGTGTCCGCCCATGCCGTCCGCGATGACGGCGAAGGTCTCGCCCGGCCGCGGCTCATAGTAGGCGTCCTGGTTGATGGCGCGCACGCGCCCCTTGTCAGACAGAGCAAATACCTTCAACAAAAACGCCCCCTACTTCAATTAGGAATTTGGAATTGGGAATTAGGAATTTTGATTTGATTGAAAGGAACGGATGGGCCGTGCGACTCCCGCCGCCCTCATTCCCCATTCCCCATTCCCCATTCCCCCTAAAGAA
>JAFXQO010000085.1 GCA_017527065.1 Clostridia bacterium
ATCTCCAGTACTTGCAATCGTTTGTCTATCTTTTTGTTTTGATTCGCTTTCCGAGCCGCCTTGATTTCTTCCAGCTCTCCCGCGCTTATCTGCTGTCGCTTCATTTCCTTCACCCTGTTTTATTATACTTCATCCCCTCTTTTTTGTCCAGCTCTGATTGGATTGTAGTATTAGATGGAAAATAGTATAAGACGTTATTATATCATAATGGCCGCCGGCTGAGCCGGCGGCCATTGGCGATTATCCCTTTTTCATTTAACGCCCGGTCTTTTTCGAGGCGGTCTGCGGCAGCAGCAGGTCGGCGCTGTCGAAGCGGGTGGAGAGCGTGTCCTCCATGGCCCGCATGTAGTTGCCCAGGGAGGTCTTGACCGAGGCGGTGGACTGCCCGTTGGCCAGCAGCCGTTCGTATTCGCCCACGATGGTCTGGAAATTATTGTAGGTGGCGGTGTCTATGATGGAATAGCGCTCGCTCAGGGCCAGCACCAGCGAGAGGTTCAGCCGGTAGGCCGAGTACATATACCGCTTCATGTTGGTCAGGGCCTCGGGCGCCGCGTCGTCCCCCCGCCGCAGGATGGTGTCGTAGGCCTGCATGGCCTGATTGAGGTCGGTGCGGATGGCTTTCGCCATGAAATCGCCCAGGTCCTCCAGCCGGCCGGCGTAGCGGAAGCGCCCGGCCAGCCCGAAGGCGCAGGCGGCCAGGGCGATAAAAATCAGTACCAGCGCCGCCAGACGGCGGTATCGGCGCAGAAAGGTGTTCAGATTCCGCTTTTTCTTTCTCTTGACCGTTGTCACCATGTCTTTCCCTCCGAATCACCGGTCATACGCGCGCGGGCCGCGGCAGTGAAAATCGAAATCACAATGTATATACGACGCATTGCCAAAAATTCCTTTTTTTCAGGCGGTTCAAGCGATTTTATGGGATTATTGCCAAATTTTGGTCATTCATTACTGTATATATATGACGTCATTTCAGGGAATATGACCGTTCCCGGCACATTGCGGAAAATTTCTTTCGCCCCGCATTTTATCTTTCTTTAGGGAACGCGCCCGTCAGTATTCGACAGAATCCGCCGTTTTATCTGTGGATCATTCCACTTTGCCCGGTCGCTTCCGCCAGCGCGCCTGACCCGCCGTGTGAATAAAAATCGGACGCCGTATGGGTAATAAACCGGGGCTGTATATTCATATGTGAATAAAAACCATGGGGACACATCGCCGCAAGAGCCTTGACTTTCCCGCCGTTATCCGTATAATATGATTATGGAATTAACAACCGGGAAAGGAAGTCATCGCCATGAAGAAAACGCGCATCCTGCTCTGCCTCGCGCTGGCCGCGATCATGCTAGCCGCGCTGCCCACGGCCGCCTGCGCGGCGGCCTACGCCTACGATTACGAGGACTACACCGGCCTCATCGGCGCGATGGAGATCGTCAACTGCAAGAGCTACGCCTCGCTGCGCTCTTATCCCGACACCTCAGCCCCCCTCGTGGCCCGCGTGCCGGTGAACTCGGTCGTGACCAACTGCTGGTATGAGAACGATGAGTTCACCTACTGCATGTACGACGGCAAGGAGGGTTACATCAAGAACACCAACCTCTCCTTCATCGCCGGCCCCATCGGCCAGGAATACCCGGACGAGGCGTACCTGGGCAACATGCGGATCGTCAAGTGCGTGAGCTACGCCTCGCTGCGCTCCTATCCGGACACAAAGGCCCAGCTGGTGGCCCGCGTCCCGCTGGGCTCCATCGTGACCAACGTGTTCTATGAGAACGAGAACTTCTCCTACTGCATCTACGGCGACCTGGAGGGCTTCATCAAGAACGACAACCTCGAATGGGTTTCCGGCGGCGTGGACGCCGACTACCTGGGCGAGTGCGTGATCGTCAACTGCGCGTCCTTCACCTATATGTACGAGCTGCCCGACACCAGCTCCCGCCGCGTGACCCGCGTGCCGCTGAACGCGATCGTGACCGACTGCTACATCGTGGACGATGTGTTCGCCTGCTGCACCTACGGCGACTACGTCGGCTACATCCTGCTGGACAGGCTGGGCTGGTAATAACCTCATCGGCCGAACCGAAAAGGAGCCGCTCCCTGCGCGGGAACGGCTCCTTTCGCGTTCACTTTTTCATTTTGAGCAGCAGCTTTTTATAAACCCGCTCCACCATCCAGGGCTCGGCCGAGGCCGCCAGCGCCTCCTCCAGGGGGAACCAGCGCGCGCCGCTGTTCTCGTCCGGCTTGGCGCGCAGCGGCGCGGCGTCGTCCGCCTCGAAGAGGTAGGTCACGTTGCAATGCAGGTGAGACGGGACGTACCGCCCGCGCTTTTCGTGGCCGTCCACGGTGAGAATTTCCAGGGACACGGGCGTGTCCGTCACCGGCGCGAGCCCGCCCACGCCGGTTTCCTCCTCCGCCTCGCGCCGGGCCACGGCCAGCAGGTCGCGCTCGCCGTCCGCGTGGCCGCCCGTCCAGGCCCACGATCTGTAGATGTTGTGCCAGATCAGCAGGACCTTGTCGCGTGCGGCGTTCGTCACCCAGGCCGAGGCGGTGAAGTGCGCCGTTTCGTTCCCGCGGGAAAAGGGCGTTTCGCCCTCCCGCAGGAAGCGCAGCATCAGCGCCCGGTCCCGCGCTTCCTGTTCGTTGGCCGGTTCATAGGCCATGAGCTGTTCCTCAAGGGTCATGCCATCGCTCCCCTCGTTCCGTTCATACCCGGTTCCTCTTCTTCACCGGGATCCAGATCGCGCTGTGATAGTCCGGGTCGGTCTTCTCGCCGTTCAGGCAGTCATACCACTCGACGCTGGCGTTTCCGGAGAGTTCATAGTCCGGATTGCCCGGAAGCCACTCCTGAAACACCCGCGTGTTCAGGCTTTGCAGGGCGTCCGGTATGGGGCCGACGCAGTCGAATATCGCCCATTCGCCACGGGGGAACTCGTACACGGCCATGCCCTCGGGCACGTCGCCGCCGGTATACCGCCCGGCGATGAGATAGCGGAACCGGTCGCCCTCCAAATCGTCGATGCAGACGCCGTATTCCCCGATGCAGTTGTCCACGAGCGCCTGCTCCCAGGGATTCGCCGGGTCGTTTCCGGCATACACGTTGGCGGCGTACTTCGCGCAGATCTCATCCCAAAACTTGGGGATCTCCGCATGGGCGCTGTCGTATGAGAATTCCCTCTGGAAGCCAATGACCCTGAACGGGAACATGGGGGCGATCTTATAATCCATTTGACTTCCTCCTCGTATCGAAATGCTGATTTTCAGGGGCAGGAAGGCCTTGACCGCCGCCTGTCCGGCGCGGACCTGGGAGGGCGACGCGCCGTGAAATCGGGCGAAGGCCTTGGCGAAGCTCTCCGGGGTCTCGTAGCCGTATCGCAGGGCGATGTCGATCACCTTGTCTTCCGTCTTCTGAAGATCGAGGGCCGCCTGATACAGCCGCCGGCTGCGGAGATACTCCCCGATGCCGCAGCCGGTCATCAGCGAGAAGCCCTTCTGCAGGAAGAACGGAGAGAGGTAGACCTGTCCGGCGACATCCCGCACGCCGATGTCGTCCTCCAGGTGCGCCTCCATATAGTCGATCGCCGCGCGAATGCTGGTCAGCCACTCCATCCCGGCCGCCTCCTTTCCCTGTTGGGATCAGTATACCGGATTCAGGGAGAAAAAGCCTGTCGTTTTCTGCTCAATTCTGTCCGTGACGCTTCTCTTTTCTCAGGGTTTATCATATACATGCCGGTAAGCCGTGTCAAGCGGAATATCAAAGGACAAGCCGCAACGCGCCATTCGATATAACATGATTGTCCTTGCGCATTCCGCCGCGCTATGGTAAAATTGGGGCAATATGGGAATTTGTACCCATCCGCCGGGCGGCGTCCGTCCGCGCGGCGGCATGCGAAACATAGATTTCGGAGGTTTCATTCATGTTCAATCTGATCAAAAAGGTGTTCGGCGACAGCAACGACCGGGAGGTCGCGCGGCTGTCCGAAACCGTCAAAAAAATCAACGCCCTGGAGCCGAAATATCACGCCATGAGCGACAGCCAGCTGGGCGGCATGATCGTGGAATTCCGCGATCGCTACAAAAACGGCGAAACGCTGGACAGCCTGCTGCCCGAGGCCTACGCCGCCATGCGCGAGGGCGCGGTGCGCACGCTGGGCCAGCGCGCCTTCGACGTGCAGCTGCTGGGCGCCATCGCGCTGCACCAGGGCCGCATCGCCGAGATGAGGACCGGCGAGGGCAAGACCCTCACCGCCACCTTTCCCGCCTACCTGAACGCCATCCCCGGCGAGGGCGTGCACATCGTGACGGTCAACGAATACCTGGCCCGGTTCCAGAGCGAATGGATGGGCAAGGTGTACCGCTTCATGGGCCTGACCGTGGGCCTCATCGAGCACGAGATGACCTCGGAACAGCGCCAGGCTTCCTACGCCGCCGACGTGACCTACGCCACCAACAACGAGCTGGGCTTCGACTACCTGCGCGACAACATGGCCACCCGCCGGGAGCGGCTGGTCCAGCGGCCGCTGAACTTCGCCATCGTGGACGAGGTCGACTCCATCCTCATCGACGAGGCGCGCACGCCCCTCATCATATCCGGCCAGGGCGAGAAGTCCACCGAGATGTACGCCCGCGTGGACCGCTTCATTCCCCGCCTGACCGAGGCGAAGGAGCGGGACGAGAAGGACGAGCCCATTCCCGAATCCGGCGACTACATCCGCGACGAGAAGCAGAAGAGCGCCTCCCTCACCGAGAGCGGCGTGCGCAAGGCCGAGGCGTATTTCGGCGTGGACAACCTCACCGACCCGGGCAATACCGAGCTGTACCACCACATCCTGCAGGCCCTCAAGGCCAACGTGATGATGAAGCGCGACGTGGACTACGTGGTGAAGGACGGCCAGGTGATCATCGTGGACGAGTTCACCGGCCGCCTGATGGTGGGCCGCCGCTATTCGGACGGCCTGCACCAGGCCATCGAGGCCAAGGAGCACGTGAAGGTGGAGCGGGAGAGCAAGACGCTGGCCACCATCACCTTCCAGAACTACTTCCGCATGTACAAAAAGCTCTCCGGCATGACCGGCACGGCCAAGACCGAGGAGGAGGAATTCCGCGGCATCTACAAGCTGGACGTGGTGACGATCCCCACCAACCGGCCTATGATCCGCAAGGACCTGAATGACTCGGTCTACCTCAACCAGAAGGGCAAGTTCAGCGCCGTGGTGGAGGAGGTCGTCCGCCGCCACGCCACCGGCCAGCCCATCCTGGTGGGCACGGTGTCGGTCGAGAAGAGCGAGATGCTCAGCCGCCTGCTGGATCAGCGGGGCGTGCGGCACGTGGTGCTGAACGCCAAGTTCCATGAAAAAGAGGCCGAGATCGTGGCCCAGGCCGGCCGCAAGGGCGCCGTGACCATCGCCACGAATATGGCCGGCCGCGGCACAGACATCCTGCTGGGCGGCAACGCCGAGTTCATGGCGCGCCAGAAGATGCGCCTGGCCGGCTACGAAGAGCAGCTGGTCGAGGACGCGCTGGGCCACAATGAAAACGTGCCCCAGGAGGTGCTCGACGCCCGCAAGGTGTTCAACGAGCACTACCAGAATTTCAAAAAAGAGACCGACGCCGAGCACGAGGAGGTCGTGAAGCTGGGCGGCCTGCACATCATCGGCACCGAGCGCCACGAGTCCCGCCGCATCGACAACCAGCTGCGCGGCCGCGCCGGCCGCCAGGGCGACCCCGGCTCCAGCCAGTTCTTCATCGCCATGGACGACGACCTGATGCGCCTGTTCGGTTCCGACCGCATGCAGCCCCTCATCGAGAAGCTGGGCGTGAAGGAGGACGAGGCCATCGAGGCCAAGATGCTCACCGGCCAGATCGAGAGCGCCCAGAAGCGCGTGGAGGGCCGCAACTACGGCATCCGCAAATCCGTGCTGCAGTTCGACGACGTGATGAACCAGCAGCGCGAGGTCATCTATTCCCAGCGCCGCGAGGTGCTCATGGGCGGCGACATGCGGCAGCATGTGGCGAACATGCGCAAGTCCCTTCTGGAGGCGGCCGTGACGCAGTTCTGCGCCGGCGACAGCGACGCCGACTGGGACCTCAAGGGCCTGGCCGCCTATCTGGAGGCGCTGTGCCTGAAGCCCGGCGACGTGGAGCGGGTGTTCAACGCGGCCAAGGGGCCGGATCGCAAGGCGTTCGTGGAGCTGCTGGAAAAGGAGGCCGCCGCCTTCTACGCCGAGCGCGAGGCGATGATCGAGGAGATGGGCGTCTCCATGCGGGAGTTCGAGCGCGTGGCCGTGCTGGCCTCCGTCGACCGCCGCTGGATGGACCACATCGACGCCATGGACCAGCTGCGCGAGGGCATCGGCCTGCGCGCCTACGGCCAGCGCGACCCCATCGTGGAATACAAGCACGAGGGCTACGCCATGTTCGAGGAAATGTCCCGCCTCATCCAGGAGGACACCATGCGCCGGCTGTACTACGCGGTGCTGGTGAAGCAGCCGCCGCAGCCCCCGAAGGAGGAGGAGCCCAAGCTCGTCGCCTCCCACGGCGGCCAGGCCGAGGGCGCCGCGCCCAAGACGGTGCGCGTCGGCATGAAGGTGGGCCGCAACGATCCCTGCCCCTGCGGAAGCGGCAAGAAATACAAGGAATGCTGCGGAAAAGGGAAGTAAAGAAAATGGGGAATGGGGAATTGGGAATGGGGAATGAAAAATGGTCTTGAAGAGATATGGATGAAATGAAAGAGGCAGGTTGGCTGCCGGAAGGGATACGGCGGCATGTCGGGGCGGCGTATCTGGCGGAGGAGAGCCTCGGCCGGTCGGGCGCGCGGGTGTTTGACGCGGGCGGCTGCTTTCTCAAGATCGCGCCCCGCGGCGAGCTGGAGCGCGCCGCCGCGATGCAGGATTACTTCGCCCGGAAGGGCCTGGGCGCGCCGCTCATCGCCTTCGATCAGGATGGCGCGCGGGACTACCTGCTCGTTCAGACGCTGCCGGGACAAAACGCCTGCCGCTGGCCGGGGGAACCGGCGCGGCTGGCCGCGGCCCTGGGCGAGGCCATCCGGGCGCTGCACGAGACGGACGCCCGGGACTGCCCGCTGGCCGACGTGAACGAGCGATGGATAGATGCCTATGGGAAGGAACACGGCGCGCCCTTCGCGGGCGACGTGTCGATCCTTCAAAAGGACGCGCTCACCCACGGCGACTGCTGCCTGCCGAACATTTTCTTTGACGGAGGGTGCTTTGCGGGGTTTATCGACCTGGGCGACGCCGGCCTGGGCGACCGCCATGTCGACCTGAGTTCGGCGGTTTGGTCGCTGGGCTACAACCTCAGGACGACGCGTTGGAACGAGCGCCTGCTGGACGCCTACGGCCGCGACGCCATAGACGCGGCGCGGCTCGCGCTGTGCGATCAGCTGCGCTGAAAAACAACCTCGACCACAGGAAAGGTGTGTAATATCAATGCTGGAAATGGAACAATTCAAACAGGATCTTTCGGAGGTTCGCGCGGCCATCGAGGAGCTGGGACGGTCGCTTGACATCGAGCGCCTCCAGGAGCAGCTGATCGAGTTTCAGGAGGACATGGCCTCAAACGGCTTCTGGGACGACATGGAGCGCGCCCAGAAGGTCAACCAGCGCGCCCACGCCGTGGAGGAGCGGCTGAACCACTACAAGTCGCTGGGCGTGCGGGCGGACGACATCGAGGCCATGATGGAGCTGGCCGACGAGGCCGACGACAGCGGCATGGCCGCCGAGATCCGCACGGAGTTCGCCGCCATCAAGGCCGACCTGGAGCAGATGAAGCTCACCACGCTGCTCAAGGACGAGTTCGACCAGAACGACTGCATCCTCGCGCTGCACGCCGGCGCGGGCGGCACCGAGGCCCAGGACTGGACCCAGATGCTCTACCGCATGTACACCCGCTTCGCCGAGCGCATGGGCTTCACCGTGAGGGAGCTGGACCTGCTGGAGGGCGACGAGGCGGGCATCAAGTCGGTCACTTTTGAGGTGAGCGGCGACTACGCCTACGGCTTTTTGAAATCCGAGCGCGGCGTGCACCGGCTGGTGCGCATATCGCCCTTCGACGCCAACGCCCGCCGGCACACCTCCTTCGCCTCGCTGGACGTGGCTCCCATCATCGAGGACAGCGGCGCGATGGAGATTCGCACGGAAGACTTGCGCATCGACACCTACCGCGCCTCCGGCAAGGGCGGCCAGCACGTCAACCGGACCGACTCCGCCGTGCGCATGACGCACCTGCCCACGGGCATTGTGGTGCAGTGCCAGAACGAGCGCAGCCAGATCCAGAACCGCGAGACCTGCCTGATGATGCTGCGCGCCAGGCTGGCCGAACTGCACGAGAAGGAGCGCCAGGAGCAGATGAGCGACGTGAAGGGCGAGCAGAAGAAGATCGAATGGGGCAGCCAGATCCGCTCCTACGTCTTCCAGCCCTACACCATGGTGAAGGACCTGCGCTCCGGCTACGAGGTGGGCGACATCGGCGCCGTGATGGACGGCGACCTGGAGGGCTTCGTCATGGCCTACCTGGCCTGGCTGAACAACGGAACAAAGGAGTAAACCATGAACGCTGAGATCGACATAAGCCATGTGATCCTTAAAACGCCCCGGCTCGTTCTGCGCCCCTGGCGGGAAGACGACCTGGACGACTTCTTCGAGTACGCCTCGGTGGACGGCGTGGGCCAGATGGCCGGCTGGACGCCTCACAAGGACAAGGAGGAGTCGCAGGCGATCCTTAACAAATTCATCGCGGGAAAAAAGACCTTCGCGCTGGAGAAGGACGGCAAGGTCATCGGTTCGCTGGGCGTGGAGAAATACCGGGAGGCGCTGTGCCCCGGCTTCGAGGAGAAGAAATGCCGCGAGCTGGGCTACGTGCTGGCCAAGCCCTACTGGGGCCAGGGGCTGATGCCTGAGGCAGTTAAGGAGGTCATCCGCTACCTTTTCGAGGATGTGGGGCTGGACGTGATCTTCTGCGGCCACTTCCTCAAAAACGCCCAGTCCGCGCGGGTGCAGGAAAAGTGCGGCTTCACCCACTACGCCTACTCCAAATTTGAAACCCGCTTCGATACGGTGGAGGACGACGAGTTGAATCTCCTCACCAGGGAGGACTGGCTGGCGAGAAGGGGCTGAAGATGTATGATACGGGATATGAATGAATTCACCGTATTGTTTGAGAAATCCAGAGCATTGGTTAAAAATGCCCGCAATGCCATGGGATTCATGATGAATTCTGTGACGGTATATACCAGTTTTCTGCTCGGAAAGTATATGGTTGAGGAGGAACAACAGGGAGACGAACGGGCGCAATACGGCGCAAAGGTGCTCGACTCTTTGTCCCGGTTTCTGACGGGGGAATTTGGCCGCGGTTTTTCCAGAAGCAATTTGGCCGGCATGAGAAAATTTTACATCATGTACCGCGGTCGCGATCCAGAGATTGTCCAATCCGGTATTGGACAATTAAGCGCGATGCAGGAAAACGGAATTGTACAATCGCCGATTGGACAATTAACGGTGGATCAAGAGCGGTTTCCATTCAAACTGAGCTGGACGCATTATCAGGTGTTGATGACAATTGATGATGCTGATGAGCGCAGTTTTTATGAGACGGAAGCGATTCGAGGCGTCTGGAGCGTCAAGACGCTGAAACGGCAATTCCATTCCAGCCTGTATGAAAGACTGGCGTTGAGCCGGGACAAGCATGACGTCATGGCGATGGCGGCGCAGGGCGCAAGGCCGTATCGTCCGGAAGACATATTAAAATCTCCATATGTGCTGGAATTTGCGGGGCTGGACGATAAGAGCAGCTATCATGAAAGCGATTTGGAATTTGCCGTGCTGAACAAGCTCCAGGACTTCCTACTGGAAATGGGCAAGGGATTTCTCTTTGAAAAAAGGCAGCGCAGGTTCACCTTCAATGAGAAGACTTTTTACCTCGATCTTGTCCTGTACAACCGGTATCTGCGCTGTTATGTGCTGATTGACTTCAAAGTGGACGAACTGACGCATCAGGACCTCGGGCAGATGCAGATGTATGTAAACTACTATGATCGCTGCGAACTCATCGAGGGAGAGAATCCAACGATCGGAATACTGATGTGTAAGCAGAGCGATGAAGCCTTAGTGGAACTGACTCTGCCGAGGGATTCGAATATATACGCGAAAGAGTACAAACTGTATCTTCCCGATAAGAAGCTGTTGAAGGCAAAGCTGCAGGAATGGATTGACGAGTCGGATCATTGACAAATACCTGCGGAACGCATCAGCGCGATAGGACTGGCTGAAAAGAAGGGGCTGAACCGCGAGACGATGAACGAAATACGGAGAAAAGAGTTTTACGTCCTGATCGGCGCGATAGTCACAGCCGTATTGCTGTTTTTCCTCCTCCGCCCGGCCGTTCAGTCTGCCCTGGCCACGCCCCGCATGCTCAGGGCGGTGGGCCTGGAGCGGTATCCCGGCCTGCGCAGGATCGACTATTCGGAGTGGACAGACCCGCTTCGATACAGCTCCGGATTTGAGATCATGGCCTTCTCCGTCGACGGAGACTGCTTCGACCCGCCCGCCGGCTGGGAAACATCCGATGACCCGGTCTATATAGAGGACTTCGATCAGCGATATCAAATAGATATCTATGTAAACGAAGTGGTGGCGTTGTCCCTGGGCGGCGATGACTGCGTGGCGTGGCGCTTTGTCTATCACCGCGACGAATCCATCGCCTTTGATCAGCGTGATTATTATCTGGCTTATTGTTACCGGGCTTACAATAAGGATTTGCTGTTCATCTACAGGGGACATCACCTGTATGGTCTATGGGATTGAGGAACGTTAGCGGCGCAGGCGGACAAAAACTGGCCCGCGCGATTCGACTGACGGGGGGACAGAACATGGAATTCAGGGTTCTTTCGGCGGAGGACAGGGCCGCCGTCACGTCGCTGTTTGCGGATGTGTTCACAAACGAGCCGTGGAACGACGACTGGAGCGACACGGAACAGCTCGACGCCTACATCGCCGACCTGACCGGGCAGTCGTATTCCCTCACGCTGGGCTATTATGATGGCGACCGGCTCGCGGCGCTGTCCATGGGCTACATCAAGCACTGGTACAGCGGCACGGAATACTGCATTGACGAGTTCTGCGTCGGCCGCCCGTATCAGGGGCGGGGCGTCGGCAGCGCGTTTTTGCGGGAAATCGAATCCTACCTGCGGGAGAGGAACATCTGCCAGATCTTCCTGCAAACGGAGAACGACGTGCCCGCGTACGCGTTCTACAAGCGCAGGGGCTTTCAGGAACTGGAGGGGCACGTCTCCTTCGGGAAGCGGATAGACGGGATTTGACGGGAACGGGGAGAGGCGGCCATGGCGCGGATCATGACGGAGCGGCTGGTTTTGCGGCCGTTCAGGGAATCGGACTACGACGACCTGTTTGAGATGCTGTCCCAGCTTGAAGACGACGAGTTCGAGGGCTATCCCGGCGTCACCTACGAAAACGGCCGGGAATACCTGGCTTACCGCCTCGGCTCGGAGGCGTTTTTCGCCATGGAACTGAAGGAATCGGGCAAGGTGATCGGCAATATCTACTGCGGCGACAGGGATTTCGGGGCCAAAGAGGTCGGCTATATCGTAAACAGGCGCTACCAGAGAAAGGGCTACGCGCGAGAGGCCCTTTCGGCGGTCATCGGGCATGCTTTCGCGGAGGGCGCGCACAGGGTATACGCCGAGTGCGACCCGCGCAACGCCGCCTCGTGGCGGCTGCTGGAGAGTGTCGGGCTGCGGCGCGAGGCCCATCTCCGGAAGAACATCTATTTCCGCAAGGACGAAAGCGGCGCGCCGGTATGGAAGGACACGTTTGTGTACGCGGCGCTGCCCGGCGACGGGGCCGCACAGGCCGGTATGGACGGGTGGATCGACATCACCAGACCCCTCGAGCCGGGCATGGCCGTTTACCCGGGCGACCCGGCGTTTGAGATGGATACGGACGAATTTTCCATTTACAAGGTGTCGCGCATCCGCATGAGCGCGCACTGCGGCACCCATATCGACGCGCCGTCCCACTTCCTGCTGAAGGGCGATACGGAGGATTATCCCATGGCGCAGCTGTGCGGCGAGGCCGTCCTGCTGGACTGGACGGCGGACTGGCTCGACCGGGCGGCGGGCGCGGCGCGGGTGCTGCTCCGGGGCGGAAACGGGCTTTCCGAAACCGAGGCCCGCGCCGCGGCGGAGGCGGGCGTCGCGCTGATCGGAACGGACAGGCTGTCCATCGCCCCGTCCGGCGCCGAGGCCGCCGCGCACCGCGCGCTGCTCTCAAAGGGCGTCTGCATCCTGGAAAACGCCGACCTGTCCCGCGCGCCGGAGGGGACATACCGCCTGATGTGCTTCCCCATGAAGCTGAAAGGCGCGGAAGGCGCGCCCGTGCGGGCCTTCCTGACCTGCGAACGATGAAGGACGCCGCGATTGCGCTTCTGTGCGCGCTGGGGCTGATTTGCCTCACCCTGGGCGGGCTGCTTACCGGGCTGGGCGTCGTGTTTCTGGACGCGAACCGCTACACCGCTCTCATGGACGAGCTGGATGTCTACCCGGAGGTGGGCATCCCGCGGGAGGAGCAGGTCCTCGTCAACGGCGATCTGGCCGCCTACCTGGCCGGGAAGACCGACTCGCTGGACCGGCCCGTGACGCTGCGCGGCGAGGCGGTCGCCAGCCCCTTCAACGAGCGCGAGAAGCGCCACATGGAGGACGTCAGGCGGCTGTTCCGCGCCGGGCTCGCCGCGCGGGCGGCGCTGCTCGCCGTGGGGGCCGCGTGCGTCGTCGCGGGGCTGACGCTGGGGCGGCGACGGGCGCGGCGCTTCGGCGCGCTGCTGGCGCTCTGCCTTTTTACGGCGGCGGGCCTCCTCCTCGCGGCGCTGCTTTGGCGCGCGGATTTCAACATCCTGTTCATCCGATTTCACGAGTTGATCTTCACCAACGACCTCTGGCTGCTGGACCCGGCCACCGACGCCATGATCCGCATGCTGCCGGAGCCGTTTTTTGCCGGCATGGCCGCCCAGGGCGGCGTCGCGGCCGCCGTCGGCGCGGCGGCGGCGTTTCTGGCCGGCGCGCTGATCCTGAATCTGCCCGGAAGGAAGAGAAAGACATGACTTACGAGACCCTGGCCCGCGAAAAGGCCGGCGCGCTCATTGAGAAAGGGCACGCGCGCATCCTGGCGGTGGAGTCCAGCTGCGACGAGACCGCCATGGCCGTTGTGGAGGACGGGCGGCGGCTGATCGCCGGCGTGATCGCCTCGCAGATCGACATGCACGCGCTTTACGGCGGCGTGGTGCCGGAGATCGCCTCGCGCATGCATGTCGAAGCCCTCGATCCGCTGCTGGATCAGACGCTTGGGCAGGCGGGCCTGACCATGGACGGCGTCGACGCCGTGGCCGTGACCTACGGGCCGGGCCTGGTGGGCGCGCTGCTCACCGGCGTGGCCTGGGCCAAGGCCTTCGCCTACGCGCGCGCGCTGCCGCTGGTGGCGGTGAACCACATCGAAGGCCACGTGAGCGCGAACTACATCGCCCATCCCGATTTGCGGCCGCCCTTCGTGTGCCTGGTGGCCTCGGGCGGACACAGCCACATCGTGCGCGTGGACGATTACGGCGCGTACACCCTCCTGGGCGGCACCACCGACGACGCCGCGGGCGAGGCCTTCGACAAGGTGGCGCGGGTGCTGGACATTCCCTATCCCGGCGGGCCGCTGCTGGACAAGCTGGCCGAGGAGGGGAACGACCGGGCCTACGCCTTCCCGAAGATCCACACGCCCGGCCCTTACGATTTCTCCTTCAGCGGGCTCAAGACCGCCGTCATCAACCAGGCCCACCACCTGCGCCAGCAGGGCGAGGCCATCAACGCCGCGGACTGGGCGGCTTCCTTCCGTAGGGCCGTCGTGGATTCGCTGGCGGAGAAGACCGTCCGCGCCTGTCTGGACACGGGCCTGCGCCGCGTGGCGCTGGCGGGCGGCGTGGCCAGCAACCGGCTGCTGCGCCGCGAGATCGAGCGGCTGGGGAAAAAGGCCGGGCTTGAGACCTTCATGCCCCCCGCCGCGCTCTGCACGGACAACGCCGCCATGATCGGCAGCGCGGCCTTCTACCGGCTCATGAAGGGCGAGATCGCGCCGCTTTCGCTGAACGCGGTGCCCTCTCTGGGGCTGATGGGGGACTAGGCGGCGGGTGACTTTGCCCACAGGTTTTGCACAGGTTTCCACAGGTTTTCCACACAGAGGGGTGGACAGGCAAAAATGAGGGGCCGACTGCGGTCTGTATTGACGCGGTCGGCTTTTTTTCTGCTGTTTTTGGCCGTTTTTTCGCATACAGCGATGTATTTTTGCCATTTATGCACGTGTAACTCACAGGCTTTCCCGCAGATTTTCCACAGGAATCGGTGGAAAATGTGGAAAACGCAGTCGGTTTTTCCTCAAATTTGTGCATAAAAACGCGCTATTCTGGCGGTTATTTCAAAATGTTTCATAAATATTGCATTATTATTTCGGATTTAAGCCAATATTATGTCTGTATTTAGACGAAAGTGTGTTCGGTTGGAACGGCCGTCTGACAGCAAAAAAGCCTGTGGATAACCCACCGTCATGCCCGGGGCCTTCGGGAAAAGCCGGGCGTTGGGACGGCGTTTTATCCACAGGCGGATGCGAGTTATCCACAGGGGGGATGGGGGACGGGCGGCGCGCCTTTCTATCGGTGATCGCCCACGAAGAACAGCGCCAGCGTGCCGGGGCCGGAGTGGGCGCCGATGACCAGATCCAGCGAATCGATGACGATTTCCTTCGTGCCGAATTCGGCGCGGACCTTGTCGGCCAGTTCCTTTGCGCGGTCGAGGATATCCGCGTGGTTGATGAACACCGGGCTGTCCGGATCGCGCACGGCGGTCGCCTTCATGCGTTCGAACAGCTCCTTCACGGACGCGCGCACGCCCCGGGCCTTGGTCATGGCGATGAGCTTGCCGGCGTCGTCCACGTGCAGCACGGGCTTGATGTCCAGCAGCGTGCCCACCACGGCGCTGGTGGCCGAGATGCGCCCGCCGCGGCGCAGGTATTTGAGGTTGTCCACGGTAAACCAGTGGCACAGGCGCAGCTTGTTGTCCTCCACCCAGCGCCAGGTTTCCTCGATCGTCGCGCCGGCCTCCCGCCTGCGGGCGGCCAGCACCACCAGCAGCCCCTGCCCCAGCGCGGCGGCCAGGGTGTCGCTCTCGTAGATCTTGCGGTCGGGATATTTCTCGCGCAGCTCGTCCAGCCCGGTCTTCACATTCTGGTGCGTGGCGCTCAGGCCGGAGGAAAAGCCCAGGTACAGGACGTCCTTTCCCTGCGCGAGCACGGGCTCGATCGCCTCGAGGGCGTCGGCCGTGTTGACGCAGGAGGTGATGAACACGGCGCCTTCGTCGCGCATCCGGCGATAGAACAGCGTGGTGTCGAGGGGCCGGCCGTTGTCGAAGCTCTTGTATTCGCCCGGCACGCCCTTTTCCTGGAAGGTCAGGGAGAGGATGTGCAGGCGGTACCGTTCGATGATTTCAAGGGGCAGGCTGGCGCTGGAATCGGTGAATATCTCAAAACTCATTGCGCGACCCTCCGTTTCGCGGAAGTATTGTCACAAAATAATCTGGTATTTAAAACTATATTATCACGTTCCGGTATACACGTCAACGGGGTTTGAATTATAAATCTGTGGCAAATTCATGTTGCGTTTGACAGCGTCATTTGGTAAAATAGAGGGGTGAGGAGGATGAGACATGGCCGAGATCGAGGAGAAGCTGCTGGCCTTCCACTGTCCCCGCTGGGAAGAGCTGCCGGACGTGGAGCTCTACGTCGACCAGGTGGTCGGCTACATCGAGCGGCATCTGGCGGTTCTGGACGTGAGCGGCGAGGGGCATTTCATCACCGCCAGCATGATCAACAACTACGTGAAGATGAAGCTGATACCCGCGCCGGTGAAAAAGCGCTACGGCTTGCGCCAGTTGTCCCGGCTCATCGTCATCTGCTCACTCAAGCGCGATTTCACAATCGGCGAGCTTCACGCCATGATAGACATCGAGCTGGCGAAATTCGAGAATCGCGTGATCTACAACGTGTTCTGCGACGAGATGGAGCGCACCATCCGCCATGTGTTCCTGGGCGAGGCGCTTCCCCAGCCCGGGCCGAGCGTGGAGGAATCCATCGTGCGCGCCGTTATGACCGCCTTCGCCAACAAGCTGTACGCCCACAGCGTCATCCGCGCGCACACCGAAAAGGAGTACGGCGGCGCGCTGACGCAGCGGGCTGTGAATAATTCATGAACTAAAAAATAAAAAAGATGGTTGACGCGGCGCGCCGATCAAATGTATACTGTCAGTGAAATGTTTTTGCACACTTGGAAGGAGGAAAAACCCATGGCCCAGTATCAGCTCTCGGCCTTCGCAGACGAGGCCAGCAAAGTGCTTTCAGAGCAGCTGGAAGCGATGAAGAACAACGGGATCGCCCTCATCGAGATGCGCGGCGTGGACGGCAAGTCCGTCGCCGACCTCACCGACGAAGAGGCGAAGGAAGCCAAGCGCAAGCTGGACGACGCCGGCGCGGCGCTATCCTCGCTGGGTTCGCCTTACGGAAAGTATCCCATCGAACAGCCCTTCGAGCCGCATCTGGACGCCTTCAAGCGGGGCCTGGAAATCACCAGGATCCTCGGCGCGGACCGCATCCGCATGTTCAGCTTCTTCATGCCCCGGGAGGGCGGCGTCAATCCCGCCGACTGGCGCGGCAAGGTCATCGACCAGCTGGGCCAGATGCTCGACCTGGCCGACGAGGCGGGCATCCGCCTGTGCCATGAGAACGAGAAGGGCATCTACGGCGACATCGACGACCGCTGCGTGGACCTGATGGAGGTCTATGGCGACCGCATGGGCTGCATCTTCGACCCGGCGAACTTCATCCAGTGCGGCGTGAAGCCCATCGAGGCCTTCCCGAAGCTGGAGAAGTACATCACCTACATGCACATCAAGGACGCCCTGCTGGAGAACGGCGCGGTCGTGCCCGCCGGCATGGGCGACGGCAACGTGAAGGACATCCTCGACCGCCTGGCCGCCCGCGCGGACGGCATGACCCTCACCCTGGAGCCCCACCTGACCGTTTTCGACGGCCTGAAGGCGCTGCAGGACGAGAAGCTCCACCACAAATTCAGCTATCCGGACAGGCTGACCGCCTTCAACGCGGCGGTGTCTGCTCTCAAGGATATACTCAGGGACATTGGATTCATTGAAGGAGGAAAAGGAACATGGACACGGTAAGAGTTGGCATCATCGGCATCGGCAACATGGGCAGCGGCCATTTCAAGAGCATCATGGGCGGCAAAGTGCCCGGCATGACGCTGACCGCCGTGGCGGATATCCGCCCCGAGCGCCTGGAATGGGCGGCCGAGCAGGCCCCCGACGTCGCCCGCTTTGACGACGCCATCAAAATGCTGGACAGCGGCCTGATCGACGCGGCCATCGTCGCCACGCCCCACTACTTCCACCCCGTATACGTGACCGAAGCCCTCAAGCGCGACATCCATGTGATGAGCGAAAAGCCCGCCGGCGTGTTCACCAAGGCCGTGCGCGAGGTCAACGAGCTGGCCTCCCGCAGCAAGGCGACCTATGCCATCATGTTCAACCAGCGCACCAACTGCGTGTACCGGAAGATGAAGGAAATCGTCGATTCCGGCGCGATGGGCCAGATCCGCCGCACCAACTGGATCATCACCGACTGGTACCGCTCCCAGAGCTACTATGATTCCGGCGCCTGGCGCGCCACCTGGTCCGGCGAGGGCGGCGGCGTGCTGATGAACCAGTGCCCCCACAACCTGGACCTGTGGCAGTGGATCTGCGGCATGCCCACCAAGGTGCGCGCCTTCTGCCACGAGGGCTCCTGGCATGACATCGAGGTCGAGGACGACGTGACCGCTTACGTCGAGTACGCCAACGGCGCGACCGGCGTGTTCGTCACCACCACCGGCGACTGCCCCGGCACCAACCGCTTCGAGATCACCCTGGACGGCGGCAAGCTGGTCGTTGAGAACAACAAGCTGTACATGTACAAGCTGGATCAGTTCGAGCAGGACTTCTCCGCCACCTACAAGGGCGGCTTCGGCCATCCGAACTGCGAGAAGATCGAGGTCGAGACCGACGGCTTCAACCCCCAGCATCCCGAAGTGCTCCGCGCCTTCGCCGCCCACATCATGAACGGCGAGCCGCTGGTGGCGCCGGGCGTGGAAGGCATCCGCGGCCTGACCTTGGCCAACGCCATGTACCTGTCCAGCTGGACCGGCGAGACCATCGAGCTGCCGCTGGATGAGGACAAGTACATCGAGGAGCTGAACAAGCGCCGCGCCACCTCCCGCCGCAAGGAGGATGTGAACGTCACCCTGGACACCGAAGGCACCTACGGCAACAAGTAATCAAAAAAACGACGGGCGGGGCTCTTTGTTCGCCCCGTCCGCTTTTAAAAAAGGAGTGAACGGATATGGTTCGTCTTGGCGCTTGCGCAAAGCCGGAACACATGGAACTGCTGGCGAAGCAGGGCTTTGAATACATCGAGATCGGCCTGGCCTGGCTGCACAGCCTGAGCGAGGAGGACTACCGGAAGGAACTGGCCATCGCGAAGGCCGCCCCCATCAAGGTGGAGGCCGCCAACGGCATGCTGCCCGGCTCGGTCAAGGTGACGGGTCCGGACGCGGACGAAAAGGTCATCCGGGAATACCTGGAGAAGGCCTTCAGCCGCGCCCATGAGATCGGCATCAAGGTCATCGTGTTCGGCAGCGGCGCGGCCCGCGGCGTGCCCGAGGGCTGGCCCCACGTGGAGGCCTGGAAACAAATCGCGCGCTACCTGACCATCGTGGAGGAGTACTGCGCGAAGTACGACATCGAGATCGCCATCGAGCCGCTGCGCCGCGCGGAGTGCAACATCCTGAACTTCGTGAGCGAGGGCACCGCCATGAGCGCGTGGGTCAACCTGCCTCACATCGGCACCCTGGGCGACACCTACCACATGGTGTGCGGCCACGAGCCGTATACCGCCTTCATCCAGGCGGGCAAGGCGCTCAAGCACGTCCACATCGGCCACACCATCGGCGTCGACCAGGGCCGCATCTGGCCCAACGCCGAGGACGGCGAGAACTACCGCGAGGTGTTCGAGGCGCTGGAGAAGGCGGGCTACGAGGGCCGCGTGAGCATCGAGGCCGGCTGCAAGGACATGGCGGTGGAGGGCCCGAAGGCCTTCGCCGTGCTGGACAAGGCGCGCAAGGGATAATTAGGAATTAGGACTTAGGACTTAGG
>JAFXQO010000002.1 GCA_017527065.1 Clostridia bacterium
AGCATGCGGTGCGTCGGGAGGATGAGGTGGGCGCGCTTGGAGATGAGCAGCTTGCCGGTGATGTCGCCGGCCTTCTGCTCGATGGCGCGGATCTCCTCCATGAGGATCACGGGGTCGATGACGACGCCGTTGCCGATGACGTTGACGGAGTCCTTGCGGAAAATGCCGGAAGGAACGGTGTGGAGCACAAAGTGGTCGCCGTCGAACACCAGGGAATGGCCGGCGTTGGGGCCGCCCTGGAAGCGGGCAATGACTTTGTAATCAGGGGTCAGGACATCGACCACCTTGCCTTTTCCCTCGTCGCCCCACTGGAGCCCGAGCACGACATCGATTTTCTTCATAATCAACAATAATTAGTTATTTCAATCCAAACCTTAAAGGTAGCAATAATTCTCGGGATTGCCAAAAAGTTAACCATGAACCGGGGAAGAAAAAACTTTATTATCTTTGTATGTTTCAAAACCGCATACCATGTTCCAGAGAATCCTTGCCGTTCTGAGCGCCGGCGTCCTGCTGTTCGCCGGCTGCCGCCAGTCTTCCTTCCCGACCGTGGAGGGCAGCGTCATTGACGCCACGATCCATTCCGTCACTGTCCAGACGTCCGAAGGCGGCTCCTTCACCGTGAGCACCCTGGGCACGGATCCGATGCTGGTGCCGGGCGTGCTGCCCGGCGACGAGGTGCGGATCGCCTACGAAACGCTCCCTGACGGGGAAACGCTCCGCGCCGTGCGGCTTGACATCACCACGCCGTCCGCCTACCGGCTGCTGCCGGGTATCTGGCGCGACTGCACGGGCCCGACCGAAGTGGGCCTCGTGCTCGCCGAGGACGGCTCCGCCCGCGCCGTGGGCCTGGCGGACCTGAACCTGCGGGACTGGTCGCTCGACGGCGACAGCCTGATTCTGACGGCCGCGGACCCGACGAGCCCCGATGGCAAGGTGACACTGATTTATATCATTGAGCAACTGGATGTTGACTCGCTGGTTCTGGCGACCACCGATGGGGTCGTGTGCATGAACCTCTCCCGGGCTGAATGACCAAAGACGAACTGCTGGCGCGACTCCGCGGAGGCGAGCCGATGAGCGGGGGTGAGCAGTTCAAGCTCACCCTCCTGCTTGCGTGGCCGTCCATCATGGCCCAGCTGGCCATGTGCCTGATGAGCTACATCGACGCGGCGATGGTCGGCCGGCTCGGCTCCGAGCAGGCCGCCGCCATCGGCCTGGTCAGCAGTACCACCTGGATCTTCGGCAGCTTCTGCTATGCCACCTCTTCCGGCTTCAGCGTGCAGATCGCGCACCGCTGCGGGGCGAAGGATTTCGTCGGCGCGAAGCGCATTTTCCGCCACGGCGTGCTCGCCTCGCTCGGCATCAGCGTGCTGCTCATGCTGCTGGCCGTGTCCATCCACCGCGCGCTGCCGCACTGGCTCGGCGGCACGCCGGAAATCCTCGCGGACGCGTCGGCTTACTTCCTGATCTATGCGCTCTTCCTGCCGCTGCTTCAGCTTGCGGTCTTTTGCGAGGCGACGCTCATCGCGAGCGGCAACGCGAAGGTGCCCGGCATCCTCAGCGTCGCGATGTGCGGGCTGGATGTCGTCTTCAATTATGTATTCATTTTCCTGCTCGGCATGGGTGTGAAGGGCGCTGCCCTGGGGACGGGGCTCGCCACCGCCGCTGCCGGCGCATTTCTCCTCTGGTACGCCGTGCGGCGCAGCCGGGAGCTCCGCCAGGACGAATACGTGCGCCCCACCGCGCCGGAGCGCCGGCAGGTGTCCCGGCAGGCCTTCGGCATCAGCTGGCCGCTGTGGATCCAGAACCTCATCTCCCGCGGCGCCTACATCGCAGCAACCGTGCTCGTGGCGCCGCTCGGCACCATCGCCATCGCCGCCAATTCCTTCGCCATCATCGCCGAAGGATTCTGCTATCTGCCCGGCTACGGACTGGAGGATTCCGCCACCACGCTCGTGGGCCAGAGCCTGGGTGCGAAACGCCCCGACATGGCGAAGCGTTTCGCCTGGATCACCATCGGTACGGGCGCCTCGATGATGGCCTTCCTGGCGGTGCTGATGTGGCTCTTCGCACCGCAGATCATGGGCCTGCTGAGCCAGGATCCGGAAGTGATCGCGCTGGGCGTGAAATGCCTTCGCATCGAGGCCTGGGCGGAGCTGCTGTACGGCGTCAGCATCGTGGCCTACGGCTGCTGCATCGGCGCCGGCGACACCCTGGTCCCGTCGCTGATCAACCTGCTGAGTATGTGGGTGATACGCCTCGGTCTCGCGCTCTGGCTCATCCCCCGCTACGGCCTGGTGGGCTACTGGGTCGCCATGGCCACCGAACTTTGTGTCAAGGGCCTCATCTTTGCCGTCCGCATCGGCCGCGGCCGATGGATGAAAACGCGGCTGACCGCCGCCTAGCGCACTTGTTAATAACTCTGTTGAAAAAAACACTTTCTCTCCCGGGCTTTTGCTCTGGAGATAGACTAAATTTGTACTTCGAGCGCCGTTCCCGAGGGAGCGCCTCCTAGTAGTGCTGACCGCAGAATAATCAACAAAAGCAATATGGACGTACGTAAAACCAACGGCTCTTTTGAAGAGTTCGACAAAGCCAAACTTGCCCGTGGCATCCACGAGGCCTACAAAACCGCAGGGGAGTACTGCGACGATTCGATCGTGGTCTCCATCATTAATAACCTATATGTCTATGAAGGAATTACCAGCCGCGAAATCCGCCGCCAGGTAGAGGAATCCCTGATGTCCGTGAACAAGAAGGTGGCGCATGCCTACATCGACAAGTTCGACGCGGACCTCGACCTGCGCAAGAAGCGCGACTTCATCAAAGACTATATCAAGGCGTCCAACGCCGCGA
>JAFXQO010000011.1 GCA_017527065.1 Clostridia bacterium
GCGACGGTGATCGTGCCCGGCCCGCAGATGATCTTCTGCGCGAAGCCCGTCAGGTGGGGAGCGTCGCTGCCGAAGGCGACCGGCTTCGTGGGGAAGCCCGGGAGCGTGAAGTAGCGCGCGGGGGCGTCGCCGCCGATCTCCTCCACCCGGAGGCGGTCGGAGGCCTGCGCACGCATCCAGGCCTCCACCGCGGCGTCGGAGGCGAAGGTGGTGCGGAAATACAGCCGGCAGCTCAGTTCCGGGCTGAGAATATTCTGGGGGTTGTCGCTGACCAGGTGGCCGACGTTCCAGGTGGTGGGACCTAGCACCGGGTCGTCGGGGAAACCGGCCGCGCGCAGCGCGTTCATGAAGTCGACGAAGAGCTCCACGGCGCTCACGCCGTGCTCCGGATAGCCGGAATGGAAGGCCTTGCCGGTGAAGGTCAGGTCAAAGCGCTTGGTGCCCTTGGAGGCGCTCACCATGCAGTTGTCCGTGGGCTCGCCCACGACCAGCAGCGGCGCGGTGAAGCCCGTCTTCGAGAAGGCCTTGGCGCCCCAGGAGCCCGTCTCCTCCCCGCTCACGATGAGCAGGGCGAAATCCTTCTCCCCCGCGGCCGCCAGGCGCTGGCAGGCGCGGTACATCGCGTAGAACTGCCCCTTGGCGTCGCAGGTGCCGCGCCCGAGGACGCGGTCGTCGGTGAAGGTCGGCGGGATGTAGGGCGGGACCGTGTCCATGTGCGAGCAGTACACCACGCGGGGCATCTCGCTCCAGCGCAACAGCACATTCAGCGTGCCGTCACCGACCTCGAAGGTCTCCACGAAGGGCGCCTCCAGGTGCTCGGCGAGCCACTGCCCCAGCTCCCGTTCACTGCCGGAGGTGGAGTCGAAGGAAAGGATTTGACGAAAAAGCTCCATACACTACATTAAGATGTCTTTGATAATGCCGGTGGCGGCCAGGCGGACGCCCTCGCCCGCGCCTTTGATGACCAGCGGCGCGGAGTATTCGCTGCGGACCAGGGTCACGTTCTCCGTGCCGCTGATCCAGTAGAAGGGGCTGTCGGGGCCGAAGCGCTGCATCTTGATCTCGGCGCGGTAGCCGTGGCGGGCGGCCGGGTCGCGGCGCAGGGAGGCCACGAAGCGGCGCCGCTCGTCGACGGCGTCCAGCTCCGCCTCCAGGGCGACGAACTTCGGTTCGTATTCCGCCAGTTTGGCGTAGAATTCATCCAGCGGGCAGCCGAAGAACTCGGGACCGAGCATCGGCGTGATCTCCACGTCGTCCGCCTCGAGCGGCACGCCGGCCTCGCGAGCCAGGATGAGCAGCTTGCGAAGCACATCCTTGCCGCCCAGGTCGGTGCGCGGGTCGGCCTCGGTCAGACCCTCGTCCTGCGCACGGCGCAGCAGGGTCGCGAGGCTGTCGCGCTTGGCGCCGTCGTAGCCCGTGATGATATAGTTCAGGGTGCAGGAGACCACGGCCTCGATGGCTTCGATGCCGTCGCTGCAGTTGGCGTCGCTGGCGATGGACTCCAGAATCGGCAGGGAGTTGCCCACCGTGGTGTCGTAGCGGAAGAAGGCGCCGTTCTGGCGGGCCTCCGCCTTGAGGGCGGCGTACTGCACGAAGGGCAGGGCCAGGGAGCGGCGGTTGGAGGTCACGATGTTGAGCCCGCCGCGGAAGAGCTCGGCGTAGCGCTCGTGCAGGCGCTCGTCGTTCGTGCAGTCCACGAACACGGCGCCGCGCGGCGCGCTGGCGAGCACGGCGTCGATGAAGGCGCCGTCGGCGGCATTCTCCCCGGCCTCGAGCCGGGCGTCGGCCGCCTCGGGCCGGATGCCGCGCAGGTCCACCGCGAAGCGGCGGCTGTTGGCCAGGCCCATGATGCGGATGGAGCGGCCGCGGCGCGCCGCGATGCGGTCGGCGCTCAGGCCGACCAGGCGCACCAGCTCGTGGCCCACGGCCCCGTAGCCCGCGATGAACACGGGGATCACGGTCACGGCCCGGGCCTCGAAGAACTCCCGGTGGATGGCGCCCACGGCGGCGTTCTCGACGGTCGGGCGCACGCGGATGAAGAACGCGTCGCCCTCTCCCGTGACCTCGCCGAGCGGCTGGATGCCGGCCTCGGAGAGCGCCGCGAGGATGCGGACCGCGGCGGATGCGCGGGACGGGATTGATTCGCCGACCAGGCAGACCACGGATTCGCCCTTGTCGGCGTGTTTGAGGCTGGTCACGCCCATCCACTCGCCCGCTTTCACGGCCGGACGGCCGGACACGAGCGTGCCGGGATGGCGCGGATCGAAGGTATTCTTGATCGAGAAGGCGATGCCCGCCTCCATCGCGGGCTTCACCGTCGGCGCGTAAAGCACTTTGGCGCCGTTCTCCGCGAGGGTCAGGGCGGCCTTGTAAGAGATATCGGGGATGCTGACGGCCGCCGGGACGACCTTCGGGTTGGCGGTCATCATGCCGGGCACGTCGGTCCAGATCTCGAGCGCGGAGGCCTTGGCGCCGGCGGCGAAGAGCGCTGCGCTGTAGTCGGAGCCGCCGCGGCCGAGCGTGGTCACGTGGCCGTCGCCGTCGGAGGCGATGAAGCCCGGCGCGACGAAGAGCCGCACCTCAGGCGCCGCGGTCACCGCGGAAAGAATATTCGCGTAGGTCAGGCCTTCGGCCACGACGCCGCCGAGCGTGCGCACGAGCTGGCGGGAATCCAGCCACTTCGTGGGCACGTCCTCGCAGGCGAACTTGCGCGCCAGGATGCGCGTGGAGAAGAGTTCACCGAAGGTCACGCAGGCCTCGGCGGGCGCGGCGGACAATTCCTCGAAGAGGCCGTCCAGCTCCGCGATCATGGCGTCGCGCTCGACGCCCGTGAAGAGGCGCCGGGCGATGCCGTGGTGCCGGCTGCGCAGCGCGTCGATCTGCTGCGCGCGGGCCGCGGGATCCTGCTCCTGGCCGATGGCGATCAGCGCGTCCGTACAGCCGCTGATGGCTGAACTGACCAGGATGGTGCGGTCGCGCGCCACGGCGGCCTGCACGATATCGATCACCTGGGACATGCGGGTCGCGTCCGCGACCGAACTGCCTCCGAACTTGAGTACCTGCATGATTTACTTTCTTTCAATATGGGCACCGAGCGCGTTCAGGCGGCCTTCGATGTTCTCGTAGCCACGGTCGATCTGCTCGATGTTGTCGATGGTGGAAGTGCCCTGGGCGGACATCGCCGCCAGCAGCATGGCGATACCCGCACGGATGTCCGGCGAGGTCATGCGGCCCGCGCGGAGGTTGATCTTGTGGTCGTGGCCGATCACCACGGCCCGGTGCGGGTCGCAGAGGATGATCTGCGCGCCCATGTCGATCAGCTTGTCCACGAAGAACAGGCGGCTCTCGAACATCTTCTGGTGGATGAGTACGCTGCCCTTGCACTGCGTGGCCACGACCAGCATGACGGACAGCAGGTCCGGGGTCAGGCCCGGCCAGGGAGCATCGGCGATGGTCATGATGGAGCCGTCGATAAAGGATTCAATCTCGTAACTCTGCTGCGCGGGAACGAAGATGTCGTCGCCGCGCTGCTCGAGCTTCACGCCCAGGCGGCGGAAGCACTCGGGGATGATGCCCAGCTGCTCCCAGCACACGTTTTTGATGGTCAGCTCGCTCTGCGTGATGGCGGCCATACCGA
>JAFXQO010000012.1 GCA_017527065.1 Clostridia bacterium
AACCTGATGGTCAGCGAAGTCGGCTTCGGCGGGGAATGGCTGGGGCGGCATGAGGAAGAGGAATCGATCAACCTGATCCGCCATGCCCAGGAGAAGGGAATCAATATCATCGACTGCTGGATGCCCGATCCCAAGTCCCGCGACATCATCGGCAAGGCCATCGCCGGCAGCCGCGAGAGATGGTTTGTTCAGGGCCACATCGGCTCCACCTGGCAGGGCGGCCAATATGTGCGCACCCGCGACATGGCCTTTGTGAAGCCCGCCTTCGAGGATCTCGTTTCCCGCATCGGCGGCGGTTACATCGACCTGGGCATGATCCACTATGTGGACTCCGCCGAGGAGTGGGACACCTGCATGAACACGGAGTACATCGACTACGTGCTCAGGCTGCGGGAGAAGGGCCTCATCCGCCACATCGGCCTGAGCACGCACAATCCGCGCATCGCGAAGAAGGCGGCGGAATCCGGCTTTATCGAGATGATCCTGTTCAGCGTCAATCCCGCCTTCGACATGATGTCCCCCAGCGATGACATAAACGTCCTGTTCGGCGAATACGACCGGACCCTCAGCGGCATCGATCCGGAGCGCGCGTCGCTGTACCGGCTGTGCGAGGAAAAGGACGTGGGCGTCACGGTCATGAAGTGCTTCTTCGGCGGCGCGCTGTTCGACCCGAAGCGCTCCCCCTTCGGCGTGGCCTTCACGCCCGCCCAGCTCATCCACTACGCCCTCACCCGCCCGGGCGTGTCCTCCGTCCTCTGCGGCTACGACATGATCGGGCAGATCGACGAGGCCGTATCCTACGAGACCGCCACCGCCGACGAGCGGGACTACGCCTCCGTGATCGCCTCCGCCCCGCTGCACGCCTACCGGGGCCAATGCACTTACTGCGGCCACTGCAAGCCCTGCCCCATGGACATCGACATCGCCATGGTGAACAAGTTCTACGACCTGGCGGTCCAGCAGGAAACCGTGCCGGAGAGCGTGCGCGCGCATTACGAGGCGCTGGGCGTCACGGCCTCGGCCTGCGTCGGCTGCAAGGGCTGCGAGGCGCGCTGCCCCTTCGGGGTGCAAATCGCCGATCGCATGAAAAAAGCGGCCGCGCTTTTCGGCCGCTGAAAAGGGAAAGACGCTTCAACCGACCTGCCGCCTGACCTCCGTGTAGCACAAGAGCAGCGGCGCGACGCCTTTGGCGTCGTTCTTCACCACCGGTTCGGAGATGTAGTAGGCGTAGCTGCCGTCCCGGCGGCGGTTGTCCTCCGGGCCCAGGCCCGCCACCAGGCAGATGCCGCCCAGCTCGAGCCGCCCGTCTTCATCGAAGGAAAGATACTTTTTCACGATGCCGTCGAAGGTCTTCTGGCCTTTGGCGGCATATTCTTCGGGCAAAACGCCCAGCCGCGCGCCCTTCAGCATGGCGTAGGCCAGCATGGAGCTGCCGCTGGTCTCAAGATAGTTGCCCGGCTCCCCGGCTTTGTCCACCACCTGCCAATACAGGCCGGTCTCCCGGTCGGCGCAGCGGGCGGCGCTCTCCATCAGGCCGCGGAACACAGCCGCCAGTTCGTCGCGGGCCGCGCCCTCCGGCAGGATCTCCACAAGGTCGGCCAGCGCCACCGAGAACCAGCCGATGGCGCGCAGCCAGAAGTTCTTGGAGAGGCCCGTCTCTTTATCGGCCCAGAAGGCCGCGCGGCTCTGGTCGTAGCCGTGGTAGTACAGCCCGGTGCGCGGGTCGCGCATGCGATCCCGCACGACGCGGACCTGATTCAGTATGTCGCCGTAGTCTCCCGCGCCGAAGCGCTTCTCATACAGCGCGGCGAAGGGCTGCGCCATGTAGACGCCGTCCAGCCACACCTGGTTGGGATAGATCTTCTTGTGCCAGAAGCTGCCCTCCGCCGTGCGGGGCTGCTCCCGCAGCCGGGCCATCAGGTAGTCCGCGGCCCGCCGGTATTTCTCCTTGCCCGTCTTGTCGTACAGATCGAACAGCACGCGGCCCTCGTTGATGTCGTCCAGCGTGCGCTTCTCCGGGTCGTAGGTGCGGATGGTCCCGTCTTCGTTCACAAAGGCGTCGATGAAGCGCTCCGAGAAGTCGAAATAGCGCGCCTCCCCCGTGATCTCCGCCAGGGACAGCAGCGCGGTGATCATGCAGCCGTCGATGTAGTTCCAGTCGGCGGGCTTGCCCTGGCGAATTTTCTCGATGTTCCAGGCGGTGCGCTCCGGCGTGGAGCGCTCGATCAGCCCCAGCGCGAAGCGGTCGAATTGCTCGTACATGCCGTCCACCTCACACCCGGTGAATCACAGCCGGGTCGATCCTGTCGAGGCTGGCGCTGCCGGTGAAGGCCATGGCCTTCGCCAGCTCCCCGCGGGCTCTGTTCAGGTAATTGCATACGCCGTTTTCCGTATCCTCCCGGATGGCGGTCATCAGCGGCCGGCCGATGCACACCCCCGCCGCGCCCAGGGCCAGCGCCTTGAAGGCGTCCATGCCGGTCTTGATCTCGCAGTCCACGAACAGCGGAATGCCTCCCGCCATGTCTTTGATCTCCGGCAAAAGCGCCAGCGGCGGCAGGGCGTATTCAATGCGGTTGTTGTGGTGGGAGAGTACCAGGCCCTGCGCCCCCGCCGCCAGGCAGCGCTCCGCGTCCCAGGCGCTGAGCACGCCCTTCACGATCACCGGCCTGTGTATCGCGGCGCAGATTTCCTTCAGTTCCGCCGTGGCCAGCGCCTTCATCTCGAAGCCGTTGACGATGTCCGGCCCGCCCTCCGGGCCGAAGGCGTGGTCGATGTCGACGCCCACCGCCAGCGCGCCGATCCTTTCGGCGTGCTCCAGCTTGCGCCAGAGGATGCCGCGGTCGGCGTAGGGCTTCACGATCTCGATCAGCCGCGCGCCGGTGGCGGCCAGGCGCTCGACCTCCTCTTCCTCCGCCATGCCGTACCACAGGACGGCCTTCGCCGCCGCCGCGCCCTTCGCCAGCGCCAGTGCCGCGCCGGGGAACATGAACTTATCCAGATGCGACAGCGCCGCCGTCATGATGGGCGAGGCGAAGGTCTCGCCGTAGAGCGTGAATCGGGTGTCAGGGCACACGGCGTCCATATAACGGGTTTCAATGCGCAGGGAATCGATGTATTCCCGGCTGATGCGGTTGGAATTGCCGATGGATTCCGGCACGGGGCGCACCTCCTGTCTTGTTTCGGGTCGTCTTTCGTCTCACTCACAAAAGCCCAGGCTCCTGAGCCAGGCTATGCACAGGCCGCTCCAGGCCGCCGCCCGGGGATCGGGCGAGGCCACGCCCGCGCCGTGCCGCCCCTCGGGGAAGACGTGCAGCTCATAGGGCACGCCCTTCACGGACAGGGCCGCCGCCAGCATCAGGCTGTTCTCCACCGGCACCGTCTGGTCGTTTCTCGAATGCCAGATGAACCCCGGCGGCGTGTCCTCCGTCACGTTCAGCTCCGCGGAGAAGCGCCGCTGCAGCGCCGCGTCCTCCTTCCGGTCGCCCAGCAGGCACTCCATGGAGCGCTGGTGCCGGAACGCGGTGAAGCTCACCACCGAATAGCTGGACACGAAGGCGTCCGGCCGCGAGGACAGCCGCTCGATGGGATCAGCCGCTTCCGGGGCGCCCGGCGTGTACAGGGTGGCCGCGGAGCAGGCCACGTGCCCGCCCGCGGAAAACCCGATGATCCCCACCTTCCCGTATCCCAGCGAGCGCACCAGCCGGATGGCCCGCAGCGCGTCGCAGAGGGGCGTCTCCGGATGGCAGGGCATCACCCGGTAGTCCAGCACATACCCCGCGACGCCCGCCGCGCCGAATATCGCGGCGATGTTGTCCTTTTCATGATCCACCTTGCAGCTGTACCCGCCGCCCGGAACGATCACCAGGGCGCCCTTTGCGCCCGGCGCGGTGAATTCCTTCACCGACGGCTGCGCCTGCCCGCCCGAGTATTCCGTATACGGCGCGACGCCATCCGGCCACAGCGCCAGGACCCGATGCTCAGCCATAGCGCCGCCTCCTCATTCCCCGCTCTTCCCGTACCCTTGTTTCAAAAGCCACTTCTGCAGCAGGCCCGCCCATTGGGCCACATGGGGCATCTCGGGGGCCAGACCCAGGCCGTGATGGCCCTCGGGGAAGACGTGCAGCTCGAAGGGCACGCCGGCGTGGGACAGCGCCGAGGCCAGGTTCAGGCTGTTCTCCACCGGCACGGCCTCGTCCACGGAGGTGTGCCAGAGGAAAGCCGGCGGCGTGTCGGGGGTGACGTTCAGCTCTGAGGAAAAATGGCGCAGCAGCGCGTAATCGGTGTTCTTGTCGCCCAAAAGCGCGTCCATCGAGCCCTGGTGCCGGAAGGCGGTGAAGCTCGCCACGGCGTAGCAGGGAATAAAGCCGTCCGGCCGGGAGGAGAGCCGCTCGATTGGATCGTCGGCCTCCGGGTCGCCCGGATCGTACAGCGTCGCCGCCGAGCAGCACAGGTGCCCGCCGGCGGAGAAGCCGAGGATGGCCACCTTTTCGTAGCCCATGGAGCGCACAAGCCGGATGGCGCGTTTGGCGTCCGAAAGCGGCGCGAGGTAATGGCAGGGCCTCACCCGGTAGTCCAGCACGTAGGCCGCCACCCCCGCCTCGTTGATCATTTCAGCCACGGCCCGGCCCTCGTGGTCGGCCTTGAAGCAGTACGCGCCGCCCGGCAGCACGACGACAGCGCCCTTCGCGCCGTCCACGGGATAGGGCATCAGCGAGGGCTGGCGCTGGTCGGGGCTCTCGGCGGTATAGGGCGCCTCGCCCGGCCACAGCGCGATGGTCTCGCGGTCAATTATCAGTTCCATGACATCCATCTCCTCTTCCTCCTTCCGTCAGTCCCGGCCAAAGCCCAGCGACAGGAGCCATTTCTGGCAGAGGGGCGCCCACTGGGCCACGTCCTCCAGCTCCTCCGCCAGGCCCAGGCCGTGCCGGCCGTGCGGGAAAATGTGCAGCTCATGGGGCACGCCCTTCGCCGCCAGGGCCTTCGCCAGGTCCAGCGCGCAGGCGACGGGCACCACCGGGTCGTCCGCCGTGTGCCAGATGAAGGCGGGCGGCGTGTCGGCGGTCACGCCGCACTCGGCGGAGTAGTGAATGAGTTCCTTCGCGTCGGGGGTTTTTGTCTCCAGCAGCATGCCGGGCCAGCCGTTCCCCTTGAAGTGCCACAGGCTGGTGGCGCCGTAGCAGGGGACGAAGGCGTCCGGCCGGGCGGAAAGCCGCTCCAAGGGATCGCCGGCCTCCGGGTCGCCCAAATCGTACAGCGTGGCCGCCATGCCGGCGAGGTGTCCGCCGGCGGAGAAGCCGAGGATGCCCACCTTTTCGTAGCCCATCGACCGCGCCAGCCGGATGGCGCGTTTGGCCTCCGCCAGCGGGGTCTCAAGGCCCGGGAAAGGTTTGATGCGGTACATGAGCACGAAGGCCGACACGCCGGCCGCGTTGATCATGCGGGCGATGGGCTGCCCCTCGTGGGGGGCGAGATGCGTATAACCGCCGCCGGGGCACACGATCACCGCGCCCCGGGAGCCCTCCACGGGGAAGGGGATCAGCGTGGGCTCGCGCCCGCCGCAGGCCTCCAGATCGGGGGAGCCGCCCTCCGGCCACAGGCGGATGGGCGTGTGATCGGGTTCCCTGTATTCGTTGAGTTTCACCATGACCGCCTCCCATCGCGTTTTCATCTCTTCGTCGTCCGCCGCGTAATCCGGCTCGAAGCCCAGGTTCAGGTAGGTCCTGATGGCGGGCAGGCGGAAGTCGTCGGTGGTGAGACGGCATTCCGCGTAGCCCAAATCCTTCAGGCTCCGCATGGCCGCCAGCGTGACGAAGCGGCCGCAGCCCATGCCCGCGTAATACGGCAGCGCCCCCACCATGTGGATAAACGCCTGCCCGCCTTCCAGCTCGGCGGCGGCGGTGGCCACGTCCAGCGAGCCGTAGCGCAGGAAGAACACCCGCTCCGGCGCGCAGCCCGGGTCGTTTTCGATCATGCCGTAATCCTGCCTGCCGCCAAACGAGGCCCTGATGATCCGGTTCCAGGAATCGCGCGCGCCTTCGTCCGCGGCGTGCAGGCTCATGCGCTCGGGCAGGGGACCCGGTTCGGGCAGGGGCCGGTCCAGCCGGGCGCGCATGGCGAGCTGTCTGTAATCGCCCATATCAGTTCATCCTTTCGTCAGTTCGGGAATCATGTCGGAGAGCCGCCCATAGACCAGGTCGGGCACGGTCTGGCTCGCGTCCAGCATGGCCTGGGTCGTCTCGCCGGACATGACGAGTATGGCCGTCATGCCGTGCCTGAGGCCGGTCTCGATGTCGGTGTACAGCCGGTCGCCCACCATGGCCAAATCTTGAGCGCGCAGGCCCGTGCGCTCCAGCGCCGCCTCCACGATGCCCACGTAGGGCTTGCCGATGATGAGGTCAGGCCGGCGGCCGGCCGAGGCCTCGATGAAGGCGATGATCGCGCCGATGTCCGGGGCGAAGCCGGTCTCCGTGGGGCAGTTGAAGTCGGGATGCGTGGCCACGTAGGGCAGCCCGGCCCGCACGAAATCGCACACGGCGGTCATCTTGGCGTAATCCAGCGTGGTGTCGTAGCCGATGATGACGTAATCCGGGTTTTCCTGGTCGATGAGCACGCCGTACTCCGCGAGCTCCTCGAACAGGAAGCCGTTGCCCAGCACGAAGGCCTTCTTGCCGGGATACAGCTGCGTGACCTTCATGGCCGTGGCCTGCCCGGAGGTGAGCACCTTGTCCCGGGGCACGGAAAGGCCCATCTTCGCCAGCTTCTTCACGTAGTGGGCGGCGTTGTGGGAGGAGTTGTTGGTGAGGAAGAGGTAGTCCCGCCCGCTGTTCACCACGGCCTCGATGAAATCCAGGGAGCCGTCGATCAGGCGGTCGCCGAGATAGAAGGTGCCGTCCATATCCAGCAGGAAGCATTTGACGTCGCTGATTGTTTTCATAGCTTATCTCCGTTTTTTTACTTTGTCTGCGCCTCGACGATGGCCCTGTTGACCTTCCGGCGCAGGTTCAGAAGATAGGTTGCGTCCTTGGGATAGCGCTTGAAGCTGATCGGCTCCGAGAGGCCCTCGTCGATGAGGGAGAGCGCCGCCTCCCGGCCCCGGAGCGACTCCAGCCACCGCAGCGCCCTGAGGTCCTGCATGGCGTGGCAGGTGACCATCATGCGGATGGACTCCTCCGGCTCGCCGCCTTCGCCGGGATAGACCTGGAAGCAGTCGCCCGACGGGGTGAACGCCTCGCCGTCCGTCACGGCGTAGGGGTCGACCTGGTAATCGGAATACTGCGTGCCGTAGAAGTTGTAGCCCCACTGCAGGAAGCCCGCGATGTCGTATTTATAAAGCTGCACGCCCAGTATGCGGTTGCGCGAGGAGGGCATGGACATGAACGTGTTGCTCACGTCCCGGTGCTGGCCCACGCAGTAATACGTCCACAGGCCGGGCACCTTCGCGGCCACGAACTCGTCCATGTGGTCGATGGCCGGCACGGGCCGCGCCACCGCGCCGCTCTCGTAGAACCTGAAGTTGGACAGCGCGTCCATGATGGGATAGCCTTCCAGATGCTTCGCCACCAGCGCCTTGGCCCGCAGGTAGTCCTCCAGCTGGTCCTCGTGGGGCTCGTCGGAAATGTGGAACGAGCAGCGCCTGTCGATGCCCAGCGCCTTCAGCTCAGCCAGCAGCGCGGGCAGGTAGGCGTCGATGAAGTCCCTGTATTCGTCGCTGCCGGCGGGCACGTCCCAGCCGAAGATGCGCCTGTATTCGCCGTCCACCGTGGCCATGACCTTGGGCGTGGCCCGGGCGCCCCACTGGGTGAACAGGTGCGCCGCCTCGAAATACTCCACGCCGCAGCGCTTCGCCATGTCGACCCAGCGGCGCAGCTTGTCGAAGCCGAAGGAATAGACGCCGCCGTTTCGATACACGTCCACCAGCTGCACGGTGAGCCGCTCGCCCCCCTCGCGGGTGTCCAGCGGCGGGGTGTGGATGGGCATGAGCATCATGTTGATGCCCCGCCGCACGGCCGCGCGCATGAAGTTTTCGCTGATGCGCCAGAATTCCTCCGAGAACACCGGCACGCGGTAATAGTGCGCCAGGCAGTCGTAATGGAACCACTTGGTGTGGATGAGGGTCTGCTTCGGCAATTCACCTGGCAGGATGGTCACGTTCACGGTCAGCCTGTCCAGTTCCTCGCCGGTGGCCTCGCGCAGCATGGTGATCGTGATGGGATACGCGCCCGGCTCCACCTCGCCGCGGGGTTCCACGTCGATCCACAGCGTGTCCCACTGGCCGCCGTAAGCGTGGAGCTTTTTCGGCACGATGTCCCGCAGCAGGTCGGGATAGAGGCCGGGGGTCTTGCGCAGGTAGTTGTCGCCGCTGTCCGGCAGGCAGGTAAAGCGCACTGGCACGTGCCGCACCGTGCGCACGCGCACGTACTTCTCCAAAGGCGAGTCGATCTTCGGCCAGACCCACAACCGCGCGTCCGGGCTCACCAGGGAAAACGCCACCTGGAAGGAGATCGTCTCGTTCTGAAAGCCCTCGATGGGGCCGGCCTCCGGCTTCTCGACGGGCTCCTCGTCCAAAAACACCTTTTCAAGCGGGCTGACAAGCTTCATCTTGAGTTCCATCTCAGTTACCTCCCGTCACGGTGTAGGTCAGGGTTTCGCCGCCCGCCGAAAGCGCCAGCGTCCAGCCATCGGCCGCCGCGGCCCGGGCGGGCACCTCGGCGTAGATCACCAGTCGGGCCTCGCCCAGCGGCAGGAGCGCCGTGTCGAACCGCGCGCCCGCGTCGGTCTCGCACACCAGCGTGCAGGGGAAGCTCACCTCGCCCAGGCTCAGCGCCGCGCTGAGCTGGCGGTAGAAGGTCAGTTCCTCCGCCGAGGTGTTGAGCACGCGGCCCTCGGCGATGAACAGCAGGTCGTCTCCGTTGACGGCAGCGCGGACGTCGCCCTTCTCGGAGGCAAACGCCCCGGCGAACCAGCAGCGGCTCAGGCTAACGTCGCACACCCCGCCCAGCGGCGCGAGCGCGCCGGTCCCGGACGTGTCGGCCTTTTCGGCCGCGGCTTTGCCCTCCAGCGCGTCGATGAGCGCCCGGTCGGCGATGCCGCATTCCATCATGCCCCAGTAGCGGCGCGCGGCGCGCACGGCGCGGTCGGTGCCGTCGCCGAAGCTGCCGTCCGGGCGGCCCTGCATGTAGCCAGTCTCCATGAGCAGCTCCTGCAGCCGGCGCACGGCCTGGCCGCTGTCCTCCCGGGCGAGCATTTCAAAGTCGTTTTTCAGCGGAATGGCCGCGTCCGCCGCCTCGCGCCCCAGGGCGCAAGCCTCCATCTGCGGGCGGAAGCCGTACAGCCGCTCCCACCGCGCGGCGTTGAGGTCCCACAGGCCGTATTGGGCCACGCCCAGCGCGTCCAGCTCGGCCAGCATGGCGGAAACACCCTTCAATGAGGAGGCCTCGATCTGCTGGCGCGTGGTGGCGTAGACGTCGCGCAGCGCGGGCTCGAAGGCGTAGGAATAGTCGCCCAGCAGCCGCACACGCACCTGGCGGGCCACATAGAGGCGGCGCAGGGCCTTGACCCCGGCGGCGTCCAGCGGCGCGCGCATGACCTCGACCGTCACGCGGCCGATGAGCATCGTCTCGTGGGTCGTTTTGAAATCAAAGCGCGCCTGGTCGAGGACGAGGGAGGCCGTGTCCGCGTTCAGCGTCCGGGGCCCGAGATAGCAGAACACCAGTTCGGGCTGGACGATGCCCTCGGCCCGGTCGCCGCTGATCGCCAGGTAGAAATAGCCCGCGCTCCCGCCCGCCTCCGCGGCCAGCTGGTTCAGCGCGGCGACGGTTTCGTTGGAATAGACGCGCCAGGCCGCGCCCTCCTCCGTCCAGGCCGCGTAGCGCTCCAGCGGCGAAAGATCCGCCGGCCGGGCGGCCAGCTTCAATTCATCCGCACAGGCCGCGCCCAGCAGCAGCGCCAGGGCGAGCAGCAGGGATACCATGCTCTTCTTCATCATATCGGTCTTTCCCTTCGTAAAATATCCGTTTTTATTCTATCGTCAATTCGGGATGATGTCAACAGAAAACGAGGGCAAAACCGCACCGCCGCGGAAGGGCGTTCCCCTCCGCGGCGGCGCGGTTGTTTTATGATCCGTTTATCTGAATTCTATGCCGGCCATGATGTCCCTGATAAGGCTTTCGACCGAGCCGGCCTCGCCCTCGGCCTCCAGCAGGTAGACCATGCTCTTTCCCTCAAACAGCCACACCACATTCACCTTGCCGTCCCCGTCGGCGGTCACGCGGCAGCCCGTCGGATCGGCTGTCGCCTCGGCCGGCGCGAGTTCTTCGCCCAGGCTCTCCTCCACGGTCATCCACAGCTGGCGGATGTCCACCTCGCCGGGCGCGTAGGGCGTCTCGTCGCCGTCGACCCACACGCTCAGTTCCGCCTGGGCCAGCCCATCGGCGGAAACGATGTGCAGCAGGCCGTTGTAGGCGATCAGCCGCGTATGCGCCGGCATGGTCAGGCTCAGCGCCATTTCATCGCTGTCGAAGCGGGGGAAGCGATCCTCGGTCATGGCGTTGTTCAGGTCGGTGGCCAGCGATTTCACCTGGCCCCGCAGGTAGTCGCGATCCGCGGTGAGCTCTTCCACCTGCGCCTTCAGCGCCTCGATCTCCTGGGCGGCGGCCTCGTCTCCGGCGGCCTTCACCGCGGCGGCGGCTTCCGCTTCGGCCTTCGCCGATTCAAGCGCGGCCTCCATCTCGGCGGTCTTGGCCTCTATGGCCTTCTCGGCGTCGGCTTTGGCGGCGTCCAGCGCGGTCTGCAGCGCGGCGGCTTTTTCCTCCGCGGCCTTTACGGCCTGGGCGGCTTCGTCCTGCGCCGCCTTCAACGCCTCAGCACCTTTTTCTTCCGCGGCCTTCGTGGCGGCTTCCGCCTCGGCCTTGGCCGTTTCAAGCGCGGCCTGCATCTCGGCGGTCTTGTCCTCCACGGCCTTCGCGGCGTCGGCCTTGGCGGCGTCCAGCGCGGCCTGCAGTTCGGCGGTTTTATCCTCCGCGGCCTTCACGGCCTGGGCGGCTTCGTCCTGCGCCGCCTTCACGGTCTGGGCGGCCTGATCTACCGCGGCCTTCACGGCGTCGCTCAGCTTCTTCTCAGCGGCCGTCGCTGTATCCTCGGCGGCCTTCGCGGCGTCAGCTTTGGCGGCGTCCAGCGCGGTCTGCAGCGCGGCGGCTTTTTCCTCCGCGGCTTTTACAGCCTGGGCGGCCTGATCCTCCGCGGCCTTCGCGGCGGCTTCCGCTTCGGCCTTCGCCGTTTCAAGCGCGGCCTGCATCTCGGTGGCCTTGTCCTCTACGGCCTTCGCGGCGTCGGCTTTGGCGGCGTCCAGCGCGTTCTGCAGCGCGGCGGCTTTTTCCTCCGCGGCCTTCACCGCGGCGACAGCTTCGTCCTGCGCCGCCTTCAACGCCTCGGCGCCCTTGTCCTCCGCGGCCTTCACCGCGGCCGCGGCATCGTCCTGCGCAGCCTTCGCGGCGGCTTCCGCTTCGGCCTTCGCCGTCTCAAGAGCGGTCTGCAGCGCGGCGACCTTGTCCTCCGCGGCCTTCACGGCGGCCGCGGCTTCATCCTGCGCCGCTTTCACCGCCTGGGCGGCTTCGTCCTGCGCCGCCTTCACAGTCTGGGCGGCCTGATCCTCCGCGGCCTTCGCGGCGGCTTCGACGTCGGCCTTCGCCGTCTCAAGCGCGGCTTCCAATTCGGCGGCCTTGTCCTCAATGGCCTTCGCGGCGTCGGCCTTGGCGGCGTCCAGCGCGGTCTGCAGCGCGGCGGCTTTTTCCTCCGCGGCCTTCACGGCGGCGGCGGCTTCATCCTGCGCGGCCTTCACGGTCTGCGCGGCTTCATCCTGCGCGGCCTGCAGCGCCTCGACGGCCTTGCCTTCCGCCTCCTGCACGGCGGCGGTCAGCTGCGCCTCGGCGGTCCTGGCGGCGGCCTGGGCAGCCTGAGCGGCGTCGGCCTTCGCGGCGTCCAGTGCGGTCTGCAGCTCAGTCGCTTTATCCTCCGCGGCCTTCACCGCGGCGGCGGCTTCGTCCTGCGCGGCTTTCACGGTCTGGGCGGCTTCGTCCTGCGCCGCCTTCACAGTCTGGGCTGCTTCGTCCTGCGCCGCTTTCACGGTCTGCGCGGCTTCGTCCTGCGCCGCTTTCACGGTCTGGGCGGCCTTCTCCTCGACGGCTTTCACGGCGCTCGCCATCGCTTCCTGCGCGGCGACGAGCTCGCCCTGCTTGGCTTCCAGCGCCTTGTCGGTCTCGCCCGCGCTCTGCCGCAGGGCCTCGTAGTCCGCGGCAAGCTGTTCGAGCTGCGCCGCGCCGGCGTCGCGGGCCGCTTCGGCTTCATCCAGCAGCGCGCGCGTGCCGCTGAGATCCTCCTGCGCCTTTGTGAGGCTGGTCGTCAGCTGGTCGACCTTTGCGGCGAGCTGGCTGGCCTCGCCGGTTTTGTCCGTCAGGCGCTTGTCCGTCTCGTCGAGCAGCGCCGTCTTCCCGGCCAGGTCCTCCTCAGCCTGGGTCAGCTTTCCGAGGGCCTCGTTGTATCGGGCGGTGTAATCGGTCAGGTCGGCGGTGCACGCCTCAAGGCGTGTCTGCAGGTCAGCGATGGCCTCCAGCCGCTGCGCGTCCGTCTTTTGGGCTTCGTCCAGCTTGGTCTGGGCTTCGGCGAGGCTGTCCTCCAGGCCCTCCACCGCTTCGCCGACAGCCTGGCTGGCCTCGAGCTCCGCCTGGGCGGCGGCCAGCCGCTCCTGGAGGGCGTTGAAGTCGCCCTTCAGCGCGGTGATCTGGCCGTTCAGCCCGGTGATCTCCTTGCGGGCCGTGTCGACCTGCGTGTTGCTGGCCTCCAGCTGCGCGGTGAGCTCGGCCGCGTCCGCTTCCAGCGCGGCGATGCGCTCGGCGGACGCGCTCGCGTTCTTCGCGTTCTCAGCCGCCAGGGTTTCGGCGGATTCGGTGAGCTGGTCGCGCTCGGCGGTCAGGTCGGTCACCTTCGCGTTCGCGGCGTTCAGGCGAACGAACAGCAGCACGGCCAGGCCGGCGCACAGCAGCAGGAGAACTGCCAGTACGACGGTCAGGGTTTTCTTCATAAAGCGTTTCCCTCCTTTTCACGCTAAACCGGCGCGCGGGCCGGCCGTTTTCCGTTTATAAATAGTATAACATATTCCCGCGCCCCCTGGAAACTGCTTTTTTTCAAAAATATTCACAAAATTTTCATAAGAAATGCGAATAAGGGCATAAAAACGCCCGCGCCGGGCCAAACTGAGAGCGTTCCGCCCGACGAAGCGGCGGCAAGAAGCGAAAGGATGTGGATTGATATGATGGACAGGATTTCTCTGGTCCTGGTGATCATCGGCGCGCTGAACTGGCTGCTGGTCGGGCTGTTCCAGTTCGACGCGGTCGCCTGGCTCTTCGGCGGCCAGACCGCGACGGTCAGCCGGATCATCTATGCCATCGTGGGTCTGGCCGGCCTGTGGTCCGTCTCTCTGCTCTTCCGGGAGCGGGAAATCGTGACGGAGGAATGAAGCGACGCGCCGCGGCATCGGAGGATGCGGCGGCGCGCTTTTGTTTTTTGCCTGTTTACAACCGGCCGGCGAGGCGCTATAATATGTTACGAATAAGAAAAGCCATGGCCGGAACCGGGGGATCAGCATGATTAAGGAAAAATACCGCACATACTTCAACTGGGGCGTCACGGTCACGCTCATCATTGTCGCGGGCATCTCGTTTTATTTCCTGATCCTGCGCTGGAGCGGCATCGTGTCCTCCTTCAGGACGCTGAGCGGCATCCTCGCGCCCATCTCCTACGGCATGATCGTCGCCTTCATCCTGGACTCGCTGGTGATGACCATCACGCGCCTGCTGGCGCGCATCCCCCGCCGGGGCGGCAAGCCCCTGACCGCGCGGCGGCAGAAGATCTACCGGGGCATCGGCGTGGTGCTGAGCGAGATCGTGCTCATCGCGGTGATCACCTTCCTGGTCCAGTCCATCGTGCCTCAGGTGATCGACAGCCTGCGCACCCTGGTCTCCAACTTCAACCGCTACGCCGACAACCTGAGCAAGTGGGCCCACAGGATGGTGGAAGACTACCCGATGCTCCAGCCCTACCTGGATAACGTGGAGGAGCAGTTCGAGGCCGTCGAGCAGACGGTGGCGGGCTTCCTGAAAAACGACCTGCTCTCCACGCTCACCCGCGTGACCGGCGTGGTCACCAGCGGCCTGATGGAGGCCGGCGCCTACGTCTACAACTTCCTCATCGGCCTGATCGTGTCGATCTACCTGCTGTTCAGCAAGCAGCGCATCCTCGGCCAGGCGAAAAAGCTGCTCTTCACCGTGGCCAAGCCCGCCCAGGCCAACGCCGTCATGCAGGAGGCGCGCTACACGCTGCGCGTGTTCAAGGGCTTCCTGGTGGGCAAGCTGCTGGATTCGATGATCATCGGCGTGCTGTGCTTCCTGGGCACCATGATCCTGGGCATCCCCTACGCGCTGCTGATCAGCATCGTGGTGGGCGTGACGAACATCATTCCCTATTTCGGCCCGATCATCGGCGCGGTGCCCTCGGCCTTCCTGGTGCTGATGCTCGATCCGTTCAAGTGCCTCATCTTCGTCATCTTCATCATCATCCTGCAGCAGCTGGACGGCAACGTCATCGGCCCGAAGATACTGGGCAACACCACCGGCGTCTCCTCGCTGGGCGTGCTGCTCTCCATCCTCATCGGCGGCGGCCTGTTCGGCATCAACGGCATGATCCTCTGCGTGCCCACCTACGGCGTGATCTATTCCTTCATCAAAAAGACCGCCGAGGGCCGCCTGCGCAGAAAGGGCCTGCCCACCGATACCCAAACCTACGCCCAGATCGAGGAGATCGAGCCGGAAACCCTCGCGCTGCGCATGCTCAACCCGACCGAGCGGCCTCGCCACGACAAGCCCGCCGAGCCTGCGCCATCCGCCGAGCCCGCGCCACCCGATATGCCCGAATCGACCGACAAACCCACGCCGCCTGATAAACCCCGCAAAAGGAAAAAATAGGTTCTTCACGTTTTCCTGCGGGATCACAACTCCCTCAGTCACGCTTCGCGTGCCAGCTCCCTCAAGGAGGGAGCCTCACGGCAGCGAAGAGGAAAGCCATCGCCTCCCTCCCTGAGGGAGGTGGCTCGGCGCAGCCGAGACGAAGGGAGCCGGCTTCCCACAACTTTCCGTGATGAATCAGAAAATAGCCTTCGCTTTCCCGCCCGACGCCGCTGACCGGCGCCGGGCTTTTTTGCGCCGGGTATGAGCGCGCGCCGCCCGGGATATGCTGAGGAAAAACGCCGTCCGAAAGGAAGTCTGTCCCATGCGACCCGATATCATGACGCGCCTCCCGCGGCCCTGGCGCGATTTTCCCCAGCCCATAACCGGGCTCGGCGCGCTGCCCCGGGAGCGGCTGACCCTGGCCGCGCTGCTGGAGCGCGCCCACGCGGCCTTCACCGCCGAGCCCGCCCTGCCCGACACGCGGCG
>JAFXQO010000013.1 GCA_017527065.1 Clostridia bacterium
ATACTTCTTAATTATGCTATTGATATACGATCTGCTGAACTCCGTCACTGCCCGCATTTCGTTCTGGGTCTTCCCTTCCGCATGCATCTCCAGTACTTGCAATCGTTTGTCTATCTTTTTGTTTTGATTCGCTTTCCGAGACGCCTTGATTTCTTCCAGCTCTCCCGCGCTTATCTGCTGTCGCTTCATTTCCTTCACCCTGTTTTATTATACTTCATCCCCTCTCTTTTGTCCAGCTCTGATTGGATTGTAGTATGACATGGGACATCGGACATTCAAAGGCGATCCGTGAAGCGGATGTTCCGTTTATCCTGGCGCATCGGGAGCGGCTGACGCATTTCCACATTCACGATGGGACGGAGACGCCGCCCCGGAACCACCTCGCCCTGGGCGATGGCGAGATACATTTGGCCGAGCGTCTGAAACTGGCTGAAGAAAGAAACGCCAGGTGCGTCCTGGAAACAAAAACCATAGCGGCGTTGAAAGAATCCGTCCGGTGGCTGTGGGAGAATTGGGAGGTTGAACGCCATGTGGATATGTGATCCCGATTTTGCGAAACTCAAGCCGATTGAAACGCTTCACAAGCAGATGGACCAGGCGGCGAAGATCGAGCCCGACCCCGCCCTCAGGAACCGGCACATGCTGGTCCGCCGCGCCTTCGAGGCGAAGGCGGGGGAAAAGATGACGCTCTCCATCACGGCGGACGATTATTACAAGCTGTATCTCAACGGCGAACTGATCGGCGTCGGGCCGGCGCAGGCCTACGCCGACCGCTATCCCGTCAATCACTACGACCTGACGGACCGCGTGAAGCCGGGCAAAAACGCGCTGGCGGTCCACGTGTTCTACATGGGCGCGATTACCCGCGCCTGGCAGAGCGGCGACAACCGGCAGGGCCTGTGGATGCGGCTCGCGCGGGAGGACGGCGGCCTCGTGTTCGAGAGCGACCGCGCCTGCAGGGTCTTTTTTCCCAGGGCATGGGGTGAGAAGGGCCTGATGGGCTATCAGACGCAGTTCATTGAGGAGGTGGACGGCGCAGCCATTCCCGAGGGCTGGAAGACCGTCCCGTTTGACGACAGCGCCTGGCTGGACGCCTGCGAGAATCCATCAGACGACCATGTCCTGGTCGATCAGATCACGCCGCCCGTATGCCTTTACGAGCAGAAGCCCGCGATGATAGAGCGGCGCGGGGACGTGTGGTTCATCGACATGGGGGCGGAGACCGTCGGCACGGTGCACTGCGCCGCGAAGGCCGCGGGCGGCGGCGTGATCGAACTGCGCATGGGGGAGGAGCTGAACGGAGACGGGACAGTGCGCTGGAACATGCGCTGCAACTGCGACTACAGGCTGTGGTGGCGCCTTTCCGGCCGCGACCGCGACGAGACGGACTTCTTCGACTACATGGCCTTCCGCTACATCGAGATCGTCGACCTCGAGGGTGTCGTGGAGCCGGAGAGCGTCGGCGTGACCGCGCGGCATTATCCCATGCCGGAGGACAGGGGACGCTTCCGATGCGCCTCGCCGCTGCTGAACGGCGTCTTCGACATCTACCGGCGCGGCGTCATGCTGGGCGCGCAGGAGGCGTTTCTCGACTGCCCCAGCCGCGAGAAAGGGCAATACCTGGGCGACGGCACCATCACGGCCCACGCCCACCTGCTGCTGACCGGCGATCCGCGGATGTATAAGAAAATGCTGTTCGATTTCGCGGCCAGCGCGCGGGTCTGCCCCGGGCTGATGGCGGTCGCGCCGGGCAACGAGATGCAGGAGATCGCGGATTACTCCTGCCAGTATCCGGAGCAGATACTGACCTATTACGAATTGACGGGCGACATGGACACGGTGCGCGCGCTGATGCCGGTGGTGGACGGACTGGAGGATTACTTCGACCGCTTCAGGACGGAGAGCGGCCTCATAGAAAACGTGACGGAAAAATGGAACCTGGTCGACTGGCCGGCCAATCTGCGCGACGGCTACGATTTCGAGCTGTCGCAGCCCATCGGGCCGGGAGTTCACAACGTGATCAACGCGTTCTACTATGGCCTCAAGAAGGACGCCGACCGGATGCGCGCCCTGCTGGGCTTGCCGCGGCGCGGCGGTGCGGAGGCGGTGAAGCGGGCCTTCATCGCCGCCTTCCGACGGGAAGACGGCCTCTTCCGGGACGCCGTTGGCAGCGAACACGCGGCGTTCCACAGCGTCGTGCTGCCGCTGTATTACGGTATTACCGCGCCGGAGGACGTGGCCCCGGCGATCGAACTGATCCGCGAGCGCGGGCTGTGCTGCGGGGTGTATATGGCCTGCTTCGCGCTCAAGGCGCTGGCGCGCAGCGGCGAATACGCCCTCATGAACGCGCTGCTGCTCTCCGAGGACGAACACTCCTGGGGCAACATGCTGCACGAAGGCGCGACCAGCTGCTGGGAGGCCTGGGGGAAGGATCAGAAGCGGAATACCAGCCTGTGCCATCCCTGGGCGAGCGCCCCGGTCATATCGCTCATCGAGGACGTGGCCGGCATCCGGCCCGCGAGGCCCGGCTTCGACGGCCTTATCCAGACGCCGCACGCCCCGGACGAACTGGGCGACATCGACCTCAGCTTCGGCACGGTGCGCGGCGTCGTGCGCGCGAGCCGCCGGAGCGGGCAATGGAGCCTGGAAACGCCGTCATAAACCGTATTGCTCATGCACGAACTGAATGAGCATGTCGTGATAGCGCACATGCCAGAATTTGCCCTCTTTTAGCAGATGGTCGATCTCTTCGAGGGTGGCCCATTTCGCGTCGGCCACCTCGGCCGTCTGCAGGCGCAGGGCCGAGAGGGGAATGTCGGTCGGGATCATGAACACGTCGGTGAAGTAATCCCGGCCCTTGAGGGACACGGGCATGACCGCCCGGCTCATGTCCGGCGTGAAGCCCATTTCCTCCTGTGTCTCGCGGACGCAGGCGGCACGGGTGTCCTCGCCCTGCAGCGCGGAGCCGCCGGTGCAGAACCAAAGCCCCGGCGCGAGGGGCCGGTCGAAGGCGCGCCGCTGGATGAGCAGCTTGCCTTCGGGATTGATGAACCAGGCGTGGATCACGAGGTGGTTCATGCCCTTCGGGATCGGCTCGCCGCGCACCAGGCGCGCGTTCGGAATGAGGCGTCTCTGATCGTCGTAGGCGTCCCAGAACTCCATGTCCGTTTCGCCTCCTGTCTGTTTGATGGCGCTATTCTACCACATGGATGGGAGAATGTCAAAACGGATTCCGCCATGAAAGAAATGTGTTAAAATGCGGCGCAGGCATTGACAGGGGCGGCGGGATCGGCTATAATAACTCAAGTCAAGCAGAAGTAACCGCTTCTCACCCGGCGGCTCAGGCCAGCCGTGGTTGTCAAATATCGCAGGCTCCGAAAGGAGCGGCGTTTGTTTGCAGTCTGGAGAGCGGCGATCTGCCCGCTCTCTTTTTCCATCCAGACATATTCAAGGAGGGATTGAAGATTAACACCAACGATCTTATGATTAATGAAGAGATTCGCGACCGCGAAGTGCGCGTGATCGGTCAGGACGGCGAACAGTTGGGCATCATGGCCACCTCAGCCGCGCTGGCGCTGGCGGAGGAGAAGCAGCTCGATCTGGTGAAGATCGCGCCGCAGGCCAAGCCGCCGGTGTGCAAGATCATGGACTACGGCAAGTATCGCTTCGAGCAGTCCAAGCGCGAGCGCGAGATGCGCAAGAATCAGAAGGTCATTGTCATCAAGGAGGTTCAGCTGTCGGCGACGATCGAGGAACACGACATCGACGTGAAATTCAGGGCCGCCGAGAAGTTCCTGAAGGATGGCAATAAGGTCAAGGTGTCAATTCGTTTCCGCGGCCGTCAGATCGCGCATTCCGAAATTGGTCTGGACGTTATGAAAGACTTTGCAGAGCGATGCAAGGACGTCGCCGTGATGGAGCGCAAGCCCATCATGGAGGGCCGCAACATGACCATGGTCCTTGCGCCGAAGCCAAAGGAGTAAATACGCTCATTACGAGAGGAGGATGTTTCCATGCCCAAGCAAAAGACGCACCGCGGCGCCGCGAAGCGCCTGTCGATCACCAAGAACGGCAAGGTGAAGCGCGCCCAGGCTTATAAGAGCCATATCCTGACCAAGAAGCCGACCAAGCGCACCCGCAACCTGCGCAAGGCCGCGTTCGTTTTCAAGACTGAAGCCAAGACCATGAAGAAACTCATTCCGTACAAGTAAGGAGGCGAAACCACCATGGCAAGAGTGAAGAGGGCTGTCAACGCGCTGAAGAAGCGTCGCAAGGTTTTTAAGCAGGCTAAGGGCTATTTCGGAGCGAAGAGCAAGCAGTATCGCGCCGCCAGCGAGCAGGTTCGCCACTCCCTGCGCTACGCGTATATTGGCCGCAAGCTGAAGAAGAGGGATTTCCGCCGTCTGTGGATCGCGCGTATCAACGCCGCCGCCCGCATCAACGGCATCAGCTATTCCAAGCTGATCAACGGCCTGAAGGTCGCCGGCGTCGTCATCGACCGCAAGATGCTGTCTGACATCGCCATCAACGACGCCGCCGCGTTCGCCAAGCTGTGCGAAACCGCGAAGGCCGCGAAGTAATATCGCTTTTTGAGGAGCGCTTTTCCGATAAAGGAAGGCGCTCTTTTGTCGTGCCCGGCGCGTGATTGACGGAACAGGACTGGCGCGCTATAATGTCTCTCAAGGTGGGAGTTTATGATTGAGAAGATATTGAAAAACAAGGGCGGGAAGACGCGCGTTATTATCGCCATAGCGGCGGCCGCGGCTGTGCTTGCCGCCTGCGTGCCGCTGGTCGAGTGGCTTTATTGGACCGGTTTTAACGCGCTGATGAGCCTATGGGGCGTGACGGAGCGGAATATCGCCCGCGCGCCGTGGCTTGTGCGGCAGTTCGCCCGCTTTTCAAACGTCACGCTGACGCTGATCCAGGGGGGATTGCTGCTGGCGTGCTCGCGCCGGCTGATCCGCTGGAAGGCGTTGGAAATCCCTCGGGAAACGACGCGGCGGGCCGCGTTCAGACAATGCCTGGACGGCCTGGCCAAGGGCGCGGGAAGCGTGCTGGCGCTGTGGCTCGCGCTGCTGGCGCTTGACAACGTGCGGCTGGGCCGCTCGCTGCTGAGGCCGGCGTGGAGCGTCAACGCGATCATACTGCCGGTCACCCTGGCGGTGTTTGCCGCCGCGGCGGCCTGCTGGGGCGTCGGGCTGGTGTTTCGCTTTCTGGAAAGCCGCATGCCATGGCCTGCCGCCGCAGTTATCGCCTCGCCGCTGCTTTCGCTCCTTCTGCTGGACAGCGCGAAAATCGACGCGGCGCTCGTGGTGAACCTGCTGCTCTGCGGCGCGGTCTGCTGCGACGCGGCGAGGCGGACGGGAAGCTGGGCCTGGGCCGCCGGATTCGTCTTCGGCCTGTGGCTATTGGAGCGCGCCCTCCTGGGATTCCCAGGCTATTCGGCGGCGCTATATGAAACCTATCCCGTGAATTATTTCTGGCTGAACGGCGGTGAAAGTGGGCTTTGGCACAGCGCGGCGCTGGCCTTTATCATGCTCTGCCATCTGGCGAGCCTTGAGCGCAGGCTTCCCGGTAGATTCGCTTCATGGTTCCGGCGTCGTCGGCCTGAGTCCCGCGGGATTCGCAGATGATCGTAGGCTCCAGGCCATACCTGACGAGCACCGGCGCGAGATGACTGAATTCCGGGCCGTAGCCGGCGTCGGCGAAGGTCATATGGCATCTCTCGCCCTTGGCCGTGTAGGCGATACGGCTGAAGTGCGCGTGAAAATGGTGGGCGCGTTCAGGGTCGAGCGCGTCCAGCATGCGGCGGATCACCGCCTCGAAATCGGCGGGCCCCTGCATGCCGCCGCAGGCTGCGGCGTGCAGGTGGGCAAAGTCGACGGTTGGCAGCGTGCGCTCGACCGATTGGCAGATGAGCAGCACCTCGTCCAGCGTGCCCAGCTGCGACGGCCGCCCCATGGTTTCCGGGCAGAGGAAGACGTCGTGGAAGCCCTCCGCATCCAGCTTCGCGCGGGCCGCGGCGATGGTATCCAGCGCGACGCGCAGCGCTTCCCCGCGCGGTCTGTCGCCCGGCGAGCCGGGATGGAAGATCACGCGGCTGCCGCCCATCCAAGAGACAGCCTGCGCCGAACGCAAAAGATAGTTTACGCTGCTCTCCGCCTTTTCCGGATTGCCGCAGTTGATGTAATACGGCGCGTGAATGGATACGGCGACGCCCGCGGCGTTGGCCGCATCGCCGATTTTCCGGGCCGCCGCCTCGCGGATCGTAACGCCGTGACCGGCGGCGTATTCGTAGGCGTCGAGTCCCTGAGCCGCGATCCAGGCGGGCGCCTGCTCGCTCGCTTTGTATCCCTCGGCGTAAAAGCGGTCGCAGTTTCCGGCCGGGCCGAATCGTATCATGTGTATCCTCCGTTCAGTTTGTCGCGCACTTTTTCCAGCGCCTTTTTTTCGATACGGCTCACGTAGCTGCGGGAAATGCCCAAGAGCTGGGCGATTTCGCTCTGCGAATGCCGCTTCCCGTCCGCCAGGCCGCAGCGCATCAGCACCACCGTCCGCTCCCGCGCGTCGAGAGTCTCGCGCAGCGCCTGAATCGCCCGGCCCGATTCGATGCGCAGCGCCACCGCGTCCGGCACCTCGTCTTCATCCGTTCCGAGAATATCGGCCAGCATGATCTCGTTGCCCTCCTTGTCCGCGCCGACGGGCAGGCTGAGGGACACGTCGTTCCTTGTCTTGCGGTTGCTGCGCAGCGCCATGAGGATCTCGTTTTCGATGCAGCGCGAGGCGTAGGTCGCCAGGCGGCCGCCGTCGGGCCGGAACGAGCGGACGGCTTTGATGAGGCCGATGGAGCCGATAGAAACCAGATCGTCCTGGTCTATGCCGGATGAAGCGTATTTCTTCGCGATATGCGCCACCAGCCGCAAATTGTGCTCGATCAGCTCACCGCGGGCCGATTCGTCGCCCTCCTTCATGCGCGCCACGACGGCGCGCTCCTCCTCCGGCGTCAGCGCGCGGGGAAAGGAGGAACGGTTCGCGACATGCGACAGGAGCAGCCAGGCTTCTTCGAACAGGTTCGCCAGTTCCCCGAGCAGTTGAAATAACATAGGGCAACCCTCCCCGCGGCCTGCACCGCCGTTGATCGCCCTATCAGTCTATTCGGGTTTTTTGTGGTTTCTGCATGTCCCCCGAATGAGGTCGCCTTCCTCGCAGGCGCGGGGGACGGGCATTGTCACGAGGGCGTTGGGCCGTGCGCAGACATCGGCGGGGGAGCCGTCCTCCAGGCGCAGGCCGGCGAGCGCAAAGGGGAAAGAGCCGGACGGCGTCAGCAGCTCCAGCGCGTCTCCCTCGACGAGCTTGCTCTTTACCTGGACGAGCGCCCGGCCGTTCTCCCAGCTCAGCACGCGCCCGGCCAGTTCCATGCTCTGCGTGAAGCCGTCGCGGTCGCCGGGATGCTCGGGCGGGCCGAAGTAAAAACCTGTGTCGTAGGGCCGATGGCTGACCTTCATGAGTTCCTGGGACAGCTCGCTTCGCAGCGCGTCGTCGAAACGGCCGTCCCGCACGGCGTCGAGGCCGCGCCGGTAAGCGCCGACCACGGTGGACACATAGTATTCGTTTTTCATTCGCCCTTCGATTTTCATGGAATCCAGGCCCGCGCCGCATAATTCGGGCAGGTGGGGGAGCATGTTCATGTCGCCCGCGCTGAAAATCTGGACGCCCCGCTCCGTCTGTTCGACGGGATAGTATTCGCCGGGGCGCTTTTCCTCCTCCAGGCGGTAGGTCCACCGGCAGGCCTGGGCGCAGTCGCCCCGGTTGGCGTCGCGGCCGGTCAGGTATTTGCTGAGAGAGCAGCGCCCGGAATAGGACATGCACACCGCGCCGTGGACGAACGCCTCCATCTCGCAGGAGGCGGGCAGCTGCGCGCGCATGGCGCGGATGCGCTCCAGCGACAGCTCCCGGGAGAGTACGACGCGCTTCACGCCGGCCTCGTGCCAGAAGCGGGCCGCGGCGGCGTTCATGGTGCTCATCTGCGTGCTCAGGTGGATGACGGCCCGGGGCAGGGCGGCGCGGACGGCCGCGATAGCCCCCGGATCGGCCATGATGAACGCGTCGACGCCCGCGTTCAGCGCGAAGCGGGCCGCGTCCGTCATGGGCTCTATGTCCTCGTCGTAGGCGAAGATGTTGAGCGTCAGGTGCACGCGCACGCCGCGCTCGCGGCACCACCGAACGGCGCGCTTAAGTCCGTCCCGGTCGAAGTTGCCCGCGTGGGCGCGCATGCCGAACTGGGTGAGCCCCAGGTACACCGCGTCCGCGCCGAAGCGCACGGCGGCCCGAAGCTGGTTTTCTCCGCCGGCCGGGGCCAGCAGCTCAGGTATCTTCATCATGGCGTCGTCCCGGCGGCTTCGCGGGCCGCGCGCTGTTCCTCATCGTAGGCTTCCCAGAGGGGCCGATAGGTCGCGACGGCGGCCTCGTGTTCCTCCAGCGTCCGGCTGAAATGCAGTTCTCCCGAGCGCGGGTCCGTCGAGCAGAAGTAGAGATAGCCCTCGTCGATGAACCGCTGGTTCGGATGCAGCGCGGCCTTCAGCGCGGCGGGGGAGGGATTGCAGATGGGGCCGATGGGCAGGCCGCTGATGATGTAGGTGTTGTAGGGGCTCGACTGGTTCAGCTCGTCATTTGAGAGGATGAAGTTGGTGGAGCCCGAGATGTATTTCACGGTGGGGTCCGACTCGAGTCGCATGTTCGCGGCCAGGCGGTTGTGGAACACGGCGGAGACCTTCGCCATGTCCTCGGCGCTGGCGGCCTCCTTCTCGATCATGGAGGCCAGTATGATGGTTTCGTCCTGTGTGAGCGTGGAGACGAAGACGCCTTCCTCGACCTCCGCGCTGGCCTCGATGGAGGCGTAGAGGTCGTCCATGACCAGTTCCATCTGGCCGAGCAGCGTGCGCAGCAACGATTCCTCAGAGGCATTGGCGAAGACGCGGTAGGTATCGGGCGCCAGGTAGCCCTCCAGCAGGTACTTGCGCCGTTCGGTGGTGCCGCTGGCGACGGCCTGCGCCACCTGGTGGGAATTCGCGCGGAAGTATTCGACGCTGTTGCACAGGCGATAGAACTCGTCGGTGCCCGTGAGCGCGCCGATGGAGACGAAGTAATTCGCGATGTCGTCGACCGTCCAGCCGGGGATGATGGTGATGGTCCTTTCGACGCTGGATGTGCCGGAGGAGATGATGTCGATGATTTCCGAGACCGACATGCTGGGCGAAATCTGATATGTGCCGTACTGTATGTCGTTCGTCACGCCGCGGAACATGACCATGTATTTGAAGATGCCTTTGTTGCGGAGCAGACCCTGGTCGGCCAGGTGATTGGCGATGGTATTGACGTAGTCGCCGCGATTGATGACAAAGGGCACCGTGGCCGGATCGTCGGGATTCATGGGCTTGAGGAAATGATCGTATACGGCGTACCACGCGTTGACGAACAGGCCCAGCGTGATGATGGCGCTGATCCCGAAAATCAGCAGGGGGCGGATGATCTTCCACAGCCAGGAATACCAGTAGAAGCCGTACTCCCGCTCCTTGTGCAGCGTTTTTTGGTTATAAAACTTCCGCGAGATGACGCGTCTCTTTTTTGTTGCCATGAAAGCCTCCGCGCGTGCGTTATTGTCCGGAAAGCATGTCAAGATCGATGCCGGCTACGTCGGCGAGGATCTTGTAGATGTCCGCCAGCATTTTCTGGAAGCGGAATTCGGCCAGGAGAAAGGCGCTGGCGTCCTGATTGAACTGGAGCAGGGCCGCGATCTTCTGCATGCGCTGAAGGTCGTCCTCTTCCATGCGCCGGCCGGCGGCCACGCTGAGCTGCATCTGGTACTGCAGGCGCTTGTATTCGTCGAGCAGCGCGCGGTTGGTGGTGTCGGCGTAGGCTTTTTCCTTGAGCTGCATGTACTGGATGTATTCGTCGCTCTCCTTCAGCGAGCGGGCCAGCGCGTGCGCCTGATCGTATACGTTCATGAAAAGACCCCCAGTGTCAGAATGGCAGTATGGTTATGACGGACCGGCCGGCTGATTTGTTGCCGGCCGGCCGCGCGGCGTCAGATGTCCATGATGATCGAAAGGATCATGGGGCTGCGCTTGAGCGTGGCGTATACGTAGCGCTGAACGGCGTCGCGGATGGCCGATTTGACGGCGTTCCATTCGCCGCTGTCGATGGTGGAATACTCGCTGAGCACCTGCCGGACGGCGACCTTCGCGCCTTCGACCAGGTCGTCCGACTCCCGCACATAGACGAAGCCGCGGCTGATAATGTCCGGCCCGGAAATGACCTGGCCGGATTCCCTGTCGACGGCCAGCACGATGATCAGCAGGCCGTCCTGGGAGAGGTGCTTGCGGTCGCGCAGCACCACGTTGCCCACGTCGCCCACGCCGAGGCCGTCGATCAGCACCTCGCCGCTGGGCACGCTGTCGGTCACTTCCATGCTGGAAGGGGAGAGCTCGATCTTGTCGCCCACGTTGGCGATGAGCACGTTTTCCTCATTCATGCCCAGCATCTTGGCGATTTCCGCGTGCTGGTAGAGGTGGCGGTATTCGCCGTGCACCGGAATGAAGTACTTCGGATGAACGAGGGTGTGAATGAGCTTGATCTCCTCCTGGCAGGCGTGTCCGGACACGTGAACCTCCGCCAGCGCCTCGTAAACGACCTCCGCGCCCGTCCTGACCAGCTGATTGATGACGCGGGAGACGGATTTTTCGTTGCCAGGGATGGGCGTCGCCGAAATGATGACCATGTCGCTGGCCTTGATTTCGAGCTTTTTGTGCTCCGCGAAGGCCATGCGGGCCAGGCCGCTCATGGGCTCGCCCTGGCTGCCGGTGGTGATGATGACCAGCTCGTCGTCGTCGCAGCGGTCGATGTCGTCGATGGAGAGCAGGCGCCCCTCCGGGATGACCAGCTCGCCCAGCTGCACCGCCACCTTCGATACGTTCACCATGCTGCGCCCCACCAGGCACACCCGCCGGTTGTAGCGCACGGCCGCGTCGACCACCTGCTGGATGCGGTGGATGTTGCTGGCGAACATGGCCACGATGATGCGGCCCTCCGCCTTCTGGAAATAGGTGTTGAAGGTCTCGCCGACCTTCCGCTCGGACATGGTGTAGCCGGGGCGCTCGATGTTGGTCGAATCGCACAACAGCGCCAGGACGCCCTCGCAGCCCAGCTGCGCCAGCCGGCCCAGGTCGGTGGTGTGGTCGTCGATGGGGGTGTAGTCGACTTTGAAGTCGCCCGTATGGACGATGATGCCGGCGGGCGTGTGGATGGCCAGCGCCACCGCGCCGGTGATGGAGTGGTTGACGTGGATGAATTCGACCTTGAACGCGCCGATTTCAACCGTTTCGCCGGGCATGGTCACGTGCAGTTCGATGCCGTTCACGCGGTGCTCCTTGAGCTTGTGATCCACCAGCGCCAGCGTCAGGCGGGTGCCGTAGACCGGGGCGGGCAGCTTCTTGAGGATGTAGGGCGAGGCGCCGATGTGATCCTCGTGGCCGTGGGTGATGACGTAGCCGCGCAGCTTGTCGAAATTCTTTTCGAGATAGGCCGTGTCCGGGATGACGAGGTCGACGCCGGGCATGTCCTCGCGGGGGAATATGGAGCCGATGTCCACGACGATGATATCGTCTCCGTATTCAAAAACGGTCATGTTTTTGCCAATCTCTCCCAAGCCGCCCAACGGAATGATGCGCAGCTTTGAGTCTGTTTTCTTTTTTGACACAATATGCCTCCTTATAAAGCGAATCGTGAAGTCAATCTATATCAAGCCGCTCTCTGCGGCCCGATCAATCAGGGATATAATCAGAGTATATTATATCACGTTCTTCCGGCGTTTGACACCTGTTTGGTCGGTTTTTGCAGTATTTAACGAAAGCCTTATGCGGGACAGGGATCAAAATGCCATTTTCTGAGAAATTTAACATACGCTGGCTTGCCGCATGCCGCCTGAGAGGTTATACTATAAGATACGTTCAAGACAAGCGTCTCATCAACATGATCAGGAGGAATATCATGTCTCACAAGTACGTGTATCTCTTTACTGAAGGCAACGCCGGCATGCGCAATCTCCTTGGCGGCAAGGGCGCGAACCTGGCCGAGATGACCAACATCGGCCTGCCGGTCCCTCAGGGCTTCACCATCACCACCGAAGCCTGCACCCAGTATTACGAGGACGGCCGCAGGATCAACGATGAAATCATGGCCGAGATCATGAAAAATGTCGAGACCATGGAACAGATCAACGGCAAGAAGTTCGGCGATCTGAAGAATCCCCTGCTGGTGTCCGTGCGCTCCGGCGCGCGCGCGTCCATGCCGGGCATGATGGATACCATCCTTAACCTTGGCCTGAACGACGACGTCGTCGCCGCGATGATCAAGGGCAATCCCGATCCCAAGTTCGAGCGCTTTGTGTACGACTGCTATCGCCGCTTCATCCAGATGTTCTCCGACGTCGTCATGGAAGTGGGCAAGAAATACTTTGAGCAGCTGATCGACGCCATGAAGGAGAAGAAGGGCGTCACCTTTGACACCGAGCTGACCGCCGCCGACCTCAAGGAGCTGGCGCAGCAGTTCAAGGCCGAATACAAGAAGCAGCTGGGCGCGGACTTCCCCTCTGATCCCAAGACGCAGCTGTACGAGGCCATCCGCGCGGTGTTCCGCAGCTGGGATAACCCCCGCGCCAACGTCTACCGCATGGATCACGACATCCCCTACCGCTGGGGCACCGCCGTCAACGTCATGCCCATGGTGTTTGGCAACCTGAACGAGAATTCCGGCACCGGCGTGG
>JAFXQO010000014.1 GCA_017527065.1 Clostridia bacterium
ATCGACATGGTCCCATTTTAACCCAAATGTTTCATTGATACGCAAGCCGCAATATCTCCCCAGCAGGTATGCGGTTTCAGCATTCGTCCCTTTGAAGTATTCGTCCAGCTTCGCGCACTCCTCTTTACTGAACGCCACGATTAAAGCTCTGATTCAGTGATTGACAGAAATCGTTGAAAAGCCTATAATATCAATGAGTGTAGTGCTCAGCGATTCATTATTTCCACGACACCGTGCATGCCCTGTGGGGCGTAGCCCCACAAATGGCCCGCGACGAAGCCCGGCACGGCAAGGCGTTCAAGGGGCTGCTGGAGAGGTATTTCGGGAAGTAATCTTGCAGAGGTCAGCTCTTGTTTTGCTATACTCTCATCAACGGCATTAGGAGTGGAAGATCATGGAAAAGAGAACGAAAAAAACCGTAGAAGAGAAACATGAGAAGCAGGAACTGAAAGACGAAAAATTGGATCTGGTTGCGGGAGGCGCTGGCTTTGGCAAGGTGCGCTGTCCCTCGTGCGGATCACATTTTTTTAAAATACAAGACGGCCGCAAAGTATGCAGCAGCTGTGGCCGCGGATACTGATCCGGCATAAGCCCCGTGAAGCCAGGCACGGCAAGGCGTTCAAGGGTCTGCTGGAGAGGTATTTCGGGAAGTAATAAAACTCAAGTAAATCAAGGGCTTTTGAGGAACTGCTCTGAGAGGGGCGGTTCCTTTTTCTTTTTACTCTTGACACTACCAGTTGTGTCTTGGTTGTGCCTACCCCCCCTTCCAGTAGCGAAAAACTGCCTGTTTTCTCTCAAAGGTTGTGCCTCCAAAAGTTGGGACCCTTTCGCAACGACATTATAGCATGAACCAGCAGGCAGATCGACGACATCTTCGATACAAGTTGTAATTCAGAATGCAGCATCCCGCAAACAACTCTGAAACATCTTTGAACGCCTGACGCCAATAGAAAAACTTAATATGCACCCGCCCTGTTGCCTGTTGACTTTAATACAGTAACGCGGTATAATGATACCATATTATTGCGTGATGGAGGAAGGGCGATGCCGGACTATACCAACGCGTCCATCGAGCGGCTGATGCGCGCCGTCGCCATGATTGAGACGCCGGAGGAGTGCAAGGCGCTGTTTGATGACCTGTGCACCATTAAGGAAATGCAGAACATGGCCATGCGGCTTGACACGGCCATCATGCTCAGCCGGGGCGAGAACTATCAGTCCATCTCGCGGGACGTGGGCGTCAGTACGGCCACCATCAGCCGGGTGAGCCGGAACTATTACTACGGCAGCGGCGGGTATAAGCGCATCATCAGGCGGCTGGAGGAAGCGGAAAGGAACGGAGAATGATTATTGACGACAGCCTGCTCACCTATGGAGAAAAGCTGGTGTGGCGGCTCAAGACGCTCTACAGCGGGTGCGGTTACCGCTCCTATCGGATGAGCAAATTCGAGGAATACGACCTGTACGTTAACAACAAGGATTTCCTGGTGTCCGATCACGTGATCGCCTTTACTGACACGAACGGCAAGCTGATGGCGCTGAAGCCGGACGTGACGCTGTCCATCATCAAGAACAGCCAGGACACGCCTATGGACATCCAGCGCGTCTTTTACAATGAGAACGTGTATCGCGTGGATCGGGACGCCAATTCCTTCCGCGAAATCCTGCAGACTGGCCTGGAATGCTTCGGCCCGGTGGGCAAGCGGGAGGTGCTGGAGGTCATCTCGCTGGCGGATCAAAGCCTGCGCACCATGGAAAAGGACAGCGCGCTGGTGATCTCAAACATGTCCATTCTGGAAAAGGCCATCGAAGGACTGGGACTGCCCCAGGAAGACAGGAAGACGGCGCTGCTGGCGGCGGAAGGCAAGAAGCTGCACGAAATCAGCGCGCTGTGCGAAGCCTGCGGCGTTCCGGAGGAAAAGTGCGAGCGGGCGCTGGATCTGATCGCCTGCCGCGGGCTGGTGCGGGACGCGCTGCCCCGGCTGCCCCTCCTGCTGGATCGCGCCGGCTGCGTGCGGGAGGGCGAGGCGTTCCTCGAGATTCTCGCCGAGCTGGCGCGAAGCGATCACGAAGGACGAATTCACCTGGATTTCTCGGTGGTCGACGACGTCAACTATTACAACGGCATCGTGTTCAAGGGCTACGTTCAGGGCATGCCCGCCCCTGTGCTCTCCGGCGGGCAGTACGACCGGCTGATGAAGCGGCTGCACCGGCGCTCCGGCGCGATCGGGTTCGCCGTGTACACAGGCTATCTGGAAAGGCTGCCGGAGAACGGCGGAACGGACGCCGACGGCTTTCTGAATGTGGCGCTGCCCAAGGGGCGGCTTGGCGACAAGGTTTACGGCATGTTCGCCCGCGCCGGCTATGAATGCCCCGCCATCCTGGAGGAGAACCGCAAGCTGGTTTTCGAGAATCCGGAGAAAAAGGTGCGCTATTTCTGGGTGAAGCCGTCAGACGTGGCCATCTACGTTGAGCGCGGCGCAGCCGACATAGGCGTGGCAGGAAAGGATATCCTCCTGGAGAGTGAACCGGCGGTGCATGAGTTGCTGGATCTGAAGACCGGCAAGTGCCGCATGGCGGTGGCCGGGTTGAAGGCGTTTCAGGACGATCCGGGCAAGCCCCTGCGGGTGGCCACCAAATTCGCCCGTATCGCCCAGCGCTATTACCAGTCCATGGGCCGCGACATCGACATCATTTCCCTGAACGGCTCCATCGAGATCGCTCCGATCCTTGGCCTGTCGGACGTGATCGTGGATATTGTGGAGACCGGCAGGACACTCAGGGAAAACAATCTGGAAGTGAAGGCCGAGATCCTGCCCATCAGCGCCCGCCTGATCGCCAATCGGGCGAGCTACGAGTTCAAATCGGCGCTGATCGAGCGGCTGACCAAAGACCTTTCCAGCATCGTGGAGGAAGAGAAATGATCAGGATCATGCGGGTGGGTGAAGTCAAAAACGAGGAAATTTTTGCGCGGACGGAGCCGGCGGTCCATGTCGAGGAAATCGTCGCCGGCATCATCGACGCGGTGCGCCGGGAGGGCGATCAGGCGGTTCTGCGCTATACGGAGCGGTTCGACAGGGCGATCCTCGCCTCGTTGGCTGTTTCCACGGAGGAGATCGACGAGGCCGTTGCCTCAATGGATCCGGCATTTCTGGAGATTCTGCGGGAGGCGGCGGCGAACATCCGCGCGTTTCACGAGAAGCAGAAGCGCACCGGCTTCATCATCAACGAACAGAGCGGCGTGGTGATGGGGCAGAAGGTCATTCCCATCGACCGGGCGGGCCTGTACGCGCCGGGCGGCACGGCGGCGTATCCCTCTTCCGTGCTGATGAACGCCATTCCGGCCAAAATCGCCGGCTGCCGCGAGGTGGTCTTGGCGACGCCGCCTGGCGCGGACGGCAAGGTGAACCCGGCCATCCTGGCGGCCGCCTCGGTGGCGGGGATCGACCGGGTGTTCAAAATGGGCGGCGCGCAGGCCATCGCGGCGCTGGCCTACGGCACCGAGAGCGTGCCGCGGGTGGACAAGATCGTCGGCCCCGGCAACGCCTTCGTGACGGAGGCGAAGAAGCAGGTGTTCGGTCAGGTAGCCATCGACATGATCGCCGGGCCGAGCGAAATCCTCATCATTGCCGACGGCAAGTCGAATCCCGTCCACGCGGCCGCGGACATGCTCTCCCAGGCGGAGCATGACAAAATGGCCAGCGCGGTGCTGGTCACCGATTCCATGGCGCTGGCGGAGCGGGTCTCCTGTGAGCTGGAGCGGCAGATTCCGCTGCTGGAGCGCTGCGCCATCGCGCGCGAATCCATCGATGTGAACGGCAAGATCATCGTTGCGGACGACATCCGGCAGGCGATCGACATCGCGAACGGAATCGCGCCGGAGCACCTGGAGCTGTGTGTCGACAATCCCTTCGACTATCTTGACGCCATACGGCACGCGGGCTCCATCTTCCTGGGGCGCAACTGCCCGGAGGCGCTGGGCGATTACTTCGCCGGGCCGAACCATATCCTGCCCACCAGCGGCACAGCGCGGTTTTCCAGCCCTTTGTCGGTGGACGATTTCGTTAAAAAGACCCAGTACACCTACTTCACCCGCGACGCGCTCAGCCGTGTGGCCGATAAAGTGGCCCGTTTCGCGCGCGAGGAAGGCCTGACCGGCCACGCGAAGAGCGCGGTCATCAGAATGGAGACGCAGGCATGAGCCGTTTTTTCAGTCAAAAATTCGCCTCGCTGATTCCATACACGCCAGGCGAACAGCCTCGGGACCGGCGCTACATCAAGCTCAATACCAACGAATCGCCCTTCCCGCCCTCGCCGCTGGCGCAGCGGCTGGCGCGGCAGGAGGCGGGCGATCTGCAGCTGTATTCCGATCCGGCATGCGCCGTCCTTGTTCAGACGGCGGCGGAGTACTTCGGCGTGGAGCCGGAGGAGCTCATCTTCACAAACGGATCGGACGACATCCTGAACTTCGCCATGATGGCCTTCTGCGACGCGGATCATCCCGCCGCGTTTCCGGATGTCACTTACGGCTTCTATCCGGTGCTGGCCGCTCTCAACGGCGTGCCCTTCGAGGAATTCCCCCTCAGGGAGGACTTCACGATCCGGCCGGAGGACTATACCGGCGCTGGCGCGACCATCTTTCTTGCCAACCCGAACGCGCCGACCGGCATCGCCCTGCCGCTTTCGGACGTCGAGCGCATCATCGCCTCCAACCCAGACAACGTGGTGGTGGTGGACGAGGCGTATGTCGATTTCGGCGGGGAAAGCTGCCTCGGCCTTATCAAAAAATACGACAACCTGCTGGTCACGCGCACGTTCTCGAAATCGCGCTCGCTGGCCGGCGGCCGGCTTGGCTTCGGCATGGGAAACAGGAATCTGATCCGCGACCTCAACACCCTGCGCTATTCGGCCAACCCCTACTGCGTCAACCGCATGACCATGATGGCGGGCGTGGGGGCTATTCTGGACGAGGCATATTTCCGCTTCTGCTGCGGCGGCATCGTGAAAACGCGGGAGGAGACGGCGGAAAAACTGAAAACGCTGGGTTTTGAGATGACTGATTCGGCGGCGAATTTCCTCTTCATCCGCCATCCCCGCGTCGGCGGGATGGAACTGTACCGGTTCCTGTATGAAAAGGGCATTCTGATCCGCCATTTTGAAACGCCAAGGCTTAAAGACTATAACCGCGTGAGCGTGGGCAGCGAGGAAGAGATGCGCTCTCTCACAGAGGCGCTGGCGGAGCTGCTGGGGGAAAAGGCATGAGACAGGCGACTATTGAGAGAAAGACGGCCGAAACGGACATCCGTCTGTTTCTGAATCTGGACGGCAGAGGAAAGAGCCGCGTCGATACTGGCTGCGGCTTCCTCGATCACATGCTCACACTGTTCGCCGCCCACGGGCGGTTCGACCTGGACGTGACGTGCGCGGGCGATACGCGGGTGGACTATCACCACACCGTGGAGGACGTCGGCATCGCGCTGGGCATGGCGTTCAGCGAGGCGCTGGGCGACAAGAAGGGCATTCACCGCTACGGCGACACCATACTGCCCATGGACGAGGCGCTGATCCTCACGGCCGCAGATCTTTCGGGCCGCTGCTTTCTGAACTACCAGATGAAGATGCCGACCGAGAAGGTGGGCGATTTCGATACGGAGCTGGGCGAGGAGTTCTGGTTTGGCTTCAGCCGCAAGGCCGAGTGCGCGCTGCACTTTCAGATGCTGGCCGGGCGAAATTCCCATCATATTCTGGAGGGCTCCTTCAAGTCCATGGCGCGCTCCCTGCGGGAGGCCGTGGCCGTCGACGTGGAATTCGCGGGGGAGATCCCCTCAACCAAGGGAGTGCTGTGATGATTGCGATCATTGATTACGGGGTGGGCAATCTGTTCTCCCTGAAGTGTTCCTTCGCGGCCATCGGCCATGAGGCGGCCGTGACGGGCGATCCCGGAGTCATCCGGAGCGCCGAGCGGATCGTCCTTCCCGGCGTGGGGGCCTTTGCCGACGCGGCGGAAAAGCTGCGCGCCACCGGGCTGGACCGGGTGGTGAAGGAGGAGGCGGCCCGCGGCAAACTGCTGCTGGGCATCTGTCTGGGCATGCAGCTGCTGCTGGACAGGAGCGAGGAATACGGCCTTCATGAGGGCCTCGGCCTGATTCCCGGCGAAATCAAATCCATTGCCGGGGTGATCAATCCGGATTACAAGATTCCCCACATGGGCTGGAATGCCCTGACTTTCCGGGGCGAAAAGCATCCGCTGTTTTCAGGCATACACGAGGGGGATTACGTGTACTTCGTGCATTCCTTCGCCGGCTTTGAGTGCGATGAAAACGTCATTGCCACCGCCGATTACGGCTATCCGCTCACGGCGGCTGTCGCCCGGGGCAATGTGATGGGCACCCAATTCCACCCGGAAAAGAGCGGGGAAGTGGGCCTTCGCATCCTGAAGGCATTCTGCGAGATGAAGGAGGGCACCCTATGCTGATTTTTCCGGCGATTGACTTGTATCAGGGCCAGGCCGTGCGGCTGTATCAGGGCGATTACGCTCAGAAGACCGTGTACAGCGCCGATCCGCTGGCCGTGGCGCGGGACTTCGCCGCCCAAGGCGCGAAGCAGGCGCATCTGGTCGATTTGCAGGGCGCCGAATCGGGCGGAACGCCGCATCTGAAGCTGATCTGTGAGATCAGGGAGAAGACGGGTCTCTTCTGCGAGGTGGGCGGCGGCATTCGGAGCATGGACGCCGTGAACGCTTATCTGGACGCTGGCGTCGACCGGGTGATCCTGGGCACGGCGGCGGCGACGGATCCGGCCTTTCTGGAAAGCGCCGTCGCGCGCTATGGTGAGAAAATCGCCGTCGGGGCCGATCTGAACGGCGGCAAAGTGGCTATCCGGGGCTGGAAGGACACCACGCGGGAAGACGCTTTCGACTTCTGCCGCCGGATGCAGGAGACGGGCGTCACGACGCTGATCTGTACCGACATATCCCGCGACGGGGCCATGAAGGGAACAAACCTTGAACTCTATCGCCGCCTGAGCGAGGCGTTTTCCATGCGGATCACAGCCTCCGGCGGCGTGAGCGCGATGGAGGACGTGGTCGCCCTGCGGAATATGAACCTGTACGGGGCCATCATTGGAAAGGCGTACTACACCGGGGCTGTGTCCCTGAGAGAAGCGATCGAGGTGGCCCGATGATTACAAAGCGCATCATTCCCTGCATGGACGTGCGGGACGGACGGGTGGTGAAGGGCGTCAACTTCGCCGGACTGCGGGACGTCAACTCGCCGGTCGAGCTGGCAAACTACTACAGCCAGAATGGGGCGGACGAGCTGGTGTTCTACGACATTACCGCCTCGGCGGAGGGGCGCAGACTTTTTTCCGACATTCTCACGGAGACCGCCCGCAATGTGTTCATTCCCCTCACAGTGGGCGGCGGCATCAACACGCTGGAGGATTTCGATCGCGTGCTCAAATGCGGCGCGGACAAGGTGAGCGTCAACTCCGGCGCAATCAGGAACCCTGATTTGGTCGGCCAGGCCGCCCGGCGCTACGGCGACCAGTGCGTGGTGCTCTCAGTGGACGTAAAGCGGGAAAACGGCGTGTTCACCGTGTACGCCAAGGGCGGCCGGGAGAACACCGGCATGGAGGCCATTTCCTGGATCAGGCGCTGCGTCTGTGAAGGCGCGGGCGAGGTGGTGGTGAATTCCATGGACACCGACGGCGTGAAGAAGGGCTTTGACATCGAAATGCTGCGGGCGGTCTGCGAAGCGGTCAATGTGCCGGTGATCGCCTCCGGCGGCGCGGGCGGCATCGGCGATTTTATCACGCTGTTCAGGACGCTGCCCGGCGTGGACGCGGGTCTGGCGGCGTCTATCTTCCACTTTGGCGAGGTGCGGATCGACGACCTGAAACAGGCGATGCTTGAACACGGCATCCCGGCGAGAATCGTAAAGAGGGTGACAACATGATTAATATCGAGGATTTGAAATTCGACACAAACGGCCTTATTCCGGCCATCGTTGTGGACGCGGTGACGAAGCGCGTGCTGACCCTGGCATACATGAACAGGGAGAGCCTGAAGATCTCCATGGAGAAAGAACTGACCTGCTTCTGGAGCCGCTCCCGGCAAGAGCTGTGGCTCAAGGGCGAGACCAGCGGAAACTACCAGCACATTGTGTCCATCACGGCGGACTGCGACAGGGACGCCCTGGTGGTCATGGTGGAACCGGACGGCCCGGCCTGCCACCTGGGCACCACGTCCTGCTTCGAGTATCCCGTGTTCCAGAGTGAAAATCGACAGGAATTCTCCTATGAGGGCCTTTTTGACCTGCTCAAGGGCCGCAAGGCGGAAAAAAAGGAAGGCTCTTATACGACGTATCTGTTTGAAAAGGGCCTTGATAAAATCCTCAAGAAAGTGGGCGAAGAGAGCACCGAGGTGATCATCGCCGCCAAGGCGGAGGACAAGAAGGAGACCATTTATGAGATCGCCGACCTGGCCTATCACGTGATGGTGCTGATGATACAGGCTGGCATTTCGCTGGAGGACATCCACCGGGAACTGGCTTCCCGCCATGTGATCGATAAAAAGGTCAAGCAGGAAAAAATGACCTGACGGGGCAACCTGCGCCTTATGACCGGACAGGATAAAAGGGAGCAGTGCGTCCAGGGGTTCCCGGGGGATTGCATCCACATGCTGGATGTGCGGCATACAATTCCCCTCCCGAAATCCGCCGAATAATCTGATGCCCCCAATCAAATGTAATGGGACAAAAAAACGCCCGAAACCTCAACGGTTCCGGGCATTTGGTCCGCCCTCAGGGACTCGAACCCTGGACACCCTGATTAAGAGTCAGGTGCTCTACCAACTGAGCTAAGGGCGGTCGCGCTTGCGAACATTGGACATTATACCGCCCGCCCGGCGCTTTGTCAACGGGGTTCCAGCTCTGGAATGTGTTATATTTTCGCGAATCAGTACTTCATCATCTTGCGCGCCACGGCGGAGCCGATGCGGTAGAAGGGACTCTCGAAGCGCCGCTTCACCTTGTCCAGCTCGTCGCGGATGGCGATGCCCTGGGGGCAGCGCTTCTCGCACTGGCCGCATTTCACGCACAGGCCGGCGTTGGCCCGGTCCTTGCGCAGCGTGGTGCACATCACATACTCGCGCAGCGCGTTGATGTAGCCGTCGGTGTAGCTGGCGTTGTAGTTGGCGAAGCAGGTGGGGATGTTCACGCCCCGGGGGCAGGGCTGGCAGTAGTTGCAGCCGGTGCAGTTCACGCGCACACTGGCCAGCAGCGCCGCCAGCGCGTCCCGGTAGGCGTCCAGATCCGCGTCCGTGAGCGCGCCGGGTTGGCTTTCCGAGGCGACGCGCGCGTTTTCCTCCACCTGGCTCACGTCGTTCATGCCCGAGAGCACCACCGTGACCTCCGGGTGGTTCCAGATCCAGCGCAGCGCCCAGTCCACGGGAGCCCGGTCCGCGTTCACACGCGCGAAGGCGGCCTTCGCCGCGGCGTTCAGCCCGCCTGCCAGCCGGCCGCCCCGCAGCGGCTCCATGACGATCACCGGCAGGCCCTTTTCGTGGGCGTACATGAGGCCCTCCACGCCGGCCTGGGCGTGTTCGTCCATGTAGTTGAACTGGATCTGGCAGAACTCCCAGTCGTAGGCGTCCACCAGCTCCCGGAACGCGACCGCGCCGCCGTGGAAGGAGAAGCCGATGTTGCGGATCTCGCCGCTCTTCTTCTTTTCCGCGATCCACTCCCGGATGCCCATGGCGCACAGCCGGTCCCACGTCTTTTTGTCGGAGAGCATGTGCATGAGGTAGTAGTCCACGTGGTCGGTCTGCAGGCGCTTCAGTTCTTCGCGGAAGATCCGCTCCGCGTCGTCGAGCCTGCGTATGAGGTAGTGGGGCAGCTTGGTCGCCAGGCGGATCTGGTCGCGGCAGCCGTATTCCTTTATGAACTGGCCCAGGCACGCCTCGCTGCCCGAATAGACATAGGCCGTGTCGAAGTAGTTCACGCCCAGGTCGAGGGCGCGCTTCATCTCGCGGCTCGCCTTTTCCTGGTCGATGGCCGCGCCGCGCCGGGTGAAGCGCATGCAGCCGAAGCCGAGGGCGGAGAGCCTGTCGCCGTTTTTGGGATTGAGCCTGTATTGCATCCGTTATCCCTCCTGTCAGCCGCCGTAGAGGAGGCCGATGACGCGCCTTGCCGCGCTGGCGGGCAAGAGCTTGACGAGGACGCAGCAGGCCTTGTAGCCCGCGCCCAGGGCGTAGTAGGGGCGGACCCGGCGCGCCAGCGCGATCCGGGCGATTTTTTCGCCCGCGAAATCCGCGCTCATGCCGCCCTGTTCGTCGCGCTCCATCTTTTCCACCGAGCGGGCGATGCGCCCGCCGTAGGCCGCGTCGCCCGCGTCGGATTTCTGCCGCGCGGCGGTGAAGCCGGTTTTGATGTCGCCGGGCATGACCGCGCACACGCTCACGCCGAAGGGCCTCACCTCGTTCGCCATGGCCATGGTCAGCGCGTTGACGCCCGCCTTGCTGGCCGAGTACCACGCCTGGAAGGGGATCGGCGCCACGGCGGCCACCGAGCTCACGCACACGATGCGGCCCTTCTTCTGGGCGCGCATCACCGGCAGCACCGCCCGGTTCACCCGGTCCGTGCCGAACAGGTTCACGTCGATCTGCCGCCGGGCCTCGGCCGGGTCGGTGTATTCCACCGCCCCGGAAATGCCGAAGCCCGCGCAGTTGACCAGTATGTCGATCCGCTTCTCCCGCCGCACCACTTCGCCCACCGCCAGGCACACGGAGGCCTCGTCCGACACGTCGCACACCAGGTGGTTCATGTCCGGAGCCGGGTGGCGGCTCAGCGCGTAGGTCTTCACGCCCGCCTTTTCGAGGGCGCGCAGCGTCGCCAGCCCGATGCCGCTGGTGCCGCCCGTCACGATGGCGACTCTGTCCATATCACTTTTCCTTTTCCACGATCGCGATGTGCACGTCGCTCAGCTGCTTCGGCTCCACGGCGGAGGGCGCGCCCATCATGAGATCCTGCGCGTTCTTGTTCATCGGGAAGGGGATGATCTCGCGGATCGACTCCTCGCCGGCGATGAGCATGACCATGCGGTCGACGCCGGGGGCGATGCCCGCGTGGGGCGGCGCGCCGTAGCAGAAGGCGTTGTACATGGCGGGGAACTTGGCCTTCACGTCGGCCTCGCCCAGGCCCACCAGCTCGAAGGCCTTTATCATGATCTCCGGGTCATGGTTGCGCACCGCGCCGGAGGACAGCTCCACGCCGTTGCACACCAGGTCGTACTGCCAGGCGTAGATGTCCAGCGGGTCTTTGCCCGAGAGGGCCGCCAGGCCGCCCTGAGGCATGGAGAAGGGATTGTGGCAGAACTCCAGCTCGCCGGATTCCTCGCCGATCTCGTACATGGGGAAGTCGACGATCCAGCAGAATTCGTACTTGTCCCGGTCCATGTAAGCGTCCACGGCGGCGCCCAGGAGCTTGCGGATGACGCCGGCGGTCTTCTGGGCGGCGGTCTTTTTGCCCGCGGCCAGGAACACGGCGCAGCCGGGCTTGAGGGAGAGGGCCTCGGTTACGGCCTGGTTCTTTTCAGCCAGGAACTTCGACACGCCGCCGGCGAAGGAGCCGTCCTCGTTCACCTTGAACCAGTAGGCCTTGTTGGCCGTGGCGGTTTCCACGTCCTTGCACAGGGCGTCGATGAACTTGCGGGGCTTGTCGAAGCCGGGCGCGACCACGGCCTTGACCACGTTGCCCTCGAAGGGCTCGAAGCCCGCGCCCTGGCAGAGGGCGGTCAGGTCGTCCACGGTCAGGCTGATGCGCAGGTCGGGCTTGTCGGAGCCGTATATGTCCATGGCCTCGTTGTAGGCGATGCGGCGGAAGGGGGCGGAGGAGGCGCGGTCATACCGTCCGTACTTGGCGAAGATGGGGGGCTGCACGTCCTCCAGCACGGAGAACACGTCCTCCTGAGAGGCGAAGGCCATTTCCATGTCCAGCTGATAGAACTCGCCGGGCGAGCGGTCGGCGCGGGCGTCCTCGTCGCGGAAGCAGGGGGCGATCTGGAAGTAGCGGTCGAAGCCGGAGGTCATGAGCAGCTGCTTGAACTGCTGCGGGGCCTGGGGCAGGGCGTAGAACTTGCCCGGATGCAGCCGGGAAGGCACGAGGTAGTCCCGCGCGCCCTCGGGGGAGGAGCTGGTGAGGATGGGGGTGGTGATCTCCAGGAAGCCGTGGTCGGTCATGGCGCGGCGAAGCTCCGCCACGATCTGGCTGCGCAGCACGATCCTGCTCTTCACCTCGGGGTTGCGCAGGTCCAGATAGCGGTAGCGCAGGCGGGTGTTTTCGTCCGCCTCCCGGGAGCGGTTGATCTCGAAGGGCAGCTCGTTGTAGAGGCAGCGGCCGAGCACCTCGATCTTCTCCGGCACGATCTCGATCTCGCCGGTGGGGATCTTCGGGTTCTTGCTGGAGCGCTCGCGCACCACGCCTGTCACGGAAATGGTGGATTCGCAGTTGAGGCCCTTCACCAGGGCCATGAGCGCGTCGTTGTTCTCGATGACAACTTGGGTGGTGCCGTAGAAGTCGCGCACGATGACGAAGGCCAGCGTCGCGCCGACCTCGCGCACGTTCTCCATCCAGCCGGCGATGGTCGCCTTTTCGCCGGCGTTTTTAAGCCGCAGCTCGCCGCAGGTGTGGGTTCTGGATTGGAACATAGTGGATCATGCCTCCCAAATGAAATCTGTATGGTGATGTTATTTCGTCAATTCGGCCACGGCCGCGTCCCGGGGGATCTCCCGCTCGGCGCTTTCGGCCATGTCCCGCAGCTTCACGACGCCTCGCGCCAGCTCGTCTTCGGCGATGGTCACCACATAGCGGGCGTTCATCTTGCCGGCGTATTTGAACTGGGCCTTGAGGGAGCGGGCCGCGTGGTCCAGGTCGGCCTTCACGCCGGCCCGGCGCAGCTCGCGCACCAGCTTCACGCCCTCCAGGCGCGCCGCGTCCCCCAGGGTGCACACGAAGGCGTCGTACAGCGCGGGCTGTTCCGGCGCGACGCCCCGGGCGTCCTGCACCATGAGCATGCGCTCCACGCCCATGCCCCAGCCGATGCCGCAGGTCTCCGGGCCGCCGAGCTCCTGCACCAGCCCGTCGTAGCGGCCGCCGCCGCACACGGTCAGCGGGCCGTTTTCGGTGTCGGTGATGATCTCGAACACGGTCTTGGTGTAGTAGTCCAGGCCGCGCACGATGCGCGGGTCGATCTCGTAGGCGATGCCCAGCGCGTCCAGATAGCGCTTAAGCGCCTCAAAGTGGCCGCGGCAGTCGTCGCACAGGTTGTCCAGCATGGCGGGGGCGTCGGTCAGCTTGGCGGCGTCCTCCTTGCAGTCCAGTATGCGCATGGGGTTGCGCTGGAAGCGCTCCCGGCAGGTTTCGCACAGAGAAGGCAGCTTGGGCTCCAGGTAGGCCCTGAGCTTTTCATGGTAGGCCGCGCGGCAGGCCGGGCAGCCGATGGAGTTGATCGACAGGCGCAGCCCGTCGATGCCGCATTCCCTGAGCACGTCCATGGCCAGGGCGATGACCTCGGCGTCCACGCTGGCGTCCTTCGCGCCGAACACCTCCACGCCGTGCTGGTGGAACTGCCTGAAGCGCCCGCTCTGGGGCTTCTCATAGCGGAATACCGGGCAGGAGACGTAGAACATCTTGCTCGGCAGCGGGTCGGCGAACAGGTGGTGCTCGATGAAGGCGCGCACCGCGCCCGCGGTGCCCTCGGGCTTTAAGGTGATGGAGCGGTTGCCCTTGTCGTTGAAGGTGTACATTTCCTTCTGCACCACGTCGGTGGTGTCGCCCACGCCGCGCTGGAACAGCTCGGTGTGCTCGAACATGGGCGTGCGGATCTCGCGGTATCCGGCCAGCGCGGCGACGCGGCGCATGGCGTCCTCGACGCGCTGCCAGCGGTAGCTGTCCTGCGGCAGCACGTCCTGCGTGCCCTTCGGGGCCTGGGTCAGCATATGTCATTCACTCCTTCTGTGGGGCGGTAAAGATAACGGCCCTTCGTCCGACGTAGGGACGAAAAGCCGTTCGTGGTGCCACCCTGCTTGATGCTCTTCGCGCTGTATCGCGCGCGGCGCGCCGCCCGGCGGGGACGGAGGCTCGGGGGTGTCGTTCGGCCGGATCCGCCGGGCCGCTCACAGCGCATGCGGCCCTCTCTGGAAGGCGGAGGAATCGGCGTACTCTTCCCGTCACTGCCCGATTATAAAAGATTGAAGCTATTATATAATGTCCGCGGGGGGCCTGTCAAGCGCGGCGGGGGTAAATTCCCGGGGCGGGCGTGTTGATTTTTCCGGCGTTGGCGCCCGTCCTTTCCGCAAGGCGCGACAGATGCCAGCGCAAGGAATGAGCATAAACGCCGGGAATCGCTCCTTTACAAAACGATGTAAACGTGAGATAATATTCAGGGAAATTTGCAGGTTCAACCGGCCCGAGAAACGCGAAAGGAAAACGGCTATGACTGCACAGGCAAACCGGAAGGCCCGGCTCAAATCGACAAAGGGATGGTTCATGCGGGATTGGCGGCTGTACGTCATGCTGATCCTGCCGGTGATGTATTACCTGATCTTTTGCTATAAACCCATGCTGGGCCTGATGATCGCCTTCCAGAAATACAATATGTTCAAGGGCATGTGGGGCAGCAAGTTCATCGGGCTGGAGAATTTCCGGTTCGTCATGAGCATGCCGGATTTCCCCGTGGCCCTGAAAAACACCCTGCTGCTGAATTTCATGGGCCTCATCGCCGGCTTCCCGGTTCCCATCGTGCTGGCCATCATGCTCAACGAGCTCAGGTCCATCGGCTTCAAGAAGGTGTCGCAGACCCTTCTGTACCTGCCGCACTTCCTCTCCTGGATCATCATCGGCGGCATGGTGCTGCAGATCTTCTCGCCCACCAGCGGCATCATCAACGCGACGCTGCTCAAATGGGGCTGGATCGACAAATCCATTCCCTTCCTGACGGACGGCATCCACTGGCAGATCACCTACACGCTGGTGGGCGTGTGGCAGAACATGGGCTGGGGCACCATCCTGTATCTGTCCGCCATCACCGGCATCAACATGGAGCTGTTCGAGGCGGCCCGGATCGACGGCGCCAACAAGCTGCAGCAGATCTGGCACGTGACCCTGCCCGGCATCCGCTCCACCATCGTGGTGCTCCTGATCCTCAACGTGGGCCAGATGATGAACATTTCCTTCGACCGGCCCTTCATCATGGGCAACCCCATGGTGCAGAAATACTGCGACGTGCTTTCCACCTTCGTCTACCGGGCGGGCATTACCAATTCCCAGTTCGCCCGCGCCACGGCCATCGGCCTGTTCCAGTCCGTCGTCGGTCTGATCCTGATCTCCTGCGCGAACTTCTTCACCAAGCGGCTTGGTGAGGAAGGCATCTGGTAAGGGGGTGCGCGAGGATGAACGTTTCGCAAGTTGCCAACAGGCGCCAGAAGGTTTGGAGTGTCCCGCAGATCATACTGGCGCTGATCATCCTGATCATCAGCCTCACCTGCGTGCTGCCATTTGTCAATGTGGCGGCGCTGTCCCTGAGCTCCAAGTCCGCCATACTGCGCGGCGACGTGTCCTTCTGGCCGGTGGAATTTGAAGCCACGGCCTATAAGGCCATTTTCTCCGATCCCAGCATGATGCGCTCCCTCCTGTTCACTGTGGTCATCACGGTGGTCTATACGGCGTTTTCCATGACGATGACCATCCTCATGGCTTATCCCCTGACGAAGAAGCGGCTTCGCGGCCGGAAATTCTTCAACGTGCTGGCCCTGTTCACCATGTACTTTTCGGGCGGCACCATCCCGATCTACCTGAACCTGAAGGAGCTTGGCCTGCTGGATACGCCCTGGTCGCTGATACTGCCCGGCATGCTCTCGACCTACAACATGATCATCCTGAAGAGCTTCTTCGCCGCGCTGCCCGGCGAGCTGGAGGAGGCCGCCATCATCGACGGGGCGAACGACTTCCAAGTTTTGCTGCGGGTCTACCTGCCCCTCTCCATGGCTTCGCTGGCCACGCTGACGCTGTTCTACGCCGTGGGCAAATGGAACAGCTTCCAGGACGCTTTGTACTACATCCAGACCAAGGCCTACCAGCCCCTGCAGCTGAAGCTGTATCACATCATCAAGGGCTCGCAGGCGGTTGACATCGCCCAGATGGAGGGCGGCAGCAGCACGGTGGCCACCAGCATTTCCAAATCCATCGAGCCGGCCACCATCATTTTCGCCACGCTGCCCATCCTTGTTGTCTATCCCTTTGTGCAGCGGTACTTCGTCGCCGGCGTCACCATCGGCGCCGTCAAGGGCTGAGGCCGTTTCTCCGCTGCAATGATCAGTGCTCTGCCGCCCCAGGGCGGTAAATATAAGAAAAGGAGCGAGTATACCATGAAGAAGACCCTGGCAATCCTGTTGGCTCTGGCGCTGCTGATTGGTCTGGCCCCGGCCGTTGTGGCCGAGGGGGACTGGATCACCCTGCGCGTGGAGACCTACGACCGTGAAATCACCGGTTTGGACGTGACGAACTGCTGGCAGCTTCACTATGCCCAGGAGCATTTCGGCGATCCCAACCACATCAAGCTGGAGTTTGTCTCTTTCGCCCGCTGGACGGAAGGCGACCTGCTGACCAACGCGCTGGCCGGCGGTACTGCCCCTGACATCTGCCTCACCTACAACGGCGGCCTCGTGCAGCAGGCCATCGACGACGAGGGCATCTGGCAGCTGGACGACCTGCTGAACGAGTACGGCGAAAACCTCAAGGCCTTCCTGGGCGACGAGCTGCTGGGCTACGGCCAGAGCGACCATGACGGCGACGGCGTCAAGGAGCAGTGGTACATCCCCGCCCGCCGCATCAGCCGCGCCAACGTGGGCAACTTTATCCGCGAGGACTGGCTGAAGGCCCTGAACATGGAAAAGCCCACCACTGTGGAGGAGTTCACCGAGTACCTGCGCCAGGCCAAGGAGGCCAATCTGGGCGGCGAAACCACCGTGCCCTTCTCCTTCGGCATCTACGCGCCCGACCCGCTGTATAACGTCCGCCGCTTCACCGACGCGTTCGTGGATTTCAGCCAGGTGACCGAGGAAGACTGGTTCGCCTACGCCCGCAATCCCGAGATGCTGCCCGGCGCGAAGGAAGGCTTCCGCTGGCTGAACACCCTATATCATGAGGGCCTGATCCCGGACACCTTCGCCCTCACCGACAACGACAAGGCCAACGACACCGCGCTCATCATGGGCTACAACGGCTTCTTCTCCCAGCAGCCCGACCAGCCCTGGCGCACCGACAAGAACTACCAGATCGAGCTGGAGAAGAACGTTGAGGGCGGCCACTGGGTCACCGTGAACTGCTTCTACAACGAGAGCCTGGGCAAGTACCTGCATGACATCTACGCGCCCGCCGGCCTGAGCATCATCATCCCCCTGACCACGGATGAGAAGACGGCCGTCGCCGCCGTTCAGTATATGGACTGGATGGCTATCCCGGAGAACATGTTCGCCATGCAGAACGGCCTCGAGGGCATCAACTTCGAGGGCTTCACCGAGAACGGCATCCCCTATGGCGTGAAGAGCGCCGACGCCGTGCCGGATGAGAACAAGATGCACGCCGGCGATATCTGCTTCATCTCTAACGGCCTGTGCTATGGCGACGATGAGAAGAACGCCGCCGCGCTGGCGCTGCCCTTCGCCGGTTATGAGGACGACGTGGTGGCTTCCTATGTGGACGCCCTCACCGACGCCTGGACCCAGGTCAGCTTCACCGTCAGCGTGCAGGCTGAAACCGACTACGGCGCCACCGTCAAGAGCAAGCAGGGCGAGTTCCTGGCGGCTGTGGTCAGCTGCGACGCCGATCAGTTCGACACGGTGTTCGATTCCGGCATCCAGGAGATCCTGCAGTCCGGCGCCGCGCAGATGATCGAAGAGTTCCGCGCGACCTATCAGGAAGGCAACTACCGCGGCGTGTTCCCGGGCAACCTGTAAGACGCGTCGGGCCTTTTCCTGAAAACGCTCGCAAATACGGCAGGGGGCCGTCCCGATCGGGACGGTCCCCTTCGCTATGGATCACAAGGATTTCCGCAGGCTCACAGCTGCGCCTGGGGCTCCGCGTAGGGCAGGAGGGAGATTTCGAGGTTGCCGTTCCGGACGCGCAGCTCGTCGATGAAGGCCTTTTCCTCTTCTGGGCGCTTCAGGCGGACCTTGAAGGACAGCCGGAACATGGAGCCCATGTTGACGGTCTTGACGCCCACGTTTTCCGCGCTGCTGAGGTAGCGGGCGAAGGCGTCGTCAAACACGCCGGTGTAATCGAGGGATTCCGGAATGGTGACCTTCAAAAGCTTGTCCTGGGCGAGGGCGGCGTGATCGAAGAGGGGCAGCGCCGACAGCGCCAGGAAAACGCCGCCCAGCAGCAGCAGTATCAGCGCGCCGCAGACCACGTAGCCCATGCCGAAGGCCACGCCCGCGCACATGGCGATCAGTATGGCGGCGATCTCGTCCGCGCTGCCCGGCGCGGAGCGGAAGCGGGTGAGGGCGAACGCGCCGCCGAAGGCCACGCCCGCGCCGATATTGCCGTTGACGAAGGTCAGCACAACGCCCACCACGAAGGGCATGAGGGAACTGACGATGAAGAAGCGCCGGTTGGCCCGCACGCGGAAGGACATGAGCCACGAGAAGGCGACGCCCGACAGCAGCGAGACGAGGGCCATTATGAAAAACTGTCCGGCGGTGACGGACGCGGAATAAATGGATTCAAACATGGTATTTTCCCCTTTCTTCTCTCATATCATTCATATCGCCCGTCACGCGGCGAACCGGGCGGGCCTTCCCGCGGGAGCCGCGTTCAGGATGTAGCGGGCGTAGGCCTCGCCGTATTTGGAGAAGCTGCCCTTGCGGATCCGGCCCTCGTCGAGGACGCGGGTGAGCCACAGGGGCATGGCGTCCTGAACCTTGATTTCCAGAATGGTGTTTCCGGCGGGCCGCAGCGGCATGCCGGCCATGGAATGGGTCAGGCTGAGCCGGTCCACGCGGCAGCGCGGGTTGTAGTCTATGGTGAGGCGCAGGCCGCCGTCCGGCTCGAAGTAGGCTTCCCGGTCGTATATGATGAGGCACGCGGGCCTGAGTTCGCCGTAGAAGTCGCGGAAATAGTTGAGCTCCCGGCTGATCTGGCCGCAGCCAAGGTCCTCGCCCGCGAAAAACCGGGCCGCCCGGGGCGCGGTGGTCTGCACGCGCCGCTTGTAGACCACGCCTTCGGCCTTGCGCTTCAGCTCCAGGAAGACCGGGGACCAGTCCGTGGCCAGCCCGTAGGAGCGCAGGCGGATCTTCTCTTTAAAGGAAGGCTTTTCGATGGAGGCGCGGATCAGCCGGTAATCGGGCGTGTCGTAGTAGAGAGAGGCGATGGACGTGCGCCCGTATTCGTCCAGTTCCATGCGGCCCTTCAGCCGGTCCAGCAGGAAGGCGGTTTGCGGGCCGTCCAGCAGGTATTTGAGTTCATATCTTTTCATCACAGCGATCGGTTCGGTCATGAGGATCACCTCCTGAAGTTCTGACGCCAGTATAGCGCCCCGGCCTTAATTGAAGCTTAAAGCCGGAAAGAAAAAAAGGCGGAAGTTTTTTTGCCCCGCAAAGGTTCATTTAAGGTTCGCGGGTTATGATGTGTCCATAAGCGGGAGACACCCGCAGCTGAAAAAGGAGGTATTCCGAAATGAAACGATTGACAAAGACTCTGGCTCTTATCCTGGCGGCGGCGGTGGCGCTGATGTCCGCCGGCGCGCTGGCGGCGGGCTCGCCGGTCTACGACGCCGACCGGCTGTTTACGGGCCGCGACATGGAGCAGACCGCAGACCTGACGGACGCCGTTTCCTATACGGTTTCCGACGGCCAGGACATCCACATCACCTCCGGCGGCGTGTACGTACTGACGGGCGCGGCGTCCGATGTCACGGTCTATGTGGAGGCGGGGGAGGACGACAAGGTGCAGCTGGTGCTGGACGGGCTGATCCTTTCCAATTCAGACGCGCCGGCGATCTACGTCAAGGAAGCCGGCAAGGTGTTTGTCACCGTCAGCGGGGACAGCGCGCTTTCCGTGTCCGGCTCCTTCGCCGCGGACGGGAGCGCAAAGCCTGACGGCGTCATCTTCTCCCGGAGTGACCTGACGCTGAACGGAACGGCCGCCCTGACCATTTCTTCTTCAGATAACGGGATCGTGTGCAAGGACGATTTGAAGATCACCGGCGGCGTCATTCAGATCACCGCCGCATCCAAGGCCGTCGAGGCGAACGATTCCATCCGGATCGCGGACGGGACACTGATCCTCTCCGCGGGCACGGACGGCCTGCACGCGGAAAACGACAGCGACGATACCCTCGGCTACATCTATATCGGCGGCGGCAGCCTCACGATCACCGCGGGAGACGACGGCATCCACGCCGTTTCCGTGGTCCAGATCGACGGCGGCGAGATCGCCGTGAAGGCCGGCGAGGGCATCGAGGGCACCTACATCCAGTTAAACGGCGGCTCCGTCAGCATCCAGGCCAGCGACGACGGCGTCAACGCCGGCAAAAAGTCAGGCGCGTACACGCCCACCATTGAGATCAACGGCGGGGAAATCACCGTCGTCATGGGCGCGGGCGACACGGACGCCATCGACTCAAACGGCAACATCGTCGTGAACGGCGGCACGATCAACGTTACCGGCAGCAGCTCCTTCGACTACGACGGAACCGCCCAGTACAACGGCGGCGTCATCATTGTCAACGGCCAGCAGCTGGATTACATCCCGAACCAGATGATGGGCGGGGCCGGCATGGGCGGCCGCGGCGGATGGTGGTAACGGCGAAGGAATGTCAAAAAATAAAGATATAAACGCTTTCATAAATGGGACGGTCTCCATTCGGGGACCGTCCAACTGCTTTAAAAATATGTAAAGAGTTTAGAAAAGACAAACTAAATGCGGCGATTCCCCTTGCACGGAGCCTTCTTTGGGTTTATAATCTATGAGTTAAAATGTACTTGTGAGAGGAGCGCCCTTCGGCGGCGCGCCCCGATCGGCGGGGCGCGCGCGGCCGGCCGGCGCGGTAAATCTGGCAGAAATGGAAGACAGGAAGAAAGAGATAGACCGCATCTACGAGGAGCTGACGACCCAGCGCGTGTCGGGCCGCAAGCTGACGGAGGCGGACGTGAAGGCGCTGGCCGAGGCGCTGTCGGAGGCAATGAAGCCCCCGGAGCCCTCGGAGGCCGAGCGGAAGGCCGCGGAGGCGGAGAAGAAGGCGGCGAAGAAGCGCGCCCGGCGCGCCCGGCGGCGGCGTGAGTTCATCGGGATACTGCTCAGGCTCGCGGTGATCTACGTGTTGTTTTTCCAGATCCTGGGCGTCACGATCATGCCCTCGGGCGATATGTCGCCCCGCATCGACAACGGGGACCTGGTGCTGTTCTACCGGCTGGACAGGGACGTGCGGGCGCAGGACGTGATTGTGCTCCAGAAGAACACGGAGAAGATTCAGCAGGCCGCGGCCGGACAGGACGGCGACGTGCCCGATATCGCCCTGCAGATCAGCCGGAGCGCGGCGGAGGATACTTCCCTCTGGGGCAAGACGAAGGCGGCGCTCCGCAGCGCGGCCCAGTGGCTGGGCATCGTGCGGCCGGACGGCATGCAGCTGTTCGTCTGCCGGGTGGTCGCCGCGGGTGGCGACATCGTGGAGATCACCGAGGGCGGCAGCCTGATCGTGAACGGCAACGCGCAGGTGGAGAGCAACATCTTCTATCCCACCACGTCCTACATCGGGTTCACGGAGTATCCCCTGACGCTGAAGGACGACGAGTGCTTCGTGATGGCCGACAAGCGCAACGGCGGCGCGGACAGCCGCTTTTTCGGGGCGGTGTCCAGAGACGAGATACTGGGCTCCGTGATCACCATCGTGAGAAGAAACAACCTGTGATTTGACGAAAATGCGGGGAAAGGAGGAGTCGGAACATGGCATGGCGGAAGGATGAAGACATGCTGCAGAGCAAGACCGCGCACAGCGCGCCCGAGACGTCCCTCGTGGAAGACGTGCTGAACGCCGTGGTGAGCGCGGGCAGCAAGATCGTCAGCCTGAGCATGAGCCTGCTGGCGGGCGTGCTGGTGGTGTATTCCCTCTACGCCATTTCCGATTCGCTCATCACCCAGGAGAAGGCCAAGTCCGCCTCGGACGTATGGAATCTGCTGGGTGCACAGCCCGAAATCATCCAGAATATGGAGAACCCCCAGAACTCCACGACGCTGGAGGCGCTCAGGAAGAAGTACGAGGATTATCGGGCCTGGCTGACCGTCTATAATACGCACATCGACTATCCCGTGCTGCAAAGTGATAACGATCTTTACTACGCCTCCCACAACCTGAACAAGGAGGCCAGCATGACCGGCTCCATCTACCTGGCGGCCGGCAACGACGGGTATTTTAAAGACAGCTATAATATCATCTACGGCCACCACATGGACAACAGCGCCATGTTCGGCGACCTGGACAAATACAGGGACCGGGAGCATTATCCGGATTTCCTTGAAAACAACAATCAGGCCCTCATCGTGGCGCGCGACGCCGTGTACGACGTGACGCTCTTCGCCGTGCTGATGACGGATGCCTACCAACCCACCGTTTACCCCTCTCCCCTGAGCGCAGATGGCAACGCCGCGGCTGTGCGCGCGTTCCTGCAGAATCTTTACGAGAACCCGGATCCGGAGGGCAAATCGGAGGTCGTGGCCTACGACGCCGAGACCGCCAAAACCGCGGAGAAGATCGTGGCCCTGTCCACCTGCGCCTCGGCCACAACGAACGGGCGGCTCGTGGTTTTCGGCAAGATGGTCAAGCGCAACCTGCTGATGATCATGGCCGAGGGCTATGACGACATCTACGACGGCAAGAGCCACGGCCTCGGCTCCGTCAGCGTCACCTATGAAGAGGGCACCCTCATCGAATACAGCCTGGACGGCGAGACCTGGACGACCGAAGAACCCACCATCAAAGACGTCGGTTCCTTCGAGGTGTTTGTGCGCGCCACCAGCGAGACCCACGGCACCGACCAGACGAGCGTCATCCTGCGCGTGCGGCCGAGGCCCGTGACCATTAAGGCGCACGACATCCGCAGGAAGCAGGGAGAGCCCGATCCCAAGCTGACGGCCACCGTCGAAGAGGCCGTGCCTGACGGCGAGAAGAGGGGCCTGCTGGAGGGCGACACCGTGAACTACACCCTCCGCGACACCAACACGGTGGATGCGCCCGGCACCTTCAAGGGCGTCATCGTGCCTTCCGGCCTGGAGGAGCAGGGCAACTACATTATCGAGTACATCCCCGGCGACCTGATCATCGAGGCGTCCGCTCCAGTGGTAACGCCGACCCGCAAACCCACCGTCACCTCACCCCCCGCGCCGTCCGTGACGCCGACCCGCAAGCCGACTGTCACCTCGACCGGCAAGCCGACCGTCACCTCGCCTCCCGTGCCATCCGTCACCTCGACCCCCGCGCCGTCTGTGACGCCGACGCCGCAGCCGGAGAACGGGCCGTACAAGCTGACCATCTACTACAGGCACATCATCACCGGCGAGATCGTGGCCGAGGAATATATCGAGCTGCTGCCGGAAGGCGAGCCGTACTCCGTGCCTTCGCCCGACGTGCCCGGCCTCACGGTTATGACGCCTGTCGTGGCCGGAATCATGCCGGCCAGCGACGTCGAGGTCACAGTGTTCTACTATCCGGGTGGCGCGCCGACACCGCCTGACGTTGTTGATCCCACGGCGCCTGAGGGCGATAAACCCACATCGCCCACGGGCGAACCCGGGCTTGTGATCCTGGAGAAATACAAGACGCCTTTGGGCATCAACGGCGCGAGACTGAATGTGGGCGACTGCTACGAATAAACCCATGGCTTCGCCGCTCTGACCGGAAGGAACAGGGCGGCGAAGCGGAACGGATTTGACGGATTCTGAAAGAGAGGAAACGCGGGTATGAAAAAAGCAAAGTGGCTTGCCCTGCTGCTGGCAGCTTTTGCGCTGTCAGCCTGTTTCTCTGCCCTGACGGGCGGCGCGACAGCAGAGCCATCCGTGCCCGCGGAGACGGAGGACGAACGGGAGGTGGAGCGCGTCACCGTTGAGGTGGAGCGCGACATGGAACACCTGACCGTGGCCAATCCCACGCAGATGGAGGGCTTTTTCTTCACCAGCCAGTGGGACAACAACACCGCCGATATCGACGTCCGCGCCCTGCTGGATGGCTATAACCTGATCGAGTTTGATTGGGATGACGGCAGCTACCGGGTGGATCCCAGCGTGGGCAGCGGCGTTGCGGTCACCGAAAATCAGGCGGGCGACAGGAGCTATCTGCTGGTGCTGTATCACGACCTGTATTTTTCGGACGGCTCTCCCATTACGGCCTGGGATTACGCCTTCTCCCTGCTGTTTTCCATCGACCAGCGGATCAACGACCTGGACGGCGACGCCGACTGCCGGGACTACCTGCTGGGCTGTCAGGAATATCTCCTGCGCACGGCGGAGCTCAAGCGCACCCAGCTCGTCCGCCGGGACGGGCTGCTGGCGGAGCAGGTTTTGGAAGTGCGCCTGGAGGATTCCCCCGAGGGCGAGGCCCGGTACGCCGGCCCGGCTGAGGTCATGGGCGAGAGCGAGGGCCTGACCCTTTATCGAAACGACGTGAACGAGCTGACCCTGGCGCCCGAGGACGACGCCGCCAGGCTCCGGCCGGTGCATGTGGACGCCCAGGGCTTCATCACGGACTGGCACTATGAAAACGGCGTGCGCGTCTTTAGCGACGGGAGCCACGGCGTGCTTTCTGGCGTCCGCGTGCTCTCCGACGACATGCTGATGATCACCGTCGACCATGAATACCTGCCCTACTTCTATCAGATGGGCATGCTGTACTGCGCGCCCTATCGCGCCTCGGCGGTGCTGCCGGGCGTGGAGGTGCGCGACGACGGCCTGGGTGCCTACCTGGCCAACGCCGAGGAGCAGCCCCGGCCCCTGGAGGACGCCGACGCGCCCGTGTTCTCGGTGGAGAACCTGCGGGAGGCCCTGCTGGATCCGGAGAACGGTTACCTGCGCCATCCCACCCTGAGCAGCGGGCCCTACACGCTGCTGTCCTTCGACGGCGTCACCGCGGAATTCGAGCTCAACCCCTGGTATAAGGGCAATTCCAAGGGCGAGACGGCCACCATTCCCCGCCTCACCTATACGCTTGCGGAAAACGAGACCGCGGTGGAAAAGCTGGCTACCGGCGTGTTCGACGTGCTCAATAAAATGACCCGCGCCGACGTCATCAGCCAGTGCCTGGAGCTGATGATCAATAGTTCCTACCTCACCGTTGAGGAGGACGAGGAGAAGATCCTGGAGACGGAATACGTGAGCCGCAACGGATACGGCATGACGACCTATCCCCGCATCGGCCTGAGCTACATCAGCTTCTGCTGCGAGCGGGATACCGTGTGCAGCCAGGCGGTGCGCCAGGCCATCGCATACTCCCTGGACCGGGATCAGCTGACCATGGACTACACCGGCGGCAATGGCATACGGGTGGACGGCTATTACGGCCTGGGCCAGTGGATGCTCAGCGTCGTGCAGGGCTTCGTTAGCTATCCCGTGCCCCCGCCCGAGGACGAGAACGACGTCGAGGCCTGGCAGGTCTATGACGAGGAGTTCGCCGCGTGGGAGGAGCTTTCGCTGGATACCCTGACGGCCTACACCCTCGATCTGGATGAGGCCCGCCGCCTGCTGGACGCGGACGGATGGGAGCTGAACGAGGATGGCATCCGGGAGAAGGACGGCGTCCAGCTGGCGCTGACCATGATCTATCCGGAGACCAACGAGATGGCCGAGAGTTTTCAGGAGTGGCTGGTGCCCAACCTGGAAGCGGTGGGCATCCAGCTGAACCTGGTTCCCGTGCCCAATGGAGCGCTGCAGCGCATGTTCTACCGCCAGATTCCCGATGAGGAAGACGCGTTGGAAATGGAGAAGCTCGGGCTGATCGACGCGGAGGGCGTCCGGCAGTTCGACATGATTTACATGGCGACCAACTTCGAGGTGGTGTTCGATCCCTCCGCGCAGTTCTCGCTGGTGGACGGCGTGTACGAATGGAAGAGCACCGGCTATGCAGACCAGGAGCTGTTCGATCTGGCATGGGATATGAGCCATACCGAGGAAGGCCACACGCTGGAATACATGCAGCGCTGGATTGCCTTCCAGGAGCGGTTCAACGAAACGCTGCCCATGCTGCCGATCTACAGTAACGTCTACTTTGATTTCAACATCGCCGAGCTGCAGGGCTACGACGTGGATGAGAACGTGACCTGGAGCCAGGCCATCGTCGGGTCGGCGCTGGTCCCGATGGAGGAGACCAAAGTCGTCCCGGGCGAAGAAGGATCGGGCGAAGAGGAATTAGAGGAATCGTTTGACGACGATGAATTGATTATAATCGACTGACCTCAAAGGGCTGAGAAGGAGAAAGCTGTGAAGCTGAATATGAAACGTTTTGGTCGTAAAATCCTGTTGCAGATATGCGTGCTGACGCTGCTGTTCCAATCCGTGTTCGGCCAGGCGGAGTCGCTGCTGAGCGACGCCGGGCTGTTTGCGGAAGGGGATTCTGCGCCTATTTACAGCGAAGGGCAGGCGGACTATACCCTTCCGTCTGAGGAGCCGCCGCAGCCGGAGGAATCCGGGCAGGAGGCGTATGCGCCGCGGTCTGCGGAAGTGCAGGATCCGGACGAGCCAGAGCAGCCGACCGAGCCCGAGCAGCCGACCGAGCCCGAGCAGCCGACCGAGCCCGAGCAGCCCACCGAGCCTGAGCAGCCGACCGAGCCCGAGCAGCCGACCGAACCCGAGCAGCCGACCGAAACTGAGCAGCCGACCGAGCCCGAGCAGCCCACCGAGCCAGAGCAGCCGAGCGAGCCCGAGCAACCGAGCGAGCCCGAGCAACCCACTGAGCCAGAACAGCCGATCGAGCCCGAGCAGCCGACCGAGCCTGAGCAGCCGGATCAGCCCGACGAACCCGACCAGCCCGAAACGCCGGAGGATACCGGCGAGGGCACCGGCGACGAGCCGCAGCCGACGGCTCAGCCCGTTCCCTTTCAGTATGATTTGACCGGCGATTACACCGCCGTCCACGTGGAAGGCGTGACCCAGGGCGAGCCGGTTCCCGCCGTTTCGCGGGTGAGCGCCGCCGCGCCGGAGAACGGCGTCGTGGCGGAGACCTGGCAGGCGGAGGCGGGGAAGAACGAACTGATCCTGACGGTGCGCCTGATCGTGCTGCCGGATGAGGCGATGAATGGAGAGGGAACGCTGTCGTTCCACGCCCTGATGGGCGGCGCTGTCAGCGTCGCGCTGCGCGACAACGTGACGGTTGGCGACGAGGTCTCGGTCAAGACGCAGCAGGGCGGCCTCAACGGCGTCGCGCTGGTCTTTACGCCCGCGCCCCAGCCGACGCAGCCCGCGGTCGAACCCCAGATCGAGAACGGCGCAAGGACGGCCCCCGAACCCGTCACGCTGCGCTATGAGGATAAGGAGAAGAACTACCGCGTCACCGTGAACTGCGGCGCGGACGCGGGCATCCCGGAAGGCGCTTCCCTGGATGTGTTCCAGCTGAAAGCGGCTCCTTACCTGCCGCAAACCGTCGAAGCCCTGAAATGGACGGAAGACGACGTGGTATACTACGCGAAGTTCCTGAACATCAGCATCGTGAGCGACGGCACAAAGCTCGAGCCCAAGGCGCCTGTCCAGATCAAAGTGGAGCTTCTCGATGTGGAAGACGGCGCGATGGCGCTGCGCGTGGTTCACATGGACGGCGCGGCGGTGAAGGAACTGAAGCGGGAAATCACGCAGGAGACGGAAAAAACCGATACGGAAGAATACGACATATCCGATATAAAAAAGAAGACGGTCGTGACCTTCGAGACGGACGCCCTGCAGGGCTTCGGCCTCTGCAACGCCCTGCGTCCGCAGGTCTCGAAGACCGGCGGCCCGGCCACCCTGACCGTGCTGGGCTTCGATATGGATCCCGTCGACCTGAGCGGCGCGCGACCGTCCCTCGAGGAAGGCGTTGAACAGCTGCAGGCCCTGTCCTTTGAAAAGGGACGGCGCGTGTGGGTGCGCGCGGAGCTGAACGACGGCGCGTCGCTGTCGGAGGGGGCCGCGGTGAAACTCTACAGCCTGGCGGGCCAGGAACTGGGCGATGTGCTGATCGAGGCCTGCGCCGCCGGAAAGATGGAGCCCCTGGCCCTGCCCGAAGGAGCGGATGGCGTTGCGCTGGTGCTCGACTCGGGCTATCGCCGCCAGCGCATTGAAGCGAATTTGGAAGGCGGGGCCCTCGTCCTGGAGGGTATGATGCCCAAATCGGCCAAGGCCGAGGCGCGGGACGTCACGGCGCGCTATGCCGAAATGCCGGCGTCCGTGCCCGCGGCGCTGGCGCCGGTCGCCCTGGCGGCCTATGAGATCGGCGTGAACGCGAACGGCAGCGCATATCAGCCGGACGCCGCGCGTCCCCTGTCCGTCACCCTGCGCGATGGCCGCATCGCCGCGGGGGATCACATCCAGCTGTGGCGCATCGGGGCCGACGGCCAGGCGAAGCGGCTGGACGACTGCGCCCTGACGGCGGGCGAGGTTCGCTTCGACGCCGCGGAGACGGGCGTTTACGCCGTCGTTGAGACCATTCGCGACCTGACGGCCGAGGGCGCCGACATGAGCGGCGACCGGGTCACCATAGAATATGACAACCGCTCCGGCATTCCCGCCGGCGCGGCGCTTGTCGTGTCCGAAGCCGGGGATGACGAGTACACGGCGTACCTGAACGCCGCCGCGTCGGCCCTGGGCGTCGGCGCGGGCAGCCTGTCCTACGCCAAAGCCCTGGATATCGCCTTCGTCAAGGACGGCGAGACGTACCGGCCCAGCGCGCCGGTCACCGTGACAGTGGCCCTGAGCGACGCTCAATACCAGGACAGCCTGACGGCGATGCGGGTTGACGACGGCGAAACAAGTATCCTGATCGCTTCGGCCAGCGGGACCATGACCTTTGAAACCGACGGCCTTGGCGTGTTCTGCTTTGCGGACACCGGACTGGCCGATATTTCCGTCTCCGCCGACGTGGGCGGGAACGGTTCTGTGACCCTTTCCGGCGCGATGCCCGCGCTGAGTGTTGCTGAGGCAAAGCCGGCGAGCGGATCGGTGAAAGGCGCGGAAACGCTCCTGGCCTGTGAGATCGGCCTGTACGCCAGCCCGCTGACGGCGCGGCTGGGCGTCGAATGGCAGCCTGAGACGCCCATTGAGGTCAGGGTCGACAGCGCCGCCCTGGCCGTGGACGCCGTCGACATTTACCGCGTGGACGGACAGCCCGAGCTGGTGGCCGAGAACCTGGCGGTGGAGAACAGCGGCGTGACATTCCGGGTTTCCGAGCCCGGAACCTATACCGTCGTCCACTGGGAGATAACAGACTACGGTCGGAAAACAGGCCGATCGGGTCTGGCGAACGAATCCGGACACGTGGTGTGGACGGAATACGCGGACGGAGACGTCCGTACCCTGGTCTTCAGCGCCGTGAACGGCGGGTCCGGGGAAGAATGCGCCATCCTGACGCTGCTGGACGAGGACGGAAGTCCCGCCCGGGACAGCCTGGCCGGGACGACGAACCGAATCGCGCTGGAGAGCGGCGTGACCGGCGTCGGCTGGACGTATCTTTACAGGCGAAACGATGGCGAACCGGCCTGGCCGGAGGCCTATGCCGTTGACCAGAGCAAGACCGACATATTCAAGGGCTTTGTAAGTCTCACGGAGGTCGTGCCCTGCGATACCCTGGAGCGCATCGGCTGGAGCGCCTTCAACGGCTGCTCCGCCCTCAGCCGCTTCGACTTTACCCTCTGCCCGAACCTGAAGGAAATCATGAACCAGGCCTTCTACAACTGCGCGGCGCTGGACGTGATCGACCTGTCCGCCTGCGCGAGCCTGGAAACCCTGGGCTGGTCCTGCTTCTACGGCACGGGCTGCGGACAGAATCCCTCCCTCGCGCTGCCGGCGGGCGGAAGTCTGTCGACGATCGGCGGCTACGCCTTCTATAACTTCGGCCGTTCGGTTCAGGACGTGCCGGTGGATTTCTCCGCCGTGTCTTCCACGGTCACGGCGATTCTGCAGAACGCCTTTAACGGGGCGCGTATCAGCGGGGAACTGGTCGGGTTTGAGCGCCTGGAAACCATCGGCCGCAGCGCCTTCCGGGGCGCGAACATCACGCGGATCGACCTGGACGGCGGTTCCCTTATGTCCATCGGGGAAGACGCTTTCCGCGACTGCGCCGCGCTGGCGTACCTGTCGTTCGGCGACGCCGCTTCCCTTACCGCTCTGGGCGGGAACGCCTTCTGTGGCGACGTGAACCTCGCTTCCATACGGGACAAGGCGACCGGGCGGGAAATCTGGTTCCGCGATCAGGCGGCCGGCCTGTTCCCGAACGCCCTGATTCCCGACAGCGCGTTTGACGGCACCGGTCTGATGACCGTGTCTCTTGGGACGCTGACCGCCGCGCTGGCGGAGGAGGGGCTGACCGTCTCGGTGTCCGGCCTGCTGCCGGAGGGCGGTTCTCTCAAAGTCGAGCCGGTCTCCCGGACGGCGCAGGACGCCAAGGTCCTCCACGCGCTGGCCTTCTCCATCCTGGACAAAAACGGCAGGACCTGGGAAGACGGCAAAGCGCTGACTGTGCGCCTGGCCTCCCAGCGGATTGAAGAAGCGCGGGGCAAGGCGCTGAGCGTGCTGGCCGGCGAACAGCCGGTGGCCTTTGAGGCGGACGGAGACGCCCTCGCCTTTACGGCGGACGAAGCCGGCGCGTTTGCGGTGATCGCCGCCTATGAACGGCTGGCTTACGCGTTCACCAGCGGCGACGACGCCCTCAGCGTATTGGCCTTCCTTTCCGAAAACGGGATCCAGGCCGCGTCCATCGGAAGCGCGGCGTGCGGGAGCGACGCCGTGGCGCTGACAGAAGCGGACGGCGACGTGGTGGCGCGGCCCCAGGGATACTTTGGCGAGGCGCGCGTGACCGTCGAGGCGGACGGCGAAACGGTCATACTGCTGCTGCGTTGGCCCCAGCCTGTGGAGCAGACAGTGGAGGCGGAGATCCCGGCGGAGGTGCCCGTGGATTCGCTGACAGTGAGCGGCGAGCTGCCGCCGGACGCCACCGTGACGGTCGCATCCGCCGAAGCCCCGCAGGAGCTGAAGGAGGACGCGATTCTCCTGTCCGTCGACATCACCATCGACAACGGCTACCAGCCGGAGGCGCCGGTGCTGGTCACCGTCCAGTCCGACGCCATCGCCGATGTGGTTGAGGGCGGCGGCGACGTTTTCGTCATCCACACGCTGGAAGACGGCACGCTCGAGCTGGCGGACATCGTCTCCCTGGAGGGAAGCACGCTGGTCTTCAGCGCGGATCATTTCTCCCAGTACAGCGTCATCGGCGCGGTGGTGCAAAAGCTGAACACCTGGACGAACGCGCTCTGCGATGTGGCGGTCTACGGCTACAGCGTGATAAAACCCACATACACGGCGGTTACCGGCATCGAATTGGAGGAGGGCCTGGAGCTTTTGCAGGCCAGCGCGGTGTCGTACAACGGCGGCATTTCCGCGCTGCTCGGGCAACTGAATAAAATGTACGTGTCGCTGACGAAAAACGACGCGGCCCAGGGCGCGCGGGAGAGCGTGCAGGTTTACGGGCTGCGGGACGGGCTTCTCTCGACGCTGCTGGCGGAGAATCCGCTCGCCGACGCGCGCATCGAGCTCGGCGACGCGGAGGGCTTTGCCATTGTCCGGGACACGGGCTTCCGCCGCCTGTCCTTCGATCTGGCGAACGTGGCGCTGAGCGGCCTGATGCCGAAGCAGGCCAGCGCGTCCGCGGAGGACGTGCTGGAGGACTACGCGAAGGCGCGCGCGGAGGAACTGGCCTTCACGGGCGACCAGGTGCTCGCCGCCTATGACATCAGCATACTGGAAGGCCAGGCGGACTACCAGCCGGACGAAGAGCATCCGGTGACGGTGGCCATCGCCGGCGTGCGGGCCGGGGATCCCGCCCTGGTCGAGCTGCGCCATGTGAAGGACGACGGCACGGAGGAGAGCGTCGAGTTCACGCTGGACGACGAGGGCGTGCTGCGGTTCGTGGCGACCGCCTTCTCGGTGTACGCGGTGGTTGAGACCAGGCTGACGGAGACCGTCGCGGCCTCGGACGGCAACACCTATGAGATCAACGTGACGTATAAAAACACGGCCGGCATCCCGATGACCGGGACGCAGCTGCTGGTATCCGAGATAGCCGCGGACGACGAGGCCTACGCCGCGTATGTGGCCGCGTCGGCTGAGAAGGTGGGCGCGAAGGAGAAGAACATCGAGTTTGCCCGGGCGTTCGACATCAGGATCGTGGATGAAAAGGATCACGACCGCGTCTACGAGCCTGCGGACGACGTGGAGGTCAGCATCCGCCTGGTGGGCGAGACGCTGGCCGGTTACGCCAATGTCGGCGTGCTGCACTTCGTAAAGGACAGAAAAGCGGACGGATACACGATCTATGACATGGAAAGCGTCATAGACGGCGAAACGATCGGCTTCACCACGGACAGCTTCTCGGTGTACGTGGTGACGGGCTACACGATAGAGAAGATCGTGGAGACGGGCGACGGCGAGACCTACAAAATCACGGTGGAGTACAACGAGACCGCCGGCATACCCGCGGGCGCGGACGTGGTCGTCAGCGAGGTCAGCGAGGCGGATTACGAGGCGTATCTGACGCAGGCGGCCGAGACGCTGGGTCTGGATATCCACAACGCGTCCTACGGCAAGCTGTTTGACATCGCCATTGTCAAGGACGGCGTCGAGTATCAGCCGAACCAGGCCGTGACGGTGACGGTGGAACTGCTGGACGCGGTGTCCGTGGGCGACGTGCAAGTGGTCCACTTTGGCGAGGGGACCTCTGCCTCGAAGCTCGAGGCCGCCACGGAAGGCAGCGCCGTGACATTTGAGACGGAGGGCTTCTCCGTGTTCTCGTTCCTGGATTTCAGCCTGCTGGATCAGATCCTGTCGGCGGTGCTGGGCGAGAAGAACGGCGTGCTGTACGAGAACGACGACATCATCCGCACCGGACACCTGCCGGCCACGGGCATCGTGGAAGCGAATCGGGTGGACGTGGGCCTGGGCGAGCGGGAAACGCTGGTCGCCTATGACATTAAGATTTACGCCGGCGCGATCATGAAGGCGCTGGGCATCGCCTGGCAGCCCAGTGAGGACAGCGTGCAGGTGAAGCTGAAGAGCGACGCGCTGAACGTGGAATACGCGGACGTATACCACATGGCGGACGCGTCGGCCGAGCCGGAGATGGTGACGCGCAACGTCGCCGTCGAAAACCACAGCGTGACATTCGACGCCGGGGCCTTCAGCATTTACGGCGTGACGGAGACGAAGCTGACGGAGACGATCGAGGCTTCGGACGGGAACACCTATGAAATCAGCGTGACGTATAAAAATACGGCCGGCATCCCCATGGAAGGCACCGCTCTGCTGGTTTCCGAGCTGAAAGCGGGCGATGAAGGCTACGATGAGTTTATCGCCGCGTCCGCTCAGAAGGTCGGCGCGAAGGCTGAAAACATAGAGATGTCAAGGGTATTTGACATCCAGATCGTCGATGAGAATGACCACAGTACTGTCTATGAACCCACAGGTGACGTGGAGGTCAGCATCCGTCTGGTGGGCGAGACATTGAATAACTATCCGAATCTGGACGTGCTCCACTTCGTGGAGAACAGGAACGAAGAGGGCTTCACCGTTTACGATATGAACAGCATCATAGACGGAGAAACCGTTGAGTTCACCACGGACAGCTTCTCGGTGTACGTGGTCGCCGGGTATACCATCGAAAAGATCATCGAGGCCAGCGACGGAAACACCTATAAGATCACAGTGACCTACGACGAGCGCGCCGGCGTCCCGGAGGACGCGGAGCTGGAAGTGACGGAAGTGGCAGAGGAAGACTACGCCGCTTACCTGACCGCTGCCGCTGAGGCCCTCGAAGCGGATGTGCACAGCATCGCCTACGGCAAGCTGTTCGATATCTCCATCGTCAAGGACGGCGTGGCGTACCAGCCCAACGACAGCGTGACCGTGACCGTTGAGCTGCTGGAAGCCGACGCCGAATCGGTCGGCGACGTGCGAGTCGTCCACTTCGGAGACGAGAACGAAGCGACGGCGCTGACCACGTCCACCGACGGAACCACCGTGACCTTCGAGACGGACGGCTTCTCCATCTTCTCTTTCCTCGACTTCAGCATCGTATCTAAAACGATCGAAGCCGCGCTGAATGTTGTGATCACAGACCTCAGCGGCGAGACCACCGGCACGCTGTATGAGAACGACGACATCATCCTGACCGGTTCCATGCCCACCTACGGCATCGTGGAGGCGAACCGCGTGGAGATCGAAGTGAACGGGACAGCGGCGCTGGTGGCTTACGACATCAAGATTTACGCCAACAGCTTTATGAAGGCGCTGGGCATCACCTGGCAGCCCAGTGAGGACAGCGTGCAGGTGAAGCTGAAGAGCGACGCGCTGAACGTGGAATACGCGGACGTATACCACATGGCGGACGCGTCGGCCGAGCCGGAGATGGTGACGCGCAACGTCGCCGTCGAAGACCACAGCGTGACGTTCGACGCCGGGGCCTTCAGCATTTACGGCGTGACGGAGACGAAGCTGACGGAGACGATCGAGGCTTCGGACGGGAACACCTATGAAATCAGCGTGACGTATAAAAATACGGCCGAAATCCCCATGGAGGGGACGGCGCTGATGGTTTCCGAGATTCTTCCGGAGGAAGAGACTTACGCCTCCTACATGGAGCAGAGCGCGGAGGCGCTGGGCACGAAGGCCGAGCACATTGAGTTCGCGAGACTGTTCGACATCAAGATCGTCGACGCCGAAGATCCTGAACAAATATATACCCCGGTGAGCGACGTGGACGTGTCGATCCGCCTGGTGGGAGCTGCGCTGGACGACTACGCGAACGTAGGCGTGCTGCACTTTGCCGAGAACACGGAGGGCGAAGGCTACACGGTAAACGGCGTTGAAAGCACCGCCAGCGGTGAAACCGTTGAGTTCATCACCGACAGTTTCTCGGTGTATGTGGTGGCGGGCTATGCCTTGGAGACCACCATCGAAACCGGAGACGGCAACACATACCATATTTCCGTGACCTTCCTGGAGGATGCGGAGCTTCCCGAGGACGCGCAGCTGAGCGTCGTGGAGCTGCACGCCGAGGAATATCAGGATTACCTTGACCGCACGGCTGCCGCGCTTGATCGCGAGGGCTTTGGGTACGCGCGATTCTTTGACATTTCCATCGTAAACAGCGCGGGCGAAAAGATTCAGCCCAGCGCCAGCGTGACTGTATCCGTGGATCTGTTGAACACGGACGACGCGGCGATGGAATACGCCGTTGTACACTTCGCCGGGAGCGAGGAGCCGCCGCAGGAGATCGACGCGGAGACCAACGGGAAGACGGTCTTCTTCCAGACGGGCGGCTTCTCGGTCTATGCCATCGTGGATGCACCCGCCCCATATGTCCTCAACGGCCTCCAAACGGTAGATGATCTGGACGAGCTGGCCACGAATTATGCTGACCCCGACACCGGCGGCAGGGGCTTCTATCTGTCTTATGGCGCGACTCCTAAATACTGCACCAATACGTTGAATAGTAATAACGCTTTCGTTGAGAATTCGAATATCTCAATCGCAAGCAGATGGTTTTTTGAAAGCGCGGAAGCGGAAAATACCTATTATATCTATACCTACGTCAACGAAGAAAAGAAATACATGAAGAACACCGACGGCAATCTGATGGGACTTGACGAGTCAGACCGCACCGCGTTCGTTCTTTCCCAGGCTGACCCCAACAAGTTCTATTTCCAGGTTGACGGAGAAAACAAATGGTTCCAGCATTCCGGCGGCGGTAACGGTATGCGCTTATATCAAGATAAGAACAACGCCGATAACTCTCGGCTCACCCTGACCTATGTTTCGTCAAACGAGATTCCGGACGATTATTACCAGCTCGACGGAGAAACCTTCAGCATCGCCTTCCACGAGGAGAGCGTGTTCGGCGCCGGCATGACTTCAACGCTCTCTGGCGGAAAATTGCAGGCAGAGACGCTGATCGTGCGCCCGGACGTTCTCAGCAACAACGGCGAGCTTTTGGTCGCGAAGGATACGGACCTGGCAGACTGGACCTTTGAGAATATCAGCGGCGTAAACTACTATATCACCACTCAGATTGGCGGCGCGAAGAAATATCTCACCCTGAACGGCAACAACATCACGCTGGCAGACACCCCGACCAATAACTCTGTGATTACGGTAACGTCCGGCACGGGCGACCAGGCCGGCAAGTATAAATTCTCCGTCGGGAATAAGGCGCTCACGCTGAGCGGCGGCAAGGTGGCGGGCGGTTTTGTCAGTTCAGACAGCGGCGACAATTACTCCTGGCTGAACCTTGTCACAAAATCCGCCCTGCTGTCGGACGATGATTTCACCGTGTACAGCGCGGAGAAGGTCGACCTGTCCGACAATACGAAAGTGCCGAACGGCCAGGATGTGGTCATCTATACCCGTAAATGGAACGACACCACCAAGCGTTACGAGTTCTTCGTTGTCAACTACAACGGCACCCTGATGCGCGGTTATGAGAGCGGCGATATGATCCAGTGGACAGGCAGCAGCATCAATACGGCGGAATGGGATTTTACCGAGTATTATGACAACGACGGGAATCCCAACTATTATTACCAGCTGCAAAACCTCTATCCCGGCGACGCGAGCAGCAACTGCATACGCCCGGCGGCCGACGGCACCTACCTGAGAACGGAGAGCACCTATCCGAGCTCTTTTGACCGCAGTATCAACCTGAACGGCCGCCGCTACGGGTATTACTATACCACCATACTGGCCTGGGATGACGCCAGCTACGGCTATATCGGCCTGCGGGTAAAGGACGACCGCAGCGGGCTGGAGGTCTGCTCCATGGAGGAGGCGGACACCTTCTACTTTGCCACCATGAAGCCTTTGGTTCAGACTCCGGAGCCAACCACCGTGGCGACGGTGGATCACGAGGCGTACGGCATTACCCTAAAGATGAAGAATTACGATCGGACTAACAATTATTATGCCAATACCAGTAATGGTAGGCAGGACACCTCGCGTGAGCAGGATGAGGTGCTGGGGACAAACAAATGGGGCGCAGGCAGCTATGCCCCGGGCCTGCTCAGCACCAAGCTGGATGACAATGGCTATCCGATGGTGGTGTCGCCTGGACATACGAGTAATTCTCTCTCGGAGCTGTACAGCGGCGCGACGCCGGTCAACCATCTCTTTATTGAGAACACCTACTATTCCAGTGGCTACTATGAGTTTGACAGCACGCAGAACTTTGCCTCGTTCTACGACCAGGATTCCAATTCATGGGATTACAGAAATTTCACAGTCTATGAGGAGCTTGGCACCAACGATACCAAGAACTCGGAGTCGATGAAGCACGGTCAGTTCCTGCCGTATAATAAGCTTTCGCAAACTCCGGCTTCCCTAAACCCCGTGAACCTGTATGACGCCGTCCTGAATGAGCTGCCGGACAGCAACCCCAGAAAGGGCGAGCAGCTCCGTCTGGTCGCCAATGCGTCCGGAAACACGGGCAACAGTGCGACCGACTACTGCTTCGGTATGGAACTCGAGGCTTCCTTCACCCAGACCGTCAGCGGCCAGGACGCCTGGGGCCACGATATCATCTATGAATTCACCGGTGACGACGACTTCTGGCTGTATGTGGACGGCGAGCTGATCATCGACTTGGGCGGCATCCACAGCGCCATGTCTGCTTCCGTCAACTACCGTACGGGCCAGGTCACGGTCAACGGCACCCCAAAGACGCTTCGCCAGATCTTTGAGAAAAACTACAGAGATCGTAATCCCAACGCCACAGATGCTGAAGTGGCCATTTTCCTCGCCAATTATTTTGAAGGCGATGAACACATCTTCAAGGATTACAGCAACCACACCATGCGCATCTTCTACATGGAGCGCGGCCTGGGCGCTTCCAACCTGCACATGCGCTTCAACCTGGCTTCCGTGAAGCCCGGCACCGTGGAGCTGAGCAAGCAGATCAAGGGCGTGGACAGCACGGAATCCTTCATGGCCGAATATCCCTTCCAGATCTTCTTTAAAAAGCAAGAGCCTGAACCGGGCCAAACGGAGCCATTAGAGCAACAGTATATTCCCGGAGGCGCTGGTACCGGAGGCATCACCGTAAAATACAAGGATACCACCAGAGATGTTACGTACATACCTAACTATACCGCGGCCGATGGCACTACGAACTATGCGCACGTCTTCCTGCTCAAGCCGGGGGAGACGGCGGTGATTAACTTCCCGGACCAAGCCTGGACATACCGAATTCAGGAATGCTTTGTGAATACGCGCGTTTACGAAACGGTGTATGTCAACGACAATAGGATCATCGGCACGATCCCGGGTTCGACCCCGAGCGCTATCGTTTATCAGACGACGACTGATCCCAACGAGGGCGATCCCGTGCCGGGCCAAACCGATCAATACTATCTGTGGCGGAGAGATGCGGATACACATGAAGTCATCTTAGATCCTTACAAGAACAAGCCTGTGTATGAGCCTGTGTCCAATTCCACGCGCGGAGACTTTGACTCCGGTTATGCCCTGGTTTCCGACCGCGCCCGCATCACCTTTACCAACGTGGTGGACGCCACCGCTAAGGGCACGCTGACCTTTGTCAAGCATCTGTATGCGGAAGACGGCACAACCCCGATCCCTCACGCGAACAGCGATACGACCTTCGCCTTCCGTCTTTCTCTGGGCACTGAAAACACACCCGACGGCGACCTCCCGCTGGCGGATCTGCACAGCTATCACGTGAAGGATGAACATGGTTATTACTGCGTCTGGAATCAGAGTACAGGCGGCTTTGACTCGCTGGGCGTGTCGAATTTCGAATCTCTGACCGCTGCCCAGAAGGCCTCGGCCACCTTCACGACCTCCATGAACGGCACGATCGCAAACATCCCCGTCGATTACACGGTGGAGGTCCGCGAAGTCAGTGCCGGCACCAAGTACAAGGTGGAGGAGCGCGACTACGAGCTGCCCGACGGCTACACCCTGCAGTGGTATGTGCCGTATGTGGAGAATACGAGTACAGGCGCTCTCGAGGTGGGTACCAAGAGCAAGAACCCCGTCTCCGGCATTATTGCTCCGGGTCTTGGTGCGAAGGCCGAGATTCGCAACCTCAAGGGCTGGGGCCTGCGCGTATACAAAGACTGGTCTGACGCGGACTGGATGCAGTCCCGCGACCCGGTCTATTTCGCGATGTATATTCTGAACAATGGGAATCTGGAGTTGGTGGACGGCACCGTAAAACAGCTTGAATATGGAAAAGAGTCGGTCTATTGGTTCTTCGAGCATCTGGATTCCCGGGCCAACGGCGACTTTGACAATTATGAACCACGCGAGGTGATCCTCGCCGGCGGAACGCCCAGTGTGGACGCAAATGGCGTTGTGACCAATGCCGCCTCCCTGACCGTTTACCCGGTCGCCGTGGACGGCACGGGCCGGTTCGGGGTGGAAGGGAGACAGATCGGAGAAACTTCAGATGCTTTCTATACCTATAAGTTCGTACAGTATACCAAGGGTACAATGCCCACGGGCGCGAATGTCCGCGTTGATAACATGTACAACAAGCGCCAGGGCATCGACCTGTATCTGACGCAATGGAACGGCACGACGCCGTTGGCCGGCGGCACCTTTACGCTGAAAGACGCCAGAGGCTATCCCGCCGGCCAGGGCACCTTCACCTCGGACGCGAACGGCCTGATCACCATAGGCTATCTGCGGGCAAATGAGGAGTATACCCTGACGCAGACCGCCTCGCCCTCGGGCTACATCGGCCTGCAGACGCCGCTGATCATCGAGCGCGACGAGCCCGCAAACGAAAATGATCCGGTGAGAGTGACCGTCACCTACCCCGACGGTACCTCGACTTCATGGACCCAGGAAACCAACAATGAAATAACCAACGGCAAGTGTGACGGCGATATCTGGTGGACGCTGGACGATCACGATGTCGAAAGCGGCATGGACACGACCTACGGCAAAATCATCGTTCGGAACAAGCCCTTCAGCCTGAACATCAAAAAAACGACTATGGATGGAACCTCGCTGTCCGACGTCATCTTTGCCCTGTACAGGCAGGTTACAGGCAATGACGGCCAGCCCAGGAAGGACTACCAGCCGATTGCGAATTACGACAATCTGGTAACGGACAGCGCCGGCTTCGTGCCGCAAATCCAGTTGGGTTTCGAGAACGGCACGCTTCTGCCCGGCACCTACTACCTGCATGAAACAAATCCTTTGGCCGGGTTCAGTCCCCTGAGCAGCGATGTTCTGTTCACGGTCAGCAGCACAGGTGTCGTTACGCTGGATACTTCTTACAGCCCGTCCGGCGTGGCGCTCCAGGAAGAGACAGTCGGTTCTTATACCATTGTCGTTCCCAATCAGAACCTCGACAAAGTAGATCTGACCATTGCGAAAAGGATTGAAAACGGTACGACAAAGGACCTGGCCGGGACGAACACCTTCGCTTTCACCGCGAAGCTCTATCTGCCTGACGGGATGACGCCGTGGAATAGTTATACAGGCGGCGGCTTTACCAACGGCACGGCCAGCTTCTCGCTTGGACATTACGGGACGCAGGTCCTTAAGGTGCCCCTCAATGCGGTGGTGACTGTCACGGAGACGGCCCAAAATGCCTATACGACGACGACCTCGTTCGCGGCGACGGACCAGACTAAAACGACGACCTCCACCTGCGACTATAACGACGCCGCCAGCCTGCTTTCGACCGTGCACATCAAGGATACGGAACCTGTGACCCTGACCTACATCAACACCCGTAAAACGGTGAAGGTGACGGTGGAAAAAGAGGTGGTCGGCATTGGCGGAACCTTTAACTTCACGGCGACGCTGATGGATGGGTCTGTGCTCTGCGAGGGCTGGACGTTGAATAATAACGGCACTTCCAGCAATCCCTCGGATGACATCATTACAGGTGACGGCAACAACGGCACAAGAGCGGGCGTAGCGACCTTCTCGCTCAGTCCCAATGCGAACTCAAAGGTGTCGCGGGATCTGACCATCCCCTACGGCGCTTCGCTGACGGTCACAGAGGATCCGGGCAGCTATGAGACAAAGGTGAAGATCGGCAGCGGCAGCGAATCAACCGGCGGGACAGCGACGCTGTCCTCCCGCACGTCGAATATAACCGTTAAATTCAAAAACCTGATGAATGCCAATCTGACCGTCTCCAAGACCGTCACCGGTGATTTCGGCGATAGGACGAAACCGTTCACCTTTACCGTCGAAGGCCTTCCCAGCGGTGAAAGCTATACCTATACGAAGGAAGCCACCACCGACGGAACAACCTGGACGGCAGTGTCGGGCGGCGGCTGGACGCTGACCAGCATCAGCAAAACCTTCACGCTCACAGACCGCCAGAGAGTTGTGATCGAGGGCCTGCCGCTGAACACGACCTTCACGGTTACGGAGGATCCAGACTCTTATACGGCCACCTGGACGGCGACGGACAGCCATCTGATCGATGTTAACTCCGAAACAAACGGAAAGTCGTTCAAGCTGACCGGAAACGCGGAAATCTCCGTGACCAACAACCTCAACGCCGTCTCTCCCACCGGCCTGCGCTTTACCTACGCCCCCTTCCTCCTGATGGCCTGCGCCGGCATGATGCTGGCCCTGATCGCGAGAATCGGCCGCAAGCGCCGCAAGGGAAAGGAGTAACGCGCTTCACGGGCAAAACAAGTTCATAGACGGAAGCGCTTCCCAAAGCCGTCCCCGGCCTGGGAAGCGCTTTTTTCCTTGGCCGCGCCGTCTGATTGCCGTTTCGCAACTGTTGAGCGGTTTTTTAAGAAACTGACGATTGCGGCGGGGCGGGCCGGTGTGTTATAGTGAGAGAAATGGAGATAAAAAGCCGGACATGGCCGGCGGGAGGAGGCGCATCATGGATCGCAAAGAGGCAAGAAGACAGGCGGAACAGCTGGTTGCGCGGATGACGGTTGAGGAGCGCGCGTCGCAGCTCAAATACGACGCCCCGGCCATTCCGCGGTTGGGCGTCCCGGCCTATAACTGGTGGAACGAGGCGCTGCACGGCGTCGCCCGTGCGGGCACGGCCACCGTGTTCCCCCAGGCCATCGGCCTGGCGGCCGTCTTCGACGAGGACTTCCACCAGCGCGTGGCCGAGTGCATCGCCACGGAAGCCCGCGCCAAGTACAACGCGCAGTCCGCCCACGGCGACCGCGACATATACAAGGGCCTCACCTTCTGGAGCCCGAACATCAACATATTCCGCGACCCCCGCTGGGGCCGGGGCCACGAGACCTACGGCGAGGACCCGGTGCTCACCGCCCGCCTGGGGGTGCGCTTCATCCGGGGCCTGCAGGGCGAGGGGAAATACATGAAGGCCGCGGCCTGCGCCAAGCACTTTGCCGTCCATTCCGGCCCGGAGGCCATCCGCCATGAGTTCGACGCCCAGGCGACGCCCAAGGACATGGCCGAGACCTACCTGCCGGCGTTTGAGGCGGCGGTGAAGGAGGCCCGCGTGGAGGCCGTGATGGGCGCGTATAACCGCGTGAACGGCGAGCCGGCCTGCGGCTCCCAGACGCTGTTGGTGGACATCCTCCGCAAAAAGTGGGGCTTCGAGGGCCACATCACCAGCGACTGCTGGGCCATAGCCGATTTCCACACGCACCACCACGTGACCGCCACCGCCCCCGAGTCCGCCGCCATGGCCCTCAAGGCCGGCTGCGACCTCAACTGCGGCGTGACCTACCTGCACCTGCTGGCCGCGCTGCAGGAGGGCCTGGTCACGGAGGAGGAGATCACCGAGGCGGCGGTGCGCCTGTTCACGACGCGCTATCTCCTCGGCCTGTTCGCGGACGACTGCGAATTCGATCAGATTCCCTACACCGCCTGCGACACCGACGCAAACGACGCCCTGGCCCTCGAGGCCGCCGAGAAGTGTATGACGCTGGTGAAAAACAACGGCCTCCTGCCGCTGGACGCGAACGGCATCCGCACGCTGGCCGTCGTCGGCCCCAACGCGGACAGCGTGGAGGCGCTCATCGGCAATTACCACGGCACCTCCTCGCGCCCCGTCACGTTCCTGGCGGGCCTGCGCCGCTACTGCGAGGAACGCGGCATCCGCGTGCTGTACAGCGAGGGCTGCGCGAAGGCCGCCGAAAAGCTGGAGGGCTGCGCCCTCGCGCCGAACGACCGGCTGTCCGAGGCCGTGATCTGCGCGGAGCAGGCCGACGCGGTGATCGCCGTCGTGGGCCTGGACGAGACGCTGGAGGGCGAAGAGGGCGACAACGGCAACTACTCCGCCAGCGGCGACAAGATCGATTTGCGGCTCCCGGCCAGCCAGCGCGCCTTGCTCGAGGCGCTGGAGAAGACCGGAAGGCCCCTGGTGACGGTGGTGGCCGTGGGCTCGGCGCTGAACGTGCCCCAGGGCGACGCCCAGCTGATCGCCTGGTATCCGGGCCAGGCCGGCGGCACGGCGCTGGCAAGGATCCTCTTCGGCGAGGTCAGCCCCTCCGGCAAGCTGCCCGTCACCTTCTACGAGAGCGTGGACGACCTGCCGGACTTCACCGACTACAGCATGAAGAACCGCACCTACCGCTATTTCACCGGCACGCCCCTCTATCCCTTCGGCTTCGGCCTGAGCTACTCCACCTTCGAGGTGAAGGACATGGCCGCGGACGGGAAGGCCGTGACCGTGACGGTCAGGAACACCGGCAAGACGGACGCGGATAACGTGGTTGAGGTTTACGTGAAGGCGCTGGACAGCGCCGACGCGCCGCTGCACCCGGCGCTGGCGGGCTTCAGACGGGTGTCGCTGAAGGCCGGGGAGGAAAAGGCGGTGACCGTCGAATACGTCAGGAACGCCTTCACCGTGGTCAACGAGGCGGGGGAGCGGGTGCCGGGCGGCCGCCGTTTCGCGGTGTACGCCGGGCTGAGCCAGCCTGATCCGCGCAGCGTCGCCCTCATGGGCGCGGCCCCGCTGCAGGCCGAAGTGACGCTCGGATGAGCAGGGAAGAAATAAGTAAGGGGCCGTCCCGGATGGGGCGGCCCCGAGTTTATGCGGTCACTTCTTCGCGTCCAGGTAGGGCAGCGAATCGTAGTCCGGAATGTCGGCGAGATAGAGGTTGACGTAGCCCTCGATGTCGGAGGCGTACAGCGCGTGCTTGCCGTCCGGCGTGAAGCAGGGGTGCGGGTGGGAGTTCTGGAAGTAGAAGCTGGAATCGTGCATGCACAGCACGCGCGGCGCGTCGAATTTGTCGCCCTCGCGGCGAATGAGCTTGATGGCCTTGCCGGCGTCGGTGACGATCATGTTGGTGTCCAGCGAGAACACGTGGTCGGGGGACTTCATGGGGCCGTTGAGGGCCTCGATCTCCCCGGTGCCGTCGTAGCGGATGAAGCCGGTGTAGGTGGTGCGCACGGGGCTGCCGGGTGTGGGCACGTGCACCTGGTAGCCCACGGTCTCGCCGTCCTGCAGCCAGTATTCGTGGCCGATCATTTCGCCTTCCTGCTTGCGGGGGCGCAGCATGTGCACGCTGCCCGAGTTGACGTCCAGCACCCACATGCGGTTGTCGACGCGCTCCCACGGGCCTTCGTGGCAGAAGGTGAGTATGCCGTCCAGCGTGGGCGAGGGGTTGATGTGCCCGACCCAGCACTGCTCCTCCCAGACCTTCCGGGCCGTGCCGGTGTCCAGGTCGATCTGCAGGATGATGCACAGCGGCTTGGCCTCGAAGGTCTCCCGGAAGCCCACGTAATTCGCGCCCATGCGGGTGAAGATGCGGTGGCTCAGGTCCTCTGTGAGGCCGATGTAGATGTGTTTTCCGCCCGCGCCGGTGATGCCGCCGCCCGCGTTGAGCACGCCGCTGCCCGAGCAGAAGCGGTCGTCCTTGGGCGCGATGAAGATGGGCCGCACGGACAGGTCCCTGAGGCTCAGGCCGTACAGGCAGCCGTTCTGCCAGTAATAGGTCTCGCAGCGCTCCTTGTTTACGTGCTTGACGATGCGGACCGGGCCGAGGCGCGGATTGGAGAAGTCGGTCAGCTGGGCGATCTCGCCGCTCTCCAGGTCGAAGGAGAACAGGTTGGTCACGTTTTCGCGGTCGGAGGTGAAGATGAATTTGCGGTCGTCGTCGAACCAGGCGTTCTCGGTGAAGTAGGGGTGGACGCTGTGTCCCTTGTAGTCGGTCAGCTTGTGCACGGTGACGCCGCTGACGCGATCGACGTAGGTGGTGCGCTCGGAGGGGTAGATTCTGTACGGTTTCATGACGGATTCACCTCTGTATCGTTTTTTTCACAATACAGTATAACACGGCCGGCCCGCGGACGTCAAAGGTTTTCGCGCTGTTTTGCGGCGCCGGCCTCATATAAACTGTCGTTCACAAATAGGCGTATGACGAGCGACACCCTTCAGGCGCTGCGCGCCAGCTCCCCTGGAAGGGGAGCCAAGAAGAACGCTTCAAAAGGAACGATCTTGCTTCCCCTCTCAGGGGAAGTGCCGAGCGCAGCGAGGCAATAGGGTCGTTGCTTAACACGTCTACATCCAATTTGTTGAATGAGACGTTAATTGAGACAGCCCTTCGCTGTTTTTACGGCGCCGATCTATTCTCCTGCGTGCTCGGGCACGGCTTCCGGCACCGGCTGGGCCAGGGGCTGAGCCGCCTCGGGCTCCAGCGTGAAGCAGCTCACCTCGAAGGCGTTGCGCACGATGTATTCGCCGCTCTCCAGCAGCTTCTGGTATTCGCGGGACTGCAGCCTTCCGGTGACGCGCAGCCGGTCGCCCACGTGGAAGCGCGCGGCGAACTGGGCGTTGCGGCCCCAGGCGATGCAGGGGATGTAGTCCGACTTGCCGAAGGCCCGGTTCACGGCCAGCATGAGGTCGCAGATCTCCCGGCCGAAGGGCGTCGAGCGGTAGACCGGCGGCTTGCACAGCGCGCCGCTGAGCTCCACCCGGTTGAGGGTGTCGTTGTCGCCGCCGGGCGAGAGATGCTGGACGAACAGCGTGACCATCAGCCGTCCCGCGCCTTCGACGACCTTGTTGTAGGAACGCACCTGCCCCTGCATGAGCAGGAGCTCGTCGCCGCCGGGCAGCCCGTCCGCCAGCAGCTTGCCGGGCAGGGTGACGGGCAGGCGGTCGATGGCGCCGGACAGGCGCTTGACCAAGAGCGTGGCGGTATAAAAGGGCTCGTTCATGACCTCGTGGCTCAGCTCCGGGCGGCCCTCCAGGCGGCCCGCGGCCATCATGCGGTTGCTGGGATTCTCCATCGTATCACTCCTCGTTTTTCGCAAATGTCCTGTCAGCATTATATGTATGGCGCGCGGCGCGAAATTATGCGCGGCGGGCGGAAAAACCGTCAAGGGGTGGTTGCGACGGATAAAATTTCCGCGCACATATTGAACTCGCCCTGCAGGTATGCTACAATGCGGCCATAGAAAGAATGTGCCGCGGGGTGAGCCGGATATGTGGAAGACGCGCGTTGAGGCATTCAGGATTTCTTTTACCGATATTTTCAACACCCGGGACGACATGGCCAAGGGGCGCACGATCAACCTGACCTGCACGCTGCTTGCCGCGTTCTACAATGTGTTCATCACCGGCATATTCTATACCGGCTTCCTGTCGATGTACGGCATCTCCATCACCGGCGTCGGCGTCGTCACTTTTATCCCCTATATCGCCAATCTGACCAGCATTTTCTCTTCCAAGCTGCTGTCGCGCTTCGACGCCAGGCGGCGCAAGTACATCCTCATCGCGTCGAAAATATACTTCTACTTCATGTATATCGTGGCGACCACGCTGATGCCCCAGTTCGTGACCGATCCGGGGGCCCGGCTGGTCTGGTTCGCGATCATCCTGTTCCTGGGCTACGCGGTGTACGCGCCCTTCAGCCCGGGCATCACGGTGTGGTTCTATCAGTTCTTCCCCAAGGACAACGAGCGCCGCACCCGCTATCTCGCCCTCTGCCAGATATTCAGCTCCATCATGTCCACCATCATCCTGCTGTTCAGCGGCGTGCTGACCGACGCCATCGCCGGTTCGCCTTACCAGAACACGCTGATACTGGGCTTCCGGTACCTGGCGTTCGCGCTGGTGGTGACCGAGACGATGGTGCAGCTGCGCGCCAAGGACTTCACGCCCGAGGGCGACGGCAAGAAGATGAAGCTGACCGACGCCTTCACCGTGCCCTTCCGGCACCGCAAGTTCCTCATGTGCATGATCATGATGTTCTGCTGGAACTACATCGCCAACCTGAACAACGGCCTGTGGAACTATCACCTGCTCAACCACATGCACTTCCGCTACACGCTCATCAACCTGATGTCGGCGATGTATACGGTGATCCTGCTGGCGCTCTCCGGGCCGTGGCGCAAAGTGCTCCGGCGCTACTCCTGGATCAAGACCTTCGGCATCGCCTGCCTGTTCTGGGTGCCCACGGAGGTCATATTCTTCTTCATGACGCCGGAGCGGGCGTGGCTGTTCGTGCCGATGTGCTTCGTGCAGAACGTGCTGGCGGTGGGCCTGAACCTGTCCTACGCCAACATACTGTACATGAACCTGCCCGAGGAGAACTCCACCGCCTGTATCGCCTTCAACATCATCGGCTGCAACATCTGCGCGTTCCTGGGCCTTTTGACCGGCACGGCGGTGAGCTCCATCACCGGCGACGGCACGGTGCGCATGCTGGGCATGGACGTCTACGCCGTGCAGTTTACCACGCTCATGCGCGCCGCGACCATCCTGGCGATGGGCCTGATCCTGTTTGTGCGCTGGCGCTCGTTCACCCGCGACGAGGACATCGCGACGGTGGAGCAGATCGCGGCGGAAGGCAGGCTGACGAAGATCAGGCAGCCGCGGCGGCCGCTGAAGCAGATCGTCGCGCGGCTGATGCGCAGGAGCGGGGTATGAGCGAAGAGAAGAAGGGCATGCTGGCGGCGGGCGCCGCCTACACGATATTCGGGCTGAGCTATCTCTTCTCCAAGATGGCGCTGGAGGCGGCGGAACCGGCGATACTGCTGTGCGCGCGGTTCAGCCTCACGCTGGTATTGATGAACATCCTCGCGGCGACGGGCGTTTTGAAGCTGAATCTGCGGGGCAAGAGCCTGAAGGGGCCGATCCTCCTGGGGCTTTTGCAGCCGGCGCTTTATTTTATTCTGGAAAACTACGGCATCAAGTATACCTCCACCTCTTTCACGGGCATGGTGTCCTCGGTGAGTCCGGTGTTTTCGGCGGCGCTGGGCGCGGTGATGCTGCGGGAAAAGCCCAACGCGAAGCAGTGGGCGGCCATCCTGGTGACGATTGCCGGCGTGATGCTGGTGTCGCTGGGCGGAGGCGGCGGGCAAAACACGCTGGCGGGCTGCATGTGTCTGCTGGGCGCGTATCTTTCCGGCGCGTACTACTCCATCCTGGTGCGGCGGCTGACGAGGGAATACACGCCGTTCGAGCTGACCTATATCATGTTTACGGTGGGCTTCATGTTCTTCGCGGCGATGGCGCTGGTTCAGTATGGGGGCGGCGTGTTCGCGGCGCTGGGCGCGGCGTTCGCGCGGCCGCGGTTCGTCCTCGCGGTGGTTTACCTGGGCGCGGTGGCGTCGGTGGGGGCGTATCTGCTGGTCAACTATTCGCTCTCGCGGCTGCCCGTGGCGCGTTCGACGATATTCACCAGCCTGTCGACGGTGGTGTCGGTGCTGTCGGGCGTGGTGATCATGGGCGATCCCTTCACGCCGGTGAGCGCGCTGGCCTTCGCGCTGATCCTGGCGGGTGTGTGGGGCGTGAACCGGTTTGCGGAGAGGTGAAAAAGGCGATGTTGTTTGCGGCGCTTCCGGAAGGGAGCGCTTTGCTTTTACAAGCCCGTGCTTTACAAAACAAATGATGCGGGATATAATGTTTCATCATATCGTTTCTGGAGGGATTTCGGATGGCGGATTACACGATTAAGGAGCTATACGCCGCGAAGCCGGCTGAAAACATGCAGGACGTGAAGGTGAGCGGCTGGGTGCGCACCATGCGCGAGTCGAAGACCTTCGCCTTCGTGGAGCTGAACGACGGAAGCTTCTTCAAAAACCTGCAAATCATACTGGACGAGGCGGCCCTCTCCGACTATCGCGCGCTGGTGAAGAAGATCGGCGTGGGCGCGTCCCTGGCCGTGCGCGGCGCGCTGGTGATGACGCCGGAGATGAAGCAGCCCTTCGAGCTGCGCGCGGCGGAGGCCGAGGTGCTGGGCGAGAGCCCGGCGGACTACCCGCTGCAGAAAAAGCGCCACACGCTGGAGTACCTGCGCACCATCGCGCACCTGCGGCCCCGCGCGAACCTGTTCCAGGCGACGTACCGCATCCGCTCCATCGCCGCCCAGGCGATTCACCGCTTCTTCCACGACCGCGGCTTCGTGTATGTGCACACGCCGCTGATCACCGGCAGCGACGCCGAAGGCGCGGGCGAGATGTTCCAGGTGACCACCCTCGACCTGGAGAATCCGCCGCGCACGGAGGACGGCAAGGTGGATTACGCCCAGGACTTCTTCGGAAAGCCCGTGTCCCTGACCGTGTCCGGCCAGCTGAACGCGGAGACGCTGGCGCTGGCCTTCGGCAAGGTGTATACCTTCGGACCCACCTTCCGCGCCGAGCGCAGCAACACCCAGCGCCACGCGGCGGAGTTCTGGATGATCGAGCCGGAAATCGCCTTCGCCACGCTGGAGGAGGACATGCAGCTGGAAGAGGACATGATCAAGTACATCATCGACGCGGTGCTCACCGAGGCGCCGGAGGAGCTGGCGTTCCTGGACAGCTTCGTCGAGAAGGGCCTGATCGAGCGGCTGACCGCCGTGCGCGACGCCGAGTTTGGCCGCGTGACTTACACCGAGGCGGTGAAGATCCTCTCCGAGTGCGGACATGAGTTCGAGTATAAGCCCTACTGGGGCTGCGACCTGCAGACCGAGCACGAGCGCTACCTGACTGAGCGCGTCTTTGGCCGGCCGGTGTTCGTGACGGACTATCCGAAGGAGATCAAAGCCTTCTACATGCGCGCCAACGACGACGGCAAGACCGTAGCCGCGGCCGACCTGCTGGTGCCTGGCGTGGGCGAGCTGTGCGGCGGCAGCCAGCGCGAGGAGCGTTTGGACGTGCTCTCCGCCCGCATCGAGGAGCTGGGCATGAACCTGAAGGACTACTGGTGGTATCTCGACCTGCGCAAGTACGGCTCCGTGAAGCACGCGGGCTTCGGCATGGGCTTCGAGCGCATGATCATGTACCTCACGGGCGTCTCGAACATCCGCGACGTCCTGCCCTTCCCCCGCACCACCGGCAGCGCCGACTTCTGAGCGGGTATGCACCCGCGGGCAACGGCTGCGCGGCTGAAAACGTACTTCATCGCGCTTAAGGCGCGCTCGAAGTCCTTCGGTTTGGCATAGAGGATTCCATTTTATGGTCGCCCGTCGCGGCCGGCAGTGCCAGCGGCCGCTTGCTGACGCGGCTGAAAAACGGACTTCATCGCGCTTAAGGCGCGCTCGAAGTCCTTCGGCTTGGCATAAAGGATTCCATTTTATGGTCGCCCGTCGCGGCCGGCAAAGATCGGCCGGCCGCGACTTTCAGAATAGGGGACACGGCGATTTGAAAGGGGCAGGTTTTATGAAACAGGTTTCGGTGCTGCTGGTGGGCGTGGGCGGATACGGCGCGGGGTATGTGCGGGAAATGCTCGATCACGGCGCGGAGCGCGGCGTGTCGCTGGCGGGCGTGGTGGATCCTTTCGCCGCGGCGTCGCGGTATTACGATGAGCTCGCGGCCTGCGGCGTGGGCTTTTTCGACACGGTCGAGGCGTTTTACGCCGGAAACGGCGCCGACCTGGCCGTGATCAGCACGCCGATACAGTTCCACGCGCATCAGGCGATCTATTGTGTCGAGCATGGCAGCCATGTGCTCTGCGAGAAACCGGCCGCCGCGACGGTGGAGGACGTGGAGCGCATGATCGAGGCGCGGGACCGGACGGGCAAGACGCTGGCCATCGGCTTCCAGTGGTGCTACGACCCGGCCATGCTGCGCCTGAAGGCGGACGTGGACGCGGGGCTGCTGGGCCGGCCCGTCTCGATGAAGAGCCTCGTGCTGTGGCCGAGGGCCGTCAGCTACTACAAGCGGGGCCTGGGCTGGGCCGGGAAAAAATACGACGCGGCGGGCGCGGCGATCTTCGACAACGTGGCCTCGAACGCCACGGCCCACTACATCGAGAACATGCTCTGGCTGGCGGGCGAGGGCTACGGAGGCGTTGACGTGGCGGACATGCGGGTTCAGACGCTGCGCGCCAACGACATCGAGATGTTCGACACCATCGTGATGGACGCGGCGCTGGAAAACGGCGCGGGGATGTTCTTCGTCGCCTCCCACGCCACCGGCCCGGACGGCTGGCAGAATCCGGTCTTCGAGTATGAATTCGAGAACGCCACGGTGCGATACGGCATGCTGGGCGGCGACAGCGACGCCCTCGTCGCGACCTTCAGGGACGGCGCGGTGAAGGACTACGGCGCGAGCAGCACCGGCGGCTGCGACCGCAAGCTGGAGACGGCCATCGCCCTGGTCCGGGGCGAGGCTGTGCCGCTGCCCTGTCCGCTGGAGGCGGCCATCCGCCACACCCGCGCCATGGCCATGATCCGCGCGAAGCGGCCGGAGGCGGAGGTCTTCCCTTCCGGGGCGGCGCGCACGGACGACGGCATGGTGTGGGTGCCGGGCTTGAAGGACAGGCTGGTCCGCTGCTATGAAAACCGGGAGATGCTGTGAGGAGGCGGGACAATGAACGGCCTGAAGCTGGCGCTGCCGTCTCCGGAATACAGGGAGCGGGCGATCGACTATATCCGGGAGTTTCATGAGTACGGCAGCGAGGTGCACGGCAGCGGCTCGCTGGACCGGTATCTCAGGGAATCCACCTACGAGGCTTGGCTGGAGAAGATCAAGGGCGACCTGGCCAATGTGCCGGCGGAGTCTACGTATTTCTGCGTGCGTGAGGCGGACGGCCGCGTCGTGGGCATGGTGAACATCCGCCCGGTGACCAGCGAATTCATCATGACGGAGGCCGGGCACGTGGGCTATTCCGTGCGGCCTACGGAGCGGCGCAGAGGCTACGCCGCCTTTATGCTGGGGGAGGCCGTGAAGGTGTGCCGCGCGGCGGGCGTCCGGGATGTGGTCGTGTCCTGCGAGGCGGGGAACGCCGCCTCGGCGGGCACCATATTGAAGTGCGGCGGCGCGCTGGACGCCGAGTTCTACAGCGAGCGGTTTAAAGAGGTCATCCAGCGCTATATCATCCGATAAGCGATATGAAGGGAAAGGCGCGCCGCCGGAACGAGTTTTCGTTCCGGCGGCGCTTTATATGGAAGGAGGAACTGCCCGATGGGGTTTTATTCGGCCTTGTCCGCGCTCTCCTGCTCCGCGGGGGCTTCGGCGGGTTCGTCCTGCGCTTCATCCGGCGCGCAGGCTTCGGTTGCTTCTTCGGCGGGCTCTTCATCGGCCTCGCCGCTTTCTTTGTCTTCGCAGGGCGCCTCTTCCTTCAGCGGATGGAGCAGGCGGTCCATGAGGATTTCGCGCTGTTCGTCGGTCAGGTCGTCGGCGCGCTCCAGCAGCTCCTCGAAGCTGGCCTGGCTCATGTCGGCGCGGACCTTCTCGGAGAGGTTCTTCAGCTGCTCCACCAGCTGGTCGCGCACTTGTTCGTAGCTCACGTTGTTCTCGGCGGCGGTTTCCTCGCCCTTCTTCACCAGCGTGTCAGCCAGATCCTTCGACTTTTCAAACGTGTAGGACACGGCGCCGATGCCGGCCATGACCAGACGGCGGATGGTTTCATTCAGTTCCATGATGTATGCCTCCTTTTTCATTGGCGGTTTCCCTTGCTTACGGGCTTATTATACCGCGTTCCGCCAAAGAAACAAGCGAATCTGGTTTGAAGGGGATTAGAAAACGATAAGAACGGTTTCGACAGCGGAATGAAAGAAAAACTGCATAAATCAAAATGATATGAAGCAAAACTTGCAATAGCGTGAACGGCGGACGCGCGGCGCGGCGCGGGGAAGCGGACGAAGCGGGATGGCATAATTTGTTAAATGTTTGATAAACATTACAAAAACGCCCTGGAAAATCGGTTTCCAGGGCGTTTTATACAGGGAAAAAGGGTTGACAAAAAAACATGACGGTGCTAATATGAATAATTGTACTAATATCGCCTTACTGCCGCCTCCGGCTCCCTTTCACCCCGAAAGGGGCGTCTTTCCGAAGGGAACAGGAGTATTATACCGCGGTTCGGCGAAAAAAGCAAGCGAAAATTATCCAAAAATTTACGATGGATATTTTGGCGAATTGTCAGGACGAATAGAATCATTGTTTGAGGGGTGATTGCTTTTATGATCCACGAGGTGCAGATGGGCAAGCGCACGAGGATGAGCTTCGCGAAGATCGAGGAGGCGCTCGGTGTTCCGGATCTCATCGAGGTGCAGAAGAATTCCTACCAGCACTTTCTCAATGTCGATCTGAAAGAGGTTCTGGCGGACGTGTCGCCAATCAAGGACTACAACGAAAGCCTGATGCTGGAGTTTGTGGACTACAAGCTGGACGACACGCCGAAGAACAGCATTGAACGCTGCAAGGAGCGCGACCAGACCTATGCCGCCCCGCTCAAGGTGACGGTGCGCCTGACCGACCGGGAAACCGATACCAAGCGCGAGAGCGACGTGTTCATCGGCGATTTCCCGCTCATGACCGAGCACGGCACCTTCATCATCAACGGCGCCGAGCGCGTCATCGTCAGCCAGCTGGTCCGCTCGCCGGGCGTGTATTACGAGCGCGCCATGGACAAGAGCGGCAAATATACCTACGCCACCAAGATGATTCCCAACCGCGGCGCGTGGCTGGAGTATGAGTGCGACCCGAACGACGTGCTCTCCGTGCGCATCGACCGCACCCGCAAGCTCCCCATGACCGTGCTGCTGCGCGCCCTGGGCTACGGCAGCAACGCCGAGATCATAGACCTGTTGGGCGAGGACGAGCGCGTGAGCGCCACCATCGCCCACGATCCCACCACCACCGAGGAGAAGGCGCTGGAGGAAATCTACAAGCGCCTGCGGCCCGGCGAGCCGGCCACGGTGGAGTCCGCGCGGAACCTGCTGCATTTGCAGTTCTTCGATCCCAAGCGGTACGACCTGGCGCGGGTGGGCCGCTACAAGTATAATAAGAAGCTGGCCATCGCGGCCCGCCTGACGGGCGAGCGGCCGGAGCAGGACGTGGTGAATCCCTTCACCGGGGAGATCATCGCGCCCGCGGGCCAGATCATCACCGAGGAAATGGCCGAGACCATCCAGAACGCCGGCGTGAACGCCGTGCTGGTGAACAAAGAAAACCGCATCCTGCACGTGGTGGGCAACAACTTCGTGCGGCTGGAGGCGTTCCTCAGGGACTACGATCCGGAGCTCTTCGCCCAGTATCAGGACGAGGTGAAGGCCCGCGAGGCCAGCGGACAGAAGCTGCCCGAGGTGTACGAGCGCGTTCACGAGCCAGCCCTGGTGGAGCTGATCGACCGGGCGAAGACCGAGGGCGCGCCGCTGCTGGCGCTGATCGACGAGAACATCACCGCGCTGATCCCCAAGCACGTGCTGATCGACGACATCGTGGCCTCCATGAGCTACCAGGTGACTTTGCCCTACGGCGTGGGCAACCTGGACGACATCGACCATCTGGGCAACCGCCGCCTGCGCAGCGTGGGCGAACTCCTGCAGAATCAGATCCGCGTGGGTCTCGCCCGCCTGGAGCGCATCGTCAAGGAGCGCATGGCGACGCAGGATCCCGCCAAGGTGCGCCCCCAGGACCTGATCAACATCCGGCCCATGTCCGCGGCCATCAAGGAGTTCTTCGGCTCCTCCCAGCTGAGCCAGTTCATGGACCAGCCCAACCCGCTGGCCGAGCTGACCCACAAGCGCCGCCTGTCGGCCCTGGGCCCCGGCGGCCTGAACCGCGACCGCGCTTCCTTCGAGGTGCGCGACGTGCACTATTCCCACTACGGGCGCATCTGCCCCATCGAGACGCCTGAAGGCCCGAACATCGGCCTGATCGGCTCCCTGGCCACCTACGCCCGCATCAACGAATACGGCTTCATCGAGGCCCCCTACCGCCGCGTGGACAAGGCCACCAGCCGCGTGCTGGACGACATCATCTACATGACCGCCGACGAGGAGGACAAGTACGTCATCGCCCAGGCCAGCGAGCCCGTGGACGAGAACGGCTGCCTCGTCAACGACCGCGTGACCGTGCGCATCCGCGACGAGATCACCGAGGTGGAGCGCCATCGCGTGGACTACATCGACGTGTCGCCGCGCCAGCTGGTCTCCGTGGCCACCGGCATGATCCCCTTCCTGGAGAACGACGACGCCACCCGCGCCCTGATGGGCTCCAACATGCAGCGCCAGGCGGTGCCGCTGCTCATTCCCGAGGCCCCCATCGTGGGCACCGGCATCGAGTACAAGGCCGCCTGCGACTCCGGCGTGGTGCTGCTGGCCCGGCGGGCCGGCGTGGTGGAACGCGTGAGCGCCGATCAGATCGTGATCCGCACCGACGACGGCGCGGTCGATCAGTACAGGCTGACCAAGTTCGCCCGCTCCAACCAGGGCACCTGCATCAACCAGCGGCCCCAGGTGATCGAGGGCGAATACGTGAAGCAGGGCCAGGTCATCGCCGACGGCCCCTCCACCGACCAGGGCGAGATCGCGCTGGGCCACAACGTGCTCATCGCCTTCATGACCTGGGAGGGCTACAACTACGAGGACGCCGTCCTCATCAGCGAGCGGCTGGTGAAGGAAGACA
>JAFXQO010000015.1 GCA_017527065.1 Clostridia bacterium
CCCGCAGGCGGCTGAAGGGTCGTCCCCTGAAAGGTAACTATAATTCCCCATTCCCAATTCCCCATTCCCCATTGCGGCGCTGAGCGCAGCGAGGCGACGCTGGGCTCTGCCCAGACCCGCCAAAGGGACTGAGCCCCTTTGGAATCCCCGGCCGCTGCGGCGGGGTTTGGGAGCGTTTTATAGGCCCGCCAGTTTCTCGATGGCGTGGGCGAAGATTTTGACGCTCAGTATGAACTTCTCCCAGTCGATGTATTCATCCGGCATGTGGCAGGTGTCCACGTCGCCGGGGAAGCAGATGCCAAACGCCACGGTGTTCGGCATCATGCGGGAGTAGGTGCCGCCGCCGATGGCGATGGGATAGGCCGGCAGGCCGGTCACGTCGTGGTAGACCTCCAGCAGGCCCTTGACCACCTTGTGCTCCTTCGGCACATGGTGGACGCCGTGCCCGCTCCTGCGGCGCACCGCCAGCGGCGTGCCGCTGAGCGCCATGCACATCTGCCCCAGTATCTTCTCCTCGTTCGTCGCCAGCGGCCAGCGGATGTCCAGCGTGACCTCCAGCTTTTCGCCGTCGAAGCGCAAAATGCCCACGTTGCAGGTGAGCGGGCCGCATTCCTCGTCGTCCGTCTGGATGCCGGCCGATTCGCCGTGACCTTCCGTGCCGAATTTGTCAGCCAGCGCCGCCACGGCCTCCGCGATGCCGCCGCCCGCGCCCATGCGCTTGAGCGCCTTGAAAAGCAGGCCCGCCGCGTTCAGCCCCAGGTGCGGCAGCGAGGCGTGCGCCGACACGCCCACCGCCTCGATCTGCGCCTTGTCTCCATCCAGCGGGGTGATGTTGATCTCGTAGGGCATTTTTTCCTCGTCCATGCCCGCGAGCCGCGCTTTCATCTCCTCGATTGACACGTTCTTTGTGCCGACCACGGCCCGCGCGGTGCCGGGCACCACGTTGGCGCGCACGCCGGCGTTCATCTCCCAGATCGGGATCTCCGCCTCGACCTCTCCGGAGGACACGGCGCTCAGCACGATGCCGATGCCGCCTTTCTCAATGTTGATGAGCGGGTAGTCGGCGTCGGGCGAGAAGCCGTAGTCGGGCGTTTTCTCCCGCTCCTTGTAGTAGCGCAGGCCGCGCATGCCGGATTCCTCGTCCGTGCCGAGGATGAGGCGCACGCCGTCCTTCAGCGGGATGCCCGCCTCCTTCACCGCCCGCATGGCGTACAGCGCCGCCACGGCCGGGCCCTTGTCATCCTGCACGCCCCGGCCGTACACGCGGCCGTTCTCCCGCTCGCAGCCGAAGGGGTCGTGCGTCCAGCCGTCGCCCGCGGGCACGATGTCCAGATGCGCCAGCATGCCCATGGTCTGCTCGCCGTGTCCCAGGTTGATTTCGCCGGCGTAGCCGTCGATGTTGCGCACGGAAAAGCCCATCTTTTCCGCGTCGGAAAGCGCCAGGTCGAGCGCTTTGCGTATGTTCTCGCCGAAGGGCTTACCCTCCCCCGCCGGCGTGGCCAGGGTCGAGTCGATGCCGATCCAGCCCTTCAGCGTGCCATAGATTTCTTCTCTCCAGCCCTCGATCAGGGCGTCGATTTTGGGATTGTACATGGCCTTTCCTCCTCCGTCTTGATGCGATGATATGTGTAAATGGGGAATTTGCTATTCCGCTTTGTATTGATACCCGTCCGGGATTCTTATATACGCCCGGATATGTTCGTCGATCGGCCTTTCTATGACGCCGGATCTGTTGCCGACGTTTCCTTCCGCGGCGAGGATCGTATGCGCCCGTTTCTCAAGAATGATGCCCATATGATCGTGCTCCCTGTTCTCGAACACCCTGTCGTAGATGACGATGTCTCCCGCTTCCGGCGTAAAGGCTTTCGCTCCCTTATGGTATTCGATCCGCGGATCGCCGAGGGCGAACTCCTCCCAGCCCAGGCATCCCGCCAGATGACAGGTTCGGCATTCATCGGGCCTGTACGGGATCCCGAATCCCGCTTCCGCGCAGCAGTAATAGACGAACGCCGCGCACCACAGTCCCTCCGCTTCCCTGAGGCTCCATGTCGGGAAGGATCTAACGATCGGCGCGAGATTGGACGCAAGCCCGTCAACCGTCCCGTGAAACGGAACCAGCGCCATGTCCTTCGCGACTTTGGCCAGGTATTCTCTCGTTGCCTTTTTCATAAGCTCCTCATGAAGTCCGTTTTTTTCTGACGGTCTGAAGCGCTATGCATCGCCGCTTTCCTGCCCTTCCGCTTTTTCTCCCTTCACCCCGCGCAGGAAGTCGTAGATGGACTGGGCGGTCTGATTCGAGATGCCGGGCGTCTCGCAAATCTGCTCAACAGACGCCGCCTCCAGCGCCTCCATGGTCTCGAAGCGCTTCAAAATCGCCTTCTTGCGCACCGGGCCCACGCCGGGGATCTCGTCCAGCCGGGATTTCAGCGCCGCGGCTCCCCGCAGCGAGCGGTGGTGCGATATGGCGAAGCGGTGGGCCTCGTCGCGCAGGCGCTGGATGAGGTGCAGCGCCGGGCTGTGCTTGTCCAGGAGGATAGACTCCTCTTCGCCCGGCAGCACGATTTCCTCCAGCCTTTTGGCCAGGCCGAACATGGGAATGGTCAGCCCCAGTTCGTCGCGGGCGGCCAGGGCGGCCTCCAGCTGCCCGCGTCCGCCGTCGATGAGGATGAGCTCCGGCAGGTCGGAGAACTTGCCGCTGACGGGGTCGAGGCCCTGGGAGAGCCTTTCCTCCCGCTCGGCGAGGCCGTGCCTGAGCCGCCGGGAGATGACCTCGTTGATGGAGGCGAAGTCGTTCGCGCCCTCCACGGTTTTGATGCGGAAGTAGCGGTAGTCGCGGTTGGCCGGGCGGCCGTTGATCATGACCACCATGGAGCCCACCGACTGCGCGCCCTGGGTGTTGGAGATGTCGTAGCCCTCGATGCGGCGGGGGAACGCGTCCAGACCCAGCGCATCCTTCAGCTCTTCCAGCGCGCCGATGGTGCGCATGCGACTGTTGGTGATCTGCTTCTCGCGCTTGAGGGCGGCGTCGTTGGCGTTTTTCAGGGCCATTTCCACCAGCTGGTGCTTTTCGCCCCGCTGCGGCTGGGACACGGTCACCCTGGCGCCGCGGCGCTCGCTCAGCAGATCCATGAGCGCGTCCGCGTCCTCCACGGCGTGGCTCACGAGGATATCCCTGGGCGGCACGCTCTCCTCCGAGTAGTATTGCAGCATGAAGGAGGTGAGCACTTCCTCGGGCGGCTCGTCGGCGGCCCGTTCCAGCGCGTGGGTCTCCGAGCCGATCATCTTGCCGCCGCGCACCATCATGATCTGCACCAGGGCGTCGTCGCCGCATTTGACCGTGGCCAGCACGTCCTGGTCGCCGCCGCCGGCCACGATGGCCTTCTGCTTCTGCATCACCGAGTCCACGGCCGCCAGGCGGTCGCGATAGACCGCGGCGCGCTCGTAGTTGAGCGAGAGCGCGGCTTCGCGCATCTTTTCGCCCAGCTCCGCCCGCACGGGCTGGTCGTTGCCTCCCAGGAATTCCAGCACGCGCTTCATGATCTCGTGGTAGCCGGCCTCGTCGATCTTGCCGGCGCAGGGCGCGTGGCACTGGCCGATCTCGTAGTGCACGCAGGGGCGGTAGAGCTTGCCGTCGCCGATGACGCGCGTGCAGGTGCGTATGGGGAACACCGTGCGCACCACGTCCAGCATTTCGCGCACCACGGTGGCGCTCATGAAGGGGCCGAAGTACTTTGCCCCGTCCTTGGCCGTCTGTCGGGTCAGGTCCACGGTGGGAAAGGGCTCGCGCATGTTCACGCGGATATAGGGATAGTGCTTGTCGTCTTTCAGCAGGATGTTGTACCAGGGCTTGTGCAGCTTGATGAGGTTGCATTCGAGGATGAGCGCCTCCAGCTCGCCGTCCACCAGCACGATGTCGAAGTCGTCCACCTTCTCCACCATCGCGCGCACCTTGGGCGTGTGGTTCCGGCTCTCGTGGAAGTACTGCCGCACGCGGTTTTTGAGGTTCTTCGCCTTGCCCACGTAGATGATCTTCCCGTTTGACTTCATCAGGTAGCAGCCGGGGGAATCAGGCAGATTCTCGATTTTCAGCCGCAGCGCGTCGGTCATGCGCGCACATCCCTTCTCAGCTTTTCAAGGGCGGCGGCGTCCGGTTCCCGGTCGGCGTAGCGCGCCAGCTCATAGACGTCGGCCAGCGCCTGCGGGTCGTTCGTCCGGAGCTCGGGCAGGGTCTCGCGCAGGGTGCGGCTGTCCGGCTTGAGCCGCGCGCGGCGGTAGAGCACGCGCACGAGGTGCCGCGCCCGCTCGCGCTCGTCCATGTCGTCCCATTTTTTATCGCGCGCGAAGAGCGACGCCAGGCGCTTTTTGAACGCCTCGCCCATGTCGCGCTGCACCTCGCCCCAGTCCAGCAGGCTTTCGCGCTCGTCCTGGTAGTCCTCGCCCACGGACTGGGCGAAGCGGCTCAGGTAAGCGCTCAGCTTCTTCGCCAGGGAGCGAAGGCCGCGCCAGATCCGCCTGAACATGAGGAACAGCAAAAACACGATCGCCACCGCCGCGACCACGTAGGCCACGTAGGTCATGGCCTCCCAGAAGGGCGAGGGCTCGGTCTCCTCGCCCAAGCCGGCGAAGTCCATGCCGCCCCCGCCGCTCTCCCCGCCGGAGGACGAGCCGCCGGGATAGAGGTGGTCCAGGATCCATATGATGATCCGGCCGATCCAGTAGGCCGCGTTCGCGGCGAGCCAGGCGGTCTTTTCCTTCAGCCAGCCCCAGCAGGCCACCGCCGCGGCAAAGGCCATCAGCCCCACCAGCAGCGCGCGGTTGCGCCGCCGCATGGCCGCGGGCGGCTTCACGCCGGTGCGCGAGGCCGCGCCCGTGCGCATGGCGCGGCTGTTCAGGATCCATAATGTCACCGCCAGGAACACCGCGCCGCAGCCCGACAGCAGCGCGTTGAGGGCGTCCGACTTGATGACGAAGGCGGCGACGCCCGCCACGGCGTAGATCGCCGCGCCGGCAATGGCATTGTGGGTGTCGACGCTGGAGGCGGTTGTGCAGAAGCGCAGCGCCGCCGGCAGCATGGCCACCGGAATGGCGCAGCACACGGCGCGCGTGATGTACTCCAGCGAGCCGAACCAGGGCGCGTTCCCGAAGAACAGCCAGATGCCCGCGCCGATCATCAGCGCGACGCAGGCGAAGGCCCGCAGCGGGAAGCGGATGCCGCGGCGTCCCACATCCTCGTGGGTATCTCGGCGGAGATTGCGGTCCGGGTCGGGATCCCCATGGGAGGAGGAGCGCTCCATGAACGCCTCCTGCGGCTTCTCCCGCCCGCCCACGTGGCCGGGCAGGATCGAGATGAGGAACGCCAGGGGCACCGCCGCCGCCGAGGCGATCAGCAGGGGATATCCGTCCCCCGCGATGGCGAAGCCCACGATCAGCGGCACCGGCCCGAAGCACAGCAGGAAATAGAGCGACTCAAGCAGTTTTCTCGCGATTCGCTTCATACCGCCGCCCCCTTTCCAGCATCATCATGGTCACGGAATTGCCCGCGTCGCGCAGCATGTCCACGCGCGCCTGAATCTGTTCGCTGTCGTAGGTGGACAGGATGAGGATATCCTCGCCCTGCAGGTCGCACAGCGACTCCAGCAGCGTCGGGAAGGTGATTTCCCGGTGAATTTCCATGCGCGCCATGGCGGTGAGCAGCACCTCCATCTGGTCGTTCGACCGGCGCGAGGGAATGAGGATGGTCTTGCCGGTGCCCTTCTCGCCCGTCATGCAGGCGTTGGTGGCGAACCCGGCTTCCACGCCGGCGTTCAGCGCCCGCTGGCACAGCGTGGCCGCGATGCGGATGCCCTGCTCGATGCCCTCCTGCTCGTAGTCCATCAGGTCGCCCCACTGCTCCTCGGAATTCTGAACGTTCAGAACCACCAGCATGCGCGGGTCGGCGGTGTAGTCGCGCGTCTTCACCTGTAGCGCGCCGGTGCGCGCGGTGGCGCGCCAGTGCACGTCCCGCAGGGGATCGCCCGGCCGGTAGTCGCGGATGCCCGAAACGAGGAAGGGATCGGGCATGATCCAGCGCTTCACGGCCAGCTCGCCCTGCCAGCGGGTGGAGGGCGTGTCCAGCTCGTCCTCGCTCAGCAGCCGGGGATACACGTCCAGCGCGCAATCCAGGTTCAGCTGCTTTGTGGTCATCCACATGGCGACCAGGTCGCCCGAAGTCATCGCCACGGAGCCGGCCTCATAATGGCCGCGCCGCAGGCAGGTCACCTCGTGGCGGCGGGTGATCTGGCTGAAGGGCCCCAGAAAGAAGACCGACTTGTGGTACTGGTCCGCGCTGATCTCCCGCTCCTCGCTCTGGCCGCCGCGGCCGAAGCGCAGGTTCGGCGAAATGCGCGATTCCACGCGCATCCACGGCACCGGCAGCAGCTTGCGGTTTCTGATGACCTCCACCAGCTCCAGCCGCTCCCCTTCATAGACGCGCGCCTGGCTGAACCGCCGCTCGTAGCCCACGGCCTTCATGCCGAACAGCCCCACCAGCAGGGCCTGAACGAGGATCGCGATCCCGACGGAAACCAGGATCCAGACGATGCTCATGCCGTCACGTCCTTTCGCCGGACTCGACCGGCGCGGTGATCTGGGAAAGCGCCTCGCGGATCAGTTCCTCGGCCTTCATGCTGCGCCCGTACAGGCCGCCCAGTATGATGCGGTGAGCCAGCACCGGCACGGCCAGCGCCTTCACGTCGTCCGGGGTGACGAAATCCCGCCCGCGGATGAGGGCGAGGGCCTGGCAGGCCCGCAGCAGCGCCAGCAGGCCGCGGGGGCTCACGCCGGCCGTCGCCTGGGGAAGCTCCCGCGTCTTCTCGCACAGGTCGACCATGTAGCGCCGCACGGGCTCGGACACATACGCGCCGGAGAACAGCGCCTGGGCCGCGCGGATGTCCTCCGCCGTCGCGCAGGGCGTGAGCTCCTCCAGGGGATTGTCCTGGATGAAGCGGTCGAGGATGGCCATGGCTTCCTCGGTGGTGGGATAGCCGGGACGCAGCTTCATCAGGAAGCGGTCGAGCTGCGCCTCGGGCAGGGGAAAAGTGCCCTGGGTCTCGACGGGGTTCTGCGTGGCGATGACGAGGAACGGCTCGTCCAGCTTCCTCGTCACGCCGTCGCTGGTCACCTGGCGCTCCTCCATGCACTCCAGAAGCGCCGACTGCGTGCGGGGCGTGGCGCGGTTGATCTCGTCCGCCAGCAGGATGTTCGTAAACACCGGGCCGGGCTTGAACTCGAAATCGCCCTTCTGCGCGTTGTAAATGGAGAGGCCCGTCACGTCGGAAGGCAGCAGGTCGGGCGTGAACTGGATGCGCGCGAAGCCGCAGGAGAGCGACTTCGCCAGCGATTTGGCCATCACCGTCTTGCCCGTGCCCGGCACGTCCTCCAGCAGCACATGTCCGCGCGCGATCATCGCGCACAGCATCAGCCCGACGGTCTCGTCCTTGCCCACAATGACCTTCTGAATCCGTTCCTTGACCTGCGCCGCCAGCTTTTGAATATCCCTGCGTTCCATGGTATCCTCTCCTTTTAAAACAAACTCAAATTCCTAATTCCCAATTCCTAATTCCAAATTTTATAAGATCATCCCACCAGGTCGATGGCTTCGCTCAGCGCCTTCGCCGCCAGCGTCGCGGCCAGGTTGCCGCCGGAGCCGCCCTGTTCCAGCACCACGGCCACGGCGTAGGGGTATTGCTCCTCAGCCAGATACCCCACGAACCAGGCGTTGGTCTCCACGTTTTTGTCGTCGCTGGTCTCGGCCGAGCCGGTCTTGCCGCACACGGTATAGCCCTGTATGCGCGCGCGGGAGCCCGTGCCGGAGGCGACCGTGTCCTCCATGTAGCTGCCGATGATCGAGGCGGTGGAGGCGCTCATGACGCGCCGGTACACGCCCGGCGCGGCGCGCAGGCGGGGCAGGCCCGTGGAACCGGTGATCTGCTTCACCAGCTTCGGCTCCATCATCACGCCGCCGTTGGCCACCGCGCCGGCGATCATCGCCATGTGCAGCGGCGTGACCAGCACGCGGCCCTGGCCCACGCCCGACCAGGCCAGCTCGCTCACCGAGCCGATGTCCTTCGGGAAGGACGAGGCGTACAGCATCACGTCGGAAAAGGTGAAGTCGTCGTCGAAGCCGAAGGCTTCGGCCGTGCGCAGCAGCGCGCTCTGGCCCAGCTCGTAGCTGAGGGTGGCGAAGGACACGTTGCAGCTCTCAACAAACGCGCTGTGCAGGTCCATCTGGCCGTGGGCCTTCGTGCCGGACAGGCACGTCACCGCGCCGCCGCCGAACTCGCGGGAGCCGGCGCAGGTGAAGGCGTGGCTCAGCGCGCCCGGCAGGTTCTCAAGCGCCGAGGCCAGGGTGACGATCTTGAAGGTGGAGCCGGGCGTGTAGCGGCCCTGCAGGCACCGGTTGAAGTACGCCGTGTCCGGCACGTTGGTGCCGAGGCTCTCGGGATCGTATTCCGGCATGGACACCGGGGCCAGTATCTCGCCGGTTTTGTAGTTGATGACCACCACCGCGCCGGTGTAGCCCGATGGGAAGTTCTGGGCGATGACGCCGCTCAGCTTCGCGTCCACGGTGAGCTGGATGTCGTCGCCCCGGGCGGTCTCGCCGCTGAGCCACTGCCAGGTGCGGTCGATAATCGACCCGGACATGCCCACCAGCGTGCTGGCGAAGAAGGTCTGCACGCCCGTGCCGGACATGCTCATGGTATCGCCCACCGTCTGCGACAGCGCCAGCCGGACGGCGAAGTCGCCCGCGTAGCGCCTGACGCCCTCCGCGTCGGTCCAGGCCAGCGCGTAGCCGTCGCGGTCGGTGATGGAGCCCATCACGACGCTGTTCTTCGCCCGGTTCAGGCGCGTATTGCTGCTGCTCATGGCCCAGCGGGAGCCCTGCGTCCAGGTGGTGTAGCCGAACCAGCCGCCCACCCCCACGAAAAAGCACACCAGCAGCACGCCGATCAGCCGCATGTTTCGCCGCAGTTCCCTCATGCGCGTTCACCCTCCTGCCACTGCGCCCGGCGCACGTCCTCCTCGTCCTGGTCGGCGTTCAGCGAGGATATGCCCAGCAGCATGCCGACGCCGGTGAGGCAGCTCACCATGGACGAGCCGCCCGCCGCGATGAAGGGCAGCGTGACGCCGGTGAGCGGGATGAGGCGGATGTTGCCGCCCACGATGAGCAGCGTCTGAAGGCCCAGTATGGTCACGATGCCGAAGGCCAGCAGCGCGTGGAAGCCGTCCCGGCAGCTCATGGCGATGGAAATGCCCCGCAGTATGACGAGCGCGTACACCGCCAGCAGGCACAGCGCGAAGATCATGCCGAACTGCTCGCAGATGGCCGCGAACACGAAATCCGAATGATACAGCGGGATCATGCGGGGCATGCCCAGCCCCAGGCCCATGCCGATGAGTCCGCCGCTGCCGATGGCGATCAGCGATTGAATCAGCTGATAGCCGCTGTCCGCTGCGTCGGCCCAGGGATTCTGCCAGATGCGCACGCGCTCCCTGACCAAGTCGAACACATAATACGCGCCGACCGCGCCGGCCGCGCCGACGCCCAGTCCGGCCAGAGACAGCCAACCGTTGCTGGTGGCGATGAAATACAGGATTACCGTGGTGAGGAAGTAGAGCAGCAGCGCGCCCAGGTCCCGCTCCAACAGCAGCACGCCGCACAGCGCCGCGCCGAACAGGATCGACAGGAGCTTCATCGCCCGGCTCTGCCGCTCGGAGAGGCACGCGGCCAACACCACCATCAGCGACATCTTCACGAATTCGGAAGGCTGGACGCTGACCACGTCCGGCACCACCTGGATCCAGTTCTTCGCGCCGTACTTCGTCTCGCCAATGGCCAGCGGCAGGGCGATGAATGCCACCGACAGCGCCATGAACACGATCTTCCAGCGGTTCCAGTGCCTGAAATGGCGGATGAACACGATGCCGACCACCATGCCGAAGAGCCCGACGGCGATGTACACCGCCTGCGTCAGCGCCGTGACGGAGGCGCGGGCGATGGCGGTCAGCGTGACGAGGCTCACCGAGCAGAGGAACAGCACCAGCGTCAGCACGACGCGGTCGATCTTCCAGAAGCGCGGCAGCCCCTTCGCGCACAGCAGCGTCACCGCGGGCATCGCGCCGGCCAGAAGCAGCGCCTGCCTGTCGATGGGATCGGTGCGCAGCGTAAGCAGCAGCATCGCCGATACCTGGAACAGCGCCACGGCATACACGAGCAGCGATGTGTCCGCGCGCCTGAGCGCCTTGCGCAGCGCGTCGGCTTCGCTTGTCTTTTTCGTCATAGCCTACTCCCAAACATCCTCAAATTCATCGTCCGACGCGTCCTCCGGCAAAACCTGCGCGGGCTTTTTGCGGGGCCTGCCCGGCGCTTCCCGCTCGGCGTCCGCCATGGAGAAGAAGACCATCATCAGCTTCATTTTGCCCACGCACAGCGTGTCGCCGTCGCGCAGCACCTGCGTGCCGTCCTTCAGCGCGCGCGCCTTGAAAGGCGCGCCGTTGATCGCGTGCAGCACCATCTCGCCGGGGCGATAGGTCATGAAGATGTGTTTCTTTTTGATGTCCGCGCCGCGCAGGCGGATGTCGGCCGCCCCGCCCGAGCCCAGCAAAGCCTCGGCGGGCACCTCCCATTTGACCGGCTTTTTGCGCTTGCGCCGGGTGCCGTCGTCGGTGAGCACCAGCTCGCCCACGCAGCCCGCGCCGCCTTCCCAGTCGCGCAGCAGCCGCGCCTTGCGGTTGTCCTGCACGCAGGCCTGCCAGCCCCGCAGCGCCACGATGAGCGCCAGCAGCGCGAACCAATACCGGCCGATGAGCGCCAGCAGCTCGTAGATATCCCTGCTCATGGCCGTCCCTCCCCCGTCGTCCCGTCATGGGATCCGCTTATCAGACGATCTTCGCCATATAAAATTCATCGACGAAAGCATCGCCCAGTTTCATGGATTTTATCCTTTTCCCCTCGATGGCGAACCCGCTCTTCTGATACAAGCGAAGGGCCGCCGTGTTGGCGCACTCCACGGTGAGCTCCAGGCGGACGACGCCGCTGGCGCGGGCCCATTCATCCATCCTTTTGAAGAACTCGGTTCCGATCCCCCGACGGCGATAGGCCTCCCGGACGCCGACGACGACGTAGGCGGTATGCCGGACGCGGTTCAGCCGGCCCCTCTCCGCCCAAATGTAGCCCGCGATGATCCCGCCTTTGTCCTCCGCGATGAGCGCGCAGTCGCCGCCGGACAGGGCTTCGGCGATTCTGCCCCTGAGGCTGCCGCTGTCTGACGCGCCGATCCTTTCGCCGGGCTCGTACATCATGAAGGGCGTCTCTCCGTCGAGGGCGCACATCATGTCGAAAAGAGATTCCGCGTCCTCAACGCGGATCGGCCTGACCGTCATCATACTCCCTGTTTCTCCGCTTTCCCCGTTGCCGGTTCTTTTATAACAATGCGCCGATCGCGCTCCAGATTTCTTCGCCCGTGGCCTTGGGCCCGCTGATTCTCGTTTCGTTTGGCCCCAGAACAGCAGCGCCGGTTACGTCCGGCCCATGGGTGGCGCTGAACAGAAGGCTGACCGAACCGTCCTTGCCGCACAGGTACACAAAGGTGGTTGTGTCGTAGGCGGGACCAATGTAACCAAAGCTCCGTTCTTCTGTCAGTATCTCTATCAGGATATAGTCCGCGTCGTTCAGGGACAGCGTGCGCAGAGCCGTTGGCATATGGCAAAACAAATCCATGTCAAAGTCAACGTACAGGCTGCCGTTCGACTCCTTATATTGCAGCGGGACGATCGTCGCGGCGTTTGCGCCGGCGATTTTGTCTTCCGCGCCGCGTCTGTCCGTGGCCCGATCAAACATCGCCGCCCTGTCCGCCTCATCCAGAGGAAGCCATTCGCCCGCGCCTGACAGCAGGGCCGTGCCCTTCAGGGCATCGTCGCCGATGGATTCCACAGTATCCGGAAGGTCAAAGGAAGCCAGGTTTTCACATCCGCAGAAGGCCTTTTCGCCTATGCCCGTGACCGAGGCCGGTATCGTGATCTGCGTCAGCGCGCTGCATTTTTCAAAGGCGCTTTCGCCGATGCTCACGATGGAATCGGGCAGGGAGACAGAGTCCAGAAGGCGGCAGCCTTCAAAGACCGATTCACTGATCGCCGTGACGGAGCCGGGCAGGTTGATCTTCTGCAGATTATCGCACCAGCTGAAAGCGGCGGCGTCGATCTCAATGACAGAGTCAGGAAGGACGATTTCTGACAGTGCGTCGCATTGGGTGAAAGCTCCTTCCCCGATCCGGGTTACCGAATCAGGAATCGAAACGGATTCAAGAGCGCTGCATCCGTGGAAAACATCCGTCTTTATTTCGGTCAGACCGGCCGGAAGGCGGACGGAGGTCAGCCGTTCGCAGAGGCAAAAGGCGCCGCTGCCGATGGTCGTTATCGAATCCGGCAAATTGATCTCCGTCAGATGATAGCAATACCAGAATGCGTTCCATCCGATAGCGGTCACCGAGTCGGGTATCGTGACGCTCCTGAGGTTTGAACAGCCGGAAAAGGCCTCGTTGCCGATCATGGTCACGCCATCCGGTATCACCACAGTCTCGATATCCTTGTTGTCCTTGTAAGCGCCGGCCTCGATCACTGTGGTTCCGCTTTTGATCCTGACGTTTCTCTTGTCCGCGCAGCCAACCGTCAGGCATGCAAAAGCAACCAGCAGCAGAAATACCGTCCACTTCCGGATACTGTTCATTCCATCGCCCGCTTCCTTAAATGATGATCGTTCAGTGCGCTGTCGGTTCCGATTCGCGGGCTCACTTCTCCGCCTCTGACTTTGAGGCATTGTATCCGTTCTCAAACGTCCTGCCCGCGTCAAAGGCCTCGATCTCAGACGCCGGCAATTCGCCTTTTCCGTCGTCACGGTAATAGCGCCCGCCCTCGGCGATGAATTCCAGGACGCAGTAGTCCTCATCCTCAACGCCCTTGGAATAGTACTTTTCATCGCCTTCATTCCACAGGAGCTCCCTGTATTCCTTTTCAAAGTGCGCCACGGCCCTGCCGAACAGGCAAAGCCCTTCAAACGCGGCGTCGTCAGAGAAATACAGGCAGGCGTTTCCGTTCTTTCTCAGGCTCCGCACATGGGCGGAGCTGGTATTCGTCGAAATCAGGTGCCTGCCCAATCCCCTGTGCCATACGCAGAACACCCTGCGGACGTTCTGCCTGCCCGTTTCATCGGTATAGCCGATGGACGCGAACAGGCAGCGGTTGACGAGATTCATCAGTTCTTCTTTTGTCACAGGATTTCCCCTCCGTTCGTTCCGCTCTGCTCTACTTTCCCGCTTTCCTGATCACCAGTTCCCCGTTCTTGACCTCCATGCGCACCTTGTTGCCCTCCACGCCCAGCTGATCCAGCACGTCGCGGGGAATCTGCACCCGGCCGGCCCGGTCCAGTATGGCGAACTCGTCCTGCACCTCGTCGATCTCGGTGAGGGAGGTGATCTCGTTCAGGCGCTCGATGTAGCTCTCCTTCATGATGCGCTCGGAGGAGATCTTGCCGTCCCGGATGGCGGCCACCCGGTTGACCTTTTTGCTGAGCATGCGGTCGTGGGTCACGATCACCACGGTCAGGCCGGTGTCTTTATTGATCTGACGGAACATGTCCAGTATGTACGCGCCGGTCTTCACATCCACCGCGCCGGTGGGCTCGTCGGCCAGCAGGATCTTCGGGCTGTTCGCCAGCGCGATGGCGATGGCCACCCGCTGCTGTTCGCCGCCGGAGAGCTGACTCAGGCGGCTGTTCTTTTTGCGGTTCAGGCCCACCATGTCCAAGAGTTCCAGCGCCCGCTCCTTCTTTTTCTGCGCGCTCTTCTCAAAGAGCATCGGCATCTGGACGTTCTGCCAGGCGGTGAGATAAGGCAGGAGGTTTCGTGCATTGTTCTGCCACACGAAGCCCACCGTGCTGCGCTTGTATTCCACCAGCTCCCTTTCGCTCAGCTTGAACAGGTCCTTGCCGTCCACGATGAGCTTGCCCGCCGAAGGCCGGTCCAGCCCGCCGATCATGTTGAGGAAGGTGGATTTGCCCGAACCGCTGTTGCCGATGATGGCCATCAGCTCGCCCCGGTCGATGCTGATCTCCAGCCCCTGCAGCGCCAGCACCTCGATGTCCTTGGTCTTGTATATCTTCACCAGGTTGTCGCACAGGATGATCGGCTCATTCGCCATGGATGAGTTCACCGCCTTCCAGCTCGTAGACCCGGTCGCCCAGCTCCATCAGATCGGTGTCGTGGGTAGTCATGACGATGGTCACGCCCTCGCCCTCGGTCAGCTCGCGGAACAGCTTCACCATGGCAAGGCCGGTGTTTGTATCCAGCGCGCCGGTGGGCTCGTCGGCGAAGAGCACCTTCGGCCGGTGCGCGATGGCGCGGGCGATAGCCACCCGCTGCTGCTCGCCGCCGGAGAGCTCCTGCGGCATGTGGGCGGCGCGCTGGCTCAGGCCCACCAGCTTGAGGCAGTCCATGGCGCGGGCGGTGCGGTCGCCCCTGTAGCGGGTGAGCCGCAGCGCGTATTCCACGTTCTCCAGCGCGGTCATCATGGGGATCAGCGCCACTGACTGGAACACAAAGCCGATCTCCCTGCGCCGCAGCTTCGCGCGCCGGCGCTCGTCCATGCGGGCGATGTTGCGGCCCTGGAAGTACACCTTGCCGGCGGTGGGCCTGTCCAGCGCGCCGAGGATGTTCATGAGCGTGGTCTTGCCCGAGCCGGAGCGGCCCCGCAGGATGGTGAGCTTCCCGGCGGGCACCTTTACGTCGATGCCCTTGAGGGCCCAGAAATCCCCGCCCTGCGTCTTGAAGCAGCGCGTAACGCCATCTGTCTTGATGATGTATTCCATAATCAATCCTCTCCCAGCTTCAGCGCCTGCGCGATCTTCATGCGGTTGATCAAAACGCCCAGTATGACCAGGCACAGCCCGATCATCGCCGCCACGATCACGGCCAGGCGGACGGCGTCAGACTGCTGGCTCACCACCTGCAGGGGCAGCGCGTTGTCGGACGACGAATAGGCGATCTGGATCAGCGGCATGTACAGCATGGCGGTCAGACGGCCCACCAGCGCGCCGGTGGCGATGGCCGCGCCGGAAATGAAGATGTGCTCGTTGATGAGCATGGTCACGATTTCACGCATGGACATGCCCATCGCCCGGAAGATGCCGAACTGCAGCGCGCGCGACTGAATGGACAGGATCCAGTAAATCAGGAAGCCCACCGCGCACAGCACCAGCACCACGATGAACCCGACCGTGAGCACGCCGTTTGTGCCCTGGATGACCGGGTCGTTCTTGAGGGCCACGATGTCGGCCGCCACCGCCCTGAAGCTGCGGTAGGACACGTCGTTCTCCTCGGCGAAATCGTAGATGAACTGGCTGGAATCCTTCGCCTTGAGCCAGATCTGGTAGGGCGTCACTCCCCAAACGGCCTGCAGCTGCGCCAGGTTGGCCACGATGAGGTAGTTCTTCTGCTCCGAATACAGGCCGTTGGAGCCCTTGGCGTAAACGGTGGAGGCGTAGGTGGGCCAGTAATCCACGAAGCCGTAGATCACCCCGCGCACGGGGCTGCCGGTGCTGGTCTTGAAGTAGATGGCGTCGCCGATGGCGTAGCCGTAGTCCTCCTTGAAATTGGAGGAGAGCAGCACGGCGCGCCCCTTCTGCGCCATGGCGTTGAGGTAATTGTACCAGTGCTCGGGCAGCAGCGATTCGTCGAACCAGGCGGTCTCGCCGAATTCCTTCGTGTTGATGCCCATGATGCGGATGTTCTTGAGCGTGCCGCCGGGCACGGACATGGCGCCCGTGCCGTTGACCAGCACGCGGGTGACGCTGGCCGCGCCCTCCAGCTGGGTGTAGCGGCCGTAGTCCGGCTCATAGTACTCCAGTTCCATGTTGGGATTGTCTGCCAGCATGGCGCTGTTGTCCTCCCAGTCCTCCTGGAGCACGATGTCCGCGCCGGTCATGTAGCGCAGGTTCTGCTCGTCGTTGGTGTTGATGGTGCGCGCCGCCGAGGCGTCGAACACGCCCAGGGCGATGGTCATGATGAGGAACACCATGATGAAACCCTGCTGGTTGCGGGTGCGGATCACCCTGAGGAACGAGGCGTACAGCGCCGGGCTCCAGAGCTTTTTGAACAGCGAGAACACCAGCCACACGAAAAACGGCAGCACCCGCACCGCGAAAAGGCCCGCCCCCAGCATGAACAAGGACGAACTGAGGAACAGCAGCGGGTCGAGCGACGCGCCCTCCAGCACCCGCTGCGCCAGGAATTCCCGCTGGTTGTTGAAGGTGTACAGGCCGTAGAGCGAAACGCCCAGCGCCAGTATGTCCATGAACAGCTTCTGCCAGAGCGGCGCTTCGCTGCGCCGGTGCTTCCTCTGCTTCTGGTTCACGATGCTCACCTGCGCGTAGCGCCGCACGGGCAGCGACATGGCGCCCACGGAGAACAGCGCCGCAGCCCCCGCGTACAGGAGCGCCTCGCGGCTCAGCTCGACGGTGAGCGCGCTGCGCCGCACGAATTCGAGGAACGCGTTCGCGGAACCCAGCACCTGCACCAGCAGCGCCGCCAGCGGCAGCCCGGCCGCCAGCGAAATGAGCGAGAGGATCACGCTCTGTAATATGTAGACCATGATGATCTGCCCGCGCCCCGCGCCGCGGCTGCGGAGCACGGCGATCTCGGCCTGCTCCATCTCCAGCATCTGGCGGGACACCATGAAGATGAACGCCGCCAGCAGCACGAAGATGGGAGCCTGCAGCACCCACATGGTGGTGCGCACCTTGCGCTCGGTCTTCTGGAACTCGTTGAGCAGCGCCTGGAAGTTGTCGTTGGAGGTCATGTTGGACAGGGTGGCGACGTGGTCGTAATAGCGCTGGGCTGTGGCGAGGATGTTCTCCACCTGGTCCACGCGGATGGCCGTGTAGTCGAGAAGCGTATACCAGACCGCGCTGATGCCGTAGGGCATGTCGCCGCTGAAGAACCACTCGTCGAAGAGGGCGCTGTCGATGAATATCTCGGCGCTGTAGTTGCTGGGGGGCAGCACCCAGTAGGGGTCGGCGGCGTCGCTGTTTCGGAACACGCCCGCGATGCGCAGTTTGACCGGCTCGCCGTCCGGCGTGAGGATGTGCGGGAAGGTCAGTTCCTCATCCGGGATGAGGCCCATGTCGATCAGCCCGCGTTCGCTCACCACCGCGTCGACCACGCCGTCTTCATCCGGCTGCGCCGAGCAGAAGCAGCCCGCCACCAGCCGGATGTGGTCCTCCAGGCCGGTCATCGCCCCCAGGGTCAGCTGGGTGCGCTTGCGGTCGTCCCGCTCCAGGCTGGAAACGGTGGCGGTGGGCGAAAGCGTGTAATGCGCCACCTGATCCACGGCCGGCAGGTTGAAGTTCTTGGGAATGTCCTCCACCATGCCGCGGGTCTCCAGGACGGTCGCGTTCTTGCTGGGTATGCCGTTGGCCCTAAGCACGTGCAGGCCGGGATAGCGGTTTTTCTCGGTCAGGTAGTTGTTGAAGCCGGTGAGCAGCGTACGCTGGAGCACCGCCTGGGTGTACATGGGGTTCGAGGCCGTGATGCTGACGAGCAGGACGTTGCCGATCAGGAGCGCCAGAACCATCCACTTCTTGCTCACCATTTTCCGGATGACAAATCTGAGCATGGTCTTCCTCCCAATCTCTAGTCGATGATGACGACGTCGCCTTCCTCAAGCCCCTGCAGCACCCAGGTCCCGTTCGGGGTCATCATGCCCTGGTTGATGAAGCGCTTCTGGGTCACGCCGTCAGGCGTCAGCTTGGTCACGATGTAATTGCCGCCGTTCAGCGTCACGGCTTTGCGGTCGATCAGCAGGACGTTGCCCAGCCGCACGTCGTCGGCGAGGACCTTGCTGGCGCGCCATTTGACGCCGCTCACGTCCTCGTCCGGGTCGATCTCCACCAGCGCGTAATCGCTGACCACGTCCTCCAGGCAGTCCGAGGCGGCCACGACGCGGCCTTTGAAGACGAGGCGCTCCTTGTTGACGCCGGTCTCTATCTGCACCTTCTGGCCGTAGCGCAGGCGGCCGTCCTTCACCGCCAGCAGCATGACGTCCTGGCTGGAGATCTGGCAGATATAGGTGCCCTCGTAGAGCCGGTCGCCTTCCCGGAAATAGGTCAGGTCCGACACGACGCCGTCCAGCGGCGCGAACACGACGTTTTCCTCGTGCCGCGCGTTCAGCTCGTCGATCTGGGCGCGCTTATCCTCCAGGGCGTATTCCTGCTGGTAGATGTACTGCTCCAGCGCCAGCTTCTGTTTTTTCAGGTTCAGCTGATCCACCCGGCGCTGGTATCCCTCCGTCTCGGCGGCGAGGGCGCGCTCCAGGGCGTCGATCTCCTCCTGCCGTTGCTCGACGCCTTCCCGGAAGGCCTCCTCGGCCCGCTGGCAGGCGAGCTCCAGCTCGGCCATCTGCACCGCGTCGTACTGCACGGTGACGCGCAGCAGCGGGTCGCCGGCCTTGACATCCTGGCCGCGCTTGACCAGGATCTCGGCATAGAGCGCCGGATCGCCCTTGTAATTGACGGTGGTGATCAGCGGGTAGTATTCGCTCGCGCCGATGGTGATGGATTTGACCAGTTCCGTGCGCTCGACCGTACAGGTGTTGTATTTGACCTCGTCGGCCACGATTTTCTCCGCCGCGATCAGCTCGGAGGCCGCCGCGGCCGGGGCGGCCAGAACGAGCGCGGCCAGGACCAGCGCCATCAGGCGCTTATTCCTTGACATACACGATCTCTCCTTCCGTCAGGCCGTCGGTGATCTGCGCGTTCAGCCCGTTCGTCAGGCCCATGGTCACGGTGCGGCGCTCGCGCCCGCCGTCTTCCGTCTGCACGTACACATAGCGCTCGCCCGCGGCCCAGTACACCGCGCCCGAGGGGATGAGCAGCGCGTCCTCCACGCGGCCCGTCTCAAGGCACACCACCGCGTACTGGCCCGCCGAAACGTCGGCCAGATCCTCGGCGGGCCCCACGACGCGGAAGTGCGTCGGCAGGGAACGGGATGAGAGCAGTATGGAGGTCATCTCCTGCAGCGTCATGGGCACGAGCTCGATTTCATACTTTTTATCGCCGATCAGCGCGTAGTATACGGCGCGCGCCAGCCGTTTTTCATTCAGGTAGGTGGAAATGGTGAGGGTGAGGTCCTCCGGATTGGCGATGTAGGCGACGGTCTTGTTCGCCTGAACGGCGCTGCCCTCCACCAGGTTTTCAAGGTAGAACACGTTTCCGGAGAAAGGCGCGCGCAGCTCGTTGCGGCCGTAGTCGGCCTTCAGGAGCTTCAGCTCCTCCCGCAGCGAATCTTCCGAAAGCGCGCGCAGCTCCTTCGCCTGCCGAAGGTTCAGCTCCGCCTGCTCCAGGTCGAGGGCCGCCAGGGCCGCCGTCCTTTCGTCCGCGCCGTCCGCGCGCAGCTTTTCGAGGCGCATGCCCAGCAGTTCTATGTCGATTTCGGCGGCCGCGTCGTCGTAGGTCCCGTTGGCCTCCATGTAATCGAGCTGCCGCTCCAGGGATTCGATGCGCTCGCCCAGCTCGGTCTGGTCCAGCGTGAAGAGCAGCTCGCCCTCTTCGACCCATTTGCCGGGCCACACGTTGACCTTGTCGATGCGCCCGCCGATTTCAAAGCGCAGTTCCTCCGCCGCGGCCACGACGGAACCCTCGTAGGCGGAGATGGCGTAGAGCGTGCCCCGGGTCGCCACGGCGGTGTCGACCTTCACGCCCACCGGCTCGAGGAGCTCGGGGACGCTCTCCGGTTCCGGCTCTCTGACGGCGCAGGCCGAGAGCGACGCGGCCAGCAGTATGGCCAGCAGGGCGTACAGTGTTGTTTTCCTCATATATTTCGCTCCTATTTGACGATGACCAGTTCGCCCTCCTGAAGGCCGGAGAGGACCTCGATGAGGTTGTTGGCTTCCAGGCCGACGGTCACGTTTTTATAGGCCTTCATGCCCTCGTCGTTCTGATAATACACCACGGTTTCGCCGTTGATCGTGGAGACGGCGCTGGAGGGCACGCGCAGCACGTTTTCCCGGGAGTCCAGTTCGATCGTAAAGGTGCCGTGGTCGTTGTCCTCCAGGTCGAAGGTGGGTTCCGTCAGCACAAAGTAAACGTAGGCCTTTTTGCCCGGCTCCTTGTTCTGAATCGGAAGACCCAGCTCGGCCTCGTCCGTGACCACGGCCTCGTAGTCCACCTTAGACGAGGTGACCGTGACCAGCTGGCCCGGCGTGAAGTGATCCCACAGGTCGGTTTCAGCCCGGAAAAGGGACAGCGTCGAGTCCGCCACGGTCACGATGCGCTCGTTCAGCGCGCTCACATCGCCCTTGTTCACGCGGCGCACGTAGGTGACGGTGCCGTCCATGGGGGCGCGCAGCTGCCGCTGGCCGAGCTGCCGCTCGTAGTCGGCGAGCCGCAGCCGGGCGATGTCCAGGGCGTCCTCCAGCTCCTGCCGCCGGGCGTCGTAGGTCTCGTTGACGCCGTCCTGCGCCTCGCGAAGCGCCGCGCCGTCCTCTCCCCCGCGCTCGACCGCCGCGCGCGTGAGCGCCAGGCGGCGGTTCTGTTCCAGGTGCTCCAGGCGCACGGTGATCCGCTCGATCTCCCGGCCGCACGACTCGATCCGCTGCTCGATGTCGCTCAGGTCGAGCTGCGCCAGCAGCTGCCCCTCCGTCACCGTGTCGCCCGGCTTGACGTAAAACGCGTCGTAGCTGAGGCCGCTGACGGGAAACTTGAGCGATTCCGAACGCACGGGCACATACACGCAGCTGATGGAGCGCATGAGGTGCATGTCGCCCCGCGTGCACGCCGCCTGCGTGAATTCCTCCATCTGGTATTCGCGGATGAGCGGCGCCGTGCGGAAGGCCTCCTCCGCCGGCAGCAGATCGCAGCCGGCGAGCAGCAGGCAGAGCGCCGCCGCCGCGAGATAACGTCGTTTCAATCGAGTCAACTCCTTATAAATATCACACAATATTATATCATAGAGAGGGGCCGGGGAAAAGCGGAATTTTAGGCAGATTGGGGGAAAACGCGTTATTTTCTCAAACCCCGCCGCGCGGCTTGCTTTTTTGCCGATTTGTTGTTATAATTAAACAGCAGAAATATGCAAAGGGAGGAAAACGACATGAACAACATTCCGGTCGTCAAGATGGGCATCGTGGCGGTCAGCCGCGACTGTTTCCCGATCACGCTGTCCGAAAAGCGCCGCAAGGCCATCGTCGCGAAGCTGAAGGAAAAGAACTTTGACATCTACGAGTGCCCCGTCATCATCGAGGGTGGCATCGAGGCCAACGTGGACGAGGCGTACGAGGACATCAAAAAGTCCGGCGTCAACGCGCTGGTGGTGTTCCTGGGCAACTTCGGCCCCGAGGGCCCCGAAACCCTGATCGCGAAGAAGTTCGGCGGCCCCGTGATGTACATCGCGGCGGCTGAGGAAAACATCGGCGTGCTGTCCAGCGACCGCGGCGACGCCTACTGCGGCATGCTGAACGCCAGCTACAACCTGAAGCTGAACGGCATCAAGGCCTACATCCCCGAGTATCCGGTGGGCGACGCCGCCTACTGCGCGGACGAGATCATCGGCTTCGAGCCCATCGCCCGCGCGCTGCTCGGCCTGCAGGACCTGAAGATCATCACCTTCGGCCCCCGTCCCTTCGACTTCCTGGCCTGCAACGCGCCCATCGCGCCGCTGTTCAAGCTGGGCGTCAACATCCAGGAGAACTCCGAGCTCGACCTGCTCAAGGCCTACAAGGAGCACGGCAGCGATCCCCGCATCCCCGCCAAGATCAAGGAGATGGAGGAGGAGCTGGGCGAAGGCAACAAGATGCCCGGCATCCTGCCGCGGCTCGCGCAGTATGAGCTGACCCTGCTGGACTGGATCGAGGCCAACAAGGGCACGGCGAAGTACGTGGTCATGGCGAACAAGTGCTGGCCGGCCTTCCAGACGGAATTCGGCTTCGTGCCCTGCTATGTGAACAGCCGCCTGACCGCCATGGGCATCTGCACCGCCTGCGAGGTGGACATCTACGGCGCGCTCAGCGAGTACATCGGCACCTGCGTGACCGGCGAAGCCGTGACGCTGCTGGACATCAACAACAGCGTGCCCGCCGACATGTATGAGGCGAGCATCAAGAACCAGTACGGCTATCGCCACGACGAGACCTTCATGGGCTTCCACTGCGGCAACACTCCCATGTGCCGCCTGACCAAGGGCACCATGAAGTATCAGCTGATCATGAACCGCGGCCTGGAGAACGGCGGCGAGCCGGACATCACCCGCGGCACGCTGGAAGGCGACATCGCCCCCGGCAAGATCACCTTCTACCGCCTGCAGGGCAACAAGGACAGCCAGCTGCAGGCCTATATCGCCCAGGGCGAGGTGCTGCCCGTGGCGACCCAGTCCTTCGGCGGCATCGGCGTGTTCGCGATTCCGGAGATGAACCGCTTCTATCGCCACGTGCTGATCGAAGGCGGCTATCCGCATCACGGCGCGGTGGCCTTCGGCCACGCGGGCAAGGCCCTCTTCGAGGTGCTCAAGTTCCTGGGCATCGAGAAGATCAGCTTCAACCAGCCCAAGGACATGCTGTATCCCTCGGAGAATCCCTTCGCCTGATCGGCATACATCCATATAAACAGCGCCGGAGCCGGGTTTTCGCCCGGTTCCGGCGCTTTGTTCGGCCGCGCCTTACAGGCTCAGCATCACGATGCTCGCCACCGCCAGCGCGATGCCGAGAAGCTGCGTGCGGCTCAGCTTCTCATGGAAGAGCAGGCGGGAATAGAGCACCGACAGGATGAGCACGCCGCCGTTGTCGATGGTGTAGAGCACGGTCTCGTCGATCAGGGTGAGCACGTAGAGCATCATGTGCACCGCGGCGGTGGCCACGCAGCAGCAGAGGATGAGGAACAGCATAGGTTTTTTCGACATGCGGAAGCCCGAGACGAGCGCCTTCGGGCTGCGCGCGAGCTGGAGCACGGCGTAGAGCAGCGCCATGCCCAGGAACGTGAGGATGATCATCTCGTTGCGCTCGCCGCCGTTCATGCGCATCTGCTGCAGGTTCATGAACACGCCGTAGAAGCCGTTCGAGAGGAACAGCGCCAGGCACCAGAAGAGGAATTTGTTTGAATTGCCCCTGAGCGTGAGGCCCCTGAGGTTCATCAGCACGAAGGAGACGAGCATCAGCGCCACGGCGGCCAGCTGCAGGGCCGTAAGCGCCTCTCCCAGGAACAGCGCGCCGTAGATCATGGGCACCAGTATGCCGCCGAACAGCACTGAGATCATCTGGAACGAATAGGAACCGCAGCGGCTGGCCTGGATCATGGCGGCGGTGTAGGTAAACAGCATCACGGCGTTGAGGGCGCCCAGGCCCAGCGTCGCGGGCGAGGGCGCAAAGCGGAACCCCGCCAAGATCAGCGTGGCGACGCCCGCGAACACGCCGTAGGTGATGGAAAACACGGTGGAGGTCAGCGCGGAGTCCGGGTTGTCGTATCGCTCGGAGAAGAGCTTGAGGAACAGCGATTGCAGCGAAAACAGGAACACCAGCAGGGCAACCATCAGCGCGGTCATAGGCGCGGCCTCCGTTTCATGGAAATCGTTTCAAGAAGTATTATAGCAAATGCGCGGGCGTTGTCAATCGGCGCGGCGGCCCCGCGGCGCTCATTTTTACTCAAAACGGCTTGACAGCGCGCATGAATCCCTGTATAATGCAGATGATATTTACGAAGCGATGAAGGAGAGAGTAGCGGACAGGCGCAGCTTTCAGCGAGCCGGGATGGTGAAAGCCGGCGGCGCGAGCCCCCGCGAACATGGCTCCCGAGCTTCCGGCGTGAGCAAAGCGCAAGCGCCGGACGGCAGGCACCGTTATCCGCACGGCCGATCGAGTTTTCCGTCGGCTCACAAGGCCCCGCGCGGCGACGCCGGGGCGAAGCAGGGTGGTACCGCGTCATATCACGCCCCTCGCATTGTGCGGGGGGCGTCGTTTTTTTACCGGCACGAGGGCATTATAAGAAAGGGGATTCATGCCAATGGACGAGAAAAAGACCTATTACCTCACCACGCCGATCTACTATCCCAGCGGCAACATGACCATCGGCCATACCTACACCACCGTGGCGGCCGACAGCATGATCCGCTTCAAGAAGCTGACCGGCTACGATACCTATTTCCTCACCGGCACCGACGAGCACGGCCAGAAGATCGAGAAGAAGGCCGCCGAGGCCGGCGTCACGCCGCAGGAATTCGTCGACAAGATCGTGGCGGAGACCCAAAACCTCTGGAAGCTGATGAACATCGAATACGACGACTTCATCCGCACCACCGAGCCGCGCCACATGACCATCGTGCAGAAGATCTTCCGCAAGTTCTACGAACAGGGCGACATCTACAAGAGCGAATACGAGGGCCTGTACTGCACGCCCTGCGAGTCCTTCTGGACCGAGACGCAGCTCAAGGAAGGCCGCTGCCCCGACTGCGGCGGCCCCGTGCAGCCCATGAAGGAGAGCAGCTACTTCTTCCGCATGAGCAAATACCAGGACTGGATGATCCGCTACATCGAGGAGCATCCGGACTTCATCCAGCCCCCGTCCCGGGCCAACGAGATGCTGAATAACTTCCTGCGGCCGGGCCTGCAGGACCTGTGCGTGAGCCGCAGCTCCGTCAAGTGGGGCGTACCGGTGGACTTCGATCCCGACCAGACGGTGTACGTGTGGATCGACGCGCTTTCCAACTACATCACCGCCCTGGGCTACGGCACCGACCACGACGAGCTGTTCCGCAAGTACTGGCCGGCCAACGTGCACCTGGTTGGCAAGGAAATCGTCCGGTTCCATACCATCTACTGGCCCATCATGCTGCACGCGCTGGGCCTGCCGCTGCCGGGTCAGGTGTTCGGCCACGGCTGGCTGCTGTTCGGGCAGGACAAGATGAGCAAGTCGAAGGGCAACGTGGTGTACCCGCAGCCCATCGTGGCGCGCTACGGCGTGGACACCCTGCGCTATTACCTCATGCGCGAGATGCCCTTCGGCGCGGACGGCAACTACACCAACGAGGCGCTGCTCACCCGCTCGAACGCCGACCTGGCCAACGACCTGGGCAACCTGGTCAGCCGCACCGTGGCGATGATCGAGAAGTACTTCGGCGGCGCCGTGCCCGCGCCGGACGCCGTGGACGAGGCGCTCGACACGCCCCTCATCGACCGATTCCGCGCCATGCCCGCGCTGGTGGAAAAGCACATGGACGAGCTGCAGTTCTCCGTGGCGCTGTCCGAGATCTGGAAGCTCATCGGCGACTGCAACCGCTATATCGACCTCACCCAGCCCTGGGTTCTGGGCCGCGGCGAGGAGGGCAGGCCCCGCCTGGCCACGGTCCTGTACAACCTGGCCGAGTGCGTCCGCGCGGTGGCGGTGGCCATCGGGCCGGTCATGCCGAATACGCCGAAGCGCATCTTCGAGCAGCTGGGCGTCGGTGATCCGGCGCTCCAGACATGGGAATCCATTCAGGCTTTCGGCGCTCTCAAGCCCGGCACGGTGGTGAAGAAGGGCGAGCCGCTCTTCCCCCGCCTGGACATCCCGAAGGAGCTCGAAGCCCTGAGCGGCGGCGGGACCGGGAACGAAAAGAAGGAAGAAAAGAAAGAGGAAAAGCAGGAGAAAAAGGCCGCCAAGTCCGCCGAAAAGGCCGAAAAGAAGGCGGACGAGGAAGAAAACGCCGCCCTCATCACCATCGACGATTTCAGCAAGGTGAAGCTGAAGACGGCGAAGGTCGTCGCCTGCGAGCGCGTGGAGGGCAGCGACAAGCTGCTCAGGGAGACCCTGGAACTGGGCGGCGAGACCCGTACCGTGCTGAGCGGCATCGCGAAGTACTACAGCCCCGAGGATATGGTCGGCAAGACCGTGGTGCTGGTGGCCAACCTCAAGCCCCGCAAAATGCGCGGCATCCTCTCCGAGGGCATGCTGCTCTGCGCGGAGGACAGCGAAGGCAACCTGAAGCTCGTGACCGTTGAGGGCGGCGATTTCCCCTCCGGCATGGAGATCGGCTGATTATATAAAAGACGATTCGCAATGCGCAGAGAAGCGCATTGCGAATTGTCGGTAAAGGAGGGTTTGATTTGACCATACGCGAGATGCAGAAGGCCGCCTACCAGAACAAGGTGGATCATCACTTCAACCTGACCGACATAAACCTCGAATTCAACCTGCTCTACGGCGAAGTGGCCGAGGCCTACGACGCCTGGAACAGGAAACGCGGCTCCGTGGGCGAGGAGCTGGCCGACGTGGCCATCTACCTGCTGGGCCTGAGCGAGATCCTGGGCGTCGACCTGGAGGGGGAAATCGAGCGGAAGATGGAGAAAAACCGCCGCCGGGTCTACAGGGAGATCGACGGCGTGGTACAGAAGGTAGAGAGCGAGTGAAGCGACTTTGAAGCGGCCTGATCCCGCCGCGACAGGAGGAAACAGCATGGCAGACCGTTATTTGGCAGTGGACGGCGTGCGCCGCTACTGCGAGGAGATCTTCCGCCGCCACGGTTTCGGCGAGGATGAATGCCGCCAGATCGTGGACGTGATCCTCGCGGCGGACCTGTACGGCATTGAATCCCACGGCATCCAGCGCATGCAGCGCTATCACGATTCGCTCGTGCGCGGGCTGGTGGACGTAAACGCCAGGCCGGAAATCGTCTTCGAAACGCCGCTCAGCGCGGTCGTCGAGGGCAACCGGGCCATGGGCCAGACCGCCGCGCACATGGCCATGCGCCTGGCGATCGACAAGGCCAAGGCCCACGGCTTCGGCGCGGTGACAGTCCGCAACTGCAATCACTACGGCATCGCCGGGTATTACGCCCGAATGGCCACGGCGGAGGACCTGATGGGCGGCAGCTCGACGAACACGGAGGCCATCGCCATTCCGACCTTCGGCAAACAGCCGATGCTTGGCACCAGCCCGCTGGCGCTGGGCATGCCGGCCGACCCCTGCGACTTCGTCTTCGACTGCGCCACCACCGTCGTGCCCCGCGGGAAAATCGAAATCTACGACAAGCGCGGCCTGCCGCTGGAGCCGGGCTGGGCCGCGGACGAATACGGCAGGAGCTGCGCGGACGCCCGGCACGTGCTGGACAACATCAATCAGAAGGCCTTCGGCGGCATCTTCCCGATCGGCGGCGAATCGACGCTCACCGGCTCCCACAAGGGCTACGGCCTCGGCATCATCGCCGAGATCTTCACGGGCATCCTCTCCGGCGGCGACACCTCGCCCCACGTGAAAAACGGCGGCATGGGAGACACGAGCTTCGGCTTTTTCGCGCTGGATTACGGCCTTTTCGGCGACAAGAAGGCCATTCGCGCCCGCGTGTCGACGCTCCTGCAGGAACTGCGGGACAGCGCCAGGGCGGACGGGCGCGACCGCATCTACACCCACGGCGAGCCCGAAATCGAATCCGAACGGGAGAAGAAAGAACACGGCATTCCCGCAAGCGAAAAGACGGTGGCGGAGCTGATCCGCATCGGGCGGGATATGGGGCTTGATTACGCCGGTTTCGTGCGGGAGATGTGATGTTCTTCCCGAGGGCCGGCCCGGCCCTCGGCGGCAAGAATGATAAAGGAGGTATATCTATGAAAAAGGGATTGATCGGCGTCCAGATGAGCACCATCGCTCCGGCGAAAATACCGGACTTCGACGCCTACGAGGTCATGGGCCGCATCACGGACATAGGCTATCACTGCATCGAGATTTCACAGGTCCCCATGACCAAGCAAAACGTGGCGGGCTTCCGCCGCTCGATCGACGAGCTGGGCATGAAGGTGTCCTCCTGCACGGCATCGGTCGCGCCGATCCTGCCCGGCATGCCCGGCGAGTACCTGAACAATCCGGAGGACTTCAAAAAGATCGTGGAGGACTGCCGCGCGCTGGATTGCGGCATGCTGCGCATCGGCATGCTGCCCATGACCTGCATGGGCAACTACGGCAAGGCCCTGGATTTCGCAAAACAGGCCAACGAACAGGCGCTCAGGCTGAAAGAGGAGGGCATCGACCTCTACTATCACAACCACAACGTGGAATTCGTGCGCTACGACGGGCGGTACCTGCTGGACATCATTCGGGACAACGCGCCCGACATGGGCTTCGAGCTGGACACCCACTGGATCCACCGGGGCGGCGAAAACCCGGTCTCCTTCATCGGCCGGTACGCGGGGCGCATCCGCCTGCTGCACCTGAAGGACTACCGCATCGCGGAAGTGCAGCTGCCCACGAACGCCCAGCCCGGCACGCCGGAATACGTGAGCGCCTTCTTCGAGAGCTTCCAGAACATCGTGCAGTTCGCCGAGGTCGGCGAGGGCACGCTGCCCATCAAGGCCTGCATCGAGGCCGGCCTGGCGGGCGGCAGCGAATACTTCCTGGTGGAGCAGGATGAAACCTACGGCCGCGACCGTTTCGAGAGCCTGAAGATCAGCCATGACAACCTGGTGAAGCTGGGCTACGGCGAATGGTTCGAGGCGTGAGCAAAGCGCTATCGGCCTGAAAACTCCTTCCGCGCCATCATGTAATACGCGCAGATCTTATAGCCCGCGTAGCCGTACATGTGGTCGAGTCCCGTGTAGGTGTAGCCGAGGAAGGCGTTTTCCATGCCCGCTTCCTTCAAAAAGGCGGTGGAAAGCCGCACCATGTTCACGGCGATGCGCCGCCCGCGCCAGGCGTGCCGCACCGCCGTGCAGCCCACGCTGCCCACGCCGCGGCCTTCCGTTCCGAGGTTCACCATCAGCGCCCCGAAGGCGGCTCCGGCCGTCATCACGCGCCGGGCGGGATCCGCGCCGTAGAGGGCTTCGTCTTCGTAATAGCGGGCGAATTCCGGCCAGGCGTCCTCCACGCAGGCGCACACCGCCGCCCTGTCCCCCGGCCCGGCCCAGCGGTAGACGACGCCGTCCAGCGCCATGCCGTTCCGAAAGGCGGGCGCGTCCCATCCGGCGAGAGATAGGCGCATGTCAAAGCAGTTGGCGTCCTCCCAGCCGTGCCGGTAGCCGCGCTTTTCAAAGAATCGACTGCCCTCCTCCGTCAGACGCGGATCGAGGGCTTCGTTTTCCGCGGGAAAATAGCGCTTCGACGTGGGCACGCCGGGGATCAGGTAATCGTCGCCCGCCCCCACAACCACGCATCCGTATCCCGCCGCGCGGATGAAGGCCTCCGCCTCCGCCAGCAGCGCGCCGCCCAGCCCGCGCCGCCGGTGCGCCGCGTCCACGCACAGGAGGATGATCGCCCCGCCCCGCGCGACGGCCGCCCCGATCAGGCGGCCCGCTTCATCGCGCCGTTCAAACACGCGGTTTCCCGGGTCGCCGAGGATGCGGAGGACGGTGGCCTCCTCCCGCACCGCGAAGGGAAAATTCCTGCGAAAAAGGGCGCTCAGCCCGGCCGCGTCCGGCATGACGGTCATATCCTTTCCATGAGCTCTGGTGCGTCGCGATCAGATCTCGAAATCGCAGGCCACGGAGGCGCTTCTCACCTCGTGCATCCGCTTCTTGACCGGCATATGCACCGGGTGGGTCTGATAGGCCTGGAAGGAAGCCATGCTGTCGAACACGGTGATCAGCGCCAGGTCGTAGGAGCGCTCGCTGTGCAGCACGTCCTGGCCCGCTTCCAGATCCAGCATCCCTTCGATCTTTCCCTTCATGCCGTAAAAGTTCTTCACCAGCTGGGGAATCTCATCTTTGTATTCATCCTTGATTTTGAACAGAACGATGTGGCGGATCATAGCGTTTTCTCCTTTTCGGTTTTTTGCGGCATTTCGGACAGGGCCGCCGGGCATCATAATCTGAACGCTCAACTCTGTATGTTCAAACAAAAATGGATGTACGGCATCAATGCTTCGTTGGCCGAAACAGTCTTACAACGTCAAGGCTTCCGCAGTTTCCACATAAGTATTCTCCGTCTCTTTTCCAGATATCTTCAAACTCATAGCCGCAGTCATGGCATTTAAGATAAACTAGACCGAACGCAGGGGTGTATTCGTCGCCGCCAGAAACCTGATCGAGTTCTTCGTCGTTGATTTCCTTCGGCTCCTCGCTGGGATTGCGGTTAAATTTTTTCTGTTCCATGGTGTTTCTCCTTCCTGTTTTTGCCTTTCCCTTCGCGGATCAGGCTGTCACATCAGTATATACACAGCAAAACCGCCGTCTGGCAGTTGGAACGAAAAAAAATACTCCCATTTCACCCTTCATGAAAAGGGGCTCCCGAAGTTTCCCCCGGGAGCCTTTTGCAAAACGGATATTACTTGCTCATCGCCTGCTGCACGGCCACGGCGACGGCCACGGTCATGCCGACCATGGGGTTGTTGCCCGCGCCCAGGAAGCCCATCATTTCCACGTGGGCGGGCACGGAGGAGGAGCCGGCGAACTGCGCGTCGGAGTGCATGCGGCCCATGGTGTCGGTCATGCCGTAGGAGGCGGGGCCGGCGGCCATGTTGTCGGGATGCAGGGTGCGGCCGGTGCCGCCGCCGGAAGCCACGGAGAAGTACTTCTTGCCGGCTTCC
>JAFXQO010000016.1 GCA_017527065.1 Clostridia bacterium
GATGGTTATGCCTGGCGACAACATCGACATGGAGATCACCCTGATCACCCCGATCGCCTGCGAAGAGGGCCTGCGTTTCGCCATTCGCGAGGGCGGCCGCACCGTCGGTTCGGGCGTCGTCACCAAGATCATCGAATAATCCACATCGGATCGGTGTTCTTCAATACCCGCGCTACCCGCGCGGGTATTGTTCTTGAAGGATGCGGCAACGCCAGTCTACAGGAGGGAAAAGACGCATGGACAACGCGCGGATGGACGGCGCGCCGCTCGCACAGGCGGAAATTGCGGAGGAAGAACAGGAATCCCAGTTGACGCGCAGGCAGCGCCGCCAGGCGGAGGAAGACCAGCAGGAAAAGCCGAAGAAAAGCCGCAAAAAGCGCAGGAAGCCGTCGGGCCGGAAGCGCAGGAAGAAGAACCGCCACGTCCGGCGCATCGTCGGGCGCGCGCTGCTGTTCATCTTCACCGTGCTCATCGTGGTCCTCGCCGGGGCCTACGCCATACTGGGCGTGGTGTTCAACGGGCCTTCCCAGACCATGAGCGACCGCCTGGCCCTCACGCTGTTTGAGACCAGCGCGGCCAAGTTCGTGCCGGGGCTCTATTTCAGCGAGGAGGAAATCGCCGCAATCCACGAGCGCAACCAGGTGGTCGAGCTGGAGCAGGCGACCGACACGAGCCTCATCAGCATCGCCGCGGCGAACCGCTCGCAGCGCAGCGACGACGTGGGCCCCGCCGGCGTGCTGGAGGAGGACCCGCAGGACATCATCGTGGACGAGATCAAGGGCCCGACCTATCACGGCTGGATGATGATCGTGCAGGATCCCTCACGCGTCTTCGTGGGCGTGTGCAACGACTACTTCACCGAGGATAAGCCCGGCCTGCGCATCGCCGAGCTGGCCAAGAAATACGACGCCGTGGCGGCTATCAACGGCGGCGCGTTCAGCGACCACAACGGCCAGGGCAACGGCGGCACCCCCTCCGGCGTGACCATCACCGAGGGGCGCATGACCAACGCCCGGGGCGGAGGCGACAACACCACCGTGGGCTTTGACAACAACGACGTGCTCATCGTGGGCAAGATGACGCGGGACGAGGCCGAGAGAATGGGCCTGCGCGACGCGGTGTCCTTCGGCCCGGCGCTGGTTATCAACGGCGAGGCGGCGAAGATGTCCGGCGTGAGCTCCGGCCTGAACCCGCGCACGGCCATCGGCCAGCGCTCGGACGGCGCGGTGCTGATGCTGGTGATCGACGGACGCCAGGTGAACAGCCCCGGCGCCAGCATGGCCGACCTGGTGGACATCATGATGCGCTACGGCGCGGTGAACGCCTGCAACCTGGACGGCGGCTCCTCGTCGAACATCTATTACAAAGGTGAAATTCTGAACGACGGCGTGGCGATCACCGGCTCCCGGCGCATTCCCACCGCCTTCCTCGTTCGCTGAGGGGTGTCGCATATGAGCAAGAAAAAGAAGAAAAACGCGCGCGCCCGGCGGATCGGCGATAAGCGCATCCTGGAAAAGCGCCGCAGGAAGCGCAGCCGCATTTATTCGGTCATCTTCTACACTTTCTACGGGCTGACCATCGCGGCGCTGTTCGGCGTGCTGCTCTGGATCTCGCGGGGGGTGGACGCCTATGTGAAAGCCTACGAGGCCGCCGAACCGAAATACGCGGCGGCCGCGGCGGCGCGTCCCTTCCTGGAGCGGGACTGGGCGGTGCTGTCCCAGTGCGAAGACCAGTCCATCTTCGAGACGGAGACCGTTGAGCAGTATTGCGAGTACATGGATCAGCTGCTCGCCGGCCGCGAGATCACCTACAACGAGGTGTTCTCCAGCGACGAGAACGTGAAGCGCTACGACGTGAAGGCAGACGATCTGAAGATCGGCGAGTTCTGGCTGCGGCATGTCAGCGACGACCCGAGCTTCGGCTTCTGGCAGTGGCAGGTGGACTCGCTGGACACCGACGTGCTGCGCAGCGCCGGCTACCAGGTCGAGGCGCCGGAGAAATCCACGGTGTATGTGGACGGCCGCGCGCTGACGCGAAACGACGTGGTGCGCCGTGGCATTCCGGAAATGGAAACGGTGGAGCTTCCCGCGGGCTCGAAGCTGCCGCAGCGCTGCGTATATGAGTTCCGGCGCTATTTCGGGCCGGGCGAGGTGCGCGTTGTGGACCAGTACGGCCGGGAGAACGAGGTGACGGTTTCCGGCGGGCGCTACGTCGCGGCCTATAACTACGACGACCCGCTGCTGACGGACGATCTGAAGGAACGGGTTGTCGAGGTGGTGCGGCGGCTGTCCTGCTACATGTCCAACGACTACGGCCGGCGCAACCTCCTGAAGGACGTCATCGCCGGTTCCCCCGCCGAGACCTACATCAACGGCTTCGACCGGATGTGGATCCCCGATCACAAGTCCTACGATTTCCTGAACATGGACGTGAGCCATTTCGTCCAGTATTCGGAGGAATGCTTCTCCGTCGAGGCGCGCTACGATTTCAAGATCATCTACTACACCGTCGACCCCGAGACCTATCCCACCGCGTACCGCCTGTATTTCCAGAAGCGGGACGGGGCGTGGCAGCTGTTCGACTTCGAACTGATCTGAGGGAGAAAAGCCCGGGAAATGTTATTTATGTTGGAATCGCTGCATTTTTGTTGACAAGGGCCCGCGGATATGATAAAGTAGTAAGGCGTGTTTAAGGGGCTTTATTACGCATACTTTTCAATAGGGAGGTGTCGCAGATGGCATCTGATAAGCGTGTTAAGATTACGCTGGCCTGCACCGAGTGCAAGCAGCGCAATTATAATACACTCAAGAACAAGAAGAATGACCCCGATCGTCTCGAGATGAACAAGTACTGCCGCTTCTGCAAGAAGCATACCGCTCACAGGGAAACCCGATGAGGATCGCGGGAAAAGCTGCAAGGATGTGAATCACATGGCTAAGACGAATGAGGCGGCCGCCGCGAAGGAGAATTTCTTCGGCAAGGTGGTCAAGTTTTTCAAGAACCTGGGCATCCGGATCGCCCGCAGCTTTAAGGACATGTACGCCGAGCTGAAAAAGGTGACATGGCCCCAGCGCAGCGAGCTCATCAACTACTCTCTGGTGGTTCTGGGCTTCATGGTCGCGATGGGCATTATCATCTTTGTCATCGACGCCGGCGCGGGCGCGCTGGTTCAGCTGATCACCCGCTGATTCTCAATGGAGTGGCGTTATGTCTGAAATGGCTGAAACGGCCCAGTGGTATGTGGTGCATACCTATTCGGGCTATGAAAACAAGGTGAAGGCCAACCTCGAGAAATCCGTCGAGAACAACGGCCTTCAGCATCTGATTCAGGAAGTCAGCATTCCTGTTGAGGAAGTCGTTGAGATTCGCAATGGCAAACGCCACGCGGTTCAGCGCAAGATTTTCCCCGGCTATGTGCTGGTGAAAATGCTCATGACCAACGAGGCCTGGTACCTGGTGCGCAATACGCGCGGCGTCACCGGCTTCGTCGGCCCGGGGTCTCACCCCGTCCCGCTGGCGGGGAGCGAGATCGAATATATGCTCACACGCGCTGCCGTGTCGATCGACATCGCGGTGGGCGAGGATGTGCGCGTCCTGTCCGGGCCCCTGGCCGAACACGTCGGCAGGGTTCAGGATATCGACACCATCCGCCAGAAGATCACGGTGGTGGTGTCCATGTTCGGCCGCGACGTGTCGGTCGAGCTGGATTACGATCAGGTCGTGCGCGTTTGACGGCTTGAATATCCCTCGTCGAGGGGGTTCAGGAGAGTGGGAGGAGCGCGACGCATGCGCTCCGCTACACCACATACGAAGAGGAGGATATCCCTATGGCAAAGAAAGTAACTGCGCTCATCAAGCTGCAGGTTCAGGCCGGCAAGGCGACGCCCGCGCCGCCCATCGGCCCTGCGCTCGGTCAGCACGGCGTGAACATTCCCGGATTCTGCAAGGAGTTCAACGACCGTACCGCCAAGCAGGTCGGCCTGGTCATCCCGGTGGTCATCACCGTGTATCAGGACCGCACCTTCACGTTCATCACCAAGACGCCCCCGGCCGCCGTTCTGATCAAGAAGGCCTGCGGCATCGAGACGGCGTCCGGCCGCCCGAACAGGGATAAGGTCGCTCAGATCACCAAGGCCCAGGTGAAGGAAATCGCCGAGCTGAAGATGCCCGATCTGAACGCCGCGTCCGTCGAGGCCGCGATGAGCATGATCGCCGGTACCGCCCGTTCCATGGGCGTGGTCGTCGTCGACTGACGGCTTTCTCCGCAAGGAGGGAACCGCGTCCGGCGCACCGCCGGATGCCAGAATCAAGTGGGAGGATTCATTCCGCTTGTACCACGAGGAGGAAATATAGATGGGTAAGAAATATACTGACAGCGCAAAGCTGATCGATAGCCAGAAGCTGTATGACCCTGAGGAGGCCGTTGCCCTCGTCAAGCAGACCGCCAAGGCTAAGTTCGATGAAACGATTGAGATCTCCCTGCGCATGGGCGTCGACCCCCGCCACGCCGATCAGCAGATCCGCGGCACCGTCGTCCTGCCCAACGGCACCGGCAAAAAGCTGACCGTTCTGGTCTTCGCCAAGGGCCCCAAGGCTGACGAGGCGCAGGCCGCCGGCGCTGATTTCGTGGGCGCCGAGGATATGGTCGCCAAGATCCAGGGCGGCTGGTTCGGCTTCGATGTCTGCGTCGCCACGCCCGACATGATGGGCGTCGTCGGCCGTCTGGGCCGCGTGCTGGGCCCCAAGGGCCTCATGCCCAACCCCAAGACCGGCACCGTGACCATGGATCTGACCCGAGCCATCGCCGACATCAAAGCCGGTAAGGTTGAGTACCGCGTCGACAAGACCGCCATCATCCACTGCCCGCTCGGCAAGGCTTCCTTCACTGAGACGGCCCTGAACGAGAACCTGCGCACGCTGATGGAGGCGATCATCAAGGCCAAGCCCGCCACCGCGAAGGGCACCTACATCCGTTCCGCTGTCATCTCCAGCACCATGGGCCCCGGCATCAAGCTGAACGCGCTGAAGTTCTGATTGACCGCCTGAGTTCAACCCCTACGTCCCAAAACACGCACGCAACAGCCCGCGGTTCAAAAGGAGCCGCGGGCTGTTCCATTTATTTTCGGATTGCGCAGATAAAAAGCCTCGTTTGAGGTTCGACGCGGACAGATCATCCCGCCTCAAGCCTCAAACGAGGTCTTTTCATTCATTGATAACGATATTACGCTTCCGCCTTCGCCAGACGCTTGGCCATGCGGCTCTTTTTGCGGTTGGCGGCGTTCTTGGAAATAACGCCCTTAGCGGCAGCCTTATCAATCGCGCTGGCGGTCGCGGAGAGCATCGCGGCATTGGCTTCGCCCGCGGCGACGGCGGTCTCGTACTTCTTCACGGTCGTCTTCATGGCGGACTTGACCATACGATTGCGCAGATTCTTCTTCTCGTTCACCTTCACGCGCTTAATGGCAGATTTAATATTCGGCAAGATCATTCACCTCCAAGCCTTACAATCAACAACAGCTATTTTACCACGTTTGAACGCCGATTGCAACAGAAAACGGCTTGAAACACGTTAATTTTCCACGCCGCGGGCCGCATGACAGCCCGCGGACCGCGGCATAATAGGGGAAAAAGACGATTCACCGGAGGAGGTATCATTGATGAAACAGATTCGCACGGATCTGGCCATGGAATCGGCCGGGGCGCAGGGCGGGCGGGAGCTGCCCGGCGTGCGCGTGTCCGAATGGGAGACGGGCGGCGTGACGCTCACCGAGGTCAGGATCGAGACGGGAGAAGGCGCTCAGCTTCTCGGCAAGCCCATCGGGCTGTATCTGACCATGGAATGCCGAGGCGTCCCGCGGCGCGACGTGGAGACGCGCCGGGCCGTGAGCGCGCTGCTGGGGGAGGAGCTGGCGCGGCTGCTGCCGGAGGAAGCCGACGGCCCGGTGCTGGTGGCGGGGCTGGGCAACCGCGCCGTGACGCCCGACGCCCTCGGTCCGCTGACCGTCGACCACACCCTCGTCACACGCCACCTCTACGCCGAACGGCCGGAGCTCGTCCGGCACGGCATGACGCCGGTGTGCGCCGTGGCGCCGGGCGTGCTGGGCGTCACGGGCATCGAGACCAGCGAAATGATGCGGGCCGTGGCCGGGGCGGTGAAGCCGCGGGCGGTCATCGCCGTGGACGCCCTGGCCGCCCGGGCCGTCAGCCGCGTGGCCAGCACCGTGCAGCTCACCGACAGCGGCATCCACCCCGGCTCGGGCGTGGGCAATCACCGGGCAGCGCTCACCCGGGAGACCCTGGGCGTGCCCGTGCTGTCGCTGGGGGTGCCGATGGTCATATACGCCGCCACCATCGCCCGGGACGCCTTCGGCATGCTGGCCGGCGACGCGGAGAACGAAGAGTCCCTTGACGCCATGGCCGACGAACTGCTGGCCGGCGAGCTGGGCGAAATGGTGGTGACGCCGCGGGAGGTGGACGACCTGGTGGACGACGCGGCGGTCATGCTGGCCGGCGGCATCAATCGCGCGCTGCATCCCGGCCTCAGCGACGGGGACATATTGACGATGATGCAGTGAATAGCGCGGCGGGAGGCCGCATAGAGATTACCATGCGCCGAGAGGAGCAAAGGGGGTGCCGTATGGTTCGCATTCGGGTGATTCACGCGTCAAAGCTGCTGGCCGTGATCGCGGCGGCGGCGCTGGCCGTCGCGCTGGCCTCGCTGGCCTTCAGGTCGGCGACGGCCCGCGCGGAAAACGGAAGGGAGAGGGCGGCGGTTCTGGCCGCCTTTTCCTTTTGGACGCCCCCGCCGATGGAATTTGAACTGCCCGGCGAGACGGAAGGCCGCCTCACCTGGACCGCGCCTGACGCAGCGGCGGAACCGACGCGGCCCAGAGCGCGCGTATTGATCTATCACACCCATACCCACGAGGCCTACGCCCAGACGGCGGAGGATCCCTACGAGGAGACCGAGCCCTGGCGCACGGCGGACCCGTCGCATTCCGTGGCGCGGGTGGGCGCGGCGCTGGCGGAGCTCCTGGAGGCGCGGGGCGTGGAAGCCGTGCACGACACGACAGACCACGAATCCCCCGGCCTGAGCACGGCCTACGTCCGCTCGCTCGACACGCTGATGGGCTACGACCAGGCCGGCTTCGACCTGCGCATCGACCTGCACCGCGATGCCTGGGACCGCTCCCTGGACGCCTGCGCGTATGTGGGCGGGCGGCGCGCCGCGCAGCTCATGCTGCTGGTGGGCGACGGCGGCAGCTACGACGTGAAGCCGGACTACGAGGCAAACCTCGCCTTCGCCGTGCGGCTCACCGAGCGCCTGAACGCCGCTTCGCCCGGCCTTTGCCGCCCGGTGATGGTCAAGAACGGGCGCTATAACCAGCATGTGGGCACGCCGTCCATCCTCGTGGAGGTCGGCCATAACCTCAACACGCTGGAGGAGGCGCTGCGGGCCATGCCGCCGCTGGCCGACGCGCTCTGCGCGCTGCTGACAGAGAGGTAAAACGCCGCGAAGAGCACCTTGCGCGGCGCGGCAAAATGGTATATAATGAAATCACAATAAACAGACAGGAGGTCATTGCCATGAAGAAGTATGAATGTCCGTGCAGCTATATCTATGATCCAGAAGTTGGCGATCCCGAGGGCGGCATCGCGCCCGGCACCGCGTTCGAGGACATTCCCGAGGATTGGGTATGCCCGGTCTGCGGCCTCGGCAAGGACGCTTTCACTCCCGTGGAATAACTGAGAGCATACGGCAGACGGGACGGCCCGATGCGGGCCGTCCCGCTTTTCGGCTTAACGGAAAGGATGTAGGCCATGGATTCGGATCTGCAGAGGCGGCCCCGACGCCGGCGCCACCGGCTGAGGCGGCTGGCGGCGCTTCTCGCGCTGGCCGCCGCGTTCGCGCTCGCCCGGCCCTGGATCGGGCTGTGGGCGCGGGCCGAATACAACCGCGCGCGGTTCGGCGTCGAGACGCTGCGCAGCCAGACCGACCGCGACGGCGACGGGCTGGACGACTGGTCCGACCTGATGCTCGCCGCGCGCCGCTACGTGGGCACGCATCCCGTTTACGACGCCGAATACTACGACGGCTACCCTCCCGAGGGCCACGGCGTCTGCGCGGACGTGATCTGGCAGGCGCTGAAAGGCGCGGGCTACGATTTCAAGACGCTGCTCGACGCCGATATCGCCGCCCACCCCAACCTCTACCCCCTGCCCATCGACGCGCCTGACCCGAACATCGACTTCCGGCGGGTGGTCAATCTGCAGGTCTTCTTCGAGCGCCGCTGCCAAAAGCTGACCAACGACGCTGCCCAAATCGCCGAATGGCAGCCGGGCGACATCGTGTTCTACGAAGGTCACGTGGCCGTCGTCTCCGACCGGCGAAACGCCGAGGGACGCCCCTGGGTCATCCACCACACCGGCCGCGGCGCGTTCGAGGAGGACGCGCTGGACTACAAGCCCATCACCGGCCACTACCGCTGGACCATCGAATGAGGAGGCGAACCGCTTGAACACACTCTGGTCGAGCCGCATTCAGACGGCTGAAATGCTGTATCAATCCCGCGCGCTGCGCTTCTCAGACGCCTTCGCCCCATTGTACCGCCCGGCGCTGCGGCTGGACGGGGCGCGCGAGGTGCTGGAGATCGGCTGCGGCCCGGGCGCGCTGGCGCAGGCGCTGGCGCGGTGGTATCCCAACGCGCGGGTGCGGGGCGTCGACCGGGACAGCGGCTTCATTGCCTTCGCGCGGGAAAAGGCCCCGCAAATCGAATTCACCGAGGGCGACGCGCTGGCCCTGCCCTACGCGGACGCGACGTTCGACGCGGTGATTTCCAACACGGTCTCTGAGCACGTGGAGCCGTCAGGCTTTTTCGGCGAGCAGATGCGAGTGCTGAAGCCGGGCGGCGCGTGCCTCGTTCTGGCGGCGCGTCGGGGCCTGAAGAAACGCGCGCCATGCCTGGCGGAAGAGACGCCCTTCGAGGCGGCGCTGTGGGAGAAGGCCGGGGCGCGCGTCAGCGAGGCGGACAAGGCGCGCGGCGTGGGCGCGTACGCCATGGACGAGGGGGCGCTGCCCCAGACGATGGAGGCATACGGTTTCCGCAAGGTGACGTCCGTCTACGTATCGTTGAATTTCACGCCGGATAACCCCGACTGCCCGCGGGAGACGGCGCTGGCGATCTTCGAGAACGACCGGCGCAACGACCTGGACGCCACGGATCTCCTGTTGAACGAGGCGGGCGACCTCGTCACGGCGGACGAGGTCGCGGAAATGAAGCGCCTCATCAACGCCCGCTACGACCGCCGCGTCGGCCTCTACGAGGCCGGGCTGCGCCAGTGGGACACCACCGTCACGCTCACCCAAATCATACGCGGCACCAAGCCCTGACCAAACGCCCCAAAAACCCCGCCGCAGCGGCCGGGGATTCCAAAGGGGCTCAGTCCCTTTGGCGGGTCTGGGCGGAGCCCAGCGTCGCCTCGCTGCGCTCAGCGCCGCAATGGGGAATGGGGAATTGGGAATGGGGAATTATAAGTTACCTTTCAGGGAACGACCCTTCAGCC
>JAFXQO010000017.1 GCA_017527065.1 Clostridia bacterium
ACCTGACAACATTATATCACTTGGCCCCGCTGTCAAGGCCGGGTCGTATTTTCCGGCATCCGTATGGCCGGAAAATCTCCACCCTCTACCTTGACAGCTTCCTTCCGTTAATTGTGTTACCTATGTTTGACGCCGGTACAAAGGACGAAGGCAACTGCCGGCGCGCCCCGTTGAAACCGCGCCGCATCTGTGGTACAATACAATTATGAAAAACCGCGTGAGAGAGGAGTGCGCGCCATGGCCGTGCGTTTTGCCAGGGAAGAGGAACTGCCCCGCGTCAACGCGCTGCGCAGCCAGGTGAACGACGTGCACGTGGCCGGGCGGCCGGATGTGTTCAGGCCCGGCTTCTCACAGGAAATGCAGGATTTTCTCTACGCCATCTGGCGGGACCCGGACAAGGAGATCGCCGTCTGCGAGCGAAACGGCGCAATTTGCGGCTTCGCCGTGCTGCACCGGGTGAAGCGGCCTGAATCGCCGATCCGGCTGGCCATGGATTACATCGACATCGACGAATTCGGCGTGGACGCGGCCTGCCGGCGGCAGGGCGTCGGCGCGGAGATGATCGAATTCATCCGAGGCTGGGCGAGGGAACAGGGCTATCGCCGGCTGGAGCTGAACATGTGGGAGTTCAACGAAGACGCCCTCGCCTTCTACGAGGCGCTCGGTTTTTCGACCTACAGAAGATATATGGAAATGACGATCTGACAAAAGGAGGCGCACCCCATGAAACTGTCTTTTTCCACCCTGGGCTGCCCGGACTGGCCCTATGAACGCATATTGCAGGAGGCCCAACGGGACGGCTACGAGGGCATAGAGGTTCGCGGCATCGAAGGCGAGATGCGGCCGGACGGCATCCCCTGCTTCGCCATGGGCCGCCAGCAGGAGGCGCGGCGCATGGCCGAAGCCGCGGGGGCGCGGCTCATCGGGTTCGGCGCGTCGGCGTCCTTCCACGACCCCGCAAACCTGGAAAACGCCCTCTCCGACGGCCGGGCCGCCATCGACCTGGCCCACGCCCTGGGCATGGACTTCGTCCGCGTGTTCGGCGACCGCGTCGGCCCGGAGGACGATGAAAACGAGATCATCGCCCGGGTGGCGGAGGGCGTCCGGGCGCTGTGCGACTACGCCAGGGGCACGGGCGTTTCCGTGATCCAGGAGGTTCACGGCAATTTCAACCTCGCCCGCCGGGTGCTGGGCGTGGCGGAAAAGGTACAAAGGGACAACTTCGGCCTCCTGTGGGACGTGGCCCACAGCGACAAGACCTACGGCGACAACTGGCCCGAATTCTACGCCGCCATCCGCCCGCTGATCCGGCACGTCCACTTCAAGGACCACGTGCGCGAGGCCGACGGCTCCTTCCGCCTGTGCCCCACCGGCGAGGGCGACATCCCCCTCATCCCCATCCTCCGGACGCTGGAAAAGGACGGCTACGCCGGCTACGTTTCGCTGGAATGGGAAAAGAAATGGCATCCGGAGCTGCGCGATCCTGAGGAGGAATTCCCGCATTTCGCCCGTTTCATCAGGGAAAACCTGTGACCGGCCGAATCATACTGTATAAGGAGCTTTTCCATGTCCAATCTCCTGGATTACATCGACTGGCGGGGCGACCTGTCCTTCGAGGCCGACCGCTGGAATGAAATCGACGCCCTCGTGATGGCCACCGTCTGCTACAATAACTTCCCGGACGCCGCGCTGCCTGGCGCGCGCTGGTCGGTCAGGGAGCTGGCCGCCATGGAGCCCGCCGCCCAGGCCGACAGCCAGCGGGCGGCGGACCGCGTCGCGCTGCTTTCGCGCATGGCCCGGTCGAACCGCTTCGGGGGCCTGCTGCTTAGGGATTTCGTCAACGAGGTCGACATGGCGCGGAACATCCAGTTCTCCGCCGTCACCGCCGACTGTCCGGACGGCAGCGTGTTCGTCGCCTTCCGGGGCACCGATTCCACCCTCGTCGGGTGGAAGGAGGACTTCATGATGACCTTCGAGACGCCCGTGCCCGCCCAGACCGCGGCGGCCGGGTATCTCCAGCGGGTTGCCGGCGCCGCGACGGGGCCGGTGCGGGTGGCGGGGCACAGCAAGGGCGGCAACCTGGCCGTTTACGCCGCCATGAACGCCGACGAGGCCGCCCAGGCGCGCCTGGAGGCGATCTACAGCTTCGACGGGCCCGGCCTGGACGAGGCCTCCATCCGCTCGGCGGGCTACGCCCGCGTAAAGGACCGCATCCGCTCCTTCGTGCCCCAGGCCTCCATCGTGGGGCTGCTGCTGGCCTACCACCCGGATTACACGGTGGTGAAGTCCAGCGCCGTGGGCGGCATCGGCCAGCACGACACAATCACCTGGCAGGTGCAGGGGCCCCGCTTCCTGGAGGCGGAGCAGGTGAACCGGGGCAGCGAGGCCATCGACCAGGCGCTGCACGAGTGGCTCAGGCAGTGCTCGCCCGACCAGCGCCGCGTGTTCGTGAACACGCTGTTCGACATCCTCGAATCCACCAACGCCACCCAGCTGAGCGACATGCGCCGCAACCTGCGGGCCAGCGCCACGTCCATCCTGGAGGCCACGCGCCGGGTCGATCCCGCCACCGGCCGCATGATCTGGGATCTTTTGGGCCGGTTCGTGCAGATCGGCGCCGGGAGCCTGCTGGAGCTGCTGGGCCGCAAGCCGGAGGGCGGCGGCCCCGGTCAAAACTGATTTTTCAAAAGGGAGGAGCATCTCCATGGACCGCGATTTCCTGAAAGAACTGCTCGGCGTCGTCTCCGTGAGCGGCTGCGAGGAAGCGGCGCAGGAGGCGGCGCTCGCCTTCGGCCGTTCCTTCGCCCACAGGCAAATCACCGACGCGGCGGGCAACGCGATTTCCATCGTCAACCCGGACGCCCCCTGCCGCGCGCTGCTGTGCGGCCACATCGACGAGATCGGATTCCGCGTGACCCACATCGACGACCAGGGCTTCCTGCGCGTGCAGCGGGCCGGCGGCGTGCGCCCCGCGCTGTACGTCGGCGCGCCGATGCAGATCATCCACGAATCGGAGGAGGACGGCCGCCCCGTCCGCCGCAAGGTGGAGGGCGTGGGCGTCGTGACAGGCGACCTGCTGAAGAAGAAGGATATGGAGGACGGCGACCTGATCGTCGACATCGGCGCGGCCTCGAAGGAGGAGGCCGAAGCCGCCGTCAGCGTGGGCGATCCCGTCTGCGCGGACACGGCGGTTCACGAGCTGCTGGGCGGGCGCTTCTCCTGCCGGGCGCTGGACGACAAGGCCGGCGCGTTCGTGATCCTCGAGGCGGCGAAAAAGGCGGCCTCCCTGGGGGCGGCCTGCGGCATCTACGCCAGCACCGCCGTGGGCGAGGAGACCACCGGCCGCGGCGCGTATTTCGCGGCGGCCAACGCGGCGCCCGACTGCGCCGTCATCGTGGACGTGACCTGGGCCAGCGACTGCCCCGGAACCGACCCCGGAAGGACCGGCCAGGTCAAACTGGGCGGCGGCCCGGTGCTCTGCAGGAGCGGCATGGTGAACAAAAACATGAACCGCCTGCTGGAATCCGTCGCCCGGGAGAAGGGCATCCCCGTGCAGTTCGAGGTGGCCGGCGGGCGCACCTATACCGACGGCGACACCGTGTTCAAGACGGGCGGCGGCGTGCCCGTCGCGCTGGTGAGCGTGCCGCTCAGGTACATGCACAGCTCGGTCGAGGTGGCCGACTGGAAGGACATCGAGGGGTGCATCGACCTCATCGCGGCCTTCCTCACGCGCCTCGGCAAGGACTTCGACTACCGGCCCGTGAAGCCCTGAGCGCGGCATTGCGTTTCTCGTACAGGCTCCGCTTCGTATTATCGGGTGCAGGGCGAAGCCCTGCTCAGTGTGGGCGAAGCCCACAAACAATCTTTCCCCCGTCCCCGCGATGAGCGGGGCGAATGAGCCGCGCGCCTGTGGCGCAATCAGCGGCGAACGAGCCCAATGAGCAAGGGAGCGTGACGCCGAAGGCGGCAGGCGACCATTGCGAATTGAGGAGAAGGGGGCAGGGGGAAAGGGGAAACGCAGCATCGCATCGCCAGACTCATCCGTATTAGCTAAATCGAAGGCATGACCCTGAAAGGGCAATGTCATCAACCTAAGCCATATGTAGCTGCAAAGCGTGGCATAGGCAGACCCTTCAGGCAGCTTCGCTGCCAGCTCCCCTGAAAGGGGAGCCAAGATCCGCTTGTGTCTCGCCTCCCCTTTCAGGGGAGGTGCCGAGCGCAGCGAGGCGGAAGGGTTCGTTCTCGCTGCGATGTATTGACATACATTCCTTAAGTTGATGACATTGCCTGAAATGGAATGCCTGCCTGAATCCCTGAAACCGGGAGGTATCTTCGCTTGGTCTTTTCGAGCCTGACGTTCCTGTTCGTCTTTCTGCCGGTCACGCTGGCGGTGTATTATCTCGCGCCGCTGAAGGCCCGCAACTTCGCGCTGCTGCTGGCGAGCCTTGTGTTCTACGGCTGGGGCGAGCCGGTCTATGTCGCGGTCATGGCCGCCTCCGTGGCCGTCAACTACGGGTTTGGCCTCCTGGTGGAGAAAAACCGGGCGGACGACAAAAAGGCGCGCCGGATCGTGCTGTCCTCGGTGCTTTTCAACCTGGCGCTCCTCTTCTTTTTCAAATACTTCGACTTCGCCGTCGAGAACCTCAGGCGCATTCCGGCGCTGTCCGGGCTGCGGCCGCTGGGGCTGGCGCTGCCCATCGGCATCTCCTTCTACACCTTCCAGACCATGTCCTACACCATCGACGTCTACCGCGGGCAGGCGCGGGCGCAGAAAAACGCCGTCGCCTTCGGCGCGTTCGTGACGCTGTTTCCGCAGCTCATCGCCGGCCCGATCCTGCAATACCGCGACGTCGACCGCCAGCTGACGGACCGCGCTCACAGCGCGGAGAAATTCGCCTCGGGCGTGGAGATCTTCTGCGTGGGCCTGGCGAAGAAGGTATTGCTGGCCAACAGCGTCGGCGCCCTGTGGGACGCGTACAAGGCCATGGACCCGGCCTCTGTCACCGCGCTGGGGGCGTGGATGGGCGTGATCGCCTTTTCCTTTCAAATTTACTTCGACTTCTCCGGCTATTCGGACATGGCCGTGGGCCTGGGGCGCATGTTCGGGTTCGAGTTCATGCGCAATTTCAACTACCCCTATATGTCCCGCAGCATAACCGAGTTCTGGCGGCGGTGGCACATCTCCCTGGGCTCCTGGTTCCGCAATTACGTCTACATCCCCCTGGGCGGCAACCGGCGCGGCCTGGCGCGGCAGCTTTTCAACATACTCATCGTGTGGGCCGCCACCGGCTTCTGGCACGGCGCCAGCTGGAATTTCCTCCTGTGGGGGCTGTATTTCGCGCTGCTTTTGATGCTGGAGAAGCTGTTCCTGCTCAAATGGCTCGAAAGAGCGCCCCGCGCGCTGCAACACGTCTACGCGCTGTTCTTCGTCGCGGTGGGCTGGGCGCTGTTCGGCCTGGAAGACCTTTCCCACTGCACGGCCTACGTGTCCGCCATGTTCGGCGGCGGGGCGGGGCTGTGGAGCGCGCTGGACGGCTACGAGCTGTCCAACTACCTCGCGCTCCTGCCCGCGCTGATCCTCGGCTCCACGCCCCTCATGGCCTCGCTTTTCAACCGCCTCGGCGCGCGGGCGCGGGGCTGGGCGGCGCTGGCGCTGGCGGGCCTGGCGCTGGCCGTGTGCACGGCGTACCTGGTGGACGCCACCTACAACCCGTTCCTGTATTTCCGTTTCTGAGGAGGCGCGCATGAAGAAAGCACTGGTCATACTCTTCGCCGCCTTCCTGGGCGGTTTCCTCGCCCTGAGCCTGGCGCTGCCGGACCGGGCGTTTTCGCCCCTTGAAAACCGCAACCTGGCCCAGGCCCCGGCGCTTTCCCTCGACCGCGTGTTTTCCGGGGCGTTCGAGGCCGACGCGGAGGCCTACGTGACCGACCAGTTCGCCTTCCGGGACGGCTGGACGGCCCTGAAGGCGGTCTGCGAGCGGCTGCTGGGCAAGAAGGAGAACAACGGCGTGTACCTCTGCGGCGACACGCTCATCGAGCGCATCGCCGAGCCGGAGGAGGACCGCCTGGCCGCCAACATCCGCGCGGTGAACAAATTCGCCGAAAACGCCGCCGTGCCGGTCTACCTCACGATACTGCCCACGGCGCAGGAAATCTGGCGGGACAAGCTGCCCGCCGGCGCGCCCGGCGCGGACGAGGCGGCCCTCATCGCCCGCATCGCGGAGGAGACGGCGGCGCAATACATCGACACGCTGTCCGCCCTGCGGGCCCACACGGAGGAGCCCGTCTTCTACCGCACCGACCACCACTGGACGAGCCTGGGGGCGTACTGGGGCGCGGCGGCGCTGCTGGAGGGCCTGGGTCTCGGGGCCGAGCCCCTCTCCGCCTTCGCGCCGGAAACGGTCTCCACCGAATTTTACGGCACGCTGTATTCCCGATCCGGCGCGCGCTTCATCGCGCCGGACGCCATCGACGTCTATGCGACGGACGAAGGCGTCTCCGTGACGCGCTATGAAGGCGGCGAGGCGACGCCCGGCGCGCTCTACGACTATTCACAGCTCGACAGGAAGGACAAATACGCTTTCTTCATGGGCGGCAACCAGCCGCTGGCCGTCGTCAAAACGGGCCGCGAGGGGCCGAAGCTGCTGCTCGTGCGCGATTCCTACGCGGACAGCGAGGTTCCGTTCCTCACGACGCGGTTTTCGGAAATACACCTGCTCGACCTGCGCTACTACCGCGAGGGCCTCGCCGGCTACATCGCCGAACACGGCGTCGACTGCGTGGTCGTCTCCTACAGCGTGCGCAATTTCATCACGGACACGAACCTGCGCTTCATGAACTGACCGGGAGGCCGTTATGGAACAGAAGATCACAGCCGTCCTGTGGGACGTGGACGGGACGCTTCTCGATTTCCAGGCCGCGGAGAAGACGGCCATCCGCGCCTGCTTCGCGGCCTTCGGCCTGGGCGAATGCGACGACGCCATGCTCCGGCGCTACATTGAAATCAACCTGGGCTACTGGAAGCGGATCGAGCGGGGCGAAATCGGCAAGGGCCGCGCGCTGGTGGCCCGCTTCGAGGACCTCTTCGGGGAATACGGCTTGCCGGCCGGCGCGGCCCCGGCCTTCAACGACGAATACCAGATCCGCCTGGGGGACACGGTGGCCTTCGAGCCCGGCGCGCTGGAGGCGGTGACGGCGCTGCATGGCGCGGTGAAGCAGTACGCCGTGAGCAACGGCACCCGCGTCGCCCAGCGCCGCAAGCTGAAAAACTCCGGCCTGGACGAATTGCTGGACGGCGTGTTCATCTCGGAGGAGATCGGCGCGGAGAAGCCCGACGGGGCGTTCTTCGACCACGTGTTCAGCCACATCGACGCGCCGCGGGCGGAGACTGTCATCATCGGCGACTCCCTCACCAGCGACATGCTGGGCGGCGAACGGGCGGGGATCCGCCGCTGGTGGTACAACCCGCAGGGCCTCGCGCCGAAGGGCCCCTCGATCGACAGAGACATCCGCGACCTGGCGGATATTCCCGCCCTGGTCGCAGGAATCAACGGATAGAAAACGCCGCCGCCGCGAAAAACGCGGGGCGGCGCTTTTGTTTTATCTGGCTCAGAACGCCTTCCTGAACAGCTCGCAGTAGTAGGCCACCAGCTCGTATTTCGCGTCCGGCGGGATGCGGTGGTCGGGGCAGGGGATGTAGCCGCCCAGGTCCACCAGGGGCTTGAGCCGCTCGATCTCCGCCTCCACGGCGGCCCTGTCCTGCGAAAAGACGCGCTTGTCCATGCCGCCCACGCCCTTGAGGGCCCGGCCGTATTTCGCGCGCCAGGGCGCGATGGAAGCGCCCCAGGTGCCCACCTCGATGGGGAACATGGTGTTCACGCCGTTTTCCAGCCAGATGGGCAGCAGCTTGTCGATGCAGCCGTCGCAGTCCAAGGAGATCTGGTCGATGCCGTAGGAGGCCAGCAGGTCGGCGAAGCGCCGGTAGTGGGGGCCGACGTATTCGGCGAACACCTCGGGATTCACCAGCGGCCCGTTCTTGAAGCAGATGTCTTCCCAGAAATGCGCGCCGTCGAAGGCGACGCCGCATTTGAGCGATTCCTCCGCCACCCGGAGCGCCAGGTCCGCCATGGTGTCGATGATCTCCTTATAGAGGTCCTCGTCGTCCACCTGGAGGTAGGACAGCTCCACCACGCCCAGCATGTCGCGGATGGTGCCGTACAGGCTGCCGCAGTGCAGCCAGAGGGGATATTCACGCGCCGCGGATTCCTCCGCCAGCTTCTTGAACAGCGCGCGGGGGATGCGGTCGTCGGAATACTGCAGGCGGGGAAGGTACTCGCGCTCCCAGGCCTCCCGGCCGGTGAGGAGCGTGCCCAGCTCGCCGGGGATGCTTTCCAGCCCGGGCTTGACGCGCACCAGGTGGCCGTTGCCGTCCTGCATCACGCGGGAGCCGTCCTTCTCCACACGCAGCACCTTGCTCTCGAAGGCGGGAAAGAGGGCGTTTCGCCCGTTCACGCAGCTCTGCCAGCTGAAGTCGAAGCCCAGCTGGTCCATGACCTCCCGGTCGGCCGGCCCGTTGTCGCCGGTGGTTTTGTAGAGCTCGGCGGTCTCCCGGCGCACGTGGCCTTCGGCGGCCCATTTGTCCAGCGTCTCCGTCCAGTAGCCGAAGGCCACGCAGGGCAGGCGGTCGTAGCTTTCATAGTGCATCACGGCGCGGACGCGTTCGCGGTGGTTCATCTGCAAGTCCCCTTTTCGTGTTTATTGGCCGAAAATGCGTTTCCCCAGCGCGCGGATATAGGCCGCGTTGCTGCCGCAGCACCCGCCGATGTACTTCACGTCGTGCTCCAGCGCGGGCAGGCAGTCCTCAACGAAGGTTTCGATGTCGTACTGGACCTTCTCTTCGCCGTCCTGCAGGATGGGCTTGCCGGCGTTGGGCTTGAAGATCAGCGGCAGGTCGGTGTATTCCCGGAAGGAGGCGATCACGGGCACGGCCTTGTCAGGCCCCAGGGAGCAGTTGATGCCGATGCCCGCCAGGGGAATGTCCTTCATCGCGTCCACGAAGTACTCCACCGAGTGGCCCATGATGGTCTTGCCCACCTCGGTGAAGGTGAGCATGGAGAAGATGGGCAGGTTATGTTTGGCGGCGGCCTCGCCGGCGATGCGCATCATGTCCGCGTCCATGAAGGTCTGCAGCGTGATGACGTCCGGCTTTTCGGAAACGCCCGCGGAAATCTGCTCGTCGAAGGCGGCGTAAGCGTCCTCCTCGGTGAGGTCGCCGTAGGGCTCCAGGAGCAGCGGCAGCGGCCCCACGGCCAGCGCCACCTTGGCCCGGCCCGCGATGGTCTCCCGCGCCAGGCGCACGCCCGTTGAGACGATTTCCTGAACGGCGTAGTCCGTCTTGCCCACGGCGTAGCGGTTGGCCCCGAAGGTATTCGCCAGGATGATCTTCGCGCCGGCGTCGACGTATTCCTCCGCCAGCTCCTTCACGATGGCGGGGTTCTCCAGGTTATATCGCCACACGGCCACCTTATCACTCGATTTTTCCCAAAGGCTGGTGCCCACGGCCCCGTCCAGCAGCACAATGTCGTCCCGTCTCACGGCGTTTGCCCCCTCTTGTTTTTTACCAGTATATCATGGCGCGGGAAGCAAGTCAATCGGGAGAAAAGAGAGGGAAAAACTGCGTTTTTGAAAGAAATGCGCGGCGAAATTATAATGGGTCAACGGCGCATGTGGTAAGAAACCTCTTCCCCCCGCCCCCTTCCCCGCTCTCCGCGGGGACGGGGGAAAAATTTGTTGTGGGCTTCGCCCACACTGAGCAGGGCTTCGCCCTGCACCCCATAGCCACAAATTCGTAACCTTTCGTGCAAAACGCAACGCTTGTTTTCTGCTCAAGCAGGGCGCGGGGCGGCAGCCCCGCACCTTTAAGCCCCCTTCCCCGCGATGAGCGGGGCGAATGAGCTGCGCGCCTGTGGCGCAATCAGCGGCGAACGAGCCCAATGAGCAAGGGAGCGTGACGCCGAAGGCGGCAGGCGACCATTGCGAATTGAGGAGAAGGGGGTTGGGGGATGGGGTGTGCACAGCATAAGCCGTTGACTCATCGCGCTCCATTTTATTTCATCAAGCGATGTGAAAACATTTCCCCGTGACATACCGGCGGGAAAATGGTAAAATAAGGCTGGAAGCGAGGAACACGAAATGGCTTCCGGAGAGGGACAAAGACATGAGCATTGCGGAAAAAGTAAAGGAAAAGGCCAAAAAGGACGTGAAGCGCATCGTTCTGCCGGAGGGCGACGAGCCGCGCACCGTGCAGGCCGCGGCGATCCTCAGCCGGGAGGGCCTGGCGGAGCCGGTTCTGCTGGGAGAAGAAGAAAAGATCCGCTCGGCCGCGCGGGAAACGGGCGCGGACATCGGCGGCATAGCGCTCATCGACCCCGCTGCCAGCGAAAAGACGCCCGCCTACGCGGAGGCGCTGTATGAGCTGCGCAAGGCCAAGGGCCTCACGCGGGAGCAGGCCGCGCGGCTGGCCCTCGATCCCATGTATTATGGCATGATGATGGTCAAGCTGGGCGACGCCGACGGCCTCGTCTCCGGCGCGGCGCACTCCACCGGCGACATGCTGCGCCCGGCGCTGCAGATCATCAAAACGAAGCCCGGCATGAAGTCGGTGTCCTCCTGCTTCATCATCGAGTGCCCGAACAAGGCGGTCGGCGAGGAGGGCGTGCTTGTGTTCTCCGACTGCGTGGTCATGACCTGCCCCACGGCGGAGGAGCTGGCGGGCATCGCCGTGGCCGCGGCGGAATCGGCGCGGGCGCTGTGCGGCTTTGAGGAGCCCCGGGTGGCTCTGCTGTCCTTCTCCACGAAGGGCAGCGCCCAGCACGCGCTGGTGGACAAGGTGCGGGAAGCGACGGATCTGGCCCATGAGATGGCCCCCGGCCTCCTGCTGGACGGGGAATTGCAGCTGGACGCGGCGCTGGTGCCGGAGGTCGCCGCGCTCAAGGCGAAGGACAGCCCGGTGGCCGGGCGGGCGAACGTGCTCATCTTCCCCGATCTGCAGGCGGGCAACATCGGCTACAAGATCGCCCAGCGCTTCGCCGGGGCGAACGCCTTCGCCGTGCTCCAGGGCATGGCGAAGCCCTGCAACGACCTTTCCCGCGGCTGCACGGTGGAGGACATCGTGACCACGGCGGCGTTCACGGCGGTGCAGGCCCAGGAAGGATAATCGACGGACAGGGGCCGCTTCAAAACGCGCGCGTTTTGAGGCGGCCCCTTTTTTCATGGTAAACGGTTATTGCTTTACCCCTACGTCCTTCCAGGCGGCCTGCAGGCCCTCGATGATGCCCAGGTGCTGCGGGCAGGCGGCCTCGCACGCGCCGCACTGGACGCACTTGTCCGGCGTCGCGCCGTCCCGCAGGATGGCCTTCATGCCCCAGTTGTCCATGGGGTCGCCGCCGTAGAGCGAGGTGTCGTTCCACACGGAGAACAGGCCGGGGATGTTCACGCCGTTCGGGCAGGGCATGCAGTAGCGGCAGCCGGTGCAGCCGATCTTCGTGCGGGCGAGGTAGGCCGCGCGCACGTCGTCCATCAGCTTCAGTTCGGCCTCGGTCATGACGCCCGGCTCCACGGTGTCGAAGATGCGCAGGTTGTCGTCGATCTGCTCGGCCTCGTTGCAGCCGGAGAGCACCGTCGCCACCTCGGGATGGTTGCACAGCCAGCGGAACGCCCACTCCACCGGCGACCGCTTCACGGGGAAGGCGTCGTAGAGCGCCTGCACGTTGTCCGGCGCTTTGGCCAGGCGGCCGCCCAGCAGGCCCTCCATGATGACCACCGGGACGCCCAGCTTTCCGGCCAGCTCCAGGCCCTTTGTGCCGGCCTGGTTCTCAACGTCCATGAAGTTGTACTGAATCTGCACCATGTCCCAGTCGTAATCGGTGAGGATGGATTCAAATTCCTCATAGGGGCCGTGGAAGGAGAAGCACTTGTAGCGGATCCTGCCCGCCTTCTTCATGTCGGTGAAGAATTCCGGCGCGCCGATGGACTTGAAGTACTCCCACTTTTCCCTGTTGATGCCGTGCATCAGGTAGAAGTCGATGTGGTCGGTCTGCAGCTTCTTCAGCTCCTCTTCCAGCAGCGCCTCCATCTCGGCCCGGTTGTGCACGGCTTCGGCGGGCATCTTGGTGGCAATGGTCACCCGGTCGCGGTAGCCGTCTTGCAGGGCCTTGCCCAGCACGATTTCCGACGTGCGGTTCAGGTACACATAGGCGGTGTCGATGTAGGTCACGCCGCCGTCGATGGCGCGGCGGATCAGGGAAACGGCCTTCCCCTCGTCGATGACGCTGTCGCCGGAGGGCGCGCCGTTGAAGCGCATGCAGCCCAGGCCGAAGGCCGAGCCCTGTATGCCCAGCTTGCCGAAATTGCGGTATTTCATGGGATTCCTCCTTCTCGCTTATGGACGTGCGCGGGGCGCGTTCCCGCCGGAAGCCCTTCGCCCCCCCCCCACAATTACTTTATATCCTAAAGTATGCGCGAAGTCAAGCCCTTTTTTGAGGCGTTTTTCGCCGGGTCAGAATCCCTGCCAGCCGGCCCGGACCGCGCCCACCACCGACGCGCCGGGATTGACGGCATGGGCGTTGATGGTGACGGTGTAGGCGTGTCCGGCCGCGAGGGAGACGGTCTTCCCGCCGTCAAAGGTCAGCTCTTCGTAGGTTCCCTCGTCGCCGAAGGCTTCCGCAAGGCCGAACCACAGGGTTCCGGTCCCGTCCCTGAGGGCGTATTCCCCGCCGGGCAGGAAGGCGGTGGCCCGGCCCTCGCCGCCGATGAACAGCGCCGCGGCCAGCGCGCCGTCGGCGGCGTAGATTTTCACCAGCGTGGCGCGTTCCGTTTCATCGTTGACCTGCACGGTCAGCTCCACGCCGCGGCCCCTGAGGGCGTCGTCGCGGTAGATCTCGCCGTCTTCGGGCCAGGCGAGGGCGCAGGCGCCGGCGCGCGCCGCCCAGTCGCCCCAGCGGCTTTCGATGAAATCCCGCCGGGCCGTGTAAAAGCGGCCGGCCAGACGGTTCACGCAGCCGCGGATGTAGAGGTATTCCCCGCCGAGGGGCCCGGTCAGCAGCACGGCCGCCGCGTCCGGGTCCCGCAGGGCCAGCAGCCGCGGGAGCAGGGCCGCGTAGCCGTCGGCGTCCAGCGCGCCGGTCTCCGCCAGCCCGAAAGATGCCTGAACGGCGTTCAGCGCGCTCAGGGTCTTCGCCCCGAATATGCCGTCCGCGACGATGTCCTGCCCGAAATCGACCAGCGTCTCCTGCACGCCGCGGACCGCCTCGCCGCGATTTCCTATCCCCACGGGGCCCTCCGCCCGGAGCGCCTCGTATGTTTCGCGGCAGCCGCCGCCCAGCGCGTCCATCACATCCCCCAGCGGCGCTTCGGCCAGGGCCGGCGCGGCGCAGAGCAGCGCCAGCGCGATCAGTGCGGAAAGCAGCTTCTTCATGGAACGTTCCTCCCGAATCAACAGGTCTTTCTTTACCAGACGGGTTCATTATGCGACAGGTTCCCGACGGGGGTTGTCTCATTTGGAATAACGTTTGATGAAATGAACGGCGGCGCGCGATGGGTCAACGGCACATGCAATACAGACCCCATCCCCTGCACCCCTTCCCCGCTCATCGCGGGGACGGGGAAAAGTTTGTTGTGGGCTTCGCCCACACGGAGCAGGGCTGCCGCCCTGCACCCGCTTCGTTAATGCGTGATGCGCCCGTCGTAAACCCGGGGTCTGGGGCCTCCCGGCCCCAGTGGGTGCAGGGCAAAGCCCTGCTCAGCATGGGGCGAAGCCCCATATCTATTCTTTCCCCCGTCCCCGCGAAGAGCGGGGAAGGGGTGCAGGGGAAGGGGTGTGCACCACATGCGCCGTTGACCCATCGCATTTTCGCATCGCATTTCTTCCAAAACGCGCCTTTTCGCTCTCATTTTTCATATGAACCGCCCCCTCTCCCCGCCCCACGCAAGGTTGAAATGCGGCCGGGCGCGTGCTATAATGGGCCCGTGAAAGAGGACGGCGGCAGCCGGGGGAGTGAAGGCCATGACCACGCGCGAACGATTCCTGCGCACGATGAATTTTGAGAAAACAGACCGCCTGCCCATGCTGGAATGGGCCACCTGGTGGGACAAGACCCTCGACCGCTGGAAGGGCGAGGGCCTTGAGATCGCGCCCGTGCCCGGCCTTTCCGCGGGGGAGGCGCTGCAGCTTCAAATGGGGCTCGACCTTCACCTGCAGTCCTGGATCGGCTTCCAGACCGCCGCCACGCCCAGGCCCGCCTCCCACGGCGCGCCCATCGTGACCTCCATGGAGGAATACGAACGCGTGAAGCCCACGCTCTACCCCGAGCGCCCGCTGGACGAGGCGCGCATGCGCCTCATCGCCGACATGCAGAAAAAGGGCGACGCCGTGGCCTGGATCACGCTGGAGGGGCCCTTCTGGGGGCCGCGGACGCTCCTGGGCATCGAGCCGCACCTGTTCGCCTTCTACGACGAGCCGGAACTGATGCACGCCATCAACCGGGACCTTTCCGCCTACAATCAGCGCGTCTACGAGCAGGTGTGCCATTACTTCGTGCCGGATTTCATGACCTTCGCCGAGGACATGAGCTACAACAACGGCCCCATGCTCTCCGAGGCCCTGTTCGACGAATTCCTGCTGCCCTACTACCGGGAGCAGATTCCCGCCATCAGGGCGCGGGGCACGCGGGTGTTCATCGACTCGGACGGCGACATCACCCTCGCCCTGCCCTGGTTCGCCCGGGCGGGCATCGAGGGCATACTGCCCCTGGAGCGGCAGGCGGGCGTCGACCTGGAAGCGCTGCGCAAAACGCACCCCCGTTTCCTGTTCATCGGCCATTTCGACAAGATGACCATGCCCCTGGGCGAGGAAGCCATGCGGGCCGAGTTTGAAAGGCTGCTGCCCGTCATGCGGCAGGGCGGCTTCGCGCCGTCGGTGGATCACCAGACGCCGCCGGGGGTGTCGCTGGAGAACTATCGAATCTACCTGAAGCTTTTCAGGGAATACGCGGAGAAGGCCGCGGGGTAAAAATCGATCGGCAAGTCTGATTCCGGCTTGCCGATTGTTTATTTCCAGCCTGTCAATACCGCCCCGCCTTTTTCACCGCCTCCATGATCGCCTTCATGTTTTCCAGCGACACGGAATTCGGGATGGAGTGGTCGGAGGAGAAGATGTAGCCGCCGTCCTTCTTGAGGGCGGGCACCGTGCGCCCGATCTCCGCCACGATGGCCTCGCGCTGGTCCCACAATACCGCGTTGACGCCGCCGTGCAGCACCAGTTTGTCGCCGTATTTCTCCTTGAGCAGCAGCGGCTGCATGCCCGCCTTCACCTCCAGCGGGTTCAGGCAGTCGATCCCGATGTCTATGAGGTCGTCTATGCGGGTCATCACGTCGCCGCAGGAGTGCAGGTGGGCGTAGATGCCCTTGCCGTGCGCCCAGTCGACGGCGCGCTTGTGCACGGGCTTCAGCAGGTCGCGGTACATTTCGTTTGAAAAGAACGTGGTGCCCTTGTAGCCCATGTCGTCCGGCCAGTAGATGGCGTCGAAGCAGTAGCCCGCGTCCCACACCCGCTCGAACAGCGATATGCAGCGGTCGAGGTAGGTGTTGAACATGTCCACCACCCATTCCGGCTCCTCGTACATGGCCACGAGCACCGTCTCCGTGCCGGCCATCCAGGAATGGGTCACGTCAAAGCCGAACCAGAACCCCGCCTCGATCCAGCGGCCCTCGGCGCGCCAGCGGGCGTAGTTCTCCTTGAGATAGCGCCAGGGGATGCGGTCGTCCTCCAACGTCATGCGGCGCTTGGCGTCCTCCCAGGCCTCGGGGGTGGTCACCTTGTAGTCAAGGAACTCGGGCGTGGAATCCAGCGCCTTGAAGTTCTTGAGCGTCACGCCCCATTTCGTCGTCACGATCTGGTAGCGCTCGGTGTCCTCCAGCACCCTGACCTCGTAGCGCGGGGTGATGTCCACGTCGATGGTCTCCACCTTGTCCACGCCGAAATAATCCCGCCAGTCGGCGCCCTCCGGCATGCCCTCCGCGCGCCAGCGGCGCAGCGTGCCCGCCCAGGGCGAATCGATGATGGGAACGCGGTCGGCCTCCCGGTGGTCGTACATGCGCTGGAAGCGCTCGCGGGTCGTCATGGCTCATTCCTCCGGAAAAAACATCTGATCCATGTAGTGCTCGTTGAATTTTTTGTTGCCGCCCAGGTTCACATGCCGGGCCAGCGAGGCGATGGCGCGGGTGTTTTCCTGCTTTTCCGTATCCAGCAAGAGCTGCGCCGCCCCGGCCAGGGCCGCGTTGCCCAGCACCTTCACCCGCGAGGCCAGCGCCTCCGGGAAGAGCCCGATGGCAGCCGCGCTGTTCACGTCCAGGTGGCTGCCGAAGCCGCCGGCGATGTACAGCGTGCTCACATCCTCCTCGCCCACGCCCGCTTCCTCCAGCAGGGTCTCGATGCCCGCGGCGATGGCGGCCTTGGCCAGCTGCACCGCGCGGATATCCCGGGGGAGCAGGGAAACGCCGCCTGACAGGGGCAATTCGTCCTCGTCCATGGCGCCGGTCTCGTCCACCAGACCCAGCTTCAGCGCCGCGGCCACGGCGTCGATCAGCCCCGAGCCGCACACGCCCACGGCCGGGGCGTCGCCGATGGTGTGCGCGCCGATCTTCCCGTCCTCCGCCCAGGCCCGGTCGATGGCCCCGCGCACGCTGCCGCAGCCGCAGGAGATGCCCGCGCCCTCGAAGGCCGGGCCCGCGGCGGTGGAGGACACGCGCAGCAGCCCGTCCTTCCACAGCGCGATCTCCCCGTTGGTGCCCACGTCGCACAGCAGCGACACCTCGTCCCTCTCGCACTGGCCGGCGGCCAGGGCGGCGCAGGTGATGTCCGCGCCGACGAAGGCGTGCATGCAGCGGGGCAGATACGCCGCCCGGCCCAGGAGGGGCACCGTCTCGTCGAAGAGGCAGTCGGCCTCGAAGGGCGCGTGGGAGAGCGCCTCGGGATTGCGCCCGGTCAGCAGGTACAGCATGGTGGTGTTGCCGGTCACGACCAGGCTCTCCACCCGGGCCGGGTCCAGGCCCGCCCCTCCGCAGGCGTCCTTCAGCAGCGACTCGATGGCGCCGGTGATCTCAGCCTGCATCCGGCCGAGCCCGCCCTCCAGCGCCGCGCCGATGCGGCCCATGACGTCCGCCGCCACGGCGGTCTGGGGGTTCAGCATGCCGGCCTCGGAAAGGCACGCGCCGCTTTTCATATCGTACAGCTTCAGCGCCACGGTGGTGGTGCCGATGTCCACCGCCGCGCCGAAGGCGCCGGGCATGGGCCTGACCGGCCTCACCTCTCCCGCCCCGGCGATCTCGATCTGCTCCATGGCGCGCGCCTCGGGCAGGACGACCGAGGCGTCGCCCAGCAGCGCGGCCTGGCAGGCCAGGCGTCGGCCGGCTTTCTCCTCCGCCGGGGTGGGCGGAGAGACCGCGCCCTCCAGGAGCACGGCGCACTTGCCGCAGCGGCCCCGCCCGCCGCAGGGCCGGGGTATAGCAAAACCGCTTTCCGCGAGAACGTCGGAAAGCGGGCGGGGTGGATTGAAGGGATGAACGAACCGTTCGCCGCCGCGAAGGATCGTCAGCTCAGCCATGATCTGCCTCCTGAAACAGCACCAGGCCGAAATACGTCACGGTATTCGCGCCGTTGATGTATTTCAGCGGGGTATGCTTGGTCGTGTTATACACGTCGATGCCGCAGCTCTCCATCGAGGCCAGCGCCCGGCCCGGATGGCGGCAGGGCTCCCCGGTGATCTTGCCGCAGACCGCGCACAGTCCGCAGCCGCCGCCGGAGAGATGCAGCGCGCCCTCGCCCAGGACGGGCGTCAGCGCGTCCAGCAGCTTCTGGTTCACCGCCACGTACTTTTTCTTCGCCTCGGCCATGCCCTCGATGTCGAAGCTGTCCTCCAGCTGGCCGATGGTCTGGTAGAGCAGGCCCCGGTCATAGCTTCGCACCCGCGCCATCAGTTCGTCTATGGGCCCCACGTCCGGCGGGCAGGTATAGCAGCGGCCGTAGACGCCGCAGCTGTTCTTCTCACACAGGGCGCGGAAGCTGGCGCTGAGCACGATGTCTTTTTGTTCTATAAGGGCGGCTTTGGCCGCGCCGCAGTCCAGCGCGGTCTGAATCAGTCTCTCGTCTGTCATACGTTTTTCCACGGGGCGGTCAGGCGCCCATGGCCTTGCAGAATTCCAGCGCCTTGTCCGCGGCGGAGGCGGCGTCGGGGGTGTAGGCGTCCGCGCCGATCTTCTGGCAGTATTCGTCGGTGACGGGCGCGCCGCCGATCATGATCTTCACCTTGTCGCGGATGCCCGCCGCCTCGGCCGCCTTCACCACGTCCGCCATGACGCCCATGGTGGTGGTGAGCAGCGCGGAGCAGGCGATGATCTGGCAGCCCTCGTTCTTCGCGGTCTCGACGAAGGTGTCCGGCGACACGTCGGTGCCCAGGTCGATGACCTCCAGGCCCTTGCCCTCCATCATCATCTTGACCAGGTTCTTGCCGATGTCGTGCAGATCGCCCTGGACGGTGCCGATGCACACCTTGCCGCTGGCCTTGACGCCCTCGGCCACCAGCAGGGGCTTGAGGATCTGCGCGCCCATGTTCATGGCGCGGGCCGCGACCAGCACCTCGGGCACGAACACTTCGTTGTTCTTGAATTTTTCGCCGATGACGTTCATGCCGGCCACCAGGCCCTCGTCGAGAATCTGCTCGGCGGGAATGCCCTCGTCGATGGCCTGCTGGACCAGCGCCTTGACATCTTTCGCGCGGCCGGCCTGCAGTTTCAGGGAAATGTCCTCAAGAATCATGATAATTTCCTCCCGGTAATGTATTGGGGTGGCATGCGGTATTTCCTGTTTTGATTGTACACTGTCCGGGCCGGTTAGTCAATCATTTTCGCGGGCTCCGGGGGAATCTTTTTTGAGGGCGCGCCAGCCGTCCCCGGAGCGGTCAGGCCACAGCCTTTCCACCGCCTGTCAACACCCTGTCCACAGCGTTTTTTTCGGCTCTTTTTTTGCGGGAAACGCCGCCCGATCCACGCCTTATATAAATAAGGTAAAAACTCCCGCATCCGGCTTTCGTCCTTTTGGGCAATTCGCGCCGAAAGATTTTCATCCCGTTTCACCTGGGTTTCACAGGCTTTCCGCTTGCGCGGCCGGTTCTTTTCTGGTATCATATAAAGGCGATTTTTCTGAGTTATCCACAACCCGCGTCCACAGTTTCCACATATTGTGGAAAACATTGTGGATAATTTCTTTTCTCTACACAATATATTGCGGGCCCGAGGGCCTTTATCCACAATACAGGGCGCTTTGCGGCGGCCCGCGGAGGTTACAAATGAGCTCGTCAAACGAAAAATGGGAAAGTGTGCTCTCCCTGCTGCGTCAGGAGGTCTCGGATTATCAGTTCGCGACCTGGTTTCAGCCCCTCAGGCCGATCTTCGTGGGCGACAACCGCATCGTGATCGAGTTTGAAAACAAATTCATCCTCGCCCTGGTCCGGCAAAACTACTACATCATGATCAAAAACGCCGTGCTGATCAGCTACGGCAAGGATTACGAGATCGACCTGGTGCCAAAGGGCGAAGCCAACCTGACCCCGACGGAATCGGACGGCAAAACTCCGCCGCCCGAACCCGATGAAATGTTCAACCCAAAATACACCTTCGACACCTTCGTGGTGGGCGCGTCGAACCGCTTCGCCCACGCGGCGTCCCTGGCCGTGGCGGAGCTGCCGGCGGACGCCTATAACCCGCTCTTCCTCTACGGCGGCGCGGGCCTGGGTAAAACGCACCTGATGCACGCCATCGGCCATCACATCCACCGCAACAACCCCTCCGCGAAGCTGCTCTACATCACCTCGGAGAATTTCACCAACCAGCTGATCAACGCCATCACCGAGCGCACCAGCCAGGAGCTTCGGGACCGGCTGCGCACCGTGGACGTGCTCATGGTGGACGACATCCAGTTCATCGCCGGCAAAACCGCCACCCAGGAGGAGTTCTTCCACACCTTCAACGAGCTCCACGGCAGCGGCAAGCAGATCATCATCTCCTCCGACCGGCCCCCAAAGGAAATCCCCACCCTGGAGGAGCGCCTGCGCTCCCGGTTCGAGTGGGGCCTGATCGCCGACATCCAGAAGCCCGACTACGAGACGCGCATCGCCATCCTGCGCAAGAAGGCCGAGCTGGAGCACCTGATCGTCAACGACGCCGTGCTCCACTACATCGCCGAGAAGATCGAATCCAACATCCGCGAGCTGGAGGGCTCCCTCACCCGCATCAACGCCATGGCCCAGCTCTCCGGCGGCAAGATCACACTGGACATGGCCCGGGAGGCGCTGAACCGCATCATGCCCACGGGGGAATCCCACCCCGCCACGCCGGAGGGCATCCTCAAGGCCGTGGCCGCCTACTTCGGCGTCAGCGTGGCGGACATCCTCTCCCAGCGGCGCAACCGGGAGATCGCCCAGGCGCGGCAGGTGGCCATGTATCTCACCCGGGAGCAGACCCAGCTCTCCACCACCCGCATCGGCGACCTGTTCGGCGGGCGGGACCACACCACTGTGATGCACGCCTGCCGCCTCATCGGCGAGCTCATCGAAAAGGACGAGGAGATCCGCCGGGCGGTGGAGCAGCTGAAAAAATGAATTGCTCACAGGTTTGTGGAAAAACGCGGCCCTTTTCCCCAGCCTGTCCACCGCCCGCGCCCAGGCGGCGCGGCCCGAACCGTCCCGAACGGCCGGCGTTTTCCCGCTTTTTCCACAGTTTCCACAGCACTATTACAACTACGTCTATTAAATTATATATCTACTACAATTCCCGGGAGGCGAACAGACCATGAAATTCTCCGTCGATACCAGCCGTCTGGCGGACGCGCTCTCAACGGCGACCCACGCGCTTTCGGCCCGCAGCACACTGCCCATACTGGAAGGCATACTGATCGAAACCGCCGAAAGCGGCATCGCGCTCACCTGCTCGGACGGCTCCATGACCATCACCGCCGAGGCCCCCGCCGAAATCGCCGAGGAGGGCCGCATCGTCATGCCGGGCCGTCTGTTCCTTGAAGTGGTGCGAAGGCTCCCCGCGGGGGAAATGCTGTTCTCGGCGTCGGCCAACATGATCGCCACGCTGAAATGCGCCGGTTCCCGCACCACCATCGCCGGCAAGCCCGCCGACCTGTTTCCCCAAATGCCCCGCGTCGACGAGACCAGCCGCGTTTCGCTGCCCCAGGCGCTGCTGCGCGACATGATCCAGCAGACCTCCTTCGCCGTCTCCGCCGATGAATCCCGCAAGATCCTCACCGGCTGCCTGCTGGAAATCGGCGGCGGCGAGGCGCGGATGGTGGCGCTGGACGGCTTCCGCTTCGCCGTGCGCATCGCGCCGATCGACGCCGGCGCGCCCGCGCTGAGCGCCGTCATCCCCAGCCGCCTCCTGCAGGAGCTCTCCAAAATTGTCTCCGGCGGCGAAGAGGATACCGTCACGCTCATTTTCGGCGGCTCCCAGCTGCTGGTGGAAATGGAAAACGTCCGCGTCTACGCCTCGCTCCTGGAGGGCGAATACATCAAATACCGCCAGATCATTCCCGCCTCGGCCAAGACCGTGGTGACGGTGCTCGACCGGGAGCAGATGGCGCTGTGCGTTGAGCGCGCCTCCCTCATGGCCCGGGAGAGCAAGACCAACATCATCAAGCTCAGCGTCAGCCCCAGCCTGATGGTCATCACCTCGACTTCCGAAATGGGCGACGTCTACGAAGAAATCCAGGTCGAAACCGAGGGCGAAGGCCTCGAGATCGCCTTTAACGTGAAGTATGTGACCGACGTGCTGCGGGCCATCGACGACGAGTCCTTCCTCATGAAGTTCAACTCGCCGGTGAGCCCCTGCGTCATCGCGCCGGTGGAGGGCGGCGCTTACACCTACATGGTGCTGCCCCTGCGGCTCAACGCATGAGCACCATCGCGGCCATCGCCACGGCCCGGGGCGAGGGCGGCATCGCCATCGTGCGCGTGAGCGGCGGCGAGGCGGAACGCATACTGACCCAGGCGTTCCGGCCCGCGGGCAAGAGCATCAAGGCCCTCGAATCCCACCGGCTGTACTTCGGCCGCCTCCTGGACGCGGACGGCCGGGCCATCGACGAGGTCATGGCCGTGCTCATGCGCGCCCCCAGGAGCTACACCCGGGAGGACGTGGCCGAGATCCACTGCCACGGCGGCGGCGCGGCGGCGAACCAGGCCCTGCGCCGGGTGATCGAGCTGGGCGCCGTTCCGGCCGGGCCGGGGGAATTCACCCGGCGGGCGTTTGAAAACGGCCGCATCGACCTGAGCGAGGCCGAGGCCGTGATGGGCGTCGTCTCGGCGGGCAGCGCGGCGGCGCTCCGGGCCTCCGTCAGGGAGCTGGAGGGCGGCGTGTCCCGCTTCATCGGCGGCTGCCGGGCCTCCCTCACGGCGCTTTTGTCCCTCATCGAGGCCTCCAACGACTTCCCCGAGGAGATCGACGAGCCGGCGACCGCCCGGAAAGTGGCCTCGGAGGCGCGCGCCATCGCCGACAGGCTCCTTTCCCACGCCGACGAGAAGGCGGCCCGGATCCTCCGCGAGGGCCTCAGCGTGGTGCTGGCGGGCCGGCCGAACGTGGGCAAATCCTCCCTCATGAACGCCCTCACCGGCAGCGAGCGGGCCATCGTCACCGACGTGCCGGGCACCACCCGGGACGTGCTCACCGAATCCCTGAGCCTGGACGGCGTCCGCGTGGACCTGAGCGATACGGCGGGCCAGCGGGAGGCCGCCGACCGGGTGGAGATGATCGGCGTGGAGCGCGCGAGGGCGGCCCAGAAAAACGCCGACATCGTACTGATCGTGCTGGACGCCTCGGAGGGCCTCACGGAGGAGGACAGGGCGCTGCTGGCCGGAAGGGACGAGCGCTGCGTGGTGGTGCTCAACAAGGACGACCTCTCCAGCGGCGAGCTGCCCGGCGTGGAGGCCGACATCCGCGTCTCCGCCCGCACGGGCGAGGGCGTCGCCGAGCTGGCGGCGCTCATCCGCAGGAAGGCGGGCGCGGCGGCGCTGAGCGAGGGCATGCTCACCCGGGCGCGGCACATCGCCTGCGCCAGGGAGGCCGCGGCGGCCTTGGCGCGCGCGGCTCAGGGCATCGAGGACGGCGCGCCGCTGGATATGGCCTCCGTCGACCTGTGGGAGGCCCGCCGCCTGCTGGGGGAGATCACCGGCGAGGACGCCACGGAAGCGGTCATCGACGCGGTGTTCGCCAATTTCTGCGTGGGAAAATGAATAACCGGAAAACACGCGGCGCGAAGGATCGTTTTTCCTCCGCGCCGTTTCTATTTGTGATACCGCTCGTTCGCCCCGATCTTGAACGCCCGGTAGACCTGCTCCAGCAGGATCACCCGCATCAGCTGATGGGGGAAGGTGAATTTCGAGAAGGACAGCTTCTCGTCCGCCCGGTCGATCACCGCCTGGCTCAGCCCCAGCGATCCGCCGATCACCAGCGCCAGCCGCCGGCCGTCCATCGACCAGGCGGCCATTTTTCCGGCGAACTGGAGCGAATCGTAGCTCTTTCCGTCGATGCACAGCGCCACCACCCGGTCGGTCGGCCTGAGGCAGGCCAGTATCGCCTCGCCTTCCCGGTCCATCGCCCGCCTGTTCAGCGCGTCGGAGGGCCTGTCCGGCTCCGGCTGGTCCTCCAGCTCCCGCACCTCCAGGGCGCAGAAGCGCTTCAGCCGCTTCACATATTCGGCGCAGGCCTCCTTTTCCCATCGCTCCTTCAGCTTACCCACGCCGATGATCACAACGTTCAGCATCGCCTTTTCCTCCTACAGCACGCCGCAGATTTTCAGGATATCCTCCAGATAGCCGATCATGACCGTGACCACCCCCGCCGCCAGCACCACCAAGTCCATGGGCTCCATCGGCGTCAGGTCGGGCCGCTTCGGCCCTTCGGCCCTGGGGACGAGCCGGCCGCAAAGCGCCTTCAGCCCGATCAGCAACAAGCCGAACAGCGCGCCCGAGGCCACCGTGTCCGCGATGAGGAGCGTCGTCGCCGGCTGGGATAATGTATAAATATTCATTCCAATCTCGCTGCCGAACAGGTAGGACGTGATGATCGCGGCTGAATTATACACAATATGAAATATTACCCCAATCCACAGGGAGCCGCTCTTCATCACGATCCAGCCCAGGGAGAAGCCCAGCAGCAAATGCACCGGCAGGCCCTGGACGGAACCGTGCAGCCCGGCGAAGGCCAGGCTCGAAATCACCAGCGCCCTTTCCGCGCCGCGCCGCTCCCAGGCCCCCATGAGGCCGCCGCGAAACAGCGTTTCCTCGCACAGCCCGGGAAGGACGGCCTGCAAAAGCAGCATGCCGCACAGCCCCGCCGCCGTCGCCGGCGCCGCGGAAGCGCTCTCCACCGCGCCGCCCACGCTGCGGATGAGCAGCGTCCACCAGCCCGAGACGCAGCCGCACAGGGGCACCGCCGCCACGGCCAGCCCCACGGCGTATCCCGCCACGACCGGATGGGGCGCGCGCACGCGCATGGACTGCTCGACCCCCGGGTGATTCCGGGCGTAGTTTGCCACGGGCAGCGCCAGCAGCCCCGCCTGAAACAGGAAGTCGGCCGCGGCCGCCGCCTGGACCCGGATGTCTACGCCGAAGCGCAGCATCAGCCCCAGCGAGAACTCCCGCATGGCCAGCCGGATGATGATCCGCCCGGCGACGGCCTGCAGAAACCAGGCGCACGCCGCGAACAGCGTCGGCCTGCGAAACCAGTTCTTGTACAGGTCTTCCTCAAAATCAGCCGACTGCATGCGCGTCATCTCCTTCTCCCACCAGGAAAAGCTCGCTTCGTCCGTCCCGACGGGCCACGCTGAGCATCACGTCCCGGCCCGGCCTGAGCCCCGCCTCGTTCAGCACGCAGCTGACGCTGGCCATGGCCAGTTCGGGAAAGTTGTTCTCGCCGCTCAGGTGCCCCAGCACGATCGATCGCACGCCGCGCTGGACCAGCTCTGCCGCCGCCTTGCCCGCCTCGTCGTTGGACAGGTGGCCCCGGTTGCCCAGTATGCGCCGCTTGAGCTCGTATGGGTATCGGCCGGCCTTCAGGGTGTCCACGTCGTGATTGGCCTCCAGCAGCAGAACGTCCGCCCCCTCGACCTCCCGCAGCCAGCTCTCCCGCACCGCGCCGATGTCCGTCGCCACGGCCACCTTCGCCCCTCCCGCGCTCACGGTATAGCTCACCGGATCGGCGGCGTCGTGGGGCGTGGAAAAGGAGCGCACGTCCAGATCGCCCAGGGAAAAATCCTCCCCCGCCTCGAAGGAGACGCGGCAGGCGGCGTCGATGGCCCCCAGCTTGCCGCTCATGGCCGCCCAGGTGCCCAGGCTGGCGTAGACCGGCAGGCGGTACCGCCGGGACAGCACCCCCACGCCGCTGATGTGATCGGCGTGCTCGTGGGTGACGAGAATGGCGCTGAGCTCCTGGGGCGACACGCCGATCTGGGCGAGCTCCGCGGTGATCTTCGCGCCGGACAGCCCGGCGTCTATCAGGATTTTCGTTCTGTCCGTGCCCACGTAGAGCGCGTTGCCGCTCGATCCGGAAAACAGCGGACAAAATTGAAGCCGCATGTATATTGAGTCCTCTCTGTATTTTTATTCAACGCCTGTCAGGTCGAAGGCCGGGATATAGGAGGCCGAGGCCGAAGCCAGCTCCTGCACGTAGCCGTCCTCCATGCCCAGGGCGAAGAGGTGATCCACCACGTCGTCGTATTCCTCCTGGGTCACGGTGCGGTTCAGCTCGGGCATCTGCGTGGCGGGACCGCAGGGGATGTACTGGGCCATCAGCGACACCCAGGTGCCCTGGGGCAGGTGGTCGTGGATCCAGCTCAGCGCGTCCTTGGACTGCCGCGCGCGGCCGGGAAGGATCAGGTGCCGTATGAGCAGGCCCCGGGTCATGACGCCCTCCTCGTCGAACTGGTTCTCGCCCACCTGGCGGCGCATCTCCAGCAAGGCCTTCTCCGCCACGACGGGATACGCCGACGCCCGGGAGAAGCGGCTCGCCCCCTCCGGGTCCACGTATTTGAGATCGGGCAGATAGACCTGCACGTGGCCCTCCAGCCGCGCCAGGGTGTCAAGCGTCTCGAAGCCGCTGGTGTTCCAGACCACGGGCACGGGCAGCGGCTCCGCCAGCGCCTCCAGGATGGCGTTCACGAAGTGCGTGCCCGTGACGAGGTTGATGTTGTGGGCCTCGTCCTCGGCAATCAGCCGGTCGAATATGCGGCGAAGGCCCGCGGCGTCGGTCTGCTTCCCGAAGCAGCCGCGGCTGATCATGTCGTTCTGGCAGTAGACGCAGCGCAGCGTGCAGCCGCTGAAGAACACCGCGCCCGAGCCCCGGGAGCCGCTGATGCAGGGCTCCTCGTCGAAGTGCAGCGCCGCCCGGGCCACCACCGGCTGTTCACCCATGCGGCAGAAGCCCTTGCCCTGGCCCGGCGCCTCGCCGCCGCGCTTCGCGCCGCACTGGCGCGGACAGAGATTGCAGACAAACATCCTCAGCTGATCTCCTTTCCCTGGTCCCGGGCGGCGTTCATGGCGGCGTACAGCCCGCCCTTCGCCATGAGCTCCTCGTGGGTGCCCCGCTCGGCGATGCGGCCGCGCTCGAGCACGTAGATGGCGTCGCAGGAGCGGATGGTGGACAGGCGGTGGGCGATGAACAGCGCCGTACGGCCCTCCGAGATGCTCTCGATGGATTTCTGGATCACCCGCTCGGTCTCGGAGTCGATGTTGGCCGTGGCCTCGTCCAGCACCAGTATGGCCGGGTCGTGGGCGATGGCCCGGGCGAAGGAGAGCAGCTGCCGCTCGCCGGTGGAGAAGGTTGCGCCCCGCTCGGCCACGTGGGCGTCCATGCCCCGGTGCAGGCGGTTGACGAAGCCGTCCGTGCAGGACAGCTCGATGGCCCGCCGGATCTGGGCGTCGGAGATGTCGCCGTGGATGCGGATGTTGTCCGCCACGGTGCCCGTGAAGAGGAACACGTCCTGCAGCACCACCGCGATCTGCCGCCGCAGCGCGCTGAGGTTCCAGTCGTTCACCGGCACGCCGTCGATGAGGATCTCGCCCCGCTGGGGCGTGTAGAACCGGCTGATCAGGCTGATGATGGTGGTCTTGCCCGCGCCGGTCGCGCCGACGAAGGCCGCCTTCCTGCCGACGCCGACCGTGAAGCTCACGTCTTTGAGTACCCAGTCCTCGCCGGCGTAGGCGAACCATACGTTTCTGAATTCCACCTCGCCGCGCATGGGTCCCTCGTAGCCGGGCGCGTCGGGCTCCTCCAGGCGTCCGGCGTCGTCCAGCAGCGAAAACACCCGGTCGGCCGACACCAGCGCGGACTGGACCGAGTTGTACTTCTCAGCCAGGTCGTTGATGGGATCGAAGAACTGGCGGATGTAGCTGTTGAACGCCACGATCACGCCCACCTCGATGACGCCCGTCTCCACGCGCCCGAAGGCGTACAGGAGCAGTATGGCGATGGCCACCACGTTGATCAGCTCCATCAGCGGCCGCATGATGGAGTTCATCGTCACCTGGAAGAGGGTCGTGCGGCGGTACTGCCGGTCCAGGTCGTAGAGCTGGTCGTATTTGTTTTTCTCCTTGGAAAAGGCCTGTATCACGCCGATGCCGCTGATGCTCTCCGACAGGAAGCCGTTGATGCGGCCGATCAGCGCCTTCATCTTCACGAAATTGCGCCTGAGCGCGCCCTTGCACAGCAGCGTGATGAGCACGATGAGGGGCAGCGTGACCAGGCCCATCAGCGCCAGCCGCCAGCTCATGGCGAACATCATCGCCACGATGCCCACGATGAGGAACACATCCTTGAACAGGCCGATCAGCACGTCCACGTAGAATTCGTTCAGCGTCTCGATGTCGTTGGTGGCCCGGGTCAGCAGGCGGCCGCTGCCCATGGCGTCCATGTCGGAAAGGGGCATGCGGTGGATGTGGTCGAAGGTCTTCACCCGCAGGGTGGCCAAAATCTTCTGGCAGACCCGCGACAGGATGCGGGACTGGAACATGCCCGCCAGGGAGCCCACGGCGATCACGCCGAAATACAACAGCCCCAGGGCGACCAGCGGCTTCACGCCCGCGCCGCCGCCGGAGGTCAGGTAGTCGTCCACCACGATTTTCAGCACGTAGGGCTTGACCAGCTCCGCCGCGTTGACCAGCAGCACGCAGAGCACGCACAGCCCGATGGCCGGCAGATAGGGCGTCATGAGCTTCATCAGCCGCAGCACCACGCCGCGTCCCGCGCCCTTTTCCAGGCGTTTTTTCTCGCTCACGCTTCCTCCGCCTCCTTCTGCTGCTCGCGCCAGAAGCGGGCGTAAGCGCCGTTCCGGGCGACCAGGTCCTCGTGGCGGCCGCGCTCGATCAGACGGCCCTCGTCCAGGCAGATGATCTCGTCCGCGTTCTGCACCGCGCTCAGGCGGTGGGATATGATGATGACCGTGCGGCCCCTGAACTGCTCCCGGAGCTGGTTCAGTATGAAGGCCTCGGTCTTGGTGTCCACGGCGCTGAGGGTGTCGTCCAGCAGCAGGATCTGCGGCTTCCTGGCCAGCGCCCGGGCCAGGGCGGCCCGCTGCCGCTGGCCGCCGGAGAGATGGTTGCCGCGCTCGCCGCACAGGGTCTGCATGCCGTCCTGCAGGGAATCCATGTCCTTTTCCAGGCCGCTGGCCCGGACGGCCTCCCGCAGGGTCTCGTCCGAGCAGCCGGAGAAGAAGCGGATGTTTTCCTCCAGCGTGGTGTCGAACAGGAAGCCGTCCTGGGGCACGTAGCCGATGGCCTCCCGCAGCGAGACGGCGGGAATATCCCGCACGTCGCGGCCGTCGATGAACAGCTGCCCCCGCTGGGCCATGGCCGTCTTGATGAGCAGCTTCAGTATGGTGCTCTTGCCGCTGCCCGTGGCCCCCACGATGCCCAGCACGCCGCCGGCCGGCAGGTCGAAGGAGATGTCGCTGAGGGCCTGGCGCGAGCCGTCGGTATATTTGAAGGTAAGCGCCTTCGCCTCGATGTGGCCCTTGATGGGCACGCCGTCCGGCACGCGCTCGAATTCGTCGATTTCCGGTTCGGACATGACGCCGTCAAGCCGCCTGTAGGAGGCCAGGCCCCGCTGGAACAGGTTCATGATGCGCCCCAGCGACACCACCGGGCCTTTGATCATCACCAGGTAGCTGTTGAAGGCCACGTAGTCTCCCAGGGAGATGGTTTTGTTCAGCACCAGCGCGCCGCCGTAGATCATGCCGATGACGAAGCTCGCGCCGAAGATCAGCTCGATCACCGGGCTCAGCAGCGCCGAGGCGTCGTTCAGGCTCACGTTCGCGGCCCGCATGGTGTCGCATTCGGCCTCGAAGGCCTCCTTCTGGGGCTTTTCCTGGGCGAAGGCCTTCAGCACCCGCATGCCCATGATGTTTTCCTGAACATGGCCCGACAGGGAGGCGAACAGCTCCTGCACCCGGCGGAAGCGGATGCGCACCTGCCGGCTGATGATCACGATGGCCGCCACCGCCAGTGGCACCGGCAGCAGCGACAGCGCCGTCAGTTTCGGGTTGACGCCCGCCGCCATGGTGGAGATGGAGAAGATCATGGAGGACACGCCGTTGAGCAGCTGGGCGAAGCCCGGCCCGAAGGTCTGCCGCACGGCGTTCACATCGTTGATGGCGTAGGCCATCAGGTCGCCCGTCCGCGTGCGGCTGAAGAAGCTGACCGACAGCTTCTGGATGTGGTCGTAGAGCTGGTCCCGCAGCACGATCTCCATCTCGCGGGAATTGCCGATGATGAAAAACCGCCAGCCGTTCCGCGTGACGAATATGCCCACGCCCACCAGCACCATCAGCAGCACTTCGTGGGCGAAGGCCGGCCAGTCGCCCTGCCCCACCAGGTCGATGGCCCCGCCCAGCAGCTTGGGGGACCGGGTGCCCAGCCAGGCGCAGGTCACCAGCAGGATCGCGCCGGGCAGGTACTTCCAGCCATGTTTCCGAAAGAATGGTTTCAGCATGGTTTTCTCCTAATCTGTCGTTTGCTTCCGGAGGGTGATCACGTGTATCTGAGGGCCGGTGCCCAGCCGCAGGGGCAGGAAGCCGCCGCTCAGTCCCTCGCTGATGAGTATCTTCGTTCCGTTTTCGATCTGCCAGCCCGCGCGGTACTTGTCTTCCCGGGGCAGGGGATTGAAAAGCTCATATCCCATCAGGCTGACCTGCCCGCCCAGGGTGTGGCCGCAGAGCGCCGCGTCGATCCAGGAACCGCCGTCTTCGCCGGGCTGGGCGGCCAGCTGAAACACGGCCTCCGGGTTGTGGGTGAGGAGGATCACGCAGTCGCTGCCCCGCAGGCCCCGGGACGGGCTCCGGGTGTCCTGCAGGCCGGTGCGCCAGTCGTCCGCGCCGCACAGCACGACGGACTGGCCGTCCTTTGTCACGCGGACCCATTCGTCCCGCAGCAGCCGCACGCCGCCCAGTTCCGCGGCGTCGGAAAGGGACATCTGCGCGCTGCGCTCAAGGGCGTTGTCCATGTCGCCCGGCACGGCGAATTTTCCCAGCGTCGTCTGGAAATCGGCCAGGGCGAAGAAGAACATGTCGCGGTTCTGGATCTGCCGCGCGCCGTACAGGTCGCCGCTGCGCTGGGCGACGATCCGGGCGATGAGGTCGTTTCCGGTGTAGTCGCCGCCCAGGAGCAGCAGGTCGGGTTTGACGGCCTCCAGCTGGCGCATGAGCGCCGAAACCTTGTCCTGTGAGTTGAGGGCGGTGATGTGAATATCGCTCAGATAGACGATCTTCACCCCGTCGAACACCTGCGGCAGGTCCCTCAGCGGCAGGTCCACGCGGATCACCTGGACCACGCTGCCCTGGAGGAACATCGCCGCCAGCAGGAGGGCGGCGATCAGCAGCAGGGCCCGCAGCGCGAACCGGGACGCGCGCCCCCCGGTCTTCTTTGCCTTCTTTTTTTTCTTGCCCGCCATGACGCCACCTCCTCCGGCCGGTTGTTTCACGTGGAACAACCAGGCTCAGCGCGGGAATTGTTTCACGTGAAACATCGATAAAGCCCGCCGAATCCCCTCATACACAAAAAGAACAAATGTTCTTTTTTAGTTCCTTTCCCTGTGAAAACGGGGCTTTTTTTGTAAAAATGAGTCGATTCCCGCAATTTGTAAGAAAAGAACCATTGCATACTGTCCGATAATCCATTATAATAGGAATGGCGTTTCGTTTCAACGGTATGTTCTTTAATTCATGCGCCAAATTTGTTTTGACAGTTCAATAACCGACAGGAGGGTTTCAGGTTTCATGAAGGAGAGCGAAACCAAGGGCCTCTCGTGGCCTGTCGCCCTGCTGGTGACCCTGCTGATCTGCGGCATGGCGCTGCTCATGGCGCGCCTGTTCGCCGCGCCGCGCTCGCGCGTGCTCGAGCGCGTGACGCTGCTGCCCTGCACCTCGTCCCAGTCCGTCGAAGTGCTCGACAAGGGCGTCGTTTACAGCGACGGCACGTCGCTGCGCGCGCTGAACGCCAGCGGACGCCAGGTTTGGAGCTATGTCGTGGGCGTGGGCTGCGGCTTTTCCGCGGGCCCGGGCGGCATCGCGGGCTGGTCGAACGACCTGCTTGTTTCGCTGAACGCATCAACGGGCGACCCCTTTTTCAGCGCCTCCCTGGGAAGCCAGGTGCTTTCCGCCGTCTCCGGTCAGGTCTATACGGCCGCGCTGGTGGGCGAGGAGGGCGACGGCACGCTGGTCGTCATCGAAAAAAACGGCCGGGAGATCGACCGGATCGCGCTGCCGGACGTGACCGTGCTGGACTTCGGCTTTTTCAACAACGGCAACATGCTCTGGGTGATGTCGCTGGACACGAACGGGACCGTGCCGATGAGCCAGATCGCCACCTACCGGCCGGGCCGGGTCCAGGCCGGCAGTATCACCGATTCCGAGCAGGTGGTCTACGAGGTGATGTTTGACACGCCGCGCGTCAGCGCCATCGGCACCACCTACATCCGGGTGTACGACTACGCGGGCGTGGAGAACACCGCCGCGCGCAAGCTGATATACGGCTGGTACCTGATGGATTCCGCCGTGTCCCAGGGCGAAACGCTCATGGCCTTCGTGCCCATGGTGGAGATCGGCACCAGCGCCGCCATCAACGACGTCCGCCTGGTCAAGGGGGCCACGGACAAGACCATCCGCATGCCGTTCACCTGCTTCGACATCGCGGTGCGCGGCAGCGCGGTGTACGGCTTCTCGAGCCAGTACGTCATGGTGCACGGGCTGAACGCCGCCCGCGCGGAGACCTACCAGCTTCCCTTTTCCTGCGACGGGCTGATCGGCGTCACGGAAGGCAACGCCGTCGTGCTGGAATCGGGCGATTCCGTCTATCTCGTGAATCTGCCGGGGTAAGCGGAGGCGGGACACGGATCATCAAAATCCCTCGGGATTTGTGATATGAAATGAACAGAATTCACTTAAGGAGTGTAAAAAAATGAACATCGTCGACATCATTATCCTCGCTATCCTGGGTCTCAGCCTGGTTTCCGGCATGTACAAGGGCTTCATCACCTCCACGCTGGCGCTGGTGGGCTTCTGCGGCGCCTGGATCGGCAGCCTGGCTTCCTATCAGTATCTGGTCAAGGCCGTCAACGCCAACGAGAGCCTCATGAAGTTCTTCAACGGCCTTGTCGGTTCCCTCGATATATTCAAAACCCCCAGCCTTGCCAACATGCAGGTCGCGGCGGCAACCTCGGAAAACATCGACCAGGCCGTGTCCGAGATCAACATTCCCCTCATCAGCAATCTCTTCCGCAGCAACGTGGTGGGCCAGGTTTTCGCCAACGAGGGCATGAGCACCATGAGCGACTACCTCACCCAGACCCTCATGACCACCGCCCTGAACATCATCTGCTTCATCGTGATGTTCATCGTGATCTACGCCGCGGTGCTGCTGGTGGTCAACCTGCTGAACAACGTGTTCCGCTTCCCGGCCCTGCGCCATCTGGACTGGCTGCTGGGCGGCGTGTTCGGCCTGGTGCGCGGCCTGGTGATCGTGATGCTGATCTTCGCCGTGGTGCCCACCATCGCCTCCGCCCTGTCCAGCATGAAGATCACCCTGCTGACCGACCTCATCAACGAATCGCGCATCGGCAAGATATTCCAGGACAGCAACCTGGTGGCGAACACGCTGCAGTCCATCCTCAACTGACGCGAATTGAGAATGAATTGCGCTGCGCGCGTGAATTCCCGCTTCGCTCCATGAATCGCGGCCGCGCCGCAATTCACGCCCGAAGGGCAAATCATGTCCGCAGGACGATTCATGCGCCGTCCAGGCGCAAATCATCGGGGCTGACTCGATCCGAGTCAGCCCCGTTTTATCATCTTCTGTCCAGTTCGGCCCGCAGCTCCTGCCCCTGGTAGCGCCTGATCACCTCGATGGTGTCCTCGTCCTTCGCGACCAGCTCCACATCGCCCAGGCGGGCGGCGTCGCTGGCGAGGCGGGCCTGGTTGATCTTTGATATCTTGTGGATCAGCGCCTCGTCCTCATGGCCCCAGGGATAGGTGCAGCGGCAGAAGGGATCGTCGCCGCCCTGGGCGCCGGCCTCGTCGCCGTAATAGAGGCAGGGCATGCCGGGCATGGCGCACACGAAGGCCCACAGCCGCAAAAAGCGCCGCCGGCCCAGGGCGTACTGCCGCAGGCTGAGCCTCTTGAAGCGCCGGGCGCCGTCGGGCCGCTGCTCGGGCTCCGCGCCGCTCAGGCGGTTTATGATGCGGGCCCGGTCGTGGCTGCCCACCAGGTTCATCAGCGAAAAGGCGAAGGGCGCGGGATAGTTCTCGTAGAGGGCGTCCAGCCGCCGCTTGAGGGCATAGGCGTCGAACTCGCCGTTCATGAAGCCGATGAGCCCGTCCCGCAGCGGGTAGTTCATCACGCTGTCGAGGGTGTCGCCGGCGCAGTAGCAGCGCAGCTCGTCGTAGGCGATCTTGTTGGAGGCGTCCTCCCACACCTCGCCCAGCACGGCCGCGTCCGGATCGACGGCCTTCACGCTCTTGCGCAGCGCCCGCAGGAAGGCCATGGGCAGCTCGTCGGCCACGTCCAGCCGCCAGCCGGAGGCGCCGCGTCTGAGCCACCGCTTGACGATGGCGTCCCGGCCGGTCACGATGTAGCGCATGTAGCCGGGGTCCAGCTCGTTCACGTTGGGCAGGCACAGGTAGCCCCACCAGCAGTCGTAGTCGTCCGGCCAGCGCTTGAAGCTGTACCAGGAGGCGTAGGGCGAATCGGGGGACTGATACGCGCCCACCGAGTCGTAGCGGCCGAAGCGGTTGAAGTAGCGGCTGTCGTTGCCGGTGTGGGAGAACACGCCGTCCAGCATCACGCGGATGCCCTTCTCCTTCGCCCTGGCGCAGAGCGATTCAAAATCCGCCCGCGTTCCGAAGGAGGGATCGACGGTCTCGTAGTCGCCGGTGTCGTATTTGTGGTTGGATCGGGCTTTGAAGATGGGGTTGAGGTACAAAACCGTCACGCCCAGGCCTTTCAGGTAGTCCAGCTTGGCCTCGATGCCCTTCAGGTTGCCGCCGAAGAAGTCCTCGGCCTGGTCGTCGTCCCGGGGCCGGCCGGCGGGGGCCGGCAGGGGGATGTCGTCCCAGTTCTCGTGCAGCGTGCCGTGGTCGGGGCGGATCTTTTCCACCGCGTGGAAGCGGTCCGGCATGATCTGGTACATGATGCCGTTCTTCATCCAGGCGGGCGGCGCGAAGGCCGGGTCGTAGAGGGTGATCTGGAAGGAGGCCGGCTCGTGATCGGTCAGGCGGCCTTCCCCGCCCAGCCTGTCCGCCGCGTTGCCGTAATAGAGGGTCTCGCCCTTCGCCTCGATGATGAAGTAATACCACAGAAGCCCCGGCGTCTTGGGCAGGGCGAGGTAATACTCGAAGAGCCCCGCGTCCACCCTGGAGGGCTTCATGGCGAATTTATGCTCGGCGTCGTTCCACCAGAGGCGCAGGAAAACCTTTGCGCCGCTCTCCGCGCGCAGGCGCAGCATGACCTTTTCGCCCGCGGGCCGCGCGCCGGAGGGGGTTCTGTAGAAGGGATTCCGGGAATCGTGCAGCGCTGTCATGGGCTGTGTTACCTCCGTCAAAGTGAGCGCTCCTTGTCTCAGCCTTCCGTCTTTTGGAGGACGACGCCGCTGCGGCAGGGCAGATACAGGAGGAAGCCGAATCCGGATTCCGTCTTGGCGGCGCGGTAGACCTGGTTCATGTCGATGCGGCCCTGTCCGCCGAAGGAGGGATCGTCGGTGGAGAGGACGGTCTTATAGCCGCCCGCGCCGGTGACGCGGCAGCTGACGAACACGGTCTCCTGGGACCAGGTGGGATGGAGGTTGAAGGCGTACAGCAGTCCGCCCCGGGCGAATATGACGAGCTTCTTCTCATTGTCCAGCCACAGGCTCTCGGCGGGGCCCGCGCAGTGGACGCGATGGGCGTTGACGAAACCGGTCATGGCCCGGTCGAAATCCGCCAGCCACACGAATTTCAAGTTGCCGTTCTGCACCAGCGACCATTGGCGGCGGGCGTAGTGGTAGCTCCAGTTGTTGCCCTCCCGGGGGAAGTCGATCCATTCGGGATGGCCGAATTCGTTGCCCATGAAGTTGAGATACCCGTTGCCCGCCAGGCAGCAGGTCAAGAGGCGTATGACCTTGTGCATGTCGATGGCCCGGTCCATGGAGGGGCTGTGGTAATCCTTCATCATGCCGGTGTACATCTCCGCGCCGGCCAGCCGGAACATGAGGGACTGGTCGCCCACCAGGGCCTGGTCGTGGGACTCGGCGTAGCCGACACTCTTTTCGCCGGGCCGGCCGGTGGTCAGCTCGTACCAGAGGTAGAACATGTTCCAGTCTTCCTGCCGCTGATCCTTCACCAGCTTGATCCACACGTCCGGTATGCCCATGGCCAGGCGGTAGTCGAACCCGATGCCCGCGCATTCCAGGGGCAGGCACATGCCGGGGAAGCCGCTCATGTCCTCGGCGATGGTCATGGCCTTGGGGTTGCAGTCGTGAACCAGGGCGTTTGCCAGGGTCAGGTAGATCCGCCCGTCCACGTTGGTGTTCAGGGAGAAGTAATCGTCGTAGCGGGTGAAGCTGCAGTTGCCGTGGTTTTCATACATCATGCTGGTCACGCCGTCGAAGCGGAACCCGTCGAAGTGGAATTCCTCCATCCAGTATTTCAGGTTGGAGAGCAGGAAGTGCAGCGTTTCGTCCTTGCCGTAATCGAAGATCTTCGTCTTCCAGGAGGGATGCCAGCCCCGGTCGCCCTCCAGGAAATACTGGCAGTCCGTGCCGTCCAGCCGGTTCAGGCCCTCGCCCACGTTGGGGCAGGCGTGGCTGTGCACCACGTCCAGCAGCACCGAAAGGCCCATGCCGTGGGCCTTGTCGATCAGGTATTTCAGGTCGTCCGGCGCGCCGTAGCGGTGGGACGGCGCGAAGAAATTGGTGACCTGATAGCCGAAGGAGGCGTAATAGGGATGCTCCTGTATGGCCATCAGCTGCACCGTGTTGTAGCCCGCGCGCTTGATCCAGTCCAGGGGCCCGTCGGCGAATTCCCGATAGCTGCCGATGTGGCCGTGCTCCTGGGCCATGCCGATGTGGGCCTCGTAGATCATGGGCGATTCGGGCCGTTTTTTGCGGAAGAAATCCCCGTCGGTCCATTCGAAGGGCTTGTCCGGCATCCAGATCTGGCCGCACAGGGTTTGGGTTGACGTGTCCATCACGCAGTAGGTCATGTAGGCGGGGATGCGCTCGAAGCTGATTCCCTGCCGGCCCACGATCAGCTTGACATACTGCCCGTGCTTCAGGGCGTCCCGGCCTTCGAGGGCGATCTCCCATACGCCGCCCCCCACGGCGCGGAGCGGGTGGCTCCACTTGGCCCAGCCGTTGAAGTCGCCCGTCAGCCAGGCGGCGTCCGCCCCGGGCAGCCATTCCCGGAACACCCAGCCGGTTTCCGTGCGGTGAAAGCCAAAAAAGAGGTGGCCGTTGGCAAAATCCGAGAGGCTTTTCCCGCCCGTCAGCCGCCGGAGGCGGTCGTTGAAGCGGTCGAGATGCATCCTGATTTCCCCGGCCCAGGGCTTCAGGGTCGGATCCTTCTTCATCAGCAGCGCCAGCGCGTTATCGGCGTTTATCATGAGCCGGCCTCCTTTGCATCGGTTCGGCGGTCGCGTGTTGAGCAGAAAAACCGGGCGCGGCGGAAACGTCGCGCCCGCAGAAGTTTAATCGAGGACCAGGGGCTTGAGGTGCCAGATCTTGTCGTTGTATTCCTTGATGGTGCGGTCGCTGGAGAAGACGCCGCTCTGGGCGGTGTTGATGATGGCCTTCCTCAGCCACAGGCCGTGGTTCTTCGCGTAGTCGTGGCTCAGTATGTGCTGGGTGTGCACGAAGCTCTTCATGTCCTTGAGCACGAAGTAGGGGTCGGCCATGCCGCCGCCGTCGCCGAAGAGCAGCGCGTGGTAGAGCTCCTGGAACATGCGGGGGTTTTCCGGCTCCAGGGTGCCGTCGATGAGCTGCTCCAGCACGCGGCGCAGCTCCGGGCTGGTCTCGTAGATCTCGCTGGAGCGGTAGGTGCTGTAGGCGGCCTCCACCTCCTCGGCGCTGAGGCCGAAGATATAGATGTTGTCCGGGCCGACGGCGTCGTAGATCTCCACGTTGGCGCCGTCCATGGTGCC
>JAFXQO010000018.1 GCA_017527065.1 Clostridia bacterium
ATTCCCCATTCCCCATTCCGCCAAAAAAGCGTCTGCCCGGACGAACCCCGTCCGGGCAGGCGCTTTTTTGGCGGCGTCACAGCCTCTCGTTCTTTTCGATGTCCAGGAAGTACTTGTAGGTGTCCACGGTCAGCTCGCCGCAGGCGGGTTCGTCGCAGGCGATGATGGCGGCGTTGTGCGCCTGCAGGGCGCTGCCGGTCCACTTCTGGCTCACGCCGCCCTCCACGGTGGCGGCCAGGGCGCGGGCCTTGTTGTGGCCGCTGATGAGCACCAGCACTTCTTTGGAATCGGTCACCGTGCCGATGCCCACGGACAGGGCGCTGGCGGGCACCTTTTCCGGATCGTTCCCGAAGAAGCGGGAGTTGACGATGCGGGTGTCGGTGGTCAGCAGGCGCACGCCGGTGCGGGAGGTGAGCGAGGTGAAGGGCTCGTTGAAGGCCAGGTGGCCGTCCACGCCGATGCCGCCCAGGAACAGGTCGATGCCGCCGTAGGAGGCGATTTTCGCCTCGTAGCGGGCGCACTCGGCTTCGAGATCCTCGGCCATGCCGTTGAGGATGTTCACGTTGTCCTTCGGGATATCGATGTGATCGAAGAAATTGGACCACATGAAATACCAATAGCTCTGGTCGTGCTCGCGGGGCAGGCCCACGTATTCGTCCATGTTGAAGGTGACGACGTTCTTGAAGGAGATCTCGCCGGCCTTGTTCTTCCGGATGAGCTCGGCGTAGACGCCCAGGGGCGAGGAGCCCGTGGGCAGGCCCAGCACGAAGGGCCTCTCTCCCTTATGCGCCTTGATCTTCCCGGCGATGTAATTCGCCGCCCACTGGCACATCTTCTGGTAGTCTTCCTGAATGACAACACGCATGGTCTTCGTCCTCCTTGTTTCGATGTATGATAACTCGGCCAGAGGTTGTTCCGGGGCCGTGGCCCCGTAAAACTCAATCCGCTGGACCGGCTTTGCCGTCCAAGGGTGGTCGTGGCGTGCAGTGTCATCAATTCTGCTCATTCAGATGAGTCTGGCGACGCGATGCTGCGTTTCCCCTTTCCCCCAACCCCCTTCCCCGCTCATCGCGGGGAAGGGGGCAGGGGGAAGGGGTGAGCTGCCACGATGGCCGCCAGACCCAGCCATCATTGCTTTATTTGATGACACTACTGTGGCGGGAGAAGGGTTCACCCGCCACTTCCTGTGAAGCCGAAGGCCGAACAGGAAGCGCACAAGAATCGCCTGACCTCGCACCGGGCGACTTCGCGGCGCACGCCAACTTCCGCTTATTGCTGCTTCCTTCCGGACCTGACAAGATTCACGGCATGACGTCGCACGAAACCCAATGGTCATCAATCAGGCGACAACCCGGATTATAACATAGTTTTGCCGCTTTTGCAACCGGTATTTTGCATTTCGGCGTATTTCCGGTGAATAACCGTAACGATTCTCTCCAGGGGGCGGCTAAGGGGCCGCGGGCGGAAAAGGGATAAAAGATACGTCATTTGCTCCCCGTGGGCAGCAGGAAGCGCGCCTCGCGGCGGGCATGGCTGCCGCCCAGCCGCCGGCGGTACCAGGCCTCCAGCGTCATGCCGGATTCCCGCAGCTCGGCGGCCGTGTCGCCCACGTAGCGGATGTGCCACGGCTCGAAGGCGTAGCCCGTCTCCTCCTCGCCCGTCTCGGGATAGCGGATGATGAAGCCGTATTCATGGGCGTGGGCCGTCAGCCAAGCGTAGGCGTCGGTCAGCGCGAAGTCCGTGGTCAGAAAAGGCCAGTCGGGGATGGCCACATCCATGGCCAGGCCGGTCTGGTGTTCCGACTGGCCGGGCTTGGCCACATACCGCGACACATAGTCCAGGCTGGTCTCCTCCAGGCGCTGGTTGTAGATCAGGCTCTGCGTGCTGTAGGAGCGGTAGCCGGAAACGCCCACGATCTCGATGCCCTCCTCCAGCATGGCGGCGTACAGCCGCTCCAGCGCGCGCGCCGCCTCCTCGCGCAACTGCTTGCGCGTCGCGGGCACGCCCTCGGCGTAGGCGATATCCACATAGCTCAGGTCGTCGGGCTCGTAACTTTTCGGCAGGGCGTTCTGCTTATTGACGAGGATCATGGTACTGTCGTAGAGACCGGCCTGAGCGGCCGCCGGAAGGAGCGCCGCCACGATCAGCAGCGCGGCCAGGAAACGTCGCATGGGAATCTACACCTCTCTCTTGTATCGCTGGGACGGCTACAGCCGCTCGATGGTTCCGTTTTTCAGCATCTTTTCGACACGCTGGCACAAAGTGCTGTCCAGCAGGCAGTCGATCACCGTGGCGGTGTCGGTGTACTCCTCGGCCAGCACCTGGCCCTTGTCGTGCACCAGGGAGAGCGCCGCGCCCTCGGCGTAGGGCACGGTGAGGCGCACGCGGCGGCGCATCTGCCCCAGGCGCTCGCCCAGCGCGGCCCGCAGCGCGACCAGCCCCTGCCCCTCCCGGGCGGAGATGGGAATGATGCCCGGCGTGGCGAGCGGCAGTTCCGTCAGGCGGTCGCACTTGTTCAGCACCTCGATCATGGGCTTTCCGGAGGCGCCCAGCTGGTTCAGAACGTCCAGCACCACCTGGCGCTGTTCGGCGCAGCGCTCGCTGGAGGCGTCGGACACGATCACGATCAGGTCGGCGTACAGCGCCTCCTCCAGCGTGGACTTGAACGCCTCCACCAGCTGGTGGGGGAGCTTGCGGATGAAGCCGACCGTGTCCACCAGCAGGCACTCCCGCCGCTCCGGCAGTTCGACCTTGCGCATGACCGGGTCCAGCGTGGCGAACAGCTTGTCCTCCACCAGCACGTTCGCGCCGGAGAGCGCGTTAAGCAGCGTCGACTTGCCGGCGTTGGTGTAGCCCACCAGCGCGGCCACGGCCTGCTCGGTCTTCTCGCGGCGGCTGCGGCGCACGGCGCGCTGGCGGTCGAGCTCGTCCAGCTCGCGCTCCAGGTCGGTGATGCGGCGGCGGATGCGGCGGCGGTCGACCTCCAGCTGGGTCTCGCCGGGGCCGCGCGTGCCGATGCCGCCGCCCAGGCGGGAGAGCACCGTGCCCAGGCCGGCCAGCCGGGGCAGGTTGTACTTCATCTGCGCCAGCTCCACCTGCAGCTTGCCCTCGTAGGACTGGGCGCGCTGGGCGAAGATATCCAGGATCAGGGCGGTGCGGTCGATCACGCGCACGCCCTCGCCCAATATCTCGCCGATGTTCCGCGACTGGGCGGCGGTGAGCTCGTCGTCGAAGATGATCAGGTCGATCTCCGCCGCCTGGCAGATGAGCGCCAGCTCCTGCGCCTTGCCGGAGCCGATGAAGGTGGCCGGGTCGGGCCGCTGGCGCTTTTGAAGCACCCGCTGGATGACGATGGCGCCGGCGGTGTTGGTGAGGCTCTCCAGTTCGCTGAGCGATTCCTCCGAATCGGTGCTCACCAGCATCACGCGCTCCTGGGTCTGCTCCCAGTTGCCCTCGCGGATGGTCTTGAGCACGCGCTCGTCCGCGATTTCGATCTCGTGCAGCCACTTCTCCTGCGGCACGCGGCCGGGCTTGACCGGGCCGTGCACGTGAATGGCCAGCTGGCCGTATTCCATCTCGCCCAGGAACGCCGCGGTGATGCCGGTGGCGATGCCGTCCTTCACGCCCACGGCGCACATGGCGTCGAAGCGCAGCAGGCGCAGCGCCTGCTCGTCCACGTCGGACAGCCGCGCCGAGCCGCCGGGATGGGTGTGGATGCAGCGGATGCCGGAGAGACGCTCCACGCTGCGCCTGAGCGTCCGCTCGGGCAGGGACACGCTCTCCGCCGAGCCGATGGAAATCTCCAGCACGCCGCCTTCCCGGCTCATGTACACCATGATCTCGCGGTTCAGCTGGTCGGTGAAGCGCACGAGCGTGTTTAAAAGCCTGTCCGGCAGGAACTGGTCGCGGGCCCAGTCCACGTCGAACAGCCGCTCCAGCTCGTCCAGCGCGGACTGGCGAATGCCTTCAATGTTTCCTCTGATCATAGGCGTCCTTCCTCCCGGCTGCCGTTCAGCCGAGGTATTCCCTCACAAACTCGTCCACGTTTCGATAGCGTTCCGGCTTCATGCCCAGCTTTTCGTATTCCTTCAGGTATTCCGCCAGCGCCGCGTCGAACGCCTCCGCGTTGCCCGCCAGGTCGTCCGGGTCGAAGGCCTCCATGACGTTGTATTCGGGAATGTCCGTCTCCCCGGCGATTTCCCCCAGCATGAACTGGAACGAGGCCATGTTCATGAAGGACGAGAACACGTCGCCCCGCGCGGCGGCCTCCGGCATCTTGTTTCGCCAGTTGGAGAACATCTCCTCGTAGGTGCCTTCCAGCACCTGCTTCGACGGCGGGTCTTTTTGCCCGGCCCGATCGGTGAACTTCATGACCGAGCGGAGCAGCGCCGTCAGGCGGCCGCCCAGTTCCCCCGCGTCCCGCGAGCGGACAATCTTCCCGATGTCTTCAACGAATCCCTCCGGCAAATCCAGCCCCGCCAGCTCCTCGAACGTCCGCTTGACGCCCCGCTTGAAGTATCGCCCGTTCCACAGCATCACGGCGTCCAGGCCGAGGGAAATGAACCAGGCCGCCCACGCCCGCATGGCCCCGAGGGTTTCCGCCGCCATCGCGCGGGCGTAGGCGCCGCAGAGCCGCTCCACGGTTTCGGCGGCGCGCCGGTACCGCTCCTCCGACGCCAGCAGGGCGGCGGCGCGTTCCCGCAGCCCGTTCAGCCGCGCCAGCGCGGCCTCGCCGGAGGCATACACGATTTCGGCGTCCATCAGCCTGCCCAGGTGCGCCTGGCGGCAGGCCGCGTCGTCCTCCAGCATCGGCCAGGTGGTGCAGTAGAGGTCGTAGCCGATCCCCGCGTCCTCCAGTATGAAGCCCTTCGCCAGCTTCCGGCCTTCCTCGTCGCCTATGAGGATCAAAAGATCGAGATCGGATCTGGCGTGTCCGTCGCCCGTGCGGGCCGAGCCGTACACGCCGACCAGCGCCAGCGAATCCGGGCAGACCCGCCGCGCCTTTTCGACGACGGCTCCGATGATCTTCTCGTTCAGGCTGTTCATGGCGTCCTCCCGTTTTTAAAAAAGCTGCCCAGCCGCACAAAAGGCAACCGGGCAACGCATATAAAGACAGTTTTTGCCGCGCGGATCACACGTATCGGCTCGGCTCCTCGGCCGCGGACGCCCCGCCGCTGATCTCGCCGGCTTCCAGGCGCGCCTTGTAGTCCTTGATGGCCTCGTGAAGCGCTTCCTCGGCCAGCACGGAGCAGTGAATCTTCACCTCGGGCAGGCCGCCCAGCTCGTCCATGACCATCTTGTTGGTGATTTTCAGCGCCTCGTCGATGGTCTTGCCCATGACCATCTCGGTGGCCTTGCTGGAGGTGGCGATGGCGGCCCCGCAGCCGAAGGTCTTGAACTTCACGTCCACGATCACGTCGTTCTCGACCTTGATGTAGATGCGCATGATGTCGCCGCACTTGGCGTTGCCCACGGTGCCCACGCCGCTGGCGTCCTCGATCTCCCCCACGTTGCGCGGATTCATGAAATGATCCATAACCTGCTCGGTGTACATCATCGTATTTGCCTCTTTTCCCTTATAATAACACAATGCCGGCCCGCTGTCAAAGCCAACGTCCTCATCATCGGGGGCGACTTATTAACGTCTCGTTCAACAAAATGGATGCAGTCGTGTTAAGCAACGACCCTATTGCCTCGCTGCGCTCGGCACTTCCCCTGAAAGGGGAAGCAAGATCGTTCCTTTTGAAGCGTTCTTCTTGGCTCCCCTTCCAGGGGAGCTGGCGCGTAGCGCCTGAAGGGTTTCCCTCGTCATACGCCTATTTGTGAACGACACTTTAAATGAGACACCCCTGCCTCATTATACCGTCTTGAGCGACTCGGGGGTGAGCGGCGACATGTCGCGCAGCCGCTGCACGATGCCGGTCAGCTCGGTCAGCACGGTCTCGACTTCTTCCATGGTGTTTTCCTCGTTCAGCGAGAAGCGCAGCGAACCGTGGGCGATCTCGTGGGGCAGCCCGATGGCCAGCAGCACGTGGCTCGGGTCCAGGGAGCCGGAGGTGCACGCGGAGCCGGAGGAGGCCGCGATGCCCTTGAGGTCGAGGCTCAGCAGCAGGCTTTCGCCCTCGATGTAGCGGATGGACACGTTGCAGTTGCCCGGCAGGCGCTGGGTGGGATGGCCGTTCACCCGGCTCTCCGGGATGGCCGCGACCACGCCCCGCATCAGCCGGTCGCGCATGGCGGAGACCTTCGCGGCCTTGGCCGGCAAATCGGCGACGGCCAGCTCGACGGCCCGGCCCATGCCCACGATGGAGGCCAGGTTCTCCGTGCCGGGGCGCTGGGTGCGCTCCTGCGCGCCCCCCTGCATGAAGCGCTGGATGCGCACGCCCGAGCGGATGTACAGCGCGCCTACCCCCTTGGGCGCGTGGAACTTGTGGCCGGACATGGAAAGCAGGTCGACGCCCATGGCCTGAACGTCGATCGGGATCGCGCCCACGGCCTGCACGGCGTCGGTATGGAAGAGTATGCCCCGTGCCTTCGCGATCCGGCCGATCTCCGCAATGGGCTGCACCGTGCCGATCTCGTTGTTGGCGGCCATGACGGAGATGAGGGTGGTCTCGGGGGTCAGCGCCTTTTCCAGCTCGTCCAGCTTCACGACGCCGTATTCGTCCACCGGAAGGTAGGTCACGCGGAAGCCCTCCCGCTCCAGCTGCTGGCAGGTGTGCAGCACGGCGTGATGCTCTATGGCGGAGGTTATGATGTGATTGCCCTTGCGCTTCTGAGCGTAGGCCGCGCCCCGCACGGCCCAGTTGTCCGACTCGGTGCCGCAGCCGGTGAAGTAGATCTCGACGGGCTTGGCGCCGATCGCCGCGGCTACCTGCTCCCGGGCCTTCTCGACGGCCCGGCGCGCCTCGCGGCCGAAGGAATGGATGCTGGACGGGTTGCCGTACACCTCGGTGAAATAGGGCGCCATCGCCTCGAAAACCGGCTCGGTGACGCGGGTGGTGGCGGCGTTGTCCATATAGATGCGTTTCATGGTATGTCAGTGTCCTTCCCCGAGCGGACCCGCTCGTCATCGTTCATGATGTCCCGCAGGGTGATGCCGTCCACGATCTGCCTGAGCCCGTCGTTGACCCTGCGCCACACGATGCGCGCGGCGCAGGAGCCGGCCCGCTCGCAGGCGTCCTCTTCGGCCAGGCAGTCGACCAGGTTGATATCGCCTTCCAGCGCCCGCATGACCGCCCCGACGGTGATCTCCTCCGGCGCGCGGGCCAGCAGGTAGCCCCCCTGGGCGCCGCGCACGCTCTTCACCAGCCCGCTTCGCCTCAGCGGGCCGATGAGCTGCTCCAGATACGCCTCCGGGATCTTCTGCCGCTCCGCGATCGCCTTGATCGGCTGCGGCTCCCCCGCCGCGAAACAGGCCAAATCGTACATGGCGTGGATGCCGTAACGGCTCCGCGTCGAGAGCTTCATGCGCATCCCCTCCCGCGATGAATTCCGACTGAATCCATCTGAATTGTATTATAACACGGCTTTCCCCCTTTGAAAAGCAATTCCGATGAAATCAATAAGAATTAACATGGCGTATCAGAGTATCATCGCCGCCTGCCGCACGAAGAAGCCCTGGGCGTGGCGGCACACGGGGCACTGCAGCGGCGCGTCCGCGCCGGAAGCCACGTGGCCGCAGTTGAGGCACACCCAGACCGCGCCGGCGTCGTCGTGGAAGAGCAGCCCGTCCCGCATCCACTGGGCGAACCGGGCAAAGCGGTCGCCGTGGGTCTTCTCGATGGCGGCGACGCGCTCGAACAGCCGCGCCACGTCCGGAAAGCCCTCCGCCTGGGCCACGGCGGCGAAACGCGGGTAAATCGCGGCGCTCTCGTTCGTCTCGTTTTCCACGGCGAAATTGAGTAGCGCCGGGACGCGGGCTTCCGGCCGGGCGGGGTAATCGGCCTGAATGGCCAAGAGGCCCGGCGCGGGGGCGAGGCGGGTGTAAAACAGCTCGGCGTGCTCCCGCTCCTGGGCGGCGGTGAAGCGGAACAGCCGGCCCACGGCGTACAGCTTTTCCTTATCGGCGGCCTGAGCGGCGTAATCGTAGCGGCCCCGGGCCATACATTCCCCGGCGAAGGCGCGCATGAGGTTTTCCCTGGTCTGGCTCTGTTCAAAGGTCATATTTCTTTCCTCCCGTCATAATCCGCCTGGGCGGATCATTTTCTATCCCTATAATGCCGGTCGGGAGGGAAATATATGCAGAGGGACCTGGGATATGATCGCCAGGCGGCCGCGGCTTACGCGCGGCGCTGGGCGCTTTCGCGCAATCCGGCCTTCGGGGATTTCGCGGCGCTGGGCGGCGACTGCGCGAATTTCGCCTCGCAGTGCCTGTGGGCGGGCTGGAACCGGATGACGGCGGCGTGGCACTATTATTCGATGGAGGACCGCACGCCCTCCTGGAGCGGCGTCCGGTTCCTGCGGCGGTGGCTGTTGGACAGCGGCCGCGCGGAGGTATGCGAAACGGTCGAGGCGGAGGCGGGCGATCTGATCGCCCTGTGGAACGGCCAGCGGTATTACCACGTCCTGGTGGTCCTGCTGCCGGGGACCGACCCACGTGTAGCCGCCCACACCCACGACGTGCTCGACCGCCCCCTGAGCGACTACACGCCCATCGCCCACGAGGCGCTGCACATACTGTGATCCGCTTTAACGGTGAACTTTTTCATAACAACTCGGGCGTTGGGCTTGTGAAACGGGCGGCGGCGTGATACAATAGGATAAAGCGTGCAAGGAGGACAAAGAACATGACAAAACGGCTGATCAAACTCGCGGCGCTGGCGCTGCTGGCGGCGTTTCTGCTGACGGGCTGCCTGGATTACTCCGCAATGATGGGCTCCGTGGAGACCGAGAGCGACGAACCCAAGGCCACCCAGCCCCCGCTGACCGACCCGATGTATACCGACCGCGAGGCGCTCTACCAGTACTACAAGCAGGTGAAAATCGGCGACCTGAAAAGCGACATCATAGCCAAATACGGCGAGCCGCTGGTCGAGGAGACCGAAAACGGCGAGACCCTCACCTGGAAGATGGACGACGGCTACGGCTTCGCCGCGGTGTTCTTCGAGAGCGGCCGCCTGCGCGCCAAGGTGCTCTATTACGACGACCTGCGCCAGCTTGGCCTGCTCTCCTCGGCCACCAACATCGATCAGTTTTCCACCCTCAACAAAAACTACACCTACGAGATGGTCTGCGGCGTGCTTGGCGGGCGCTCGATGGAGCTGGCGCAGATCGCCCAGGATTCCAGCGCCGACCCGGAGATCAACCGGGTGTACGTATGGGCCAACGAGAAGGGCGACTGCGTCCAGGTGCTCTTCAAGGACAATGAACAGCTCGAAAGCATAACCTATTCCCTGGCGGACGGAGAACAGTGATCCCCTTATGTTTACCGACGCGTCGGGCGCTTCGCGGCAAGCGTCCGGCGCGTCTTTGTCATCTCAGGAAAGGGCAGGTTAAGCCTCGTTTACAGGGGAAATTAAATGATTGTAATCACTCCGGAATCGGAAGGATTTTTGAGAAAACAGGCGCAATCCGTCGAATGACGGACTCTGCGGAAAGCTGCGGGCCCTGGTCCATGTTCCGGATAATTCTGCCGCGAAACCGGTATTGACTTGCTCGGGAAATGCCGATACAATAATTCAAAGCTATAATGTCCGCCTGTCCCGCTCTTTTATAAGGAGGTCTTTGATGGACATCATAAAGCGCCTGGCCGGCATGATGAAGCCGTACCGCAAGAGGGTGGCGCTGGCGCTGTTTCTGCAGCTGCTGGTCATACTGAGCCGCCTGCTGGCGCCTTTCATCACCCGCGACATCGTGAACGACGTCATCCCCAGCGGGAACCTCAGCCTGCTGCTGCCCCTGTGCGCCGGGCTGCTGGCGCTGGTGCTGGTGCGCGCCGGCTCCACCTACGCCCGCTCGGTCATGCTGGAGCGCGTCTCCCAGAACGTGACCTACGACCTGCGCACCGGCCTGTACGAGCACCTGCAGGAGCTGCCCTACGTGTTCTACGACACGCACCGCATCGGCGAGATCATGTCCCGCATGACGGGCGACATCGAAGGCGTGCGCAACCTCATCGCCGGCGGCATCATCACCGTGTTCGACAACGCCCTCAACTTCATCGGCGCGCTGATCTTCCTCACCTTCATGAGCTGGCAGCTGATGCTGTCGCTCCTCATCTTCGCGCCCCTCATCGCCGTTACGGCCTGGCAGTTCAACAAGCGCATCCGCCCGGCCTTCCGGAATATCCGCGAGCAGAACGCCACCCTCAACACCCGCACCCAGGAGAATGTGTCCGGCGTGCGCGTGGTGAAGGCCTTCACCCGGGAGGACTACGAATCCAGGCAGTTCAGCAAGGACAATTTGAAGCTCCTGGACCTCAACCTGGAGGCCACGCGCATCTGGTCCATCTTCGTGCCGCTCATGGAGCTCATGAGCAGCCTCTGCACCCCCATCATGCTGCTGGTGGGCGGCGTGCTGCTGGTGAACGGCCAGATGGACATCGGCACGCTGGTGGCGGTGAACGGCTACGTGTGGCTCATCATCAACCCCATGCGCGCCCTGTCCGGCATCATCAACATGGTGGCCCAGGCCGTCACCTCCGCCGAGAAACTGTTCTATTATCAGGATTTCGGCTCGGCCATCCGGGAGAAGGACGACGCCCGCGCCCCCGCGAAGTTCGAGGGCCGCGTGGAATTCGACCACGTCACCTTCTCCTACGGCGGCGCGGACATCCTCACGGACATCACCTTCGAGGCCAAGCCCGGCCAGACCATCGCCGTGATGGGCGCCACCGGCAGCGGCAAATCCACGCTGGTCAGCCTCATCGGCCGGTTCTACGACGTGAAGTCCGGCGCGGTGCGGGTAGACGGCGTGGACGTGCGCGACCAGAAGCTCAAGCCCCTGAGGAGCCATCTGGGCTACGTGATGCAGGAGACCTTCCTCTTCTCCGACACCCTGACCGACAACATCCGCTTCGGCCGGCCGGACGCCGACCAGGCCCGCGTCGAGCGCGCCGCGCGGGTGGCGCAGGCCGAGGAGTTCATCGAGCACATGCCCCACGGCTACGACACCGTGGTGGGCGAGCGGGGCCTGGGCCTCTCCGGCGGCCAGAAGCAGCGCGGGGCCATCGCCCGGGCGGTGCTGGTGGATCCCTCCATCCTCATCATGGACGACTCCACCTCCGCCGTGGACATGGAGACCGAATACCTCATCCAGCAGGAGCTCAAGGAGGTGCTCAAAAACCGCACCACCTTTATCATCGCCCACCGCATCTCCTCCGTGAAGAACGCCGACCAGATCCTGGTGCTGGACGGCGGACGCATCGCCGAGCGCGGCACCCACCAGCAGCTGCTGGACATGAAGGGCATCTACTACCGCATGGTGCAGGATCAGTATCGCGATTTCGACCGGTTTGCCGGCAGAAAGGCGGGTGAGGCCTGATGGCGAAGGTATTGAGACAGATCGACGACGAAGCGATCGAAAGGCCGTTTGACAAAGGCCAGTTCTTCCGCCTTCTGAGCTACATGAAGCCCTACAAGGGCCGGGTGGCCGCGGCGCTCTGCCTGATGGTCGTCACCACCCTGTGCTCCCTGGGGCAGACCTTCCTGCTGAGCCGCGCCGTGGGCCTTCTGCAGGCCGAGAAGCCGCTGGTGCCCTGGCAGTTCGTGCTGGGCATGGCGGGCATGGCTCTCGTGATCGCCGTGTGCACCCGCTGGCGCGTGCGCCTGATGGACTACTCCGGCCGCCGGGCCCTGGCCACGCTGAGGCAGGATCTGTTCGACCACATCCAGACGCTCAGCTTCTCCTTCTTCGACACCCGCTCGGTGGGCAAGATCCAGGTGCGCGTGATCAACGACGTCAACTCCCTGAACGACCTGTTCACCAACGGCATCGTGAACGTGCTCATCGAGATATTCATGCTGATCACGCTGCTGGCCATCATGCTGGTGGTCAACTGGCGGCTCACGCTGATCTCCATGTGCATCATGCCGCTTCTCATGCTCATCATGTTCAAGCTCAAGCGGCAGATGAGGAAGAGATGGCAGATCGTGCGCATGAAGACCTCCAACATGAACGGCTACCTGCACGAGTCGCTGGCCGGCATGCGCGTGACCGAGGCCTTCGTGCGGGAAGACGAAAACCTGGACACCTTCCGCAACGTGGGCGACGACATCCGCTCCAGCTGGATGCGGGCCATCCACATCAACAACGCCTTCTGGCCCGCGCTGGACCTGACCGGCACCATCGGCACCGTGCTGGTGTACTACTTCGGCGTGAAGCTTATGGGCGAGGGCGCACATCCCCTGGACCTGGCGAACCTGCTGCTCATACTGTGGTATCTGGGCCGGTTCTGGGAGCCGCTCAACGTGCTCTCCAACTTTTACAATTCCGTGCTCTCGGCCATGGCCTCGGTGGAGCGCATCTTCGAGATCATGGACACCCCCAGCGACATCCAGGACAAGCCCGGCGCGGAGGAGATGCCGCCCATCCAGGGCCGCGTGCGCTTCGAGGACGTCACCTTCTCCTACGATCCGGAAAAAGTGGTGCTGAAGGACGTGTCCTTCGACGTGGAACCCGGCCAGACCATCGCCCTGGTGGGCCCGACCGGCGCGGGCAAGTCCACCGTTGTGAACCTCATCAGCCGGTTCTACGACGTGACCGGCGGCGCGGTCAAAATCGACGGCCGCGACATCCGCGACGTGAACCTGCGCTCCCTGCGCCGGCAGATGTCCGTCATGATGCAGGACAGCTTCATCTTCTCCGGCACGGTGATGGACAACATCCGCTACGGCAAGCTGGACGCCACCGACGAAGAGGTCATGGCGGCGGCCAAAGCCGTACACGCCCACGACTTCATCATGCAGATGCCCAAGGGCTACGAGACCGAGGTGTCCGAGCGCGGCTCGTCTCTGTCGGTGGGCCAGCGGCAGCTGATCTCCTTCGCCCGGGCCCTGCTCAACGACCCGAAGATCCTCATACTGGACGAGGCCACATCCTCCATCGACACCCACACGGAGATCCTCATCCAGCAGGCGCTGGACGTGCTGCTGCGCGGGCGCACCAGCTTTGTCATCGCCCACCGGCTCTCCACCATCCGGAACGCCGACTGCATCATGGTGGTCCAGGACGGCCACATCGCCGAGTCCGGCACCCACGACGAGCTCATCCGGCTCGAAGGCGGCCATTACAAGGGCCTTTGCGAGGCCCAGTACCGGTTCCTTCTGGAGGACAGCTGATTGATTTTTCAAGCCTATACAGAATCGCGCCCCGCGCCGGTATTTCGCCGGCGCGGGGCGCATTGTCTTTTTTTCGCTTATCGCAGCGCCGGGAACACGTCCTTCAGCGCGGGATAGATCTTCCTGAATTTCTGATACTGGGCCTCGTAGCGGGCGGCGATCGCCGGGTCCGGCTCCACCACGGCCTTCGTGGAGATGAGAGCGTCCGCGCAGGCCTTCACGCTGTCGTAGGCGCCGCAGCCCACCATGGCCAGCATCGCGCCGCCGTAGCCGGGACCTTCCTCCGCGGAGGGGATCTCGATGCGGATGTTCAGCACGTTGGCCATGATCCGCCGCCACAGGGGCGACTTGCCGCCGCCGCCGCACAGCTTGCTGGCCTTGATCTCGATGCCCAGCGCCTTTGCCACCTCGAAGCTGTCGCGGATGGCGAAGGAGACGCCCTCCAGCACCGCCTGGACCATGTCCGCGCGGCTGGTGTCCATGGAGAGGCCTACGAAGGTGCCGCGGGCGTTCACGTCGTTGATGGGGCTGCGCTCGCCCATGAGATAGGGCAGGAAGAACACGCCGTTGCGGCCCAGTTTCTCATCCTCAATGCCGGCCTGCTCGCCGGCGTAGTCCTTGGTGCCAAGGATCTCGTCGCAGAACCACTTGTTGCAGCTGGCCGCGGAGAGCACCACGCCCATCAGGTGCCAGCCGCCGCTGGCGTGGGCGAAGGCGTGCAGCGCGTTGTTGGGATCGACGCCGAATTTGTCCGAGGCGATGAAGATGGTGCCCGAGGTGCCCAGGGAGATGTTGCACGCGCCGTCCGACACCGTGCCGGTGCCCACGGCGGCCGCGGCGTTGTCGCCCGCGCCCGCGATGACCTTCACGTGGGCCGGCAGGCCCAGCTGCGCGGCCACGTCTTCCTTCACCTCGCCGATGACCTGATAGCTCTCGTAGAGGGCGGGCAGCTGCGCCTCCCGCACGGAGCAGATTTCGAGCATTTCTTCAGACCAGCATTTGTTCTTCACATCCAGCAGCAGGATGCCGGAGGCGTCGGAGTAGTCGCAGGAATGCACACCGGTGAGGCGGTAGTTCACGTAGTCCTTCGGCAGCATGATCTTCGCGATGCGGGCGAAGTTTTCCGGCTCGTGCTTCTTCATCCACAGGAGCTTGGGCGCGGTGAAGCCCGCGAAGGCGATGTTCGCCGTCATGGCGGACAGCTTCGCCTTGCCGATCACGTTGTTGAGATAGTCCACTTCCTCCGCGGTGCGGCCGTCGTTCCAGAGGATGGTGGGCCGGATGACCGCGTCCTCATCGTCCAGCACCACCAGGCCGTGCATCTGGCCGCCGCAGCCGATGCCCACGACCTTCGACGCGTCGAAGCCCTTCAACAGCTCCCCGATGCCCTCCGTGCAGGCGCGCCACCACTCGGCGGGCTCCTGCTCGCACCAGCCGGGCTGGGGGAAGATGAGCGGATATTCCTTCGTGACGCTGTTCAGTATGGCGCCCGCCCCGTCCACCAGCAGCAGCTTGACCGCCGACGTGCCCAGGTCGACGCCGATGTAATACGACTTCATTTTTATTCCTCCTCGTTTTTTAGTCGCCTGTGCCGGCGCTCAAAGAATCTTTTCCATGCCGATCTTCTGCGGGACCAGGCCGCACTTTTTGTAAAACCGCATGGCCCGCGGATTGCAGGCCCACACGTTCAGCGTGAGGTTGTAGCAGCCGATGCGCCGGGCGAAGTCCAGCGCGTATTCGTACAGCGCGCGGCCCACGCCCTGCCCGCGGGCGGCCTCGTCCACGCACAGGTCGTCGATGTAGAGCGTCTTCACGTCGGTCATGACGTGGTCGTTTTCATACCGTTTCACCGCGCAGAAGGCGTAGCCCAGAATCTTCCCGTCCTCGCCGGGACAGGCGAACACGGGCCTTTTCTCATCCTTCAGGAGAATGCGCAGCTCCTCCGCCGTGTATTTCGTCGCCGGGCCCTTGAACAGGTCCGGCCGGCCCTCGTGATGCACCATGTCCACCTGCACCAGCAGGCGCAAAAGCTCGGGAATGTCGCCCTCATTGGCGCGCCGGATGCCGTTCATGCGCCTTCCTCCTCCAGTTTGGCCAGGGTCTTTTTGAGCCGGTCGACGGACAGCTCGAAGCCGTCCCGGGGCTCGATCTCGCGCCAGAAGCGGCCGCTCTCCAGCTCGAGGTTGTAAATGCCCCGGTAGCCCGCCGCCCGCAGGTGCCGCAGATAGTCCTCCAGCGGCAGCGCGCCCTCCAGCAGGGGAAAGTGCGTGATGCCCTTCACCCCGTGGATGTGGGTCTGCACGGCCCGGCGCAGGAATCCGTCCGGCGGCAGGAAGGGCGTGACCTCAGGGTAAGTCAGGAAATTGGAATAAAGGTGTCCGAAGTCGAAGCACGTGCCCACGTTCGGGCGGTTCACTTCGCGCACGGTGGAGTACACGCCGCCGCACTGCACGATGGACAGGCCGCTGGCGTGGATGCGGTTGTTTTCCAGCGCCAGGGAAACGTTGATCCCCCGCCGCCCGGCGTAATCGGCCAGCAGGCGCAGCAGGCGGATGGTGGCGGCGCGGTCGAGTGTTTCGCTGCCGGTCCGCGCCGAATGCACGGTGACGGGCACCGTGGGATGATCCTCCGGCAGCAGGTCAAGGGCCGGCGCGAGGGCGTCGAAGAACGCCCCGGCGCTCGTCTCGGAAAGCGTGGCGTGTATGGTGAGGCGCAGCCCGGCGTCCAGCGCGGCGCGGGCGCAGGCTGACGTCACCTCCCGCGAGGTGTCGGGCCGCACGGCGCGCAGCTCGACCGCGCCCACGCCCATATCGCGGAAGGCCCGCAGCAGCGCGCGGCTGCCGCCGTATGCGTCCAGCAGGCGCTTGTCCGCTTCCTGGTTGGGGTTGTCGGTGAGTACGCCCAGGGGCAGGGATGTTCCGATCATGTCAGAGGGGGCCTCCTGTGTAACGCCGTGACGGGCAAATATCTGTCATATATTATAACGACGCCCCGCCGGGCTTGTCAACCTCATTCCACTCTGATCGCGCGGCCGCTCCTCAGCAGGCAGATGAGCGTCTCCTTCACCGGCGCGCCGGTGATCTTCTCAAGCGCCGCGGCGTAGAGCCTGAGCTGGGGCTCGTAGCGCGCGCGCAGCGCCTCCTCGTCGTCGGTCCGATCGGTCTTGTAGTCCAGCAGCACCCAGCCGCCCTCCTCCATGAAGCAGCAGTCGACGGAGCCCTGCACCAGGATCGTCTCGTCCGAATCCGCGCCGAGGGCCTCCCGCGCGGTGAGCTTCAGCGTGAACATCCACTCGCGGCGCAGGGTTTCAGCCGCCAGCATGCGCGCGCCCGGCCCCTCCGCGAAGAAGGCCGCCAGCATCCGCGGCCTGACCGCCTCCCGCATGGCCGGCGTGAGCAGCGCCCGATCGGCCATGCCGTTGAGCTGGTTCACGATTTCGGCGTGCAGCGCGTCGCCAGCGAGGCCGCGCAGGGCGTTGAGGTCCATGTGCCGCAGGGCGGCATGGGCGGCGGTGCCCCGCTCCGCGCCGGTCAGGCCGGCGTCGCCTTCCAGAAACACGGGCCGTTCGATCAGCTCCGGCGGCTCGGCCGGGCCGGTCAGCTCCCGGGAGAAGCCCGAGGCCGTCAGCTTGAGCGGCATCAGCACCGAGTCCGCATAGGGATAGCGCCAGAGGTAGGCCGCCAGCAGGCCCTCGTCCGGCAGGGCGGACAGCGCCTCGTCAAACAGCGTGCCGGCCCGTCCGCCCTCCGCCTCCTCCCGGGCGGAAAGCGAGGCCCGGGAAATCACGCGGGCCTGAAGGCGGGGCAGCGCCGGATCGGCGGGCAGCCCCGCGCCCAGCGGCTCCGCGCCGGGCATTGAAAGCGCCGCGGGCAGCAGCGCGTCCAGGAACGAGGCGGGCGCGAGGGGCGACGCGGCGCTCATGGCGGCGCGCCGGACGAGCTTTTGCGCGTCGGCCGCGCTGCCGATGAGGATCAGCCGGTCCTTCGCGCGGGTGAGCATCACGTAGAGGATGCGCAGCTCCTCCGCCTCGGATTCGACGGCCGCCTGCTCCGCCGCGGCCAGCCGGGCGATGGTGTCGCGCTTCGAGCCCAGCCGGTTGTCCACGTGTTTTATGCCGACGCCCAGCAGCCGGTGGGCCCGCAGCTCGCCCCGGGAAGCCTGCCGGTTCCAGGGCCTGCCCAGCATCACGCCGAACACCACCGGAAACTCCAGCCCCTTGCTCTTGTGCACCGTCATCACGCGCACCACGTCGTCGTTCTCGCCCAGCACGTGGGCCTCGCCCATGTCCTCGCGGGCGGTCTCCATCTGCTCCAGATGGCGCAGAAACCCGGTAAGTCCCCCCGGCTGGGCGGCCTCGTAGACGCCCGCGCGGTCGCAGAGGGCGTCCAGGTTCGCCTGGCGCTGCGCCCCGCCGGGCAGCGCCCCCGCCGCCGCGTACAGGCCGGATTCCCGCAGCGCGCCGAACACGAAATCCGCCAGCGGCCGGGCGGCGCTCTCCTCGCGCCAGCGGTCGAGCCGGCGCATGAGCGAGCGCAGCCGCAGCGCCAGCGCGTCGTCCTTCGCGGCGCGGGCGGCCACGGCGTCGCAGAATCGGCCCTCCGGCGCGGCCAGGCGCAGGTCGGCCAGCTCCTCGCTCGTCATGTCCATGACGGAAGAGCGCAGCACGGCGATCCATTCCACGTCGCGGCGGCGGTTTTCGATCAGCCTGAGCAGCGCCACCGCCACGCGCACTTCCACCACGTCCAGGTAGCCGCCGGACACGTCCGCGTAGGCGGGCACGCCCTCCCGCTTCAATACGGCCAGCATCAGGGAGGCCACGTCCCGGGCCTGGCGGGTGAGCAGCACGAAATCGCGGTATCTCAGCGGTCGGAACGCGCCCTTTTTCGCGTCCCAGACGGGCGCGCCCAACAGCTCCTGTATGCGCCGCGCCGCCACCAGCGCCTCCACCTCGGCGTCCTTCATGTCCAGGATCAGGCGGGCGGCCTCGTCCTCCGGCTCGGCCCCGTCGCCGGCCCGGTCGATCAGCGTCAGCTCCACGGGCGGGTCCTGGCCCTCGATGGGCGCGCCCTGGCGCAGGCTGGCGGCCTCGTCGTAGGTTATCTCGCTGTCGCCGCCCCGCATGGCGCGGGAAAACACGGCGTTGACAAAGCCGAGTATGCTCCCCCGGGAGCGGAAGTTCTCCCGCAGCAGAATCAGCCGCCCGCCCTCGCCGCGGCCGTATCGGGCATACTTTTCCTGGAAGAGCGAGGGCTCGGCGTTGCGGAAGCGGTAGATGCTCTGCTTCACGTCGCCCACGCAGAACAGGTTGTTCTCCCCCGCGACGCGGTTCACGATGGCTTCCTGAATGTCGGAAACGTCCTGGTATTCGTCCACGAACACATAGGCGAAGCGCTCCCGCAGCGCGGCGCGCACGCCCTCGTCCTCCAGCGCCCGCAGCGCCCGGTGCTCCAGGTCGCCAAAGGTGAGCAGGCTCCGCTCGTCCTTGAGGCGGGTGAATTCTTCGTCCGCCCGGCGGACGATATCGGCCAGGGCGCGAATCTCCCGCGCGGACCCGGTCAGGTCTTCCCGCGCCTCGGAAAGGGCCAGCGGCAGCTTTTTCGCGGCCTTCTTCGCCAGGTCGCGGGCCTCATCCCGCAGGGCGCGGAAGGCGAGGGCGTCCGGGTCCTCCTTCAGGGCCCGCGCCGTGGGCAGGCGCGTGAACGACAGATCGGAGAGCGCCCGCTGCAGCGGCTCGTAGTCCAGATCGAGCAGCGACTCGATGTACGCCTCGTCGAACAGGGCGGTCTTATAATACGGCTCCAAATCCTCCCGCCCCCCGCAGAGCGAAATGGCCCTTCGGACCAGGGCCAGCGCGTCCGACAGCGGGCGCTTCGCCGCGCGGACCAGCACAGGGGAAAACGCGTCCTCGCCCCGCTCCAGGCGGCCTATGGCTTCCTCCAGCCAGTCGAAGGGCGCGGGGCGGTCGAGGATGAAGCGGTACAGCTGCCCGGCCAGCTCCCGCACCTGGCCCGGTGCGCGGCCTTCGGCGAGGGCGCTGAGGTCCGGCGAAGCGGCCGCGTAGGCGTCGTTCATGGCCTGATCCATGGCTTTGCTGAACAGGATCGCGGCCTCGGCGGAATCCGCCACCCGGAAGGCCGGGTCCACTTCCGCCTTCTGGAAGTGCTCCCGCAGGATGTCGATGCAGAAGGCGTGGATGGTGCTGATGCCGGCGTATTCGGCGGCCTCGGCCTGGGCGCGGAAGCGCGGCGCGTCCAGCGCGGCCTTCTCCAGCGCGCGGACGAGGGCGGCCCGCATGTCGGCGGCGGCGGCGCGGGTGAAGGTGACGATCAGCATGGAGCCGATGTCGGCCCCTTCGCCGATGAGGCGCAGCACCCGCTCCACCAGCACCGTGGTCTTGCCGGAGCCGGCGGCGGCGGAGAGCAGCAGGTTTTCGCCGCGCGATTCGATGGCCGCCCGCTGGGCGTCTGTCCAGGGCATGGAAAGGCCTCCTTACAACACGATTTCAACCGCCCAGACGCCGCCGGGCCTCATGGGCACGAGGACCTCGCCGTCCCGCACCCGCGCTTCGCCCAGGGAATCGCCCTCGCTCAGGTCGACGAGCCGCGCCGCCTTCACCGGGGCGTTCACCGCGAGCCGCGCCTCGCCCGCCTCGCCCTTCGTCTCGTAGCCGCGCACGAGCAGCGCGCCCTCCGCCGTCTGAACGGAGGTGACCGCCGCCGCGCCGCCGGACAGCGCCAGCAGGCCGAAGCGCGCCGGGAGCGAGCCGCCGTGCGCTTTCGCGGGCTGGTAGAAGAAGCCGTGGTTCAGTTCGTCGGTCAGCGCCTGCAGATCCTTCCCGGTGTCGTCCGCCAGGCCCAGCCAGAGGGTTATGGCGTGTATGCCGCGCTCCGGATAGGGATCGGGGTTTACGGCGCTGTTGATGAGCGTGAGGCTCAGCGCGTCTTCCTCGCCGCGGTAGCCGTATTTTGAATCGCTCACCAGGGCCAGCGCGCGGCCGTCCATGCGCAGGGCCGCGCCGCCGCCGATGCCGGGCACGTCGTTGTTGAGGGCCGGGCGCAGCCTTGAGCCCGCCGGAATTAGATAGCGGAAGCGGCCGCACAGCTGCGAGGCCGGCGTCTTCCACGTCAGCACGGGCACGGTCTCGCCGCCCTGCTCCTGCCAGTCGATCTTAAGCGACACGCGCAGCGCCCGGCTGCCCGCCTCCAGGGAATAGACGGCCTCGATCCCGCTGGGCTCGCGGCAGCCGCCCTTCACCTGATACGTGGCCTTCACGCTCTGGCGCAGGGGGCCGTTCTCCGTCTTCGTCAGCTCGACGCAGCGGTCAACGGGGGTGTCCTTCAGCGTGCGGCCGATGTTCCAGGCGCTGGAGGTGCGCCGCTCGGTGTCCAGCAGGTGGAGCCCCGCCGTTCCGCCCGGGCCCAGCAGCTCCGCGCCGTCCTTCAGGTCGACGAAGGACTTCACGCGGCCGCTGGCCGCGTCGATCACCGCGCGCACGACGCCGTTGTCCAGGGTGACGTCGTCGTAGAAGCGCGCCACCTGCTCCCGCTCGTTCTGCAGGAACACGGGATACGAAGCCGCCTCCCGCTGGCGCAGCACGATGGTGGCGTAGCCCAGAGCGGGCACGCTCACCTCCGCAAGAACGCGGAAATAGCGATGATCCCAGTACTTCTGCAGGCGGCTGTCCAGCAGCTGGCAGGGCAGCTCCGCGCCCTGGTCGTCCTGGATATACACCCGCGCCATGTCCCCCGTGTAGTCCCACACGGTCAGCTCCGCCAGGCCCGTGCGCGGCTCGGCCAGGGTGTTGAACACATGGAACACCCGGGTCAGGCCGCTGCCCCGCTCCGCCGCCGGCACGCCCTTGAACCGCTCGATGCCGTAGCCCACGCCCGCGCCCTCGGACTGGCTGTCATACCGGGCGGCCTCCGCCTGTTCCCAGGGCCGGAGGTCTTTGAGCGCCGGCATGCCCGCCGTGTCCACGGACCGGGCCAGCGCCGCCATGGCCTTTTCAAGCTGCGTGTTGGTCACGGCCGCCGCGCCCTGATACAGGCCCATGGCGTGCTCCCGGGAATCCTGCACGCAGGAACCGGTGAGGATGTCGTGGAAATGGGTGAAGAGCACGTCGCGCCAGGCTTCCTCCATCTGCCCCTTCGGCAGGCGGTAGGCGGTCTTGCTCCCGGCCAGGGCGGCCAGGGCCTCGGCGTCGTAGAAGGCGGCCTCGGCGCGCCGGTTGCCGCGCTTGATGCGGCTCTGGGTGGTGTAGCAGCCGGGCGCGAAGTAATTGAGCTCCTCCGTCACCACCGGCAGCTTTTCGCGCACGGCCTCCGCCTCGCGGAAGTAGTCCCGCAGGCCGCCGAACCGGATGGTGGGATAGATGGGCCAGGTCATCATGTCGAGAGCCCGCTCCACGTCGCGCCGGGTCGGCCCGCCGCCGTGGTCCCCCACGCCGTAGACCACCATGCCCGCTTTGAGCCCGGAGGAGCGCTTCACGACCTCCATCAGGCCCGAGGCGATCTGGGGCGTGATGGCCGCGTTGTACCAGTTGGCCTCCCGCAGCACCATCAGCTCCCGGCCGGAAGGGGCGCGGTAGCGGTACAGGAGCTCCGGCCGGGCGTTGCCGCGGCAGTGATACATGTACTTCACGCCGCCGAAGGCGTCGATTTCCGGAATGGTGGCGGCGTGGCCGAAGGTGTCCGGCACGAAGTCCAGGTCGAAATCCTTCACGTCCCAGACCGTCCGCAGGTAGCGCCGCGTGTACTCGATGTGGCGCAGCAGCGACTCGCCGGAGGGCATGTTCTTGTCGGCCTCCACCCAGCTGGTGGCAGCCACCTCCCAGCGCCCCTCGGCGATGCGCTTCTTCATGCGCTCCATCAGCTCGGGATCATAGCGCTCCACGATGCGGTAAACCGAGCCCTGGGACTGGGTGAAGGTGAAGCCGGGATACTCGTCCATGATGTCGCACATGGTGCGGAAGGTGGCCAGGGTGGCCGCGACGGTCTCCTGATAGCTCCACATCCAGTTCATGTCGATGTGCGCGTGGCCGGTGAGGAACAGCTTATAGGATTTCGCCAGCGCCGCCATGGGCGAGAGGATCTCCTCCGCTCGCGCGCAGGCCCCGTCGGTGAGGACGCCGTCCGCGTCCATGGCGGCCTGCAGGCTGCTTAGCGCCCGGCCCAGCTCCTCTTCAAACGCGCCGCCGTTCGCCTCAGAGACGTGCAGCGCGTATTCCAGCTCCGCCAGGATGCGCCGGTTCATGCGGCTCGGCGGCGCAATGCGGTTGACCTCCTCCTCCGGCATGCCGAAGGTATACTCAAAGCCCGTTTTTTCCCGGCTGCCGCCCACCCGCGTCCTCAGCCTGGTGTATTGTTCCGCCAGTTTACCCATCGTCATTTCCTCCGTCCTGCGGCGCGGGGCCGCTCTTTTCCCTGCCATTATACATGGCGCGCGTTTTTTCTTCAACTCTTTTTTTACGAATTCCCGCCCGGCCGCCATTATTTACACGCCCGCCCTTGACCGGGCGGCGGGGGATGCGTTATAAAAAAAAGGCCCTGCGTTGTTATGGAACAAACGGCCCGGACGCGACGGTCTAAAGGGCGTCCCAATACGATTCAAAACGGAGGATACAGCTTATGAAGAGATTCGCCATACTCCTGCTCGCCTGCGCCATCGCGCTGATCCCGGCGCTGGCCGCCGCCCCGCGGGCCCTGGCAGACGACCAGGTCGGTTCCTTCCTGCCCCTGGACCCGGCGGATTATCCCAAGCCCGTGACGCACCGCCCGCTGGGCCTTGCAGAGGGCGATCCGGTGGCCGACAAGTATTTCAACGACGCCGTGTTCATCGGCGATTCGATCACCCTGAAGCTGCAGCGCTACGTGACCGCCCGCCGGAACGACGGGGGAAGCTGCCTGGGCCGCGCGAAATTCCTCACGGCGGGGAGCCTGGGCAGCGGCAACGCCCTGTGGGACGTGAGCTCTGAATCGGTGCATCCCTCCTACCAGGGCGAGAAGATGCGCATCGAAAAGGCCGTGGAGCTGATGGACGCGCAGAAGGTGTACATCATGCTGGGCATGAACGACGTGGCTTACTACGGCATCGAGGAATCCATCGAGAACATGAAAAAGCTGGTGGCGCTGATCCTGGAGCGCCAGCCCTCGGCCGAGATCTTCATCCAGTCCGCCACGCCGCGCATCGCCGCCTCCCACAGCAAGCCCACAAACCGCATGCTGTTCGACTACGACCTGCTGCTGTACAACGCCTGCGTTGAAAACGGCTGGAACTTCGTGGACGTGGCCTATGTGATGCGCGACGAAAACGGCTGCCTGTTCGACGCCTACTGCAGCGATCCCGAGGACATGGGCATGCACTTCACCGACGAGGGCTGCGAGGCCTGGATCGACTACCTCACGACCCACGCGAAGGGGGCCTCGAAGTGAAAAAGCTCGCAGCGCTGGCCCTGGCCGCGTGCCTCCTGCTCGCCGGATGCGCCGGCGGCCCGGCGAAATCCGCCGACCTTTCGGCCGTTCAGGCCGCGCTCTCGGCCCAGTACGATCTGAGCGGCATGATGGCGCTCTCCGAGGACGACCTGCTCGACATGTACGGCGTCAAAACGGAGGACGTGAAGCAGTACGCGGCCCTGATTGCCAAAACCAGCACTTCGGCGGACGAGATCCTGCTCTTCGAGGGCAGGGACGCGGACGCCGCCGCCCGCATCAAAGCGCAGCTGGACAAGCGCTACCAGGCCAAGCTCAACGAGGCGAAGGACTACCTGCCGGACGAATACGCCAAGATCTCCGCCTGCAAGGTGGAAACAAGCGGCAATTACGTCTCGCTGATCGTCTCCGCCGACGCGCAGGCCATGAAAAAGCTCTATCAGGATTCGTTCAAATGACGCGGCGCGCTCTTCGCGCCGCCATCGGGCGGACGGGAGAAAGCCATCTCCCGCCCGCCCGGTTTTTGTTTTGGACGGCGCGGCGTAAAAATGGAAGAAATTTCCGGCTCCGCCCGCAAAGCGCCGCTTCCCTTTCCCGGAAAAATATGCTATGATAGTATCAGAAAGGCGTAAAGGAGTGTATCCGCCATGAAACCCGATTTCCTTCCGCGGGACATCTTCTCCGGCCACTGGCGCACCGGCCACTGCCAGGGCATCGCCGTCGACCTTGAGCGCGGGGCCGTCTACTATTCCTTCACCACCGCGCTGGTCAAGACCGATCTGCAGGGCCGGCTCATCGGCAGCGTGAACGGCCTTCTGGGCCATTTGGGCTGCATCGCCTTCAACGGGGCGGACGGCCGCGTGTACGGCTCCCTCGAATACAAGAACGACGCCATCGGCCGCGGCATCCAGAACCTGCTGGGCAGCGGCGCCGCGCCGGAAGACGCCTTCTACACGGCCATTTTCGACGCGGACAGGATCGACCGCCCCGGCATGGACGCCTGCCGCGACGGGGTGATGACCGCCGTGTATCTGAAGGAAGTCGTGGACGACTTCACCGGCGAGGCGGTCTGCGGCGGGCGGACCGTCTCCCACCGGCTGGGCTGCAGCGGCATCGACGGCACGACCTTCGGCCCCATTCCCGGCTGTGCGGACGGGAAAAGATACCTCTTCGTGGCCTACGGCGTCTACGCCGACGAGACCCGCGCGGACAACGACCACCAGGTGCTCCTGTGCTACGACACGTCGGACTGGGCCCGCTTCGAGCGGCCCCTCCGCCAGGACGCCATGCACCGCTCAGGCCCCGCCGCGCCGGACCGCAAGTTCTTCGTCTTCACCGGCAACACCACCTACGGCGTGCAGAACCTCGAATACGACCCCTGCGCGAACGGCTTCCTCATGGCGGTGTACCCGGGAAAGAAACCGCAGTATCCCAACCGGCCGATGTACATCGTGGACGGCGCGAAGCCGCCCGTGACCGCGCCGCTGCGGGGCCTCGAGCCCCCGCGGGAGGGCGAAACGCTCTCGCTGCTCGAAGGCGGCCTGCCCCACGTAAGCGGCGTGTGGGGCTGGGATTTCCCGCTGGGCAGCACCGGACTGTGCGCTCTGGGCGATGGGTATTACTATGTGTCCCACGACGGCCGGGACGAGGACGGCTGGTACACCCAAGTGAAGCTGTACAGATGGGACGGCGTCTCGCCGCTGTCGCCGGCCGAATAGGGAAAGAAGGGAATGCACATGAACGGAACGAACCGCGGCGCGGGCCGCGGGCGTCAATTCATCCTCATGGCGCTGATTTTCACGGGCGGCATGCTGATCCTGGTGGCCGTCGCGCTCATCGCGTTCTCCTTTCAGTACCCGGCGGAGCCGGTGGACGCCGCGTCGGTGGCGCTGGAGGACCTGCAGGGCGGCATGGGTCTTTCCATTGCCGACGCCGTGCTGCTCGACCAATACGCCTCCAGCGGCCTGGGCGACCACACCGAGGCCTATCACTGTGTGGTCACCTTCGCCGTGGCGGACGGCAAACGGGCCGTCGCCTCGCTGCGGGTGCCCACCGAGGGCGCGCTGTCCGAAATCATGTGGGCATACATGAACGACGAGGCGGCCGGCCCGGGCGACTGCGTCGTCACCCTCTGCGCGACCACCACGCCCCTGGGCGCGAAGCTGGCCGAGTACCTGCAGGCCTACGTGGGCGACGCCGCCGACGAGCTGGCCCTGGGCGATGCCGGGGATTACGGCGTGGCGACCGTCAGCCTCGCCATGCGCGGCGAAACGCCCTGGGAATACACCGAAAGCGTGCTCAATGAACGGAAAAACTGCCGCGCCGGCGGCGCTTTCTGCCTGCTGGCCGGCTCGGCGCTGCTGTTCGCCGCGTTTGGGAAGCGCGGTCACTGAAAAGACGACAAGAGGAGGGACGCGCCGTGCGCGCAGGATTCGGCAAATATGAAATCACACCGCCCCTGGGGGTGGAGCTGGCCGGCTACGGCTACTATCTGGAGCGCAGGGCCCAGCGCGTGCTCGACCCGCTCTACGCCCGCGCGGCGCTGCTGGAGGACGGCGGCCGCCGCGCGCTGATCATCGCCTGCGACCTGCTGGGCCTGAGCCGGGAGGTATGCGGCGAGGTCTTCGAGCGGGTGAAGCCCCTGGGCGTGTCGGCGGACGAAACCATGCTTTTGAGCGTGCACACCCACACCGGTCCGGTGGTCAAGGATCACGAGGGCTGCGGCGTGCCGGACCCGGGCTACGTGGCCGGCGTGGCGGAAAAGATCGCCCGGGCGGCGCAGCGGGCGGCGGAGGACCTCCATGAGGTCGAGGCGCTCTCCTTCTTCACGCGGCCGCTGGGCGGCGGCCAGGCCTCCGCCAGGGCCGACACGGCCGGGCAGGAAAAGCACGGCTTCGCCGCGCCGCCGGAGGGCACCGGCTTCACCTACAACCGCGCCATCCAGGACGGCCCGGTGGACCGCACGGCCCGCGGCTTCGTCATCCGCCGCGCCGGGGCCCTGCCCATCGCGGTTTCAAACGCCGCCTGCCACGCGGTGTTCACCACCGCCGTCCCGGATGTATCCGCCGATTTCCCCGGCCAGGTGAACCGGCTGCTGGACGAGGAGGGCTACCGTTCGATCTTCCTGAACGGCGTCTGCGGCGACATCGACCCCTCCGAGAAGACCTTCGAGCGCCGCGACGCCTTCGCCCGGGCCATCGCGGACGTGTTCGGCGCGGCGGAGACGCCGCTGCCCCTCACCATGAAGGCGCGGGCGATCCCCTTCGAGCTGCGCACCGTGGTGATGACGCGCCAGGCGCGGCATGCCGCGGTGGAGGCCGTCGTGGCGGCCCACGGCGGGCCGGAGGAGCTTGCCTCGAAGCCGGCGCTGGTGTGGGAAAAGGACATGCTCGCCAAAGAGGGCCAGCTCACCGGGCGCGAGCCGGTGTCGGCCCGCTGCCTGCTGCTGGGAGGCGTTCCGGTGGTCTCGATGCCCTTCGAGGGCTACACCCGCATCGGCGAGATCGTCCGCGAAACCGCCGGACGGCAAGACGCCCTGGTGCTGGGCTGCCAGGAGGAGATGCTGGGCTACCTTCCCACCCGGGACGACATCCGGCAGGGCGGCTACGCGGCGCTGGAATCCACCTTCCTCTACCGGCGGCTGCCCGTGGAGGCGGGCGAGGCCGAGCGGCTGGGCGAGGCGCTGGGCCTCGCGGTCAAGGACATGCTTTCGGAGGCGTAAATGCAGAAGATATATGTAAACGGACAGATTTATACCGGCAAGCTCCCCCTCGTCTCGGCCTTCGCCGTAGAGGACGGGCTGTTCACCTTCGCCGGGAGCGACGCCGAAGCGCGGGCGCTGGCGCAGCCGGGCGATGAAATCATCGACCTGGGCGGCCGGTTTGTGTGCGCGGGCTTCAACGACAGCCACATGCACCTTCTGAGCTGCGGCCTGGCGCTGCGCCGGGCGAAGCTGAACGAGCACACCGGCAGCCTGCGGGAGCTGGTCGGCTACTTCCGCGATTTCGCCAAGGACGGCCCCAACGAGCGGGGCTGGATCGTGGGCCGGGGCTGGAATCAGGACCTGTTCGCCGACGAAAGGCGCATGCCGGATCGTCGCGACCTGGACCAGGTGTCGCAGGAATATCCCGTGGCGGCGGTGCGCTGCTGCGGCCATGTGGCCGCGGTCAACTCGAAGGCGCTGGAGCTTCTGGGCGTCACGGCGGCGACGCCCGCGCCCGAGGGCGGCGAGATCGGCCTCGCGGGCGGCGAGCCGGACGGCCGCTTCTACGACGCGGCCATGGATTTGATCTGGGCGGCGGTGCCGGAGGTGGGCAAGGAGGACGTGAAGGCCATGATCCGCGCCGCCTGCCGGCGGTTCAACGCCTGCGGCGTGACCAGCTGCCAGAGCGACGACTACGCCACAGACTGGCGGCTGGTCAACGAGGCGTACCGCGAGCTGAAGGACGCGGGCGAACTGACCGTGCGCGTGAACCAGCAGGCCAACTTCCACGACGTGGAGAGCCTGGAGGCCTTCATCGCCGCGGGCAACGGACCCGGCGCGGGCGATAACCTGTTCCGCATCGGGCCCCTCAAGATGGTGGCCGACGGATCCCTGGGCGGGCGCACGGCCTATCTCAGCCGCCCCTACAGCGACGATCCCTCGACCCGGGGGCTGATGCTGTATTCCCAGGAGACGCTGGACGCGGTCATCGGCTGCGCCCACGCCCACGGCATGCAGGTCGCCATCCACTGCATCGGCGACGGCTGCCTGGACGCCGTGCTGGACGCCGTCGAGAAGGCGCTCTCGGCCCATCCCCGCGCCGACCATCGCCACGGCGTCGTCCACTGCCAGATCACCCGGCCCGACCAGCTGGAACGGCTCGTCCGGCTGAACATGCACATCTACGCCCAGACGGTCTTCATCGACTACGACAGCCGCATCGTGCGGGCGCGGGTGGGCGACCTGGCCGAATCCAGCTACAGCTGGAAGACGCTGATGGAAAGGGGCCTCACCGTGAGCAACGGCACCGACTGCCCCGTGGAGCTGCCGGACGCGCTGCGCGGCATCCAGTGCGCCGTGACGCGCGCGCCCCTGGCCGGGGGCGAGGCCTACCTGCCCAAAGAGGCGTTCACCGTTCAGGAGGCGCTGGACAGCTACACCAGCGCCGGCGCGCGGGCCAGCTTCGAGGAACGCGTCAAGGGCCGCATCGAGCCGGGCATGCTGGCGGATTTCGTGATGCTGGAGCGCAGCCCCTTCGACGTGCCCGCCAGTGAAATCAGCCACATCCCGGTGCGCGGGACCTGGCTGGGTGGGAAAAACGTGTACATGCGCGAATGACTTCATTGATATTTCCCCAAGTTACGCGCAGCGTATTGACAAGGGACGGACACAGGATTATAATGATTCAGTAAAGACGGTAACGTCTGTATTAACTTCAGGAGGAACGTGTTATGAAGAAGTTTTTGGCTGTTCTGCTCGCCGTCGTCATGACGTTCGCCCTCGCTTCCTTCGCGATGGCCGACGAAATCGATCCCGAGCTCATCAAGGCCGCCCAGGAAGAGGGCGTGCTGACTGTGTACGGCTCCTGCGAGGAGGACTACCTCAACGCGGCCTGCGATCAGTTCACCAAGCTGTACGGCATCAAGGTGGAGCGCCAGCGCAAGTCCACCGGTGAAGTGCCCAACATCATCGGCGAAGAAAACGGCAATCCCTCCGCGGACGTCTGGTTCGGCGGCACCAACAACCCCTACGACACCGCCGTGTCCATGGGTCTGCTGGACAACGAATACGCGCCCGTCAACGCCGCCCACCTGCTGAGCGACCTGTATAAGAATCCCGACGGCTACTGGTACGGCATCTACACCGGCATCCTGGGCTTCATGGTCAACAAGGATGAGCTGGCCCGCCTGAACCTGCCCGTTCCGGAGAGCTGGGACGACCTGCTCAAGCCCGAATACAAGGACCTGATCTGGCTGTCCAACTACAACACCGCCGGCACCGCCAAGCTGGTCGTCAACCTGATGCTCCAGATGAAGGGCCACGACGAGGGCATCGCGTATCTGGTGGAGCTGGACAAGAACATCCAAATCTACACCAAGTCCGGCTCCGGCCCCTCCAAGAACGTGGGCACCGGCCAGTGCGTCATCGGCATCGGCTTCCTGCATGACGGCATCACCCAGATCCTGGACAACGGCTACGACAACATCCAGCTGGTCATCCCGAAGGACGGCACCGCCTGTGAAATCGGCCCGGTGGCCATCTTCAAGGGCGCGAAGCATCCTAACGCCGCCCGCCTGTTCCTGGAGTTCGCCCTGTCTCCCGACTGCGTGGAAATCGCCGACGAGAATGGCTCCTATCAGTTCCTGGTGCTGGACAACGCGGAGCAGCCCGCGGCGGCCGCCGAGTTTGGCCTGACCCTGGACGCCGTGTGGGACGGCTATGACTTTGGCAAGGCCGTGACGGACACGGCTCAGAACGTTGAAGACGTGATCACCGCGCTGGGCGACGCCGCCGACGACCGCTTCAAGACCGAATAATTCCATCGGCTTATACAATCAGCTGTTCCCCGCCCCGTTCGGGGCGGGGCGCTTTTTAAGGAAAGGAGAGGTTGCTGATGGCGCGCAGCCAAAGCGCTTCGCTGGATCGCAGGAAGCTGATGGGAGACCCCATCATGGTGACCACCATCGTGGTGCTGATCGCGTTCTTGACCGTGTTTATCCTGTATCCGCTGGCCATCCTGCTGGTGGACAGCGTATACGGGAGCAAAGGGCTTTCCCTCGATACCTTCGCCCGCATCTTCCAGATGCGCGCGTTCCGCACGGCGATCACCAACACCCTGAAGGTGGGCCTCGTGGTGGGCATACTGTCCACGATGATCGGCCTGCTTTTCGCCTATGTGGAGGTCTATGTCAAAATGCGCCGGGCGGTGGGCGGCCTGTTCAAGGTGGTCTCCATGCTGCCGGTGGTTTCGCCTCCCTTCGTGCTGTCCCTGTCCATGATCATGCTCTTCGGCCGTTCCGGCCTGATCACCCGCTTCCTGCTGGGGATCTACGACAACAATATCTACGGCTACTGGGGCATCGTCATCGTGCAGACGCTGACCTTCTTCCCGGTGTGCTACATGATGCTCAAGGGCCTGCTCAAAAACATCGATCCCTCCATGGAGGAGGCCTCCCGCGACATGGGCGCTTCCCGGTGGAAGGTGTTCACGACGGTCACGCTGCCCCTGCTGCTGCCGGGCCTCGGCAACGCCTTCCTGGTCACCTTCATCGAATCCATCGCCGACTTCGCCAATCCCATGCTGATCGGCGGCAGCTACGACACCCTGGCCACCAGCATCTATCTGCAGATCACGGGCGCCATGGACAAAGAGGGCGCATCCGCCATGGCCGTGGTGCTGCTGTGTATCACCCTCGCCATGTTCGTGGTGCAGAAGTATTATCTGGAGCGCAAGACGGCGGCCACCCTGTCCGGCAAGGCCAGCCGCGCCCGTATGCTGATCGAAGACAAGTCGGTCTCCATACCGCTGACGATATTCTGCTCCCTGGCGGCGATTTTCGTCATCATGATGTACGTCTGCGTGCCCATCGGCGCGCTGTTCCCCACCTGGGGCTATAAGTTCACGCCGCTCACCTTCAAGTGGTTCCAGCAGGTGTTTACGCGCTACCACGGCCTGCAGGCCTTCAGGGATTCCTTCGTTCTCTCGCTGATCGCCGCGCCGGTCACCGCCCTGCTGTCCATGATCATCTCCTACCTGGTGGTCAAGCGCAAGTTCAAGGCCAAGGGCTTCATCGAGGCGGTCTCCATCCTGGCGATGGCCGTGCCCGGCACGGTCCTGGGCGTGGGCTACATCCGCGGCTTCTCGGGCGGCCTGTTCCACACGGGCATCCTCCAGGGCATCTACGGCACGGGGCTCATCCTGGTGATCGTGTTCGTGGTGCGCTCGCTGCCCACCGGCACCCGCAGCGGCATCTCGGCCCTGCGCCAGATCGACAAGAGCATCGAGGAATCCGCCTACGACATGGGCGCGAACAGCCTGAAGGTGTTCACCTCCGTCACGCTGCCGCTCATCAAGGATTCCTTCCTCTCCGGCCTGGTCACCGCCTTCGTGCGGTCCATCACCGCCATCTCCGCCATCATCCTCCTGGTGACGCCGAGCTACCTGCTCATCACCGTTCAGATCAATGAATTCGCGGAAAAGGGCGCGTTCAGCATCGCCTGCGCCTTCGCCACCATCCTCATCCTCATCACCTACGGCGCGGTGCTGCTGATGAACCTCGTCATCAAATTCTTTGGCACAAGCAAAAAAATGAAGGAGGCTGAATGACCATGGCTGACCTGCGCGCCAAACAGCCCAAGGGCGTCAAGCTGGATCACATATCCAAAATATACCAGGACCCCAAGACAGGCAAGGATTTCTACGCGGTGCACGACGTGGCGCTGGACATCGCCCCCGGCTCCTTCGTGACGCTGCTGGGCCCTTCCGGCTGCGGCAAGACCACCACGCTGCGCATGATCGCGGGCTTTGAGTCGCCGGACGAGGGCGAAATCTACCTGGGCGGCGAGCCCATCAACGCCCTCACCCCCAACAAGCGCGACACCGCGATGGTGTTCCAGTCCTACGCGCTGTTCCCCCACTACAACGTGTTCGACAACGTGGCCTACGGCCTGCGGCTTCGCCATGTGCCCAAGCAGGAGATTCAGCGTCGGGTGACCGACATCCTCAAGCTGGTGGAGCTCTCCGGCATGGAACAGCGCATGACCAACCAGCTCTCCGGCGGCCAGCAGCAGCGCGTGGCGCTGGCCCGCGCGCTGGTGGTCGAGCCGGGCGTGCTGCTCTTCGACGAGCCGCTCTCCAACCTGGACGCCAAGCTGCGCGTGCAGATGCGCACGGAGATCCGCCGCATCCAGCAGGCGCTGGGCATCACCGCCATCTACGTGACCCACGACCAGAGCGAGGCCATGTCCATCTCCGACCAGATCATCCTCATGAAGGGCGGCGTGATCGCGCAGATGGGCTCCCCCATGGACATCTACTATCGGCCGAACAGCGAATTCGTTGCGGACTTCATCGGCGAGTGCAACTTCCTCAAGGGCCGCATCGGCTTCAGCGCGGGCGGCCTCTGCAAAGTGCAGCTGCCCAGCGGCGTCGTCACCGTGGCCTATGACCACCTGCGTCTGGACGGCTCGGAATGCGAGATCGTCCTGCGGCCGGAGGCCATCACCATCTCGGACAGCGGCCTTCTGCCCTGCAAGGTGGAGCTGAGCTGCTTCATGGGCAGCTATCAGAACTACCACGTGCGCGTGGGCGACACCCTGGTGAAGATCACCGACAACTGCCCCGTGAACAAAAAGATCTTTGCCGTCGGCGACAGCGCGTTCATCTCCTTCGATCCCGACTGCGCTCATTTGCTTTGACGGCCTGAAAGGCAGACGATCTCATGAAGAGACCCAACATCATCTTTTATTTCACGGATCAGCAGCGCTGGGACACCATGGGCTGCTACGGCCAGCGGCTGGATATCACCCCCAACCTGGACCGGATCGCCGCCGAGGGCTGCCGCTTTGACGGGGCGTTCACCTGCCAGCCAGTGTGCGGCCCCGCCCGCGCCTGCCTGCAGACCGGCCTCTGGCCCACCGAGACGGGCTGCTTCCGGAACGACATAGAGATCCCCCAAAACGTGCCCACCCTGGCCGGCGCGCTGAACGAGGCGGGATACAAGACAGCCTATGTGGGCAAGTGGCATTTGGCTTCCAACCGCGACAAGGGCCTTCTGAATCGCACCGGCCCCATTCCGGAGGAACTGCGCGGCGGCTATTCAGACTACTGGATGGCCGCGGACGCGCTGGAATACACCTCCCACGGCTACAACGGCTTCGTGTTCGACAAGGACAACAACCGCGTGGACTTCACGGGCTACCGCGTGGACTGCATCAACGATTTCGCCGTGGACTACATCCACCGGCAGGATGGCAAGCAGCCCTTCTTCCTCTTCGTATCCCAGCTGGATCCCCATCACCAGAACGACCACAACCGCTACGAAGGGCCGGACGGCAGCAAGCGCCGCTTCGCGAACTACGACGTGCCGGGGGACCTCGCGGGGCACGGCGGCGACTGGCGCGAGAACTTTCCGGACTACCTGGGCCAGTGCCGGCGCATCGACGAAAACGTGGGGCGGCTGGTGGACGCGCTGATCGACCAGGGCCTGTGGGAGAACACGATCTTCATCTACACCGCCGACCACGGCTCGCATTTCCGAACGCGCAACGAGGAATACAAGCGCTCCTGCCACGACGCCTGCACCCACGTCCCGCTGATCATCCACGGCCCCGGCTTCAACCGGCGCGCGGTGATCAAGGAGCTGGTGAGCCTCATGGACATGCCCGCCACCGTTCTGGACTGCGCCGGCGCGCGGCGTCCCGAGGGCTTCCACGGCCGATCCCTGCGGCCCCTGGCGGCGGGCGAAGCGGAGGACTGGGAGGACGCGGTGTTCATGCAGATCAGCGAAAGCCAGGTGGGCCGCGCCGTGCGCACGCCCACGTGGAAGTATTCCGTCCGCGCGCAGGACAAAAACGGGCGCACGGACATGGACGCTGATACCTACACCGAGGATTTCCTCTACCACCTGCCGAGCGACCCCCACGAGCAAAACAACCTCGTGACCGATCCCCGATACGCCGAGGAACGGGCGGCCATGAAAAAGCTGCTTCTGCGCAAGATGGAGGAGGCGGGCGAAGCCCTGCCGCAGATCCTCCCGGCGAAAGCCTAACGAGAAGGACATAGAAAAATCCCGCGCCGGACAGCGCGGGATTTTTATTGGCTCATTTGATTATTCGATGATCTTGGTGACGACGCCCGAACCGACGGTGCGGCCGCCCTCGCGAATGGCGAAACGCAGGCCCTCTTCGCAGGCGATCGGGGTGATCAGGGTGATCTCCATGTCGATGTTGTCGCCAGGCATAACCATC
>JAFXQO010000019.1 GCA_017527065.1 Clostridia bacterium
CCGGTCCGTCCCTCCGCCGCCGCGGCCACCAGCGCCGCGCACGCGCCGCTGCCGCAGGCCATCGTCTCGCCCGAACCCCGCTCCCACACGCGCACCCGCAGCCGGTCCGGCGCGAGCGCCTGGGCGAATTCGATGTTGGAGCGCTCCGGGAAGGCCTCGTGGCGCTCGAAGGCCGGGCCGAGGGTATAGAACTCCGGGCCTGTCGCCGCCTCGTCGAAGGTCACGGCGTGGGGGTTGCCCATCGAGACGCACACAAACGTCAGCGCGCGCCCCGCCGCCGAGAGCCTGACGCCCCGCTCCACCCGCTGGGGCTCGCCCATATCGGCCGTGACGGAGGCCACTTCGCCGCCGCGCACGTCCAGGCGCACTTCCTTAAGCCCCGCGCCGGTCAGGACGCGCATGACTTCCCGGCGAACGAGGCCGCCGTCGTAGAGATAGCGCGCCACGCAGCGCAGGCCGTTGCCGCAGATCTGCGCCTCGCTGCCGTCGGCGTTGAAGATGCGCATGCGCGCGTCCGCCCCGTCGGCGGGCTCGATGAGGATCAGCCCGTCCGCTCCGATGCCGGTGTGCGGCTTCGAGAGGACGACGGCCGCCGCGGCCGGGTCCGCCGGAGCGGGCTGGGTGAAGGTGTCGGCGAATATGTAATCGTTTGAGATGCCGTGCATTTTGACGAATTTCATGGGCTCATCCTTTCCGGGTGAAAAAATACATACCCATTATTATACCCCCGATTAACCGCGCGCGAGCGCCTGATCGTGTTGATTTCTGTGAAAATCTTGCGTTACGCTCCATGCTATGCGCCGTCTCCCCGCGCCGACACAATCGGCGCGGCCCATCCCATCGGGCCGCGCCGCGCCTCTGCCGTTATGCCGGGGCGGTCATTCGCCGCCCGTCTCCGCTTCGAGCTGTTCGATAAGCGCCCAGTCGATCTTCTCATCCTTATAGAAATATTCCCTGTCATGCCCGTCGATCATGCGCACCACCCGGGCGGGCACGCCCATGGCGACGGCGTTGGCCGGGATGTCCTTCGTCACCACGGCCCCCGCGCCGATCACGGCGTTCTCGCCGATGGTCACGCCCGGCACGATGGTCACGTTCGCGCCGATCCAGGCGTTGTTCCCGATGCGTACGGTCTTGTTGTACTGCCAGCCCATGTCGCGGGGATGCGGCCAGATGGGATGGTTCGCCGTGGAGATGGTCACGTGGGGGCCGAACATCACGCGGTCGCCGACGAAGATGTCGCCGTCGTCCACGCAGGTGAGGCCGAAGTTGGCGTACACCCGCTCGCCGAAGTGCATGTGCTTGCCCGCCCAGTTGGCGTAAAACGGCGGCTCGACGTAGCAGCCCTCGCCGCATTCGGCCAGCATCTCGCGCAGCAGCGTCATGCGCTTTTTCCCCTCGGAGGGCCGGGTGTGGTTGTATTCGTACATCCTGTCGAGGCACGCGCCCTGTTCCTCCATGATGTCGCGCGCGCCGGGGTTATAGAGGAGCCCCGCCTCCATGGCTTCGCGGTTGTTCATCGTCTCGCCCTCCTTAAATGTCGTGCTCCAGCAGGTTGACGGGCGTCGCGCCGCCCTCCGGCCCGACGCGGAAGGATTTGATCTCAAACGGCGCGAAGGCCGCTTCGAAGGCCGCGCCGGCGAAGGGCAGTTCAATGCGGGCGTGCTGGGGCCGGCCGTTCGTCTCCACGGCGCGGATGACGAGCCCCTCGCCCTCCTCGGCCTCCTTGATGACGCTCAGCAGCACGCCCTCGCCCTCGACGCGGGCGCCGCTCGCCGTGAGCGGCAGCTCGCCCTTATGGAAGGTCTCGTAGACCGGGAAGGGCGGCTGGTTCATGACGAGCGCCCGCCGGGTGAGATACGCCTTGTCCGGCGCGCCGCCGGGCACGATCGAGTAATTCAGCTCGTGCACGCCGATGTCCATCACCTGGGTGAACTCGTCCTTGATGCCGAAGTGATCCGCCGCCCCGGCGCTGCGGACCGCCACAAAGCGGAGCGTGTTGCCCTCCACGCTGTAGCTGTAGCTGGAATCGTTGACCACCGCGAGGCTCACCGGCGCGCCGTCCGACTCGCCGCGCACCGCACACCAGCTCTGGCCGGGCTCTTCCTGGCCGTCGGCGGGCTTTTCGATGCTGCCGTAGGGAATCTCATAGACGGCCGCCGTGTTTTCGCCGTTCAGCGGGAAGGCCAGCTTGAGGATGCGGAACGTCTCCTGCCAGTTGACCGTCACGTGGACGTCGATGTCCGGCCGGTCGCGGTAGAGGGTGAAATCCTGAATGAGCGTGCTCGCGCCGAAGCGGGACTCGGCCCGCAGCACCGCGCAGACGTCGCCCCACTCCAGCAGGGCGAGCCGCCCGTCCCCGAAGAAGCCGACCGTGCCGGTCAATTCGTTTTTCGCGTGGGCCCAGGTGTCGTTCTGGAAGTCCTCGATGACCTCGCCCCGTGCCCCGCGGCCCGCGAACACCTCGCGGCCGGCGGTCTTGTCGTACAGGCGGCTGATCTCGCCGGTGGCGCGGTCCAGCTCCAGCCAGAACCAGTCGTTTTCGATGAACGCGCTGCCCGCCTTCAGGTGACGGTCCGGTTCGGCGCAGGGCGCGTCGGGCGCGGCGGCCTGCCAGATGGATATGGTGCGGTAGCCCAGCGGAGGCAGCGCCAGCGACAACGCGGCCTCCTCGTCCCGGCCGGTTCGGTTCGTGGTCTTTTCCGAGCGCATGTTCTGGAAGGGCACGGGCCGGCCCTCCTCGTCCAGCGCGCCGGACAGCGCCCGGCTCAGCTTCACGCTGGTCTGTACCGGGAAGGCGTTCGGGTTGAAGATCACCACGGGATAGCCGCCCACGTGCCTCTCCCACTCAGCCCAGCTGCCCTCGTTGCCCACGGAAAGGTCGCGCTCCCCCAGCGTGTCGATTCGCCAGGAGATGCGCTGCGCGGCGGCGTTGAGCGCTTCGCCCGAGAGGCGCAGCGCCTCGCCGTGCATGTCCCGCGCGTCGTCGTAGGCCGCCTTGATGGCGCAGCCGCCCATGATGTCGTGGAACTGGTTGAACAGAACGTCCTCCCAGGCGCGGCGCAGCTTGTCCTGCGGGTTTTTAAGCCCCACCGTCCGGCGGGCCACGGCGGCCAGCTTTTCCGCGGCCATGAGGCGGTTTTCGGCCTTGCGGTTGTTCTTCTTTATCTCGCTGCGGGCGCTGTAGCAGCCGATGGCGTGGTGCTGCAGGTCGCCCTCCACCGTCTTGTGAAGTCCATTGCCGTCCCCGACGAAGGCGAAAAAATCGCCGGGCTGGCCGAAGCGCAGGCTGGGATCCTCTCTCTGCCAGGCGGCGATGGCGCGAAGCTGCCTAACCGTCGGGCCGCCGCCGTGATTGCCCACGCCGTAGAAGAACATCTCCGGCTCGCCGGCTTCTTCGGCGTGCTCACGAAGCTGTTGGAGCCGGCCGCCGAGGTCCTCGCTCCAGCCGGTGGCGTAGCTGTAAGGAATGCGGAACACGGGAATCGTCGTGCCGTCGATGCCGCGCCAGTTGAAGGCGTGGGCGCCCAGGGCCTTTTCGTGCTCCATGGGCCGCATCATCACATAGCGCGGCATTTCGGAGAGCGTCAAGAGCTGCGGGAGGTTGCCGTTGTGGCCGAAGGAGTCCACGTTATAGCCGAACGTGGCCTGAACGCCGAAGGCGCGGCGGAAGTAGGCCTGGCCGTAGAGCGCGTGGCGGGCGAAGGACTCGCCGCAGGGGGCGTTGCAGTCCGGCTGGAGCCACCAGCCGCCCGCGATGACCCAGCGGCCCTCCTTCACGCGCCGTTTGATCTCCTCAAACATCTCCGGCTCGTTTTCCTCCACCCACTGATAGTAGCTCGCGCCGGCGCAGGTGAAGACGAAGCCGTCGAATTCCTTCATGCGGTCGAGGGCGGACCGGAACGTGGCTTTGATCTCCGCAAAGCCCTCCTGCCAGTTCCACAGCCAGACCGGGTCGATGTGCGCGTTGCCGATGAACCAGATGGGATACTTCATGGCCGAGCGGCCTCCTTTCAGGGTGTCGGGAAGTATAAAAATGGAAATAACCTGTCATGGCCGGGCGAACCGGTCCAGCATGTCCGCAAAGCGGCCCGCCGCCTCCGCCGCGTCGTCCTCATAGAACACGCGCATCAGCGTGAGGCCGTGGGGTGGGGCCGTGACGCCCAGCGACAGGCGGCTCTTGCCCGAGAGCGCGCGTTCGATCGCGCCGCTCTCCAGCTTGCCGCAGCCCACCTGGATGAGCGTGCCCGCCAGGATGCGCACCATGTTGTAGAGGAAGCCGCTGCCGTGAACCAGCAGCATCACTTCCTCCCCCGATCGCGCGACGCGGCAGGCGTATATGGTGCGCACGGTGTCCTTTGCCACGGAGCCGCTGGCCGCGAAGGCCTTGAAGTCATGGGTGCCCTCGACGGAGCGCGCCTCTTCGTCCATCAGCGCCGCGTCCAGGGGATACATCACGTGGGCGTGGCTGTTCCTGAGAAGCGCGCTGGCGTGGGGGCTGTTGAACATCATGTAGCGGTAGATCTTGCCCTTCGCGTCGAAGCGGGCGTGGAAGCCGTCCACCGCGGCCCGGGAGGCGCGCACGCGGATGTCGTCCGGCAGCATGGTGTTCAGCGCGAAGGCGTATTTCTCGGGCGGGATGCGGCTCTTTGTGTCGAAATGCACCGTCTGCCCCAGGGCGTGAACGCCCGCGTCGGTGCGGCTGGCGCCGGTCACGCGCACGTCCTCGCGTAGGAGCTTATAAAGCGCCTCTTCCAGCCGCTGTTGAACGCTCACGGCGTTTTCCTGGCGCTGCCAGCCGGAATAATTCGTGCCGTCGTATTCGACGGTCAGCCTGATGCGGCCCATGGCCCTCCCCTTTCCCCCTACAGGATCGCCGCTGCGACGACCGCGGCCAGCGTCGCCGCCGAGCCGATCGCGTCCAGGCGGGTGAAGCGGAGCCGCTTCATGCGGGTCCGGCCCTGGCCGCCGCGATAGCAGCGCGCCTCCATGGCCAGCGCCAGCTCGTCCGCCCGGCGGAAGGCGCTCACGAACAGCGGCACCAGCAGCGGCAGCATGGCCCTGGCGCGCTGGATGAGGCTGCCGCCCTCAAACTCCGCGCCTCGCGCCATCTGCGCCTTTATGATCTTGTCGGTTTCCTCCAGCAGCGTGGGGATAAACCGCATGGCGATGGACATCATCATGGCCAGCTCGTGGGCCGGGAAGCCAACGCGCGAGAGCGGCTTCAGGAGCGCCTCGATGCCGTCTGTCAGCTCGATGGAGGTGGTGCACAGCGTGAGCAGCTGCGTCGTCATGACCAGCAGTACCAGCCTGAGCGCCATCAGCGCGGCGGAGCGAACGCCCCTGTCCGTGATGTGTATGAAGCGCCACGCATAGAGGACCTCGCCGTCCACGGTGAAGAACATGTTGATCGCAAACGTGAAGATCACGATGAAGAGGATGGGCTTCAGCCCCTTCACGATAAAGCGCATGCCGATGCGCGACACGCGGATCGTTGCGAACATGAAGGCGAACAGCAGCGCGTAGGCCCACAGGTTCGACGAAGCGAACACGCCCACGATCAGCGCGATGGTGCACAGGATCTTCGCCCGCGGATCCATGCGATGCAGCGGCGAATTGCCCGGGAAATACTGGCCGATGGTCATCTGCATGCCGCGTCCCCCCTTCCCAGCGCGGCGAGAATCGCCCGCGAAACGGTCTCCTGCGTGTACGCCTCCCGCGGGATGCCGGAGAAGCCCGCCTCCCGCAGCCTTTCGGCCAGCAGGGCGCAGGGCGGCAGGTTCAGCCCGGCTTCCCGGAGGCGCGCCGCGTCCGCGAACACCTCGGCCGGCGCGGCGTCGATGGCGAGCCGCGCCCGGTTCATGACCAGTATGCGCCCGCACAGCCGCGATACGTCCGTCATGCTGTGGGACACCATCACCAGCGTGGTGCCCGCGGCGTGGATGTCCTTCATGAGGGCCATGATCCCGTCGCGGCCCCGGGGGTCGAGCCCGGCGGTGGGCTCGTCCAGGATGAGGGTGTTGGGCTTCATCGCCAGCACGCCCGCGATGGCCACGCGCCGCTTCTGCCCGCCCGACAGCTCGAAGGGCGATTTTTCCCACAGCGCCGGTTCGTCCAGCCCCACCAGCCGCAGCGCCTCCTCGGCCCGCGCCCGGCAGTCGCCCTCCGAAAGGCTCAGGTTCTTCGGCCCGAACATCACGTCGGCGACCACCGTTTCCTCGAAAAGCTGGTATTCCGGATACTGGAACACCAGGCCCACATGCTCGCGCACCGAGCGCAGGCTTACGCCCTTTTGCGTCAGGCTCAGCCCGTCCACGATCACGTCGCCCGAGGTGGGCTTGAGCAGGCCGTTCAGGTGCATGATGAGGGTGGACTTGCCGCTGCCCGTGTGCCCGATCAGGCCCACGAACTCGCCGTCCCCGATCGTAAAGGACACGTCGTCCAGCGCCTTCTTTTCAAAGGGCGTGCCCGGCATATAAACATGCGTCAGGTTCCTGACTTCAATCGGCACAGTTCCACCACCATTTCATCCACAGTCAGTATGTCGTCCGGCAGGTCCAGCCCGGCTTCGCGCAGCGCGTGGCAAAGCGCCGTCATTTCAGGCGCGTCCAGCCCGCAGGCGCGCAGCAGCGCCTCCTGGCGGAACACGTCCTTGGGCTTTCCGCCCGCCTTCAGTTCGCCCCGGTCGATCACCAGAATGCGATCCGCCTGGGCGGCCTCGTCCATGAAGTGCGTGATCCACAGCACGGTGATGCCGTCCTCCTTATTCAGGCGGCGCACCACGTTCATCACCTCGGCGCGGCCTACCGGGTCGAGCATGGCCGTCGACTCGTCGAACACGATCACCCGCGGCTTCATCGCCAGCACGCCCGCGATGGCCACGCGCCGC
>JAFXQO010000020.1 GCA_017527065.1 Clostridia bacterium
TGCCTCCTGTGCTATCCTATCCATGGCAGAGAGCTCCTTTCCCGTGATAGTTTTTGAGTGTCGCATCTTTATTCTATCACTTGGCTCTCTGCTTTTCTATACCCCTCCGTTACCTGTTACCCATGTATTGTACCAAAACAGGGGAAAAGGCTGGCGGGTGAAAGGCCGGCGGGGCTCTCTTATTTACGTCTCGTTCAAATTGGATGTAGTCGTCTTAAGCAACGACCCTATTGCCTCGCTATGCTCGGCACTTCCCCTGAAAGGGGAAGCAAGATCGTTTCTTTTGAGGCGTTCTTCTTGGCTCCCCTTCCAGGGGAGCTGGCGCGTAGCGCCTGAAGGGTTTTCCTCGTCATATGCCTATATGTGAACGACACTTTAAATGAGACGCTAAAGAAAAATCATCCGGGGACCAAAAACCGTTTGCCCCTGGGACGCATCTAACAGGTGAAATCGCGATTTCAGGAAACCTGTGCGGGGAGGGAACGGGCATGGACAGGGAGTCGTTCACGCGGCGCGTGGAGGCCATGCAGGGCGCGCTCTGGCGCGTGGCCTACGGACTGCTGCTCAACCGCGCCGACTGCGCCGACGCCGTGCAGGAGGCGCTGCTGCGCGCCTGGGAAAAGCGCGGCTCGCTGCGGGAGGAGGCCTATTTCGAGACCTGGCTCACCCGCATCCTCATCAACGAATGTTACAGCATGCTGCGCCGCCGCCGCGCCGCGCTGCCGCTGGACGGCGTGCCCGAGCCCGCGGCCCCGCCCGACGCCGACCCCATCCTGCACGACGCCATCGCCCGGCTGGACGTAAAGCTGCGCCTGCCGGTGGTACTGCGCTACATGGAGGGCTACGGCGTGAACGAGATCGCCCGGACGCTGCGCGTGCCGCCCGGCACGGTGAAGACGCGGCTGGCCCGGGCGCGGGCGCTGCTCCGCCTGCAATTATCCGACGAACCGACGGAAGGAGGGAACCGCTGATGCGCGACTGGAAGAAGGCCTTCGGCCAGCCGGACGACGCGTTCAACATGCGCGTGCAGCAGACCCTCCTGGCCATTGAAGAAAAGGAGGAAGAACCCGTGAAGAAGAAGATGACGTTTTCGCTAACGTTTGCCTGCGTTCTGTTTGTGACGATCCTGGCCGTGTCGGCGCTGGCCGCGTCGAATCTGCTGGGGGGAAGGCCGGACGGGACGGTGCCGCCCCTCTCGCCGGGGGCGACCGGCCTCCCCGCCGCCACGGACCCGCCCGCCGCTGGCGACGCCTGGTTCGGCGGCACGATCGCGGATCCCACCTTCCTTGGGATAGCGCCGGGAACATCCACGGACGAAGCCCTTGGCGTGCTCGAGGAAGAAAAGGGCTACGCGAACGCGGACGCCATGCTCGCCCTGTATGGCGACGAGACAACCGTCACCCGCTATCAATGGCCCGAAGCCGTTTGGGCGGGAGAACCCTGCGCGGTGCGGGCATATTTCGCGGAGGGGCGGACGCTGGGGCTGAGCCTGGTGTTTGAGCGCGGGACCGGCGACGAGGCGCTGCCCGAGCTGATCAGGGCGCTTCACGCGCGGCTTACGGAAGTATACGGCGAGAGCACGCCGTTGGCCATCCCCGAAGAATGGCCATCCATGGCCCTCAGGGATCTGTCGCTGGCCGAATGGCGATATCTGGACGGGCCCCGCGTCTTCCTGGTCTATCAGGTGCGCCGCGACGGAACGGTGCAGGTAGAGGCCCGTGTGGGACACGCGGAACCGCCGTCGGAGGCGGCTGAGCTCCAGCCCACGCTCCTGCCCACGCCCATGCCGATGGAGCCCGCCCCCTACTGGACGACGGCTTACGGCAATTACTATCACATCGACGAGCACTGCTCCGGCATGGAGGGCGCCCAGCGCGTATCCTTCGAGACGGCGGTGAACATGGGCAAGCAGCCCTGCCCGATCTGCGTGGTGGAATACTTCCGCGCGCAGGAGATGGACGCGGCGGCGACGGAACAGCCCGCGCCCCAGCCGACGCTCCTGCCCATGCCGCCCTGCTGGACGACGCCGGAGGGCGTGTACTGGCACTTGGACGAGCACTGCTCCGGCATGGAGGGGGCCGTGTCCGTCTCCCGCGACGAGGCCGAGCTGGCGGGGAAGCTGCCCTGTCCGGTGTGCGTGGAGGAATACTTCCGCGCGCTGGAGATGGACGCAGCGCTTGAAGCGGAGCGGGCCGCCGGAGCGACGCTCCCCCCCGAGCCCCTGCCCGTGCAGGCGGACGACGGCGCGGACGGCGACGGCGTCGCCCTCATGACGGATTTCAACCAGCCCCTTCGCGCCGGTGAGGCGCGGGGCTGGGGCATCGACCTGACCGACCCGAACAGGGAGGATTTCAACGCCGGTTCAGAGCCGCTGAACAGCGAGGTGAACGGCAGTTGGACAAACGACATCCTCACCGTGCACAACGTCGTGTTTCTGAGAACCCGCAGCGCGCTCTTCATGGAGTTTGAATACAGCATGAACGACATGACCATCGATCCCTGGTCCATCCGCATCCAGCCCTACATGGAGGGCGAAGCGGGCCCCCTGGGCTTGCACGACGCCATGGTGCACGAGGTGTCGGGGGAGGACAACACGATCCACTACCTGCTCTCCATCGTCACGGACAGCCCGGCGGATTTCCAGGACATGGCGAACATATTGGGGGTCTTTGGCGCTGGCCTCGCCGAGCCGGACAAGCCGCGGATACTGGGAAGCCTGGGGAAGAACCTGGACTGGGGAAGGCAATATGGGAAATGAGCGATTCGCAATTGGTCCTCTCAGTCACGGCTTTGCCGTGACAGCTCCCCCAAAGGGGGAGCCGAGGCGTTGCGGGCCTTGCCTCTCCCTTTGGGAGAGGTGTCCGCGAAGCGGACGGAGAGGGCTGCTCTCCGGTTTATCACGATTGCGCTTGACAAGATGAGGAAAAAAGCTTTAATATGGATTTAGCGCCAAACTGCCTATGAAACCGCACCGTTTCGGGCAGACTGAGCCATATCTACCTTTATTATCTGAAAGGAAGCTGATTCCCATGGCCAATCGCATCGTGCTCAACACCATCTCCTACCACGGCAAGGGCGCCATCCAGAACATCGTGCCCGAGCTCACCGCCCGCGGTTATAAGAAGGCCTTCGTGTGCACCGACCCCGACTTGATGAAGTTCGGCGTGACCGCCAAGGTCACGAGCCTGCTCGACAAGGCCGGCTTCCCCTATGAGATCTACTCCAACATCAAGGCCAACCCCACCATCGAAAACGTGCAGACCGGCGTGGCCGCCTTTGAGAAGAGCGGCGCGGACTGCATCGTCGCCATCGGCGGCGGCTCCGCCATGGACACCTCCAAGGCCATCGGCATCATCGTGATGAATCCCGAGTTCGCCGACGTGCGCTCGCTGGAAGGCGTGGCCCCCACCAAGAAGCACGCCGTGTTCACCATCGCCGTGCCCACCACCGCCGGCACCGCGGCCGAGGTCACCATCAACTACGTCATCACCGACGTGGAGAAGAAGCGCAAGTTCGTCTGCGTCGACACCAACGACATCCCCGAGATCGCCGTGGTCGATCCCGACATGATGAGCACCATGCCCAAGGGCCTCACCGCCGCCACCGGCATGGACGCCCTCACCCACGCCATCGAGGGCTACATCACCAAGGGCGCCTGCGCCATCTCCGACATGTTCCACCTGGAGGCCATCCGCCTGATCGCCGCCAACCTGCGCGGCGCGGTGGCCAACACCCCCGAAGGCCGCGAGGGCATGGCCCTGGGCCAGTACATCGCCGGCATGGGCTTCTCCAACGTGGGCCTGGGCATCGTGCACTCCATGGCGCACGGCCTCTCCGCCCTCTACGACACGCCCCACGGCGTCGCCTGCGCCATCATCCTGCCCACCGGCCTGGAGTACAACGCGCCCGTCGCCGGCAAGCGCTACCGCGCCATCGGCAAGGCCATGTGCGTGCCGGGCATCGACATGATGGACGACGAGCAGGCCGCGGCCGCCACCATCGCCGCCGTGAAGCAGCTCTCCGCCGACGTGGGCATCCCCGCCAACCTGAAGGGCATCCTGAAGGAGGAGGACGTGCAGTTCCTGTCCGACTCCGCCTTCGCCGACGCCTGCCGCCCCGGCAACCCCCGCGACACCAGCGTGGAGGAGATCAAGGCGCTTTACCGCAGCCTGATGTAATCCGCTCAACTTATCCGGCCGCCGCTTCGCCCCGCGCGAGGCGGCGGCTTCGCATTTCACGAAAAAGAATGTTCATAATTTATTAATACATACAACATATTGGCGTAGTATCATAGAGAAAATCCGAGAGGAAGGGAGAGACGGCTCATGAAGCGCACGCTGAAAAACGGCCTGGCGCTGATCCTCTGCGCCGCACTGCTGGCGCTGGGGCTGAGCGCGCTGCTCCTTTCCTGCCACGATTGCTCCGGCGAAACCTGCGCCGTGTGCCTGGCCATCGGAGAGGCGCTGCGCCTGACGCGGGCGGCGGCCGTGCTGTCGGCCGTATTCGCGGCGCTCATGTCGCTGGCGGACGCCGGGCGCGAGACGCTCCGGCGCGTCGTCGCGCGTCCCACTTTTTCCCTCATTTCAATGAAGACCGAGCTTCTGAATTGATCCGTCCCCTCTTGAACCGTTTCTATCTATAATTATAATTATATAACAGAACAGAAAGAGGGGCACATTCCCATGATCGAAGCCATCGGTCTGCGGAAGCGCTTTGAGGGCGGTTCCGCCATTTATTATAAGGATATTTGCTTTGAGACGGGCAAGAGCTACGTGCTGCTCGGCGCGTCCGGCTGCGGCAAGTCCACCCTGCTGAACATGATTTCCGGCATCCTGACCCCCAGCGAGGGCAAGGTCGTCATCGACGGCGTGGAGATGAGCGGCCAGACCCAGCCGAAGAAGGACGCCTTCCGCGTGGCGCACATCGGCTGCGTCTTCCAGGATTTCAAGCTGATCGAGGAAATGAGCGTCGCGGACAACATCGACATCCTCCGCCTCGAACACGTGGACACCGCGGGCATCGACGCCATCCTGAACACCCTCGGCATACTGAAGCTGAAAAAGCGCCGCGTGGCGAAGCTGTCCGGCGGCGAAAAGCAGCGCGTGGCCATCGCCCGCGCGCTGGTCAAGCACCCGGACATCATCATCGCCGACGAGCCCACCGGCAGCCTGAACTACGCCATCGGCCGGCGCATCATGGAGGAGCTGATCGACGCGGCCAAGGGCAAGACGCTCATCTGCGTGACCCACGACGACCGCCTGGCCGAGCTGTTCGACGTCGTCATCGACATGAACGACATCGCCGCCGGCATCGAGGAAGAAGGTGAAGCCCATGCTTAAATTCGCCTTCAAAAACATGGCGGTGCGCAAATCAAGGTTGCTGCTGGTCCTTCTGTCCATCGTCATTTCCGCCGGCGTGGCGCTTCTGAGCTACAACGTGGCCCAGCAGGTGAACGAGGGCATCGTGAGTACCGCCGCGTATTACGACATGATCGTCGGTCCCTCCGGCAGCGCCACCCAGCTGGCCATGAACACCATGTTCTTCACCGACAAGCCCCTGGGCACCATCCCCTACAGCTACGTTGAGGAACTGCAGAAGAGCGGGCTCGTGAATCAGGTCGTGCCCTTCACTATGGGCGACAGCTACAACAACGCCCGCATCGTGGGCACCACGCCCGTCTTCCTGGAGGGCAAGCCCCTGGCCCAGGGCGACATGTTCGCGGAGGTCTACGAGGCCGTGGTCGGCGCGGAGGTCGCCCGGATCTACGGCCTGAAGGTGGGCGACCAGATCGTCACCTCCCACGGCCTGAACACCGGCGGCGCGGAACACGCCGCCTCGCCGCTGACCGTGGTGGGCATCCTCAAGACCACCGGCACGGCCTATGACAACACCGTGTTCACCTCCTACAAGACCGTTTGGGCCGTGCATGAGCACCACGACGACGGGGACGAGGACGAAGACCACGACCACGAGGACCACGAGGTCGAAGACGAAGACCACGACCACGAGGACGAGGAAGGCCACGAGGGCCACGCCCACGAGGGCGAAGTGTGCGCCATACTGGTCAAGACCAAGGGCTTCAACGAGTATTACAAGCTGAACGACTACTACGGCCAGAACTCGCAGCTCCTGTGCATCAATCCCTCGACCGTGCTGCGGGAGGTGCTGGACCAGGTCGACCTGAGCGCGCGCATCGTGTACCTGCTGTGCGGCATCATCCTGATCATGAACATCATGGTCATTTCGGTGATCACGCTGCTGAACCTGTTCGACGCGCGCAAGGAGATCGCCCTCATGCGGCTGATCGGCATCAGCATGAAGCGCATCGCCCAGCTCTATCTCATCCAGAACAGCCTGATCGGCCTGATCGCCATCGCGCTGGCCATGCTGCTGTCCCACGGCTGCCTGGGCCTGATGAGCAGCTTCGTGGCCTCCATGGGCATCGTGCTGAATTCCTGGACCATTTACCCGCTGGAGTGGGCCATCGCGGCGCTGGTGTTCGTGATCAGCGTGCTGCCCACGATGATTTCCATCTTGCACATGTCCCGGCAGGAGAGTCTGTAAGCCGGGCGAGGAGGACTCCATGAAAAAAACCGTTTCCCTTCTCCTGATCGCGGTCCTGGCCTGCCTCGCGCTGGCCGGCTGCTCGGGCACGTCCGCCTCCACGGGCGAGCCCACCAGCCTGAGCTTTTCGGGCGCCGCCAGCATCGAGACCATCCAGGCGCTGAACGGCAAGACCGTGACCATCGTGGGCTACATGGCCACGCTGTCGCCCATTTCGGGCAAGTACATGTATCTGATGAACATGCCTTACCAGAGCTGTCCGTTCTGCGTGCCGAATACGGCGCAGCTGTCCAACACCATGGCCGTTTACGCGCCCAGCGGCAAGACCTTCCAGTTCACCGACCAGGCGGTCCGCATCACCGGCCGGATGGAAACGGGCGATTTCACCGACGAATTCGGCTACACCTACAACTACCGCATCGCCGACGCGGCCTGCGAGGAAGTGGACCTGGCGACGGTGTCGGAGAACTACAAGCTCTGGCAGGCCATCGCCTCGGACGGCATCGTGGCCGAAGTCAACGCCATGTTCGACTACCTGCACTTCATCTGCTGCTGGCCGACCTACTCGGCCTCCTACGTTGACGACGACGGCAACGAGGTCAGCTTCTTCCTGTACGCGGGCGACGTGGCCCAGTACCTGGCCGACGACAGCGTCTACGGCTACGCGGACAAGGCCGCCGATGACTACTTCCCCGGCCTGGTCGCGCGGGCGCGGGCCATCAGCGAGACCGAGCTGAACGACCTGATCGCCATCATCAACGACGCCAAATCGGTTGAGACTTACGCCATGAGCGAGCTCGACAACGGCAACTACACCTACGATGAGGCGGCCGACCAGTTCTCGCTGAACAACCAGGACGACCTCTACAACCGCTGGCTGGAGGTTTACACCCGCTTCTCCGAGTGGCTGGCGAAGTGGGAGCTGTAAGGCGGAAACGGGGAAAACGCCGGCGCGTCAGAAGCGGCGCGCCGGTATTTTTGGGGGATGGACAGAACGCGGACGATATGGTATAATACCTGACGGACCAGCGAGGAAAGGAGAGAGAGGTTATGCCGCAGAAGGGCGTCAAGGTCATTGCCCAGAACCGCAAGGCGCGGCATGACTACTTCATCGAGGAGACCTACGAGGCCGGCATCGAGCTGCGCGGCACGGAGGTCAAATCCATCCGGCTGGGCCAGTGCAACCTGAAGGACTGCTTCGCGCAGATTCGCGGCGGCGAGATCGCGGTGCACGGCATGCACATCAGCCCCTACGAGAAGGGCAACGTGTTCAACACGGATCCGCTGCGGCCGAAGAAGCTGCTGATGCACAAGGCGGAGATCCGCAAGCTGGGCCAGCAGGTTTCCCAGAAGGGCCTGGCGCTGATCCCGCTGTCGGTCTACCTGAAAAACGGGCTGATGAAGATCGAGCTGGGGCTGTGCCGGGGCAAGAAGCTCTACGACAAGCGCGACGACATGGCGCGCCGGGACGCGGAGCGCGACATCGACCGCTCCATGAAGGAGCACGCCGGGCGCCGGCGCGGAGACGACTGAGAAGGTCAGTTCACCATGAACAAGGGGGCGTATTTGGTTTCGACGGGGATCTGGAGGGTTTGAGAAGCGAGCGGCGGCCCTGGACCGCCTCAACAACGGGAACTTAAATGAACTGACACTAACGAAAAGTTAGCTTTCGCGGCTTAAGTCCGTGAACGTCGGCCCCGGGCTTCCTGCGGCGCGGGTCACCGGCGTCATTAAGGCAGGGAACCAACCGCTCTAAGCTTTGCGAGCGGCGGGATCTTATGAAGCTACTGAAAGCGCGACCCTGTCTGCGGGGGCGCGCCGGAGGGAACGTCAAAACACAGACTGCGCTCGGAGATGCTTGGGTTCTCGGGTTTTCGGACAGGGGTTCGACCCCCCTCGCCTCCATAAAAGCGAAAATCCTGCCGACGAAAGCCGGCGGGATTTTCGCTTTGTATTCTTCAGTTTTCAGTATTCATTCTTCAGTTCCCCGGCAGGAAGTTCTAAATGAATAATGAATAATGAATACTGAAAAACCGGTTAATGCTTGGTTGGTTCCCGTGCTTGCCGGTATTCCAGTCCCGCTTTCAATTTCTCAAGCTCTGTCATACCTTTTCCACGCCTTTCCCTTTTCCCTATTCTCAAGCGCAGGCACACACTGCATCGATTCGAGCCGCTTCGGTTTCTTTCCCGGCTCGAAGAATCCCCTATCATCTGCCGTCATGTTGGCCATATTGCTGATCGTCATATCCGCCGCCAGAATGAACAGATTCTTCCTCATCTTCGTTTCCTCCTTTTGTTTGTTCAGTAACATCATATCAGGTTGCCCGAAAGGTTTCCTGTCTTTTCCTGCTGACTTTTGTCAGCTTTTGCCTGAATTCATCCGGCGCGCCGGATCGCGCCTTCATGATTTCAATGAAATAATATCAAATGAGACTATCCTGGGGAGGTTCGGCACAAAGGGTGTCCTGCGGGGTAGCCGTTTCGCAGTTGTGCTCCGCCTGTCGCCATGCTATAATAAAGGCACAACGCAAAAGGAGCTGACCTCCCATGAGCCTTCAGCGCGAATTCTTCATCAAGTCGCCTTTCCCCTACGACCCCGCCTACCGGCTCCGTGATCCGGCGCCCCTGTTCCGCAGGCGCTTTGTCATGGGCCCGTTCCGGAAGGCGCGCCTGAGCCTGTGCGCGCTGGGCTACGGCTACGCCTGGATCAACGGGCGGCCGGTCTCCGACGACCTGCTCGCCGCCCCGGTGAGCGATTACCGGAAGACCCTCTGGTACTACGACTACGACGTCTCGCCGCTGCTGCGCGAGGGAGAGAACGTCATCGCCCTCATACTGGGCAACGGCTTCTTCAACGAATCCCTCAGGACCTCCTGGGACTTTGACCGGGCCCCCTGGCGTGACCAGCCGAAGCTGGCGCTCTCCCTCGAGGCGGACGGAAAAGCCGTCCTCACCAGCGACGCGGACTTCCGCTGCACCATGGATTCCCCCGTCGTATTCAACCAGCTGCGCAGCGGCGAAACCTTCGACGCCCGCCTGTACGACGAACGCTGGAATACCCTCGCCTTCGACGATTCCGCCTGGCCGTGCGCCATACGGGACGTTACGCCGCCCCGGGGCGTCTTCCGCCTCTGCCCCTGCGAGCCGGTGCGCGCCTGCCGGGTCTTCCCCGCTCAGCAGGTCATTCAGACCGGCGATGAGAAATACGTCTTCGACATCGGCCAGAACATCTCCGGCTTCGTGCGGCTGAAGGTCTGCCAGCCGGCCGGCGACGAGCTGGTCATCCGCTACGGGGAACAGATCAACCCCGACGGCTCCCTGAACCTCAACCGCATGGAGATCCACTATAAGGACGGCAGCCCCTTCCAGACCGACCGCTTCATCTGCGACGGGAAAGAACATGTCTGGTCGCCCCGCTTCACCTATCACGGCTTCCGCTACATCGAGGTGAGCGGCCTCAAAAAGCCCGATCCCGAGGCGGTGAGCGGCGTCTTCGCGCACCAGGACGTGCGCGTCACGTCCTCCTTCCGCTGCTCGGACGAGCGGGTCAACGAGCTGTTCCGCATCGGACAGATGGCCACCCTCTCCAACCTCTTCTACATGCCCACCGACTGCCCCACCCGCGAAAAGTTGGGCTGGGCCAACGACGCCCAGGCATCCGCCGAACAGATGCTGACCGACTTCAGCACGGAGAACCTCTTCCGCAAGTGGATCGTGGACATCCGCGACGCCATGCGGGAGGACGGCATGATGCCCGGCATCATTCCCACCGGCGGCTGGGGGTATGAGTGGGGCAACGGCCCGGTTTCCGACGGCGTCCTCTTTGAGGTCCCCTACCGGCTCTACCTGCATACCGGCGACGGCGGCCCCCTCGTCGACTGCCTGCCCGCCTTCCGGAAATACCTCGCCTTCCTCGACGCGCGCGAGGAGGCCGACGGACAGGTGGACTTCGGCCTGGACGATTGGGCCCGGCCTGAGGGCTCGCAGGAAACGCCCCGCAGGCTGATCAACTCGGCCTTCCGGGTGAAGTTCCTGCGCATCGCGGCGCTGGCCGCTTCCCTTGCCGGGGAAGCGGGCGAGGCGGCGGCCCTGAAAGCGGAGACCGTCAGGCGCGAATCGCAGTACAAGCGCCAGTGGCTGAAGGCGGACGGGACCTGCGTCTCCGACGTCATGAGCGCGGTGGCCCTGACCATCAGCCACGACCTCTACGACGACCTCCGCCCGCTGGCGGGTCAGCTCAAGCGGCTCGTGGAAGAGCGCGATTTCCATCACAGCTGCGGCATGGTCGGCCTGCGGCACCTGTACCGGGCGCTGAACCGCTGCGGGCTCGAGGAATACGCCTGGCGCGTCGTCACCGCCGAGGGGTACCCGGGCTACATGGACTGGCTGAAGGGCGGCGCCACCACCCTCTGGGAGATGTGGGGCGACCGCGATTCCCGCAACCATCACATGTACTCGGATTTCATGTCCTGGCTTATCAAGACGCCGGGCGGTATCCGCTGCGCCGGGCCGGGCTTCGGCCGTGCGCGCATTGAGCCCGCCTTCATCGGCGCGCTGAGCTTCTGCGAAGCCTCTCAGGAGACCGCGCGGGGAACCGTTTCCGTCTCCTGGCGGCGGACGGCGGCGGGCGTCGAGCTCTTTTTCCGCGTGCCTGCGGGCATGAAGGCCGAATACGGCGGCCGCGAGTACGGCGCGGGCGAATACCGCTTTACCCTGAACCCGTGAGGCGCTCTTCACCGGCCTGCGGACCGGGCGCGGCCATGCAAAGCTGAGCGCCAGTCATTGACTTTATGACCGTCCTGTGTTATCATACCATTAACGTTCGGAAAAGCCGTAACGCCCGATCCCGCTGTCAAGGAGGCGTTCCCATGGCAGAAATCAGCAAACCGGCGGCCTTGCAGCCCTCAAAAAAGAAGAAATTCCGCCAGGACATCGTCAGGGAAAACGTGGAAGTCTGGCTGATGATGCTGCCGGTGCTGGCGCTTATATTCATCTTTTCCTATATCCCGCTGTGGGGCGTCATCATCGCCTTCCAGAATTACCTGCCCGGCAGCCCCTTCTTCGATCCGGCCAACTGGGTGGGCCTTAAGCATATCCAGCAGTTCATCAACAGCATCTACTTCACCCGGCTGCTCACCAACACCATCCGCCTGAGCCTTTTGTCGATCGCCTTTACCTTCTGGGTGCCGATCATTTTCGCGCTGTTCCTGAACGAGGTCAACAACCTGCGCTTTAAAAAGGTCGTTCAGACCTGCAGCTACCTGCCCTATTTCGTGTCCTCGGTGGTGGTGGCCGGCATGGCCATCTCGTTCCTGGATGTGAACGGCATCATCAACAACCTGCTGGCCGCCTTCGGCGCGCAGCCCTACGAGTACATGACCGACCCGGCCTACTTCCCCGCCATCTACACGGTGACAACCATCTGGAAGGGCTTCGGCTTCGAGAGCATCCTCTATTTCTCCACGCTGTCCTCCATCGACCCGTCGCTGTACGAGGCGGCGCGCATCGACGGCGCCGGCCACATGCGCCAGATCTGGCACATCACGCTGCCCGGCCTGAAAGCCGTCATTGCCATCAAGCTCATCATGAGCGTGGGCCATATCCTCAGCTCCAACACGGATATGATCCTGCTGCTCTACAACAGCTCGACCTACAAGACCGCCGACGTCATCGGCACCTATGTCTACCGCCTGGGCATCCAGGGCGGCAAGTTCAGCTATACCACCGCCGTCAACCTGTTCATGTCGGTCATCGCCTTCGCGCTGACGTCAACGGCCAACTGGGTCAGCAACAAGCTGACGGGCAGCGGCCTGTGGTAAGGAGGTGCGCGCATGGATCTTTTCGGAAAAAACCGGGCTGAGCTGAAGGAGCTTCAAAAGCGCAACCGCATCCGCGACCGCAGCCCCCTCGGCACGGCCGTCATCTACGCCGTGGCGGCGCTGATCGCCTTCGTCACCATCTATCCCATGTACTACGTGCTGGTGCTGTCCCTGAGCACGCCCCACGAGGCGCTCACCATGCGCGTGTACTGGTGGCCCAAGGGCTTCTTCACGGACGGCTACCGCCGCATCCTCTCCGACGTGAAACTGTGGATCGCCTACCGCAACACCGTCATGTACTGCTCGGTGCGCGCTCTGCTGAATCTGACCACGTCGGTGCTGGTGGCCTACCCGCTCACCGTCAAGAAGCTCTACGGGCGGAAATTCGTCACGTATTTCCTGCTCATTCCCATGTACGTGACCGGCGGCATCATCCCGGAGTTCATCCTCTCCACCAAGCTGCACCTGTACAACACGCCCTGGGCGCTGATCCTCCCCGGCGCGTATTCCATCTGGTATATCATCCTGGTGAGGAGCTATTTCCACAGCATTCCCGAATCACTGCGCGAATCGGCCAAGATCGACGGCGCGAACAGCTACCGCATCCTCTGGAACGTGTTCCTGCCCACCTCCAAGCCCATCCTGGCGGTCATCGCGCTCTATACCATCATCGGCGTGTGGAACAGCTGGTACCACGCCTCCATCTACATCACCGACCGCGCCTGGCAGCCGCTGCAGCTGTATCTGCGGCGCGTGCTGATCGAGCAGACCGGCCAGCTGGCCAACGCCATCTTCGACGACGCCGAGGCGCTGCGCATGGCGCAGGAGCAGCAGATTTCAAACAACCAGCTGAAGTACACCATCATCATCATCTCGTCGCTCCCCATGCTGATCGCCTATCCCTTCTTCCAGCAGTACTTCGTGAAGGGCGTCATGCTGGGTTCGCTGAAGGAGTGACGTCCCGCCCGTTTCAGGAAGCAATAACCGGGCGCCGGAACGCCCGATTATAAAAGCGACAAGGAGGAACAACGTATGAAGAAATTCCGCAACATTCTGGCACTGGCCGTCGCGCTGGCCATGATGCTCTCCATGGGCGCGTTCACCCCCGCCTCGGCGGAGGATCTGACCACCGTGACCGTGCTGGGCTACAACCAGGGCAGCGCCCGCATGGGCTACTTCCCGAACTCCGCCGCCTACGCCTGGGTGATGGAGAAGACCCGGGAGCTGGGCATCGACCTGAAGCTGGACTACGTCGAATCCGACCAGTACGCCACCACCATCACCACCCGTCTGGCGACGGGCGTTGACCTGGCGGACATCATGTTCCTGGAAATCGACGCCGTAACGCTGAACAACCTCATCAAGCGCGGCATGCTCACCAGCGTCGACGCCGTTCTGGAGCACAGCAACGGCACCGCGGCGGGCTTCCTGGCCCCCGACGGCGAATACGCCGCCATCCGCAACGCCGGCACCGGCGCGGACGGCACCTTCTGGGTGCTGCAGGGCCTGCTGACCGGCCCCTTCAACATCAAGGGCTGGACAGGCGCCTACTCCGTCGGCATCCGTCAGGACTGGCTGGATAAGCTGAGCCTGCCCATGCCCACCACCATCGACGAGTTCGTCGACACGATGGTCGCCTTCCGCGACAATGACGCCAACGGCAACGGCATCGGCGACGAGAAGGCCATGTTCGCCACCGACCTGAGCCTGCTGCGCCACAGCGGCATCGCCGGCTGGTACGGCCTGATCATGAACCCCATCGGCCTGGACCCGAACACCGACAAGCTGACCACCGTCTTCTACCAGGACGGCTTCAAGGGCTACATCGAGTTCATCAAGAAGATGGTTGACGCGGGCGTTCTGTCCCTGGCCGACAAGGGCTCCCTGTACACCACCGACACCCAGGCCCTGATCGCGCAGAACAACATCGGCGCCATGTACTATCAGACCGCCGCAATGTACACCCGCGACGAGCTCACCGGCGATGAGAACGCCGACTACCGTCCCATCAGCCTGCAGGGCGTGGAGGGCCTGACCCCCACCACCCGCGGCGACTACAACACCTCCATCTACACCGGCTACTACGCCATGATGAGCTCCATCGACGTTGAAGCCGCCGCCAAGCTCCTGGACTTCTTCTTCACCGAGGACTACTGGAGCTGGAACCGCGACGGCCTGGAGGGGAATGACTTCGAGATCGACGAGAACGGCAACAAGAACAGCCTGACCACCGGCTGGACCGCCGACGACGTCATCGCCAAGGGCTTCGGCAGCGGCCGCTTCTACATGGACCGCGCCAACCTGCCCGTTCTGGACATGGCCAGCACCTACTTCACCTTCAACGGCGAGAAGGTCGGCACCTTCCAGACCGCGGCCGACGTGGAGGCCAGCGCCTACGGCCAGGATCTGCTCGCTAAGGACGACGAGGCCGACCCGACCGGCAAGCGCCGCGAGCTGCGCCTGCTGGCCTGGGACGCCATGGAGCAGAAGGACTCCGTGATGTACCAGACCAACATCGCCACCTACCTGGCCCTGCCCACCGACGAGGAAGTCGACATCCTCGATATGTACTCCACCGACCTCGACATGGCCATGACCGACCTGTTCATCGACCTGGTCAAGGGCGACAAGGATCTGGACAAGCTGGACACCTACCTGGACGAGCTGAAGGCGCTGGGCCTCGACGATGTCATCGGCGTGTACCAGGCCCGCTACGATCGCTTCAAGGGCGTGAAGTAATCCGCCGGCAGGCGAAGGCACAAGAAACGCGCAAGGCCCGCATCCCATCATCGGGTGCGGGCCTTTGAGGTTTTCATATGATGAGAAAAGCATGGTTTTGCCAGGGAAGGACGACCCTTTCGGCGCTCCTTCGCCTGATCGCGATTTCTTTGCTGTGCCTGACGGCGGTCCTGCCGCCGCCGCTCGCCCAGGGTGAAGAAGGTGAGAATATGAAGGAATGGCATTTCGGCTTCGGCCGCCGGCAGATCCTCTTTCCGGAATCCGAGGTTCAGTCGCTGTATATCGCCGGGTATCACAACGGGGTCCACATCAGCGAAACGCTGGACTGGTGCGAGGCCCGGGCCGTGTGGCTGGACGACGGGGGCGAAGGCGCGCTGATCATCGGCGTCGACTGCGTGGCTCTGGACAGCGGCACGGTGGGGACCATCCGCGACGCGCTGAAGGACATCCCCGGCTGCCAGTCGGTCAACGTCTTCGCGACCCATACCCACGCCGGGCCGGATACCCTCGGCCTCTGGGGGCCGGTCATGCAGGACGGCAAGAACAAGGCCTATATGGAGGCGCTGGTGAGGGCGGCCTGCGAAGCCGCCGGGGAAGCCGCGGCGGGGACCCATCCCGCGTCCCTCCGCTTCGGGCTGGTCAAAACGGAGAACATGTACAGGGACTCCCGCTATCCCACGGTTTACGACGAAAACCTGTATCAGCTCCGCTTCGCTGCGCTGGACGGCGCGCCGGGCCTTCGCCTGCTGTTCTACGGCGCGCACGCGGAGTCGCTGCGGGGCGGCAACACCCGCCTGAGCCGCGATTATCCGGGGCTGCTCTGCGACGGCGTTGCGGAGGCGACGGGCGACGGGGCGATGTTCCTCCCCGGCGCGGTCGGCGGCCTGATCATGACAAGGGAATTCGTCAACGCCTCGGCGTCCCCCGTGGAAAACCTGAAAATCACGGCCGGAAAGCTCGTGGATTACGCCCTGTCCATCGCCGAAGAATCGGAAACGGCCGTCTCGCCGGGCATGAAGCTGTGCCGCCAGCCTTTCGTCGTTCCGCTGGACAATCCGGTGTTCCTGGCCTATAAGGCGCTGGGGATCCTGAAAAACCCGTCGCTGCCTTTCCAGAGCGCCACGGGCTTCGGCGTCCAGACGGAACTGACGCTCCTGGGGCTGGACGGCCTGACCATCGCCTTCCTCCCGGGGGAGCTCTTTCCCGAGCTGGCCAGCGGCGCGGCCTACGGCGACGCGAATCCGGAGGGCGTCAACCCGAAGCCCCTCAATGAAATCGCCGCGGAACACGGCCTGGGCCGGCTGCTGATCGTCGGCCTGGCCAACGACGAGCTGGGCTACATCATCCCGCCCAGCGATTTCCTGCTCAACGAAAAGACGCCCTACCTGAGCCGTACCATGGACAGGCGGGGCGAGGATCATTACGAGGAGACGAACTCCGTGGGCCCGGCCTGCGCCGCGCGCCTGGCGGATGCGTTTGCCGAAGCGGCCGGGTGGTTGGAGGAATAAGCGCTGGGGGCGTATCTCACCGGGCCGCCGCCGACACCAGCTCCTCCAGCGCCTCGTAAGTCAGGGAGCCCACCTTGTTGTAGCGAACGACCCCGTCCCGATCCAACACGGCGGTCTGCGGCAGCATGGTCGAGCCGCCCAGGGAGGCAATGACCGCGCCGTCTTCGTCCACGGCGAAGGCGATGCCGTAGTCGAAATCCGCCAGGTAGGCGACGGGATCGTCGGTGATGAGGCTGGAATGGATGGCCAGAACGGCCACGTCGTCCGGATGGGCCGCCTGCAGCCGGTCGAAGTTGGGCAGCTCGCCCACACAGGGCGCGCACCACGTCGCCCACAGGTTGATCACCACCACCCGGCCCCGGCATTCCTCCAGAGAAAAGAGCGCGCCGTCCGTCTGCTCGATCGTGAAGGCGGGCAGCCGCTCGCCGGCCTCATAGCCCACGGACGCCTCCACGGGCGCGGCCTCCGGCCGGTTGAACCAGAACAGCGCGGCGCACAGCCCGGCGAGCGCCAGGCCCCGCAGCGTTCGGGACATACTGCGCGGGATCATTTCGCAACGCCCCCTTCCCTTCCGGCGATTTCCGGCCCCTTCAGCACGACGCGGCCCGCTTTCAGCGAAATGGCCTTCTCGGGGCACACGTCTATACACAGCCCGCAGTGCACGCACTCATGGTCGCCCACATGGCGGATGTCCACCGGGCAGGCGCGAGCGCAGGCCCCGCAGCCGGTGCAGGAGGCTTCGTCCACCCGCACGCCCATGAGCGCAATGCGGGCGAACAGGCCGTAGATCGCCCCCAGCGGACACAGGAAGCGGCAAAAGGCCCGGTAGACGAACACGCACGCCGCGAAGATCGCCACCATGATGACGAATTTGCCGGTAAAGAGCCCGCCCAGCATGCTGAATTTGTCCGCGTTGACGGGATTCGAGAGCAGGCCCACCGCGCCCTCGAGGGTGCCCGCGGGACAGATGTACTTGCAGAACGCCGGAAGCGGCGTGCGCCGCGCGGCGTAGATCAGCGGAATCAGCAGCGCGAACACGGCCAGCACGGCGTACTTCAGTCCGCTCAGCGCCCGCGTGAGTCGGCTCTTTTTTAATTTGGGCGTGGGCAGGCGGTGCAGAAGCTCCTGGATCAGCCCCACCGGGCACAGCCAGCCGCAGATCACGCGGCCCAGCGTCAGCCCGAACAGCATCAACATGCCCACGACGTAAAACGCGGGCCGGCTGGCCGAGGCGGCGACGGCGTTTTGAAGCGCGCCCAGAGGACACGCTGCGATCGCGCCGGGACAGGAGTAGCAGTTGAGGCCGGGCGCGCACACCGCTTTCGCCGGCCCCGTGTAGATTTTTCCCTCTATAAAGCCCCTGATGTGCGCGTTGTACAGCACGGCGGCGTACAGCTGCGCGAGGCGGCGGGCGGTGGGGCGATGCCGCCGCCACCATGCTCTGATCTTATCCAAGGCCGATACACTCCGTGCAAATATTGATGGCCTTCACGAGCACGTCGTTCAGGCCGCCGTTCAACACGCCCAGCGCCACCAGCAGCGCGGCGAGGCCATACAGCCCGGCCCGCAGCGCGGCGCGCTTTTTCGTCTCCTCCTGCCCCCGCATGCGGACGCGCTTCCCGCCGGGCGCGTTCCCGCGGGCGGGCGTAAGGATGCCGGTGAGGGCAGCGGCCAGAAGGGTGGCCAGCCAGGCCAGCCCCAGCGGCGCGAGGCGGCGCAGCGCCTGTGCGGCGTCCTCCCGCGTAAAGGGGGGGGCGGCATGGGTGTTCGCGGCCTCGCGGCGCGCCGATCCGCCCAGGTACAGCGCCAGAGCCGAGGCGATCAGCGCAACGGCCAGCGCCAGCGTGAGGACGGTCACGCTGGCGCGGATGATCCTGGTTTTGTTCACGGTATGCCTCCGTTTTTCACGCCCGGCGCTGGCGGCGCATGGCCCGCGCTTTGGCGGCGCGCTGCCTGGCGCGCTCCCGGGCGCGCTTCCGGGCCACGGCCCGCTGATGGGCGCGGCTTATGCGGGCGATGATGCGCGAGATGATGAGGATCACGAGAAACAGCAGCAGAAAGCCCGCCGCGATATAGACCCACTGGGGCACGCTTCCCAGGAGATTGCCGAAAAGATCCGACGGGGCGGCCGGCGCGGCGCTCACGTCGCGGTCGGACACCAGCACGGCGGTGACGACCTCCCCCTCCTCCGGGGTGAAGGTGAGCCGTCCCATGACGGTGCCCACCGACACGGGGGCCTTGAAGTCGTGGCTGTATTCGATGGTCAGGTTGTCCTTGAAGGACGCCAGGAGCGCCTCGGCGTTGCTCACGTGGGTCGTCACCTCATAGACGGCGGAGCGGTTGATCAGCGCGTTGAGCCGCACCACGCCGCCGGAGGCGTCGTCCTTCACCGCGCCGGAGATGGGCACGGTCAGGTTCAGCATGTCGTACAGCTCGGCGAAGGTGTAGGTGTGGTACTGGGAGAAGCCGAAGTTGAGCAGCCGTTTGGCGTCCTGCCACTTGGCGTTGGTGAAGGCCGTGGTGCTCTTGAGCGTGACGCAGATCAGCCGCACGTCGTTTTTCTCGGCGGCGCTGATGAGGCACTGGCCCGCGGCGCTGGTGGTGCCGGTCTTGACGCCTGTGGCGCCGGAATAGCGGAACTCGCTGCCATAGACCACCATCAGGTTGGAATTCTGGATGACGTATTCCTCCCGCAGGTTGGTGGCGGCCATGGTGTACTGGCCGGTGCCCACGATGCGGCGGATGGTGGCGTTTTCCATGGCGGCCCGGGTGATGGCGGCCAGATCCCGGGCGGTGGTGTAGTGGCCGTCGGCGGTGTAGCCGTGGGGGTTGACGAAATGCGTGCCGGTGCAGCCCAGCTCGGCGGCCTTGGCGTTCATCATGTTCACGAAGTTCTCGACCGTGCCGCCCACCAGCCAGGCGACCGCGTTGGCGGCGTCGTTGCCGGAGCGGAGCATCATGCCGTAGAGCAGGTCGAGCATCGTCATTTCCTCGCCCACCGTCACAGGCACCACCGAGGAGTCCTTGGGGATGTCTTCCGCGGCCGCGGGGATGCGGTAAACCTCGTTCAGGTTGCCGAATTCAACGGCCAGCAGCAGCGTCATGATCTTTGTGGTGCTGGCCGGGTTCATGCGCACGTCGGCGTTTTTTTCAAGCAGCACCCGGTTGTCGTCCTGATTGATGAGGATGAAGGACTGGGCGTAGATCTGATCGGGCGTGAGCGCTTCGGGGTGGTCTTCGCTGTAGCTCGGCACCGAGGCGTCGAAGGGCGGCAGCGTGGGGGAAGGCGTGGGCGTGGCCCGCGTCGCCAGGCCGGGCGCGCCGTAGAACAAAAGCAAAACCGCTGCGCAGACGGCGGACAATCTCAGTCGCAATGAACGCATAGATGTGAATTCCTTTCTGCCGGAGGGGCGCGCCTTTCCGTCCGGGCGGAAGGGCGTGCACTTGTTTATATCATATCACCGCTCGGGTTATTTGTACAGAGCGGTCGATTAATTCTAACAATACAGAAGGGGCCAGCGTGGTGGCGCTGACCCCGGAGGAGGCGATGCCGCGTCAGGTATTGGTGGCTCTCACCACCTGGATGTTCGGGTAGGAAGCCAGGTAGTTGATGACGTCGGTATAGTTCAGCGAGGACGGCAGGTGGAGCGTGTAGATGTTGGTGTACAGGCTCTGGTCGCCCACGCCCCTGTCCCCCGCGGTCTCGATGTGGAAATCCAGGTTGAGCACCTTGATGCCGGATTTCTCAAAGAACTCGTTGATGTACTGCATGGTCTCCCGCCGGTTGGTGAAGCGCACCTCGACGCGCTTGAGCGAATTGACCGGGATGATCTTTTGCAGGCTCAGCAGCACGGCCAGCACCAGAAGGCATCCGATGATGCTCATCCAGTAATAGCCGTATCCCGTCGCCAGGCCCAGACAGGCGGTGTTCCACAGGGAAGCCGCCGTGGTCAGGCCGCCGATTTTCCGCTCGGACATGAAGATCGTGCCCGCGCCGAGAAAGCCGATGCCGCTGATGACCTGCGCGGACATGCGGCCGAAATTATACGTGATCGGGACGTTGGTCGCGTCGTCGATCGCGTGCATGAAGATGCACTCGATCAGCGCGATGATGCAGGCCCCCAGGCTGACCAGCACGTGGGTGCGCAGGCCCGCCGGCCGGTTCTTATATTCGCGCTCTATGCCGACCACGCATCCGGTCATGACGGCGATGAAGATCCGTATGATCATCTCCAAAGGAGAAAACGGATTGGCGCTTACCAGATGAGATAACATGTTCAGTCCCCCTGTTGATCGTTCCCGGCCACCTCGCGACCGCCGGACCCTCAAATGTCATGAACACATTATAGTCTTCTTGAGGGCATTTGTAAAGACGATATTAAAAATTTGAGGGCTTTTTGAAAAACTCAGCGTTCCCCCGTCATTTCCGCGCCGGGAAACCTTGATCGCTCTGGAACGCCTTCAGAAGCTGCTGCTGGACGGGCAGCCGCCGGAAGGTTGGATAGCGCTTCTTATACCAGGCGTACAGGGCCTGCCGCCGCGCCTCGGGGAGCAGCGGGATCAGGGGCAGCGCGTGGCGCTGCACGGCAATGAGCATCCATCGGGTGTATTCCGGCCACGCCCGGTCGTCCTCCGCCCGCAGCAGCAGCTCGACCGCGTCCCCCACCTCCTCGGCGGGGGGCCGGTCCGCCGCGATTTCCCCGCACAGCGCCGCGATCTGCCGGTCAAAGGCCTCGTGACAGGGATCGTCGCCCCGCTTGGGGCCCATGCCGAGCAGGCCGCTGCCCAAAGGCCGATGGGCGTCGGCCTGACGGACAGCCACTTCGTATTCATCGAAAAGATCGCGCAGCCTCTCACAACAGGTTTTCATGGACGCCTTTCCCCTTTCCCTCTTTTCATATCAAAAAGGCGCGGCGCCGTAACGGAGCCGCGCCTTAACGCCCTGTGGGTTTATCTTCCGGACTTGCGGCTCGACACCACGTCGAAGATGACGGCCACCAGCAGCACGCCGCCCTTGACCACATACTGCCAGGAGTCGGTGATGCCCATGATGGACATGCCCATGTTCAGCACGCCCAGCAGCATGGCGCCGATGACCACGCCGCCGATGGTGCCGCTGCCGCCGTAAGCGGAAGCGCCGCCGATGAAGCAGGAGGCGATGGCGTCCATCTCAAAGGAGGTACCCGTCTGGCCGGAGACGGAACCGACGCGGGCCAGGCACAACAGGCCGCACAGGCCCGCCAGCAGGCCCATGTTGGAATAGGCCAGGAAGTAGACCTTGTTGGTGTTGATGCCGGACAGGCGGGTGGCCTTTTCATTGCCGCCCACCGCGTAGAAGTAGCGCCCGAAGGCCGTCTTCGAGGTGATGAAGTAGTAGATCAGGCAGATGGCCAGCACCCACACCAGCATGACGGAAATGCCCTTGTACTGGCTGAGCAGATAGCAGTACCACATGATCAGCGCGCTGACGACCACAGCCCTGCCGTAGTCCATCAGGGGGCTGTTCTGATGATAGCCGTGCTTGCTCTTGTTGAGACGGGAGCGGGCGGTCATCAGCAGGATCACCACGACCACGACGGCGCCGATCACAAGGGGCGACCAGATGTGGGGATTGTCCACCGGATTGGCCTTGGTGGAGATCACATCCAGGCCGGGGATATTGATGTAGGACGTGAACAGGTTGGTGAACGCGGCGTCCTTCACGGCGACGGTTTTGCTGTCCAGCACCAGACGGCCGATGCCGCGGAAGATGAACATGCCGGCCAGCGTGGTGATGAACGGCGGGATGCGCACGTAGCCGATCCAGTAGCCCTGCCAGACGCCCACGACCAGGCCCGCGAGCAGGCACAGGGCGACGGTCAGGTAGGCGTTCCAGCCCAGGTTGGTGCTCAGCACGGCGGCCAGGCCGCCGGTCAGGCAGACCACCGAACCCACGGACAGGTCGATGTTGCCGCCGGTGAGGATGCACAGCAGCATGCCGCAGGCCAGCACCAGCACGTAGCCGTTCTGCAGCAGCAGGTTACTCATGTTCTGGGCATAGAGCAGCCGGCCGCCCGTCAGGAAGTAAAACAGGATGAACACTGCGATCAGCGCAATGGTCATGGAATTCTTTGTGAGAAACTTGAGGACCTTGGTCTTGCCGCTCTCCTGAGCGACAGCGGGCGTCGTGGGATTCGCTGCCATGAAGCGTCACTCCTTCTTATTGATTCTGCCGGATACGGTGTAAAAAACTACCTGCCATCCCGCAGGATATAGCCCATGATGGTCTCCTGCGTGGCTTCCTTCGCGTCCAGCTCCGCCAGCAGATTGCCTTCGTTCATGACGTAAATGCGGTCGCACATGCCCAGCAGCTCCGGCATTTCCGAAGAGATCATGATAACGGACTTGCCCTGATCCACCATCTGGTTGATCAGGCAGTATATGTCGTACTTCGCGCCGACGTCGATGCCGCGGGTGGGCTCGTCCAGGATCAGGATGTCGGGTTCGGTAAACATCCATTTGCCCAGCAGCGCCTTTTGCTGGTTGCCGCCGGAGAGGTTGCCCACCTTCTGCTCGATGGAGGGCGTCTTGGTGCCCATCTCGTCCTTCATGCGCTCCGCGGCGACCCGCTCCTTGTCGCGGTCGATGATGCCGTTGTTGCACACCTTGTCCAGCCGGGAGAGCGTGGTGTTGAAGCGGATGCTCTCATTGAGCAGCAGTCCGTTGGTCTTGCGATCCTCCGTCACATAGGACAGGCCCGCGTGAATGGCCGCCTCGGGATTCCTGAGCTGCGTTTCCCTGCCGTGGATGAACAGCTTGCCCGAAATGTTGGTTCCGTAGCTCCGGCCGAATATGGACATGGCCAGCTCCGTTCGGCCCGCGCCCTGCAGGCCGGAGAAGCCGATGACCTCGCCCTTGTGCACCTTGAAGCATGCCTTGTTGACCACGACCTTTTCCGGATACAGCGGATGGTGCACCGTCCAGTCCCTGACCTCCAGGCTCACCTCGTTCTGCACGCGGTGCGCGCGGGCGGGGTAGCGATCCTCCATGGGACGCCCTACCATGCCCTTGATGATGCGATCCTCGCTGAATTCGTCCACGCCCTTGACCAGGGTCTCGATGGTCGCGCCGTCGCGCAGGATCGTGGCCTTGTCGGCGCAGTAGATGATTTCGTTCAGTTTATGGGTGATGATGATGGAAGTGAGCCCCTGCTTCTTGAACTCCATCAGCAGGTCGAGCAGCATCTTGGCGTCCTCGTCGTTCAGGGAGGATGTGGGCTCGTCCAGGATCAGGAGCTTCACATTTTTAGAAAAAGCCTTGGCGATTTCCACCAACTGCTGCTTGCCCGTGCCGATGTCCTTGATGAGCGTGTGGGCGGATTCCTGCAGGCCCACCTGCTTCATGTGCTTTTCGGCCTCGGCGTAGGTCTTGTTCCAGTCGATGTAGCCGGCCTTGTTTTTGAATTCATTGCCCAGGAACATGTTCTCCCCGATGGACAGAAACGGGATCAACGCCAGCTCCTGGTGGATGATAACGATGTTCTGCGCTTCGGATTCCTTGAGCGTTTTGAACTGGCACAGCTTGCCGTTGTAGTAGATTTCTCCAGAATACGTGCCGTAGGGATAAATGCCGGAGAGCACGTTCATCAGCGTGGATTTTCCCGCGCCGTTTTCGCCGATCAACGCGTGAATCTCTCCCCGCTCCACCACCAAGTTCACGTTATCCAGTGCCTTCACGCCGGGAAATTCCTTAGTGATGTTCTTCATTTCCAGAATCACGTCAGCCAAGCGCGCTTCCTCCTTCCGCCGGTTGAATAGCCGCCGTTCCCTGAAAAAAGGGCGGGGCTGCGCCCCGCCCTATTGGTGCTATGGTTGATTTACACCGTGTGGCGCAGGGAGAATTACTTCACCTTCTGCACATAGGTGTTGTCGGCGTTCCAGGCATAGAAGCCGGTGTCGACCAGAACCTGCATGTTGTCCTTGGTGACGACGGTGGGCACCAGCAGGAAGGAGGGGCACTTGTTGCCAGGCGTGGTCTCATAGGATTCGGTATCGAAGTCGCACTCGATGCCGAAGGTGGTGGCCAGCTGTTCGCCGTCAATTTCGCCTTCCAGCGCGGCCTTGGCAACGGCCAGGGTCACGATCACTTCGTTGCCCAGGTTCTTGTAGACAGACATGGTCTGCTTGTCTTCATAGATGTTCACCAGGTTCACGTCGTCGGCGTCCTGACCGGTCACGATCACGACGTTGTCGCCGGCGTAGTCGGATTCGATGGCCTGGGCAACGCCCGCGGCGGTGGAGTCATTGGAGCACAGCCAGGCATCCAGAACGGTGCCGTCGGCGTAGTAGGAAGCCAGCAGATTCTGGGCGCGATCCAGGGCGGTGTCAGTGTTCCACTGGGCGGTCGCCACCTGCTGGAACTCGGTCTGGCCGGACACGACCTTGATGGTGCCGTTGTCGATGTAGGGCTTCAGCACGTCATAAGCGCCGTTGAAGAAGTAGCCCGCGTTGTTGTCGGCGGGGTCGCCGGCGGTGAACTCCATGTTGAAGGTCTTGTCGCCGGCGTTGGCCAGATCCAGCGCGCTTTCCACGAATTCGCCCTGCAGCTTGCCAACGGTGTAGTTGTCATAGGAAACATAATAGGAGACAGCGTCGTGCATGATCAGGCGGTCGTAAGCGATGACAATGACGCCTTTCTCGGCGGCTTCATCCATCACGGTGTTCAGGGCCTGGCCGTCCACGGCGGTGATCAGAAGCATGTCCACGTCTTCAGCCAGCAGATTCTGGATATCGTTCACTTGCTTATTGACGTCGTTGTCGGAATACACGACCAAGGTCTCATAGCCGGCGGCCTTGAACTGCTCGTCCAGATACTCGCCGTCGCTGTTCCAACGCTCCAGAGACTTGGTGGGCATCGCGATGCCCACCTTCTTGGCGCCTTCCGCGGAAGCCACGGCGAACACGCTCAGCACCAGGGTCAGGACCAGTAACAGGGAAACAAACTTTTTCATGGGGCATACATCTCCTTTTCCTTTCCCGAATTGATCATAATCGGGAAAATCTGCGATTATTATATAACGGATCAACCGGATTTGTAAAGGCGATTTTTGCGGCGCGCCCATCATTTTTTGCATTATTTTTCTCAGAATTTGTTCTGTTCATTTGCCGCGCCTGCGCCAGATGATCCAGGCGTAGATCAGTACGGCGATCCCCGCCAGCGCGAACGCCGCGATCAGGACCGCGAACAGCGCCGGCGACATGTCGTCTTTCCCCCCGCGCATGTTCTCCAGCAGGTGATACGCGCTGTACAGCATGTATCCGCCCACCAGGGCCAACAGGGTGGAATGGATCCTTTCGTCTTTCACAGGGTATTCGCCTCCGCCGTCCTTCGATCTGGCCGGGTCTTCCCGTCCCCTGCATTATAATGGAAATAAAGCGGCGTTGTCAAATGATTTGGCGCCCGCGGGACGGACGGCGTCATTTTTCTCACCGAAAATTAAAAATCGCCATGAATCAACACAAAACAGATGACTTTCAGGGCGTGTTATGCTATAATTTGCTGGAAAACCCATTTCATCCTGCATGAGGAGGTTACCTATGAAGAAGTTCCTTTCTCTCCTGCTGACGCTGGCTCTGGCGCTCTCCTGCGTTTCGGGCCTCGCGGAAGCGCTGCCCCAGGAGGCCGGTGCCCTGCCCCGGGTCGGGGACGTGGTGAACGGCTTTGAAGTGATTGAGATCCGCGATTTCCCGTTGGTCGGCGCGGAGCTGGTGCTTTTCGAGCATCAGAGGACCGGCGCAAAGCTGCTCTGGATCGCCAACGAGGATACCAACCGGGCGTTCCAGCTCGGCTTCCGCACCCGGCCCGTCGACGACACCGGCCTGCCGCACGTGTTCGAGCACGCCACGTTGTTCGGCTCGGAAAAGTATCCCTCCAACTCCGTGTTCTTCAATATCTGCTATCAGACCTACAATACCTTCATAAACGCTTATACCACCGACGCCTGCACCTGCTATCCGCTGGCTTCCCTGTCCGAAGAGCAGCTGCTCCATCTGGCGGATTACTACGTGGACTCCTGCTTCCATCCGCTCATCATGACGGATGAGGGCATCTACCGCACCCAGGCCTGGCATTACGACCTGGCCGATCTGGACGGCGAACTGACCTACGAGGGCGTGGTCTATTCCGAAATGCAGGGCAGCATGACGCTGTTGCGGACGGCGCTGAACAACGCCAACGGCCTCACCTTCCCCGGCGCCGCGCTGACTCATGATTATGGCGGCGATCCCGCAGCCATCCCGGAACTGACCTGGGAAGAAGTGAAGAATTATCACGACAAATACTATCATCCCTCCAACTGCCTGGCCATGCTCTACGGCCAGTTCGAGGATTACGCGGCGTTCCTCGCCCTGCTGGACGACGCCTTCGCGCCCTACGAAAAGGCGGAATTCACCTTTGAGGACGCGGACTACGCCGCCATCACAGAACCCGTGACGGCCGAATTCGCCTTCCCCATGGCCGAGGGAACGAACACGGCCAACCAGACCGCGATCTTCTATTACATCCTCTGCCCCGGCATGAAGGGCGACACGGCGCAGGAACGCCTGGTCGATCACGTGTGCTCCATGCTGAATGGAAGCGCTTCCGTGCTGAACCAGACCTTCCGGAAGGCTTTCCCCGCCGGCTCCGTCAGCTGCGGCCGCGAAGTGGCCGGACCGGACGACGCCATCCTCTTCAGGGCTTCCGGCGTGAACGAGAACGACGGCGAGGCCTTCAAGGCGCTGGTGGACGACGCGCTGAGGGAGGTGGCCGAAAACGGCTTCTCCCAGGACATGGTGGACAGCGCCATGGCCAGCCTGAATATCTCCGCCAAGCTGTCCTCCGAAAGCGGGGATCCGGTTTTCGGCGTCATGTATGCCCTTATGTACAATTACGCCGTTACGGGCGATCCCTTCTGTTATGTCGAAACTGTCGACGCCCTGTCCGACATCGACGAGGAAAACCGGCAGGGGTTGCTGAAGGAAGCGGCCGCCCAGTGGCTGGTGGATCAGCCCCTTTACACCCTCACCACCACCTATCCCGCGCCCGGCGAGAAGGAAAAGCAGGACGCCGCGCTGAAGGAAAAGCTGGCGGAAATCAAGGCCGGCATGACCCAGGAGGAGCTGCAGGCCATCGTGGATGAAACCAACGCCGCGCCGAATGACGACGACAACACCGAGCTGATGGCCAAGATCAAAGCCATCACCGTGGACAGCCTGCCCGAGGAAATCAGGGAATACGACGTCAACGACTTTACCGACGAAAACAACATCCGCCACATCGAAGTGACCGCCGGCGTGGACGGCATCGGCTTCGCCTGCCTGTTCCTGGACGCCGCCGCCCTGCCCCAGGAGGACATTCACTGGATGCGTCTCTACACCCGCCTGCTGGGCCAGCTGGACACCGACGCGCACACCAAGGAAGAGCTGGACGTGCTCATCCCCCGCTACCTGTACGGCAATGTGATCGGCGTCAACGTCGTGGACATGGTCGACAGCATCCATCCCTACCTGGATATCGAATGGTACGCCCTGGACGACGATCTGGCGGCGGGCTACGACCTGATCGAGGAGCTGCTCTTCCACACCCGCTTCGACGACACCCAGGCACTGATCGACCAGGTGCAGGCCCAGAAGACCGCCGTGCGCGCCGACATCAACAACAACGCGGAATCGATCATGATGTACCGCGGCCTGTCGGACGACTATCCCTTCTACCGCTATTACAATTACCTGAACTATCTGGATTACTACGCCTTCCTGGAGGACCTGGAAACCCAGCTGAACGAGAATCCCGAAGAGGTGACGAAGCGGTTTGAAGCCCTTCAGTCCTTCTTCGCCAACAGCGACGGAGCCGTCGCGGCCTTCGCGGGCAACGAAGAGAGCATCGGACTGAACCGTCCCCTGGCCGACGCGGTCCTGGCGAAGCTGGATCACGCGCAGCGGGACGCCGTGGCCTATGACCTCCCCGCCGGCGCTCAGCGCGAAGCCCTGATCATCGACGGCAACATCCAGTTCAACAACGTGCTCGCCAGCCTCGAGGATATGGGCCTTGACGATTACGACGCCACCCTGAGCGTCGTCACCTCGCTGGTGTCCGACCAGATACTGTTCCCCATCCTGAGGGACCAGATGGGCGTGTACTCGCCTATAAATGAAGTGATGGAAAACGGCTCCATGATCCTGATTTCCTACCGCGACCCCAACGTGGCGGAGACCTTCGACGTGTACGCCTCCCTGGCGGACCGCATCGCCGAAATGGACGTGGATCAGGACACCCTGGACGGCTACATCATGAGCGCTTATTCCGCCCTGGCCATGCCCGCGGGTGAGCTGACCGGCGCGAGCAACGCCATTTTCAGCGCGCTGACCGGCATGGATCCGGAAATTCTGCTGGAGGACATGCGCACGATCAAGGCCGTCACGCCCGAAACTGTGAAGGCCGCCGCGGAGATTTACCGGAAAGCCTGGGAGAACGGCGTCCACTCCACCGCCGGCAGCGCCGCCGCCATCAATGAGAACGCCGACCTGTACGACGTGATCCTGAACCCCTTCAACGCCGTCGACACTTCCGCCGTGGAATTCACCGACGCGGCCGAGGGCAGCGAATACTACGAAGCCGTGCGCTTCGCCTTTGAAAACGGCCTGATGGCCCCCGCGGCGGACGACGCCTTCGGAACGGACGATCCCGCCACGGCCGGCGACTTCTACGGGGCCATGTACGTGCTGATCGGCGGCGCGCCCAACGCCGTTGACGAGGCCATGGCCACGCTGGCCGAGTACGGGCTGGTGCCCGACGGCGTGGAAGCCGCCACGGAGCTGACCAACGCCTCCGGCGCCGATCTTTTCGGCTCCGTCACCGCCGGCCTCGGCGCGCCCTGGACGCCCGAGGTGGAAGCCGGCGCGGAGGAGCAGCCGCTCACCCGCGGCCAGCTGGCCATGGAGCTGCAGGCCTTCGTCGAGACGCTGCAATAAAAAGCGCTCCCGCACAACCGGGGAACCGCTCCGCGAGGGGCGGTTCCCTTTTTGCGCCCGCGGAATGAAGGCCATAAGGCTTTGCGGGCATCATAAAACCGCGCCCGTCGAGCGACAGGCGCGGTTTGTGTTTGCCTTACGGCCTCACGATTACTGCGCGGCCAGCTTCTTGTACATCGCCAGACGGCCGGCGGCGTCCTCTTCAGCCTTGGTGAAGAGCTTCTCGGCGGTATCCGGGAACTGACGCAGCAGGGACGCGTAGCGGTTCTCTCCGCGGATGAACTCCTGGTAGCTGGCGGTGGGATCCTTGGAATCCACGGTCAGCGGGTTCTCCAGCGTGGGATTGTAGCGATACATCGGCCAGTAGCCCGCGGCGACGGCCTTCTTGATCTCGGCCTGAGCCTGGTTCATCTTGATGCCGTGGTTGATGCAGGGCGCGTAGGCGATGATCAGGGACGGGCCGTGATAGGCTTCGGCCTCGGTCACAGCCTTGAGGAGCTGCGCGGGATCGGCGCCCATGGCCACCTGAGCCACGTACACATAGCCGTAGGACATAGCCATCAGGCCCAGGTCCTTCTTCTTGGTGCGCTTGCCGGCCGCGGCGAACTTCGCCACAGCGCCGGTCGGCGAGGACTTCGAGGCCTGTCCGCCGGTGTTGGAGTACACCTCGGTATCCAGCACGAGGACGTTGACGTCTTCGCCCTGGGCCAGGACGTGGTCCAGTCCGCCGTAGCCGATGTCATAGGCCCAGCCGTCGCCGCCGAAGATCCAGATGGACTTCTTGGTCAGCAGGTCGGCGTTCGCGAGCACCTCGCGGGCCAGCCTGCAGGCGTCGCACTCGCAGCCTTCGGTCTCGTTCTTGCAGGCTTCGATCAGCTTCGCGCCCGCGGCCTTGGAGCCGGCGGCGTCGTTCATGTTCTCAAGCCATTCGGCGCCGGCCTGCGCGATGTCCTCGCGCACGTTCTCGGCGGCGATGAGCGCCTTCACGGTGTCGGCCAGCTTGGCGCGGCGCTGGGTGAAGGCCAGGTTCATGCCGAAGCCGAACTCGGCGTTGTCCTCGAACAGGCTGTTCGCCCAGGCGGGGCCGTGGCCTTCTTCGTTGGTGGTGTAGGGGCAGGTGGGCGCGGAGCCGCCGTAGATGGAGGAGCAGCCCGTGGCGTTGGCCACGACCATGCGGTCGCCGAACAGCTGGGTGATCAGCTTCACATAGGGGGTCTCGCCGCAGCCGGCGCAGGCGCCGGAGAACTCGAACAGCGGCTTCTTGAACTGGCTGTCCTTGACCTTCTTGACATCCAGCTCGCCCTTGAACTCAGGCAGCTTCTGGGCGAACTCCCAGTTGGCTTCCTGCGCGGACTGGGTCGCCAGGGGCTTCATCTCGAGGGCGACCTTCTTGCCGCCCTGGTTCACGGGGCAGACCTGCGCGCAGTTCTCGCAGCCGGTGCAGTCCAGCGGGCTGACCTGCATGCGGTACATATAGCCCTTGAAGGCCGGGCCCAGCGCGGGCTTGGTCTGGAAGGCTTCGGGCGCGTTCTTGAGGTCTTCCTCGGTGGCCAGATACGGGCGGATGCAGGCGTGCGGGCAAACCATGGCGCAGGTGCCGCACTGGATGCAGGCGTCGATGTTCCACTGGGGAACCTTCACGGCCACGCCGCGCTTCTCGTACTTGGTGGTGCCGGTGGGCACGACGCCGCCCGCGGCGGCGGTGTCCTTCGCGAAGGCGGACACGGGCAGCTTGTCGCCGGCCTGAGCCAGGATGGGCGAAATGACGTTCTCGAAGTACTCGGTGGCTTCCACCTTCACGGGCTCGGCGCCGGTGGTGGCGTCGGCCCATTCGGCGGGCACCTTGACCTCGACCAGGCCGGAGATGGCCACGTCGATGGCGTCCCAGTTCATCTTGACGACGGCGTCGCCTTTCTTGCCGTAGGACTTCTTGGCGTAAGCCTTCATGTACTCATCCGCCTGCTCGTAGGGGATGATGTCGGCCAGCTTGAAGAACGCGGCCTGCATGGTGGTGTTGATGCGGCCGCCCATGCCGACGGAGGAAGCCAGCTTCACGGCGTCGATAATGTAGAACTTGGCCTTCTTGGCGGCCAGGGCGCGCTTCATGGAGGCGGGCAGCTGGGCGTCCAGCTCCTCGGCGGTCCAGGGGCAGTTCAGCAGGAAGGTGCCGCCCTGCTTCAGGGGCGCGACCATGTCGTACTTGGTGACGTAAGCCGGGTTGTGGCAGGCGATGAAGTCCGCCGAGTCGATCAGGTAGGTGGACTGAATGGGCGTGTCGCCGAAGCGCAGGTGGCTGACGGTCAGGCCGCCGGACTTCTTCGAGTCATAGGAGAAGTAAGCCTGCGCGTACTTGTCGGTGTGGTCGCCGATGATCTTGATGGAGTTCTTGTTGGCGCCGACGGTGCCGTCGGAGCCCAGGCCGTAGAACATGCAGCTCACGGTGCCGGCGGGGGCCACGTCCAGGGTCTCGCCCAGGGGCAGGCTGGTGCCGGTCACGTCGTCGATGATGCCCACGGTGAAGTGGTTCTTGGGCGCGTCCTGAGCCAGGTTGTCGTAGACGGCCTTGACCATGGTGGGGTTGAACTCCTTGGAGCCCAGGCCGTAGCGGCCGCCCACGACGGCGATGTCGTCGCGGCCCGCCTCGCGCAGCGCGGCGCAGACGTCGGCGTACAGGGGCTCGCCCAGAGAGCCGGCTTCCTTGGTGCGGTCCAGCACGGCGATCTTCTTCGCGGTGGCGGGAATGGCAGCCAGGAAGTGCTTGAGGGAGAAGGGACGGTACAGGTGAACCTTGATCAGGCCCAGCTTCTCGCCCTTCTTGTTCAGCGCGTTGATGGTCTCCTCGATGGCGTCGCAGCCGGAGCCCATGGCGATGATGACGCGCTCTGCGTCCGCAGCGCCCACGTAGTCGAACAGCTGGTACTTGCGGCCGGTCAGCTCGCCCACCTGCTTCATGACCTCTTCCACGATCGCCGGGGTCGCCTCGTAGTACTTGTTGGCGGCTTCACGGCCCTGGAAGTAGATGTCGGGGTTCTGCGCGGTGCCGCCCTGATGCGGATGATCGGGGTTCAGGCCGCGGGCGCGGAACGCGGCGACGGCGTCGTAGTCCACCAGCTTGGCGATATCCTCGTAGGCGATATCCTCGATCTTCTGGATCTCATGGCTGGTGCGGAAGCCGTCGAAGAAGTGCAGGAAGGGCACGGAGGCCTTCAGCGTGGCCAGATGGGCGACCAGCGCCATGTCCTGGGCTTCCTGTACGGAGTTGGAGGCCAGCATCGCGAAGCCGGTCTGGCGGCAGGCCATCACGTCGGAATGATCGCCGAAGATGGACAGCGCGTGGTAGGCCAGCGCGCGGGCGCTCACATGGAACACGGCGGGCAGCAGCTCGCCGGCGATCTTATACATGTTCGGGATCATCAGCAGCAGGCCCTGGGACGCGGTGAAGGTGGTGGTCAGCGCGCCGGCGGCCAGGGAGCCGTGCACGGCGCCCGCCGCGCCCGCTTCAGACTGCATCTCGGCGATGCGCACGGTCTGGCCGAAGATGTTCTTGCGGCCGGCGGCAGCCCATTCGTCGGAGACCTCAGCCATGGGCGAGGAGGGAGTGATCGGGTAGATGGCAGCCACATCGCTGAACGCATACGCGATGTGGCCGACGGCAGTGTTGCCGTCCACGGTCTTTTTCATGAGACAGGTACCCCCTTATTCAATAAATCGCGCGGCGGCTTCCGTAAAGCGCCGCTTATACGTTTACCACCTTGTATTATAATAATTTTTCTCTGAGTAAGTCAAGACTAACCAGGCCCTTTCGGGCCGTGGCCGGCGAGTTTAACAGGGGGAAAATGAACAGGGGCGTCTTATTTGAAAAAATGAGAGCGCAAGGCCGCGTTTTATGGAAGAAATGCGCAGCGAACAGGCAATGAGTCAACGGCGCATGCTGTGCACACCCCTTCCCCTGCACCCCGTCCTCGCTCATCGCGGGGACGGGGAAAGAATAGTTATGGGGCTTCGCCCCATGCTGAGCAGGGCTTTGCCCTGCACCCACTGGGACCTCCCGGTCTCAGACCCCGGGGTCAAGGCGGACGCACAGCGGCTTCAACGAAGCGGGTGCAGGGCGGAGCCCTGCTCTCTGTGGGCGAAGCCCACAACAAACTTTTCCCCGTCCCCGCGATGAGCGGGGAAGGGGTGCAGGGGAAGGGGTCTTTTACCACATACGCCGTTGACTCATCGCGCTCCGCTGTTCATTCCATCAAGCGAAATTACAAATGAGACGCCTCCGGAAAAATAAACTCCGCCGGGGCCTCTCCTTTACTCCTGTCTTGCAGTTTGCAGGACAGAGCAGTACAATAAATACAAACATAAGAATCTCCCTGAGCTTGCAGCGTATCATATACCGGCAGACTTCCAGCGCGCCGACCTTTCTGTCGTTATATACTGTTATCGACATAATAGTTCTTGCGTTTGCATGGTTTTCATGTTATTCTTTGGATGGGTATAAAGCGATTCGGGAAGGAGATGATCGTATGTTGAGATCGGATCGTGGAATCAGAGGGATCGGCGTCAAGGCGAGCCTTATCATCGTGTGTCTGCTGCTCTTCGGTCTGCCCGCGCTGGCGGCCGCCAACCTGCTCGTCAACCCGGACTGGGAGAACGGAATGGTGGGATGGGTTGTCGAGGCGAACAACGCCGCCGCGAGCCGCGACGGGGAAACGCTCGTCTATTCCAGCATATATCAGGATGTGCCGCTGTCAGAGGTTGCAGGCGGGCAGAAACTGATCCTCAGCGCGGACCTGAAGGCGGAGGCGTTTCAGAAGAAAATCGAAATGGGACTCATCATCTGCAAGGCGGACGGCAGCCGAATCAGCGACCTGATGGAAAGCGAATCGGGGAACGAATGGAAATATCATGAGATCGTCACGGCAATCCCGTCGGATGCCGCCTATGCCCGCGTTTCCCTGACCATCTGGAAAGACGACGATTCGAGTTCGTTCGGCTTCGATAATCTGAGCCTGACAACGGCGCAGACGTATCCGGGCGGCCAAAAGGAAAACCCTTTCTCAAAGGCGAACACGGGCGAGCAGCGCAACTCTCCCTCCTCGCAGGATGAGAGGGGCCAGTCCGACGCGGACAGCTCCGTCGAGGAGAAGACCTGGCCCGATAATCTGGAACCAAGCCCGGACGACCAGGGAACCGCAGCCCAGGCTACCGAAGTGTATACGTTTATCGACCGCAACGGCGTGGAGTACGCGGCGCCTGTGGATCTGTTTGCGGCCCGCGTGATCGACATCATTCCGGGTCAGCCGTGGGCGTATTATGAAGCGAACCAGAATCCGGAGAACGCGTTGGGCCTTCCCGATTATGATGAGTCGCCCGACACGAGCGAATACTGCCTGGGGTCGGGAGGCACGCTGGTGGTAGCGTTCGACAAGGCGCTGTATGACGGACCGGGGCCCGACCTGTATATCTTTGAAACGGGCGGGGCCGTGGAGGATACCAGAGTAGAGGTCAGCGATGATCTGGTTTTCTGGTATGACCTGGGAACGGCGTCCGGATCGCACGGCGATATAGAGATGAGCGGGATTGTACCGGCGGGGAGCAGCTTCCGGTACGTGAGGCTTACGGACGTGAGTCACACGGGAGGCCATTATCCGGGCGCCGACATCGACGCGCTCTGCGGCTTCTACGGAAAGGCCATAGCGCAGGACGCCGCGCCGGACGAGACCGACCGGTCGGCGGTTCTGAATCTGCCCCCGTACTACTCCAATTTCAACATATACGCCGTTCAGAATGAGCCGGAATTTCTGCCGGATTTCACCGTGGGCAACGATGATATCGTGGTCAAGTGCATTTCCACATATCACTGGAACAACGGTCGGGGCGCGACGCCCGGAGAGATCAGCCTTTTCGACGACGACGGCATGTGCCTGGGCACCTGGGACGCGGTGGGGCGTTCCGGTTCCGGCGCTGAAAACGTATACTGGGACGTTTTCCCGAACATCACGCTGAAGGCGGGCAGTCGCTACTACGTGGGAGACTCCTCCACGGCCACGTGGAGCCATAATTCCGGCTCCGACGACGCGGGTTTCATTGAGATACGCGCCGTCGAGGCGGTCGCGAACACCGTCGGCGCCAATACAAACAGCCTCCGCAACGACCCCCAGCCGCATGATTTCCCGATCTATTACAGCAACTATAACAGCGACCCCACGTCAAGCCATCCGGAATACTGCCCCGGTTTTAAGGTTGAAAACGGGAACATCCTGCTCGAAGCGGTCACCACTTATCACTGGAACGGAGGCAAGGGGATGGAGGAGCCGGGAACCATCAGCCTCTACGACTGGAACGAAAACTGCCTTGGCTCATGGTAAGCCGTCGGATACAGCATGGACGGCGTCCCCAACGCATTCTGGAGCGTATTTCCCAACATGGTGCTGAAATCGGGAGAGAGGTACTACATAGACGTCAATCCCGACACCGGCTGGAGCTGCAACGCCGAGTCCGGAAACGCCGGCTTTGTGCAGATCAGGGCGGAAAGCGTTTCTCTGTCGCCCGCCGACACGAAGGATCCCAATGATTATCCCGTGTATTTTTCCAATATGAACGCGGACGCGGTCCAGGGCAACCCCCTCAACTACCCGGATCTGATCACGGGAGACCAGGATATTCTGGTGCAGGCCATCTCCACCTATCACCTCAGCGGCGGAGAGGGGTCGGAGCCCGGCGTCATATGCATATACGACTGGGACGACCACCTCATCGGCCGCTGGCAGGCGACCGGCCGCGAAGTCAAGGGCGGCGTCAGTTGGGACGTGTTCCCCAATGTGGTGCTGAAGGCCAACACCATGTATTATATCTGGGATTCTTCCCTCTCCACATGGTGCCAGAACGACCAGAACGGCAACACCGGCTTTGTGAAGGTTCGCGCGACCGCTTCGCCCACGAAGCTGAAATGAGGTTTCGGTCAGGCCGCGGGCTTTTGAAGTACCGGCGCGCCGACCTTTCTGCAGGGCATTGTCCTGTGGAAAAATGAAAACGCCCCCTTGATTTATCGGCGGGAAAGCATTACAATATGGCAGGATTCCGGCGTATCGCGCCGTTTCCCCATTTATTTCACGATAGAACGGGGGTTCCCCGCCATGCAGGCCAAATCCGAATCCGCCGCGCCGCGCCCGGCCGCGCTGCTGCGCGACTGGGCCATCCTCGCGCTGGCCGTCCTCGTGTTGGACGCGGGCGTGTACTTCTTCAAGTTCCCGAACAACTTCTCCTTCGGCGGGGTCACGGGCATCTCCATCGTGCTGAACCGGCTGATCCCCTGGAGCGCCAGCTCGTACAACTTCGCGATCAACATGCTGCTGCTGGTCGTTGGGTTTGTGTTCATCGGGCGGGATTTCGGCGTCAAGACGGTGATCGTGAGCGTCCTCTCCTCCACCGTGCTGAGCCTGCTGGAAAAATTCTGCCCCATGAGCGCGCCGCTGACGAACGAGCCGGTGCTGGAGCTGATCTTCGCCATCGTGCTGCCGGCGGTGAGCGCGGCGATCCTGTTCAACGTGGGCGCCTCCGGCGGCGGCACGGACATCATCGCCATGGTGCTCAAAAAGCACACCAGCCTGGACATCGGCAAGGCGCTGTTCTGCGTGGACCTGCTCATCACCATTGGCGCGTGCTTCGTGTTCGACATCCAGACCGGCCTGTTCTCCTTCACCGGCCTGATGGCCAAGACGCTGGTCATCGACGGCGTGATCGAGAACATCAACCTGTGCAAGTATTTCACCATCATCTGCGAGGACCCCGCGCCCATCTGCGATTTCATCCACCGGCAGCTGAATCGCAGCGCCACGGTGTTCACCGCCGAGGGCACCTACAGCCACACCCCGCGCAAGGTCATACTGACGGTGATGAAGCGCAGCCAGGCCGTTCAGCTGCGCAACTTCATCCGCCGCACCGAGCCCCACGCCTTCATGATGATCACCAACTCCAGCGAGATCATCGGCAAGGGCTTCCGGGGGCTGAACTGACACCTGCATAAACACACCGCCGCCGCGCCTCAGACGAAGCGCGGCGGCGGTCGTTTTATCCCCTTTTACCTCACGATGGCCTTTTCCTTCCACTTGCCGCGGCGGTAGAGCGCCACGGTGATCAGCGCGCCCATGATCCAGGAGATCAAAAGCGAGATGTACAGGCAGTCGGGCGTGCCGTGGGGCAGGGCCTCCGAGCGGGTGAAGAAGGCGATGCCGTAGGCGATCGGCACGCGGATGATGACGGTGGTGATGATGGAGACCCACATGGGCGTCATGGTGTCGCCCGCGCCGCGCATCACGCCGGAGAGGCTCTGGGTCACGGCCATGGCGATGTAGCCCAGGGCCAGTATGCGCAGCATGTGCACGCCCAGCTCCACCACGTCCTTCTCGTCCTCCCGGGTGAACAGCTCCATCAGGTTGCGGCCGAACAGCAGTATCGCCGCCACCAGCGCCACCGAGATGATGATCCCCACCCGGATGCCCTCGCGCACGCCCTCGTGCACGCGGTCCATCCGCCTCGCGCCAACGTTCTGGCCCACGAAGGTGGTCATGGCCATGCCGAAGGTGAAGTTGGGCATCATGGCGAAGCCGTCCACGCGCATCACGACCACGGAGCAGGCGATGACGCTGGTGCCGAAGGAGTTGGTGAGCGACTGCACCACGATGGCCGCCAGGGAGAAGATGGCCTGCGTGAGGCCGGAGGGCAGGCCCAGGCGCACGATTTCCTTCGTCATTTCCCTGTCCGGCTTGAGCGAGGCGCGGGTGAGCCTGAGGGCGCCGCCCATGTGGGTGAGCCGCCAGAGGCACAGCACGCCGGAGATGCCCTGGGCGATGACCGTGGCCAGCGCCACGCCGTCGGCGGTCATGCCGAAATTCGCCACGAAGACGATGTCCAGTATGATATTCAGCACGCTGGCGACGATCAGGAAGATCAGCGGCGAGATGGAATCGCCCATGCCGCGCAGCACGCCGGAGACGATGTTATAGTAGCCGCCGCCGATGATGCCGATGCAGATGATGTTCAGGTACGCCACGGCCATGTCGTAAACGTCCTCCGGCGTGCCCAGAAGGCTCATGAGCGGCCGCGTGATCAGCGGGCCCACGATCATGATGGACAGGCTGGCGATGGCCGTGAGGGTGAGGCAGGTGCCCACCGCGGAGGAGAGGTCTTCCCGGCGCTGCGCCCCGAAATACTGCGCCACCAGAATGCCCGCGCCGGTGGATATGCCCATGAAAAGCAGCAGCAGCAGGTTCAGGATCGGCCCCGCGGTGCCCACCGCGGCCAGCGCGCTTTTGCCCACGTATTTGCCCACCACGATGGTATCCACCGTGTTATAGAGCGTCTGGGCCAGGTTGCCGATGAGCAGCGGCACGGCGAAGGTCGCCAGGTTGACGAGGGGCCGGCCCACCGTCATGTCCTGCGCGCCGAACAGTTTCTTGAAGCGTTCCATCCCGTTTCCTCCCGAAAACCGACGCGCGGCGAGGCGGCCGGCCAGTATCTGACAGACATTATACCATGCTTTTTAAGCGCCCGTGTGAAATATTCGTGAAACCGCGCGGTTTACGCCGAAATTTATCAAACCGTCTCGCGCGGGCGGCGAAACTGTGCTATACTGTCTACTATAAAAAAACAGCGGGCCGCCAAGGGCGGCGGGAAGGATGAAACCATGACCGAGGAACAGAAAATCTTCAAAGGCGAATTGTTCAGCCCCGGCGCGCCCGAGCTGCGCGCGATCAAGCTCCGCAGCCACAACCTGAGCCAGGCCTACAGCCAGGCCCGGGAGGACGAGACCGAGAAGCGCGCCGCCCTGGCTCAGGACATCCTGGCCGAGTTCGGCGAGGGCAGCTTCATGCAGGGCCCCATCTTCTTCCACTACGGCAGGCACACGCGCATCGGCAAGCGCGTGTTCATCAACTACAACTTCACCGTGCAGGACGACGCCCCCGTGACCATCGGCGACGACTGCAACTTCGGCCCGAACTGCACCATCGTGACGCCGGTTCACCCCATGCTGCCGGACGAGCGCTTCCTGATGTACAACGAACACGGCGAGAAGAAGCACATGTGCTACGCCCGGCCCGTGGTGATCGGGCACGACTGCTGGTTCGGCGCGAACGTGGTGGTGTGCCCGGGGGTGACCATCGGCGACGGCTGCGTCATCGGCGCGGGCAGCGTGGTCACGCGGGACATTCCCTCCATGAGCTTCGCCGCGGGCGTGCCCTGCAAGGTGATCCGGCCCATCACGGCGGAGGACACCATGGCGAACAAGCCGGAGATTCTGGGGGACAATCGGGTGATTGAGAAGTAAGGAGAAGGTCAACGGAGCCGCGATAGCGCGAACGGAGGAATCTGGGATGAAGAAGACTATTTGGATTGCTTTTGTGCTCGCGCTGGTCGCGGCGGTTTTTTCAGCATCGGCGTATGCGGAGACGAAGAGCGGATATTGCGGCGGCGAGGGGGATGGAACAAATCTCACATGGACGCTGGATGATGAGGGCGTGCTGACGATCGAGGGACTGGGGCGGATGGCTGATTATTATTCTATATATTCATCTGGAAATGCGTATTCGTCAGCCCCATGGGGTGCGGACATTCAGCAAGTGATCCTGAAAAATGGCGTAACAAGCATTGGTAACATTGCTTTCTATGGCTGTTTTGATCTTAAAAGTGTCTCCATCCCGGAAAGCATAACCAGTATCGGTAACTTTGCTTTTGAAGCTTGTTCCAGCCTCACGAGTATCACCATCCCGGACGGCGTGACCACCATCGGCAGATATGCTTTTTCTGGCTGCTCCAGCCTCACGAGTATCACCATTCCGAATAGTGTGACAAGCATTGGCGGGGGTGCTTTCCATGATTGCTCCAGTCTCACAAGCATTACCATCCCGAATGAGCTCCCAACCATCGAGTACGAAACTTTCCGCAAGTGTTCCAGTCTCAAAAGTATTACTATCCCAGAAAGTGTAACTAGTATTGGCTGGCGTGCCTTCTCTCAATGCACCAGTCTTACGAGCGTCTCCATTCCAGACAGCGTTATAACTATCGAGTGGGGTGCTTTTTCAGGTTGCTCCAGCCTTTCAAGTATATCTATTCCAAGCAGTGTAACAAGCATTGGTCAAGATACTTTTTACTACTGTTCCAGCCTTATAAGCATCACCATCCCAGAGGGCGTAACAAGCATCGGAGACAGTGCTTTCGGGTGCTGCTCAGGACTAACTAACTTCACGATTCCAGATAGCGTAACCAGCATCGGTGAATGGGCTTTCATTGAATGTTCCAATATCACAGGTATCTCTATACCTGAAACCGTGACAAGCATAGGCAAATGTGCATTTATTGACTGTAATAAACTTAAAAATGTAATAATACCGAATCGCACAATCTCTCTGGGCGATGCAGTCTTCCCCTCATGCGCCACCATCTACTGCTACTTCGAATCCGATGTCGATTATTGGGCTGCCGAACATGGTTGCCCTGTGGTCTACCTCGACGACTTCGACATCAGCACTCTTTGCACCGTCGACCTGCCGGATGATTTCGAACTCCCATGCGGTGAGACCCGTACTATCACCGCCAGTGTATTCCCCACACGTGAGAACCTCACCATCACTTGGGTCAGTTCTAATCCTGCCATCGTCTCTGTGGATGAAAACGGCGTCATCAACGCATTAACTCCTGGCACGGCAGTCATCACCGCAACAGTGAGTGGCGTATCTGCTAGTGTCACTGTGACGGTGTATCTTGAGGTTCAGCCCATCGAGCCTCAATCCTTTGACTTGAACGAAACGGAAATATGGCTGCTTGCAAGAAACGACATTCAGTTATCTGTTACTTCCGTCACTCCCGTAGACGCTGACATGAATCTGACATGGACGAGTTCCAACACGACCGTCGCCACGGTGAGCGAAACCGGCTATGTACACACCATCAAGCCCGGCGAAGCCACCATCACCGCCACCAGCGCTAATGGTATCGCACGCGAATGCCTTGTTCATTCCTGCTATTCCGTCTCCGCCGTCGCCTTCGCGGAGGATGACGTCCAGATAGCCGTCGGCCTCCCGCGTCAGCTCACCGTGAACGTGACCATGAACACGCAGAGCTGTGTCAATCATTTCGTGATCTTCACGTCCAGCGACGAGACAGTGGCGACGGTAAACGAGCGTGGCCTTGTTACCCCGATCTCTCCGGGCACGGCGCAAATACAGCAACGCCCACGAATGGCAAGGCTAACTCGGTGATCTGTTCCGTGACCGTTGCGGACGAGGCGGCGATCATACGACTGCCCGCCGACATAACCCGCATCGAATCCGAAGCCTTCGCCGACCTCCCTCACCCCGTTGTGATTGTCATCCCCACCTCCGCCGACATCGACATCGCCGACGACGCCTTCGCGGGCAGCACCGTCACCATCGAATGTCCCGCCGGCAGCCCCGTCGAGGCCTGGGCCCGGGCGAAGGGCATCCCCACGGTGAATCCGTAGGGCGACGCCGCTGATTCCAGACAAAACAAAACGCTCGCACCGCAACGGTGTGAGCGTTTTTGAGTGGGATTAGTAGGACTTGAACCTATGACCTCCACGATGTCAACGTGGCGCTCTAACCAGCTGAGCTATAATCCCTTACAACGTTTATGGATTATAGCACAGCTTTCCTTTTCTGTCAACCGTCAATTTTCGTAAAGTTGCGCCGCCTCAGCCGAAGGTGCGCAGGGGATTGAAGCTGAAGGTCAGCTTGCCGTTGGAAAGGGGCCTTTCGGTCGTCAGGGTGAGGCGGTAGAGCGTCTCGCCCCACAGCTCGCGCATCGGCCCTTCCGGCACGGAAAACGGCTCCGCCCGCGCCTCCAGCCCCTTCTCCCAGCGCATCCTGACCGGGCCCAGCTGCGCCCAGCCCTGGCCCAGCGACGGCTCCACGGGCGTCATGAAGCAGAATTCGATGTCCCTGGGGGAAGTCAGCTCGAACAGCTCCATCAGCTGGACCACCCCCGCGTCGCGCTCGAAAAGCAGCGTCCGCTGCCAGGCGCGGGCCCCCGCCTTCGGGGGATACGCCGCCGCCAGGTCCATGGAGAGCATGGCGTAGTCCTCCTCCAGCCGGCAGGTCACGTCCCGCGCGCCGAAGGACGAGCCCAGGCTCTGGCCCTGCCCGTCGATCACAGGCAGATTGTGGAACATCGTGTCCTCCAGGAACCCCGCGTCCACCAGCACCGGCTCGCCCCCGCAGAACAGCACGAAGTCGCCCGCGTCCGGATGGGAGCCGATCACGCCGTTGTTCCCGCCGTGGGCCGCCAGCGCCAGACCCCGCTGGGCATCCTCCTCGCCCCGGGCCACCATCATCTGGGCGACGTTGAAAAAGCCCTGCCGCCGGAAGGGCGCCCGGCCGATCTCCCGGTCCATCACGGGCCCGTTGAACAGGTCGGCCGCCGCGTGCAAAAGCCACTGCTCCCGCGGCGGCTGCGCCTCCCGGGCGCGGCGCAGAAACACGCCCAGTTCGCACAGGGCGTCGTCGCCGATGTAGTCGCCCAGGCGGAACAGCTGCGCGCCGTCCAGCGGCGGGCGCATGGAGTGGCGGCCGGGGTTGACGAACCAGTCCTTCGCCACGTGGCAGAACACCGGGAAGTGGCACAGGAGCTGGATCTGCTTCTCCCGGCGCACGTCCACCCGCCCGCGGCTCACCGAGAGCACCATCATCACCATGTCCATCGCCGGCTCGGCGACCGCGCCCCAGTCGTCCAGCCCGCCGGGCACGCTGCCGTCCCCCGGCATGGCCGAAATCAGCCGGTCGAACAGGGTCCAGGCCTTGCGCATGCACTGCCAGCGCTGCCGGTCGTTGCGCTCGAAGGTGAGGAAGGCCATCGCGCAGCCGGCCAGGCAGCGCAGGGCGTCGCCCTTGGGGCCGCACATCCAGGCCATGTCGTTGAGGCTCAGGAAGGGCCGCGTGACGCGCCGGTCGATCTCCCGCTCGATGCGCTCGAACAGCTGCGGCGACACCGCGTCCAGCCGGGCGGATACCATCTGCGCGGCCAGCGCCAGGTCGGCGGCGGTCTCGGCGGCGGCGGCGTCCACCCGGTGGCTGTAGGGATCGGGCAGGGGCAGGCCCTTGCGGCCCAGGGAGAGGGGGTTGTTCTGGGGCAGGAGCCAGCTGGACTCCTCGCAGATGGCCCAAACCACGTCCGCCAGCTTCATGTCGTAGCGCCCGTCCGGCGCGACGCAGCTGCCCAGAACCAGGTCGCGCAGCATATCGCGGCGCACGCGGCGGCTGGCCTCGTAGTCGGCCGCCACGCCGGCGCGGCTGAAGCTGATGAAGCTCGACGCGGACAGCGGGGGCACGTCCTTTTGAAGCCATTGATCCGCGCGGCCGGTCAGCTTCTGGCGCACGTCGCCGGGCAGGCCGTCCCACGCGGCGCGCTCCTCGGCCGGCATGGCCATGAGAAATTCATCCGCGCCCTGCAGCTCGAAGAGCAGCGCGTCCAGGTACTGTTCCAGCATGCCGTCTCTCCCCTTTGTTCCGCCTTGTTCCGCCGCCTCAGTCCACCGTCACCCAGGCGTGCTCCTTCGCCGAGCGCGCCATGCAGTCCATGAGCTTTTGCAGCCGCGCGCCTTCCTCCAGCGACGGGGAGGGCGCCTTGTCGTTGGCCACGCAGTCGAGGAAGCTGTAATAGCAGTGCATGTGGGCGCGCTCCCAGCCGACGGCGTTTTTCGAGGGCAGGAACGAGCCTCCCGGCGCGGGGTATCGCCCCAGGCACTCGACGCGCGTGTAGCCCCTCAGGCCGCCCAGGTCCACCTCGGGCTGCGTGTTGTCGTAAAACTCCAGCCAGCCGGGGTCCTTCAGGTTCCAGCGGATGGCGCCCTTCGTCCCGGTGATTTCCAGGAACATCTCGTCCGCCGTGCCGGCGGTGATCTTGCTGGCCTCCACCGTGCCCAGCGCGCCGTTTTTCAGCCGCAGCAGCATCAGCGCGTGATCCTCGGTCACGTCCCGGCGCACGCCGCCCTCCCGGGCCGGCCGCTCGGGATAGAGCGTGTGCTCGGCGCAGAGCGCTTCCATGGGCTCCTCGCCGATCAGCCAGGTGACCAGGTCCAGCGCGTGGGAGCCCAGGTCGAGCAGCACGCCGCCGCCCGCGCCCTGTTTCCAGCCCATGGGCTTGTCCGGGTCGATGGAGCCGGAATGCAGGTAGCGGCAGGTGAAGGTGAGGATCTCGCCCAGCCGGCCCTCCGCGACGATCTCTTTCGCCCGCATGGTGGCGGTGAAGAAGCGGTTGTGCAGCGCCAGCTGCGCCTTGCCCTTCGCGCCACGGGCGGCGGCCAGGATGCGTTCGGCGGAGGGATAGTCCACCGTGAGGGGCTTGTCGATGTAGAGGTGCTTGCCGGCCTTCAGCGCGTCGACGGCCATGGCCTCGTGCTGGTCGTTGGGCGTGCACACGCTCACCACGTCGATATCCGGGTCGGCGAGGAGGTCGCGGTAGTCGCCGGTGGCGTAGGAAAAGCCCAGGTCGTCCCGCGCCTTTTCGGCCTTTGAAACGGTGCGCGAGCAAACGCCCACCAGCCTCGCCCTGAAATTCGCTCCCTGATAGAACAGCGGCAGGGAACGGACGGCCAGCGCGTGCGTGCGGCCCATGAAACCCCAGCCGATGATGCCGATGCCGATGGTTTTCATCCTTCAAAACTCCTTTGCGCGAAAGAGTATGTTTCTTTATCCCTATTTTATCTTTTCCCGCCGCGAAAGTCAACTCGCCCGCCGTGTTTCTATTGCATTTCCACCGCAGATTATGGTATGATGGGCGTGTCGGAACACAATATTTTCCAGGAGGTATGTTTTCATGAGCAAGATGCTGCCCGACTGGCAGAACCCCGACGTGACGAACATCGGCCGCGAGGCGCCGCGCGCCAGCCTGATCCCCTTTGAAAGCGAAAAGGCCGCCCTGTCCGGCGAGCGGGGCCGCTCCGGCTGCTACCGGCTGCTCAACGGCCAGTGGGATTTCTATTATTCCCCCGTGGGCCAGGCGCCCGAGGGCTTCCAGGATCCCGACTACGACTACGCCGGCGAAGGTTGGGCGGAGCTGCCCGTGCCCTCCAGCTGGCAGATGCACGGCTACGACATCCCCCAGTACACCAACGTCAACTATCCCATCCCCTTCGATCCGCCCTACGTGCCGGACGAGAACCCCGTGGGCTGCTATCGCCGCGTGTTCACCCTGCCCGAGGCCTGGCGCGGCCGCGAGGTGTTCCTCAATTTCGACGGCGTGGACTCGGCGTTCTACGTGTGGGTCAACGGCGAATTCGTGGGCTTCTCCAAGGTGAGCCACATGCCCAGCGAGTTCGACATCACGCCCCACCTGACCGACGGCGAGAACGTGCTGGCCGTGCTGGTGTATAAGTGGTCGGACGGCACCTACCTGGAGGACCAGGACTGCTGGCGGCTCTCCGGCATCTTCCGCGACGTATACCTGCTGGGCGTGAACAAGGCGCACATCCGCAACGCCGTGGTGTCCGCCGAGCCGGACGACGCCTTCAAAAACGGCCTGCTCACCGTGCAGGCCGAGCTGGCCTCCTACGAGGGCGGCCAGGCCGCCACCGTGCGGGCGAAGCTGTTTGAAAACGGCAAGGTCATCGCCGAGCAGGCCGTGTCCGCCGGCGCGGAGGAGGGCCAGAGCGCCGACGCCGCGTTTGAGATCCCGGTGGAAAACGTGAAGCTGTGGACGGCCGAGACGCCCAACCTCTACCAGCTGCTCCTGGAGCTGGAGCAGGACGGCGAAGTGGTCGAGGTCCAGCGCGTGGACGTGGGCTTCCGCCGCATCGAGATCAGGGACCGGCAGTTCTTCGTCAACGGCGTGTCCGTCAAGCTGCGCGGCGTCAACCGCCACGACACCCACGCCGAGCTGGGCCACGTGACGCCCCTGGAGTCGCTGGTGACGGACGTGGAGCTGATGAAGCAGAACAACGTCAACACCGTGCGCACCTCCCACTATCCCAACGACCCGCGCTGGCTCGACCTGTGCGACCAGTACGGCCTGTATGTGGTGAACGAGACCGACCTGGAAACCCACGGCTGCGGCGTGCTGGGCGAGGAGGAGGGCTGGAGCCAGCTGGTGGACAGCCCGGACTGGGAGAAGGCCTGCGTCGACCGCGCCGAGCGCATGGTCTGCCGCGACGTCAACCATCCGTCCATCATCATGTGGTCGCTGGGCAACGAATCCGGCTTCGGCCGCAACCACATCGCCATGAAGAAGCGCATCCTGGAGCTGGACGATTCCCGGCCGGTGCACTACGAGGGCGAGCGCCACAACAAGACCTACGCCGAGAAGGGCGTCACCGTGAGCGACGTGAAGAGCACCATGTATCCCTGGATCGAGATGCCCGAGGAAGTGCGCAAGAACCCCCACTTCAACGGCCTGCTGACCTTCGAGGAGGAAGGAAAGGACACCAAGGACCCCCGCCCGTACTTCATGTGCGAATACGCCCACGCCATGGGCCTGGGCCCCGGCTCCCTCAAGGAATACTGGGACCTCATCTACAAGTATGACCGGCTCATCGGCGGCTGCGTGTGGGAGTGGGTCGACCACGGCATCCTCACCGAGACCGACGACGGCGAGCCCTTCTACGCCTACGGCGGCGACTTCGGCGACCATCCCAACGACGGAAACTTCTGCGTGGACGCGCTGAATTATCCCGACCGCACGCCCCACACCGGCCTTCTCGAGATGAAAAAGGCATACGAGCCCGTGAAATTCTTCCTGGCGGACGCGGAAAAGGGCCTGGTGACCATCCGCAACCTCTTCGCCTTCCGCACGCTGGACGACCTGGACGCCGCCTGGAGCCTGGTCTGCGAGGGCGAGGAACTGGCCCACGGCCGGCTGGACATCTCCGGCGTCGCGCCCTATGGCGAGAAGACCGTGGCCCTCGGCTGCGACATGCCGGACAAGGGCGAGGCGTACATCGAGATCCGCGTGAACGAGGCCTTTGACCGGCTCTGGTGCGAGCGCGGCCACGAGGTGACCGCGGCGCAGCTCATGCTGCCCGCGCGGCCCGAGATCGAGCGCGTGAGCGCCGGCGGCATGGAGCGCCTGGAGGTCGAGGAGAGCGAGACGCACATCGAGATCATGGGCGAGGACTTCTCGCTGCTGTTCGAGCGCGCCACGGGCGAATTGGTCAGCTGGATCGCCGCGGGCGCCGAGCTCCTCGAAAAGGGCCCCCGGGTGAACCTGTTCCGCGCGCCCATCGACAACGACCGAAATGTCCGCAGGCTCTGGGAGCCCCTCGACCTGACCCGCCTGATGACCCGCGTGGAGGACGTGTCCTTCGAGCGCGTCTCCGACACCGTGGTGAAGCTCTCCGTGACCACGGCCCACGGCCCCCGCGTCCGCCGGCCCTTCCTGCGCAGCGTTTTCACCTACACCGTGTTCGGCAGCGGCGACGTGCGGCTGAACGTGGTCTACGAGCCTTTGAAGAAAGACCTGCCCTTCCTGCCCCGCGTGGGCCTCACCGTCGAGATGCCCGCCCAGTTCGACCGGGTGATGTGGTACGGCCTGGGCCCGCAGGAGAACTATCCCGACATGAAGCTGGCCGCGCTGCTGGGCCAGTACAGCGCGCTGGTGGACGACCTGCACGAGCCCTACGTGCGCCCGCAGGAGAACGGCGCCCGCGGCGGCGTCCGGGCGCTGGCCGTGACCGACATCCTGGGCGCGGGCCTGATGGTCGTGGCCGAGGAGACCTACGAGGACGAGGGCTTCTCCTTCAGCGCCCATCCCTACACCGACGTGGCGCTGGACAAGGCCGAGCACACCTTCGAGCTGGAGGCCGAGGACAAGACCGTGCTCTCCCTCGACTGGCGCATGGGCGGCATCGGCAGCAACAGCTGCGGCCCGCTGCCGCTTGAGAAGTATCAGCTCAAGCTGACGGAAAAGGCCAGCTTCACGCTGGTGCTCAGGCCTTACAACCGCCAGGCCGGCGAACTCATTTCCGGCGCGCGCGTCCTGCCGGAGGCGTGAAGCCAACCCGAGGAAAGGAAGTTTACGATTATGCCGAAACCCTCTGAAATCGCCCGCATGCTGGATCACTCCATGCTCCAGCCCTGGCTGACCGAGGCAGACATCCGCAAGGGCTGCGCGGTCGCCATCAAATACCACACCGCCGCCGTGTGCGCCCGTCCCTGCGACATGAAGCTGGTGTCGGCGCTGCTCAAGGGCACGGACATCGCCCCCTGCACGGTCATCGGCTTCCCCCACGGCACCCACCTGACGGCCGTGAAGGTCTACGAGGCGGAGCAGGCCCTGCTGGACGGCTGCGCCGAGCTGGACATGGTCATCAACATCGGCCGCCTGAAGGCCGGCGACGACGCCTATGTGGAAAACGACATCCACGCCGTGGCCGAGGCCGCCCACCGCGGCGGCGCGATCCTCAAAGTCATCATCGAGACCTGCTGCCTCACGGACGAGGAGAAGGTGCGCGCCTGCCAGCTGGCCGAGAAGGCCGGAGCGGACTTCGTGAAGACCTCCACCGGCTACGGCGCCCACGGCGCGACGCCGGAGGACGTGGCCCTGATGCGCTCGGCCGTATCCGAAAAGGTGAAGGTGAAGGCCGCCGGCGGCATGCGCAATCTGGACGCCATACTGGCCGTGCGCGCGGCCGGCGCGGACCGCTGCGGCGTGAGCGCCACCGAGGCCATCATGAAAGAGGCTGAAGAAAGGCTGGCTGAATAACGGCCCATCGACGACAAACGGGGCTGTTTCAAAACGCACGCGTTTTGAAACAGCCCCATTCTTTCCCTCTCACCGCGCCTCTTTCAGCGCGCGAACGGCCATAAAGGTCGGTATCCGCCGCTCGAAAAGCGCGCCCTGGCTGTTGGTGTCCTGGTAGAGGTCGGTCAGCCGGAAGCCCGCGCGGAGCAGGCCGCCCAGCTGCTCGTCCAGCGTATGGGAAAACTGCACGCCGGCGTCCGAGTCCTGCAAGAGCTTCATCTGATCCGCGTTCTTCAGCGGATTGAAGGGCAGATACCCGATGATGTGGGTCTCGTCCTGTTCATCCACCACGTAGTTGATTTCCAGGTCGAACCCGGCCAGCAGCGCGCCGCCCGGCTTCAAAACGCGGAAGCACTCCCGCCACACGGGCTCGACCTCCTGGATATAGCAGTTGGAGACGGGATGGAAGATCAGGTCGAAGCAGGCGTCTTCAAAGGGCAGCGGTTTGGTCATGTCCGCCCGGACGATGTCGATGGCGTAGCCCTCCCGCTCCGCCACGAGCCGCTCGCTTTCCAGCTGCTTTTTTGAGTAATCCAGCACCGTGCAGTCGGCCCCCAGCGCCGCGAAGATGGGCATCTGCTGCCCGCCGCCGCTGGCCAGGCCCAGGAGCTTTTTGCCCTTCAAATCGCCGAACCAGGCGTGGGGCACCGGCCTGACGGGCGTCAGCACCACGTCCCACTGCCCCTGCGCCGCCCGGACGTAGGTCTCGTGGTCGATGGGGACGCCCCATTCCCAGCCCCCTTCGATCCAGCGGTCGATGGTATCGGCGTTGATATCCTGATAATTCATGGTCGATCCTCTCCTTCGTGATGCGCCGCTCTTCCCTCAGCCCTGCGGCGCGGTCTTGTGCAGCAGGTTGAAGTCCTTCGGAAGGTCCGCGTCCACCCAGAAAAGCGCCCAGCTCTCGCCGTAGCCCACCACATCGCCGGCGGCGTTGCGGATGGGATAGCTGATCTCCGAGCCCGGCACGACCTCGCGCACGTGGTCGCGCACCTTCTCGGCCACGCTCTCGGCCACGGAGTCCATGGCCAGCAGCTCGCGCCGCCCGTCCCGCTCCCGGGCGGCCAGCAGAGCCACGATGTGGCCCGGACGCAGGTTGCAAAGGGCCGCGTTGCCCGCCGCCATGTGCCGCCAGAGAAGTTCATGGTCGTTCAGCAGGCCGTCGCCGTCGTAGCGGAAGCCGCAGCGGGCCGCGTAGCCGCAGGCCGTCATGCCGCCCAGCATGGAGGGGCGGTCGGTGCCGTCGTCGCCGCGGCCGCCCACGGCGACGGAGACCTCCGCCACATCGTCCGGCTCCAGCCGGACGCCGTGCATCCATTCCACGGCGTGGACCAGGGCGAAGACGCCGCAGCCCGCGTCCGTGAGGGTGCTGCCGTTGTGTTCGTATTCATAGAGATGCGTCCAGTCGGGGCTTTTCTGGTTGCAGAAGCGCAGCCTGCGGCCAAGGCAGGTCATTTCCCGCGTTTTTCCGGTCAGTTCCATCGGTATTTCTCCTTTTCTTTATCCTTTGTCGATCTTCACGATGGCCTCATAGCGGCCGTCCAGCCCTTTGGCGGCGTAGCCGGCAGCCTGGACCAGCGCCTCGTCGGACAGGGCCAGGTCGTAGGGGGCCACCAGGTCGAACAGCAGATACGTCCTGCCGCCTCTGTCCAGCACGTGGAAATCGTGCAGCGTGATGCGCGGATCGACGCCCTCCCGCAGCCGCGCGGTCATGGCCTCCATGAGGGGGGCGACGCGCTTGTCGTCCGTCGCCACGGGATCCATGTGGATCACCGCCTCGCACCGCAGCTCCTCGCTCAGTTTCCGCTCGATCCGGTCGATCTCGTTGTGCATGGTGGGGAAATCGCCGCCGGCGGGCACCTCGGCGTGGAGTACGACCATGCGCCGGCCCGGGCCGTAATCGTGCACCACCAGGTCGTGGACGCCCAGCACGTGCCCGCCCGCCATCACGTCGCGGGTGATCTTTTCCACCAGCTCCGGGGAAGGCGCTTCGCCCAGCAGGGGGCTGATGGTCTCCGCCGCCGCGGACAGGCCGCTGTACAGTATGAACAGCGACACCCCCAGGCCCGCCCAGCCGTCGATATGCCGCCCGGTGAGGGAGGCCGCGGCCAGCGCGGCCAGCACCGCCGCCGTGGAGAGCATGTCGCCCAGGCTGTCGGCGGCGGCCGCCCGCATCACCGGCGAATCCACGCGCCGCCCCAGCGCGCGGTTATACAGGCACATGTACAGCTTCACCCCGGCCGACGCCACGAGGATGACGGCGGTGAGGGGCGTGAGTCCCGTGGGCTGGGGCGAGACGATCTGCCCGACGGAGGAGCGCAGCAGCTCCCCGCCCACCAGCACCACCAGCATGGCCACGAACAGCCCGGCCACATACTCCAGCCGCCCGTGGCCGAAGGGATGATGGGGGTCGGGCTTTTTGCCGGCCAGGCGGAAGCCGATCAGCGCCACCAGGGAGGAGGAGGCGTCCGACAGGCTGTTGAAGGCGTCCGCGGTCACGGCGATGGAGCCGCTGACGAGACCCGCGGCCAGCTTGAAGGCGAACAGCAGCGCGTTCAGCGCGATGCCCAGCGCCGCGGCCACCGTGCCGCAGGCCAGCCGGTATGCCGGGTCCTTGGGATCGCCCGCCGGCGCGAAGCGCTTTATGAGATAAGTGAGCATGATTCCGTCCTTTCCGCCCCGCCGGGGCGACGGTTTCGCCGGATTATTCTATGCGGCGGGCTGCCTCAGTCGAACTCGCGGGCGTGATCCCGGAAAAAGTCGTAGTAGGCGCGCACCGATTCCAGCTCCGTCCACCGGCGCACGGCGGCGGGGTTTTCGTCCAGATTGTAGATCTTCGCCTCCCGCATGGCCAGCACGAAGGGCGAATGGGTGGCGATGACGAACTGGCAGCGGAAAAAGCGCGCCGAATCCTCCATGAAGCGCACCAGCTCCCGCTGCTTCCCGGGGGAAAGGCTGTTTTCCGGCTCGTCCAGCAGGTAGAGCCCGTCCTCGCGGATCTTCTCGGTAAAGTAGTAGAACGCGCTCTCGCCGTTGGACTGCTCGCGCACGTTGTCCTTGAGCATGGCGCGCACGTAGCGGGACTGGGTTTTGCTCCGCGCCAGGTTGATTTCCCGCAGCCGGTCGTAGTCCTCGAGGGACCGCAAACGGAATTCGCGCTCGTTTTTGTTTTCGACGTATTCCTCGAAGAGCTCCTCGCGCCGCCGGTCGATGCCGCCGTTGAGGGCGCGCAGGTTCAGCATGAAGTCGAACACGTCGTCGCTGGTGATCACGCGGCTGTCCTCGGGAATGGGCGACCGCGGCGTGAAATGGCAGAGCGCGGCGTAGTCCTCGAAGAAATTCGAGCGGTTGTAGAGGGTGTCGCGCTTCAGGCCCAGCTTCTCGCCGATGACGTTCAGCGCCGTGGTCTTGCCGGAACCGTTGCCGCCGTAGAGTATGGTCACCGGCGCGAATTCCAGCCGCGCCAGCCCGCGGGCGGAGAGCACGTGGAACGGATACACGCTGTCGTAGCAGGTGCGCTTGACGGACAGCCGGAAATCGAACTCGCGGTCCGCGTCCGGAAAGAAAAACTCGGAGAGGTAAATCATGCGGCCGCCCGCCTCCTTCCGCGATGTTGATTTATCTATTATCACGCTTCCAGCGCGTTTTGTAAAGGGGGAAACGCCCCGTTTTTGCGCCTGTTTTTTTCGCCCACCCTATTGCCGAAACGGGATATATCGGATAAAATAGAAACAGATAATCGGGAGGGAGTGAGCCGGCTTGGCGGGCGTCATCATGATCTGCGGCGGGCTGTGCTGCGGGAAGACGACCTACGCGGAGGCGCTGCGCGGCGAAAGGGGCGGCGTGATCCTGTCCATCGACGCGCTGATGCTCTCCCTCTTCGGCCCGGACGCGGGCGAGATGCACGACGAATACGCCCGGCGGGGCAAGGCGTACCTGCACGGGCAAGCGCTTTCCCTGCTGGAAGCGGGCGTGGACGTGATCCTCGACTGGGGCTTCTGGACGAAGGCCGAACGGACCGCTACCCGCGCCTTCTACGAGAGGCGCGGCTATCCCGTGACGGTGCACGCGCTGGACATCGGCGAGGCGGCCTGGCGAGACCGCGTGGAACGGCGCAACGCCGCCGTGCGCTCGGGCGAGGCGCAGGCTTACCCGGTCGACGAGGGGCTGGCGGCGAAGTTCAGGGCGCGCTATGAGAAGCCGGAGGACGACGAGGCCGACGTCTGGATCAGGGCGTGAGGGCGAGGGGCGGCGAAAAAGTGAATCGCGGCGGCCGCGCCGGTTATGGAATCAATGGGAACGACGAAATCATATAGAAAAGGTGGTTTTGCCATGTATTGCGTGAAGAAGGTCCATGACGATCTCTACTGGGTGGGCGGCAGCGACCGGCGGCTGGCCCTGTTTGAAAACGTGTTTCCCATCCCCCGGGGCGTCTCCTACAACGCCTACCTGCTGACCGATGAGAAGACCGTGTTGCTGGACACCGTGGACAGGGCGGTGAGCGGCGTGTTCTTCGAGAACCTGGACCACGCCCTGGCCGGGCGGCCCCTGGACTACGTGGTGGTCAACCACATGGAGCCCGACCACTGCGCCACCCTGGGCGAATTGATCCTGCGCCATCCCGAAGTCACGGTGGTGGCGGGCGCGAAGGCCCTGACGATGATCAGGCAGTTCTTCACCTTCGACATCGACAGCCGCGTTATGGTGGTCAAGGAGGGCGACACGCTGGAGACCGGCGCCCACACCCTCACCTTCATCATGGCCCCCATGGTGCACTGGCCGGAGGTCATGGTGACCTACGACGCGGCCACGAAGACGCTCTTCTCCGCCGACGCCTTCGGCGCCTTCGGCGCGATCAACGGCAACCTCTTCGCCGACGAGGTGAATTTCGAGGCCGAATGGCTGGAGGACGCCCGCCGCTACTACACCAACATCGTGGGTAAATACGGCACCCAGGTCCAGGCGCTGCTGAGGAAGGCTTCCGCCGTGGAGATCGAGACCATCTGTCCGCTGCACGGCCCGGTCTGGCGCAGGAACATCGGCTGGTTCATCGAGAAATACCAGAAGTGGTCCACCTACACCCCCGAGGACGAGGGCGTGGTCGTCGCCTACGCCTCCGTCTACGGCGACACCGAGAACGCCGCGTTCATCCTGGCGAGCAAGCTGGCCGACGCGGGCGTGAAGAACGTGAAGATGTACGACGTGTCCGTGACGCATCCCTCGGTCATCGTGAGCGAGGCGTTCCGGGCGAGCCACCTCGTTTTCGCCTCCACCACCTACAACGCGGGCATCTTCTGCAACATGGAGACCGCGCTCAATGACATCGCCGCCCACAACCTGCAGAACCGCACCATCGCCCTGATCGAAAACGGCTCCTGGGCCGCCACCAGCGGAAAGCTCATGGCGGACATCCTGAGGGGCCTTAAGAACTGCACGATCCTGGAGAACACGGTGAGCCTCAAGTCCTCGCTGAAGGAGGCGCAGCTAAACGACCTGGACGCCCTGTGCGCCGCCATCGTGAGCACCATGCCCTCCTTGAAGCCCGCGGACGCGCCCGCCGCCGCCTCCAACGACGCCAGCGCCATGTTCAAGCTGAGCTACGGCCTGTTCGTGCTCACCGCCCGGGAGGGCGACAAGGACAATGGCTGCATCGTGAACACCGTGTCCCAGCTGACCGACAACCCCAAGCGCGTGACCGTGGCGGTGAACAAGGCCAACTACACCCACGACATGATCCTGCGCACCGGCGCGTTCAACGCCTCCATCCTCACCCAGGACACGCCCTTCGAGCTGTTCAAGTACTACGGCTTCCAGAGCGGCCGCGACGTGAACAAATTCGAGGGCACGGAAATGCCCCGCGGCGCCAACGGCATCGTGTACCTGAACGGCTTCGCCAACGCCATGATCTCCGGCAAGGTGGTCCAGGCCATCGACTGCGGCACCCACACCCTGTTCATCGCCGACGTGACCGAGCTCAAGGCGCTCAGCAACGACCGCTCCGCCACCTACCAGTACTACTTCGACCACATCAAGCCCAAGCCGGCCCCCGCGCCGAAGGACCAGAAGGGCTTCGTGTGCAAGATCTGCGGCTATGTGTACGAGGGCGACGAGCTGCCCGCGGACTTCATCTGCCCGCTGTGCAAGCACGGCGCGGAGGATTTCGAGCCGCTGAAATGAGGCGTCCCGCAGAAAGCGCCGCCGCGCGGAGGTTTTTCTCCGCGCGGCGGCGTTTTTGTTTCCATTCAGGCTTATTTCGCGAGTTCGTCCGCCAGGTCCGCGAGCCAGAGGCCCTGGTTGGCCTCGATGCGGCCCGCGTCGCACAGGGCGGCCAGCTCGGGGTCGATGGGTATGCGCGCCACGAAGGGGATGCTGAACCTGCCGGCGATCTCGTCCGCGTGGCTCTCGCCGAAGACGCTGATCTTCCTGCCGCAGTCGGGGCACTTGATGTAGCTCATGTTCTCCACCAGGGCCAGCACCGGGATGTTCATCATCTGCGCCATCTTCACGGCCTTTGAAACGATCATGCCCACCAGCTCCTGGGGGGAAGCCACGATGATGATGCCGTCCACCGGCAGGGACTGGAACACGGTCAGCGGCACGTCGCCGGTTCCCGGCGGCATGTCGACGAACATGAAGTCGACGTCGCCCCAGACGACGTCCGTCCAGAACTGCTTGACCGTGCCGGCGATCACGGGGCCGCGCCACACGACGGGGTCGGTTTCGTCTTCCATCAGGAGGTTTACGGATATGGTCTTGATGCCGTTCGTCGTTTCCACCGGCAGGATGCCGCGCTCATCGCCGAAGGCGCTGGTACGCAGGCCGAACATCCGCGGGATCGAGGGGCCGGTGACGTCGGCGTCCAGCACGGCGGTGTCGTAGCCCTTGCGGCGCATCGCCACGGCCAAGAGGCTGGTGACCAGAGATTTCCCGACGCCGCCCTTGCCGCTGACCACGCCGATGACCTTCTTCACATGGCTGTGCTCGTTCGCGGGGGCGAGGAAGCTCTCCGGCTGGTTCCGGCTGGGGCAATCGGCGCCGCAGGTTTCGCAATTGTGGTTGCAGGATTCAGACATGGATTTGTTTTCCTCCCATACGTTTGTGCTGTTTGACTATTATAGCAGACGAACGCAAAATGTAAACGGTTTTCAAAGGCAAATAATAGGTTAAGCCGCGCCTCACAGCTTCAGCAGAATATGGAACCGCGAGCCCGCGCCGGGCTTGGACTGCACCTCGATGCGGCCGCCGTGGGCCAGCACGATCATGCGGGCGATGGCCAGGCCCAGGCCGTGGCCGTCCACCTCGCTGCCGCGCACGTTCGCCGCCCGGTAAAACCGGTCGAACACCCGCTGCAGATCCTCCTCCGCGATGCCGATGCCGTTGTCCTGCACCGTCAGCCGCGCCCAGCCCTTTTCCTTCACGCAGGACAGCGTGATCTCGCCGTCCGAGGCGGTGTATTTGAGGGCGTTGTCCAGGAACACGCGCAGCGCCTGCTTGAGCGCGTTCTTGTCGCCCCGCACGATGGCGCTCTCGATGGGCCCGGCTATGACCTTGCGCTCCCCCGCGATCAGCTTCGTATCCCGCAGGGCCTCGTCGGCCAGCTCCTTCAGATCGAAGAATTCCTTCTGGTAGCGCTGGGGGCTGTTCTCGTGCCGCGCGATGAACAGAAGCTGCTCCACCAGGTCCTTCATGGCGCGGGTCTCCCCGCTGATGGCGGCGATGGCCTCGTCCCGCACCTCGGGGTCGGATTTGCCCCAGCGGCCCAGCATGTCGGCATAGCCCTGGATCACGGCGATGGGCGTGCGCAGCTCGTGGGAGGCGTCGGACACGAACTGCTTCTGGTTGTTGTAGGCGCTCTCGATGCGGTCGAGCATGCCGTTGAGCACCTCGGTGAGCTCAAGCAGCTCGTCCTTCGCGCCGTCCGCCGAAATGCGCGCGCTCAGGTTGCTCGCCGACAGGCCCCGCGCCGCGGTCACGATGTCCGAAATGGGGCTGAGCGCCCGGCGGCTGATGCGGTCGGCCGACTGGCGCAGCACCCGCAGCCGGATCAGCTCGGCCAGGGCCAGCGTGAGGAGCAGCACCACGAACAGGGACGCGTAGCCGCTGAGCGTGAACACCACGGTGTAGCCGCCCTCGCCGCGCACCAGGCAGAGCTGGCCGTCCACCTTCTGGGGCAGCACGCCGGGCCGCCAGGCGTCGTCGGCCAGGCGCGACACGCCCGACTCGCCCACCAGGTAACTGCCCTGCTGCCACTGGCCCCCGCTCATCTCGCTGAGGGCGCGGCCGCACACGCCGGAGGCGCGCACGATCACGGCGAACCAGTACACCAGCGTGAACACCGCCAGCGTAACGGCCATGCTGCGCACCAGGTAGAGGGTGTACTGGCCCGATATGCGCTGGCTCAGCGAGCGCCTGCCCGCCGAAGTGCCGTTCATCATTCGCCTTCCCCGCTTTCTTCCAGCCTCAGGAGGTAGCCCACGCCGCGCACCGTGTGGATGAGCTTCACATGGAAGGGATCGTCCAGCTTGCAGCGCAGGTAGCGGATGTACACGTCCACCACGTTGGTGTCGCCGGCATAGCTGTAGCCCCACACCTTGTCGAGCAGCTCGTTCCGGTTGATGGCCACGTTGCGGTTCAGCATGAGGTATTCCAGCAGGTCGAATTCCTTCTTGGTGAGCTGGATGTCCTCCCCGCCGAAAGTCACCTCGCGGCTGTCCCGATCGAGGGACAGCGGGCCCTCCGTGAGCGTCCGCTCTCCGCCCGCGCGGCCGCCGTCCTCCGCGTGCCGCTTGAGGGCCACGCGGATGCGCGCCAGCAGCTCCTCGATGGCGAAGGGCTTGGTCATGTAGTCGTCCGCGCCCATGTCCAGGCCCATGACCTTGTCGGACACGTCGTCCTTGGCCGTGAGCATGATGATGGGCACGCTGCTCTTCTGCCGGATGCGGCGGCACACCTCGATGCCGCTCAGTTCGGGCAGCATGAGGTCGAGCAGTATGAGGTCGCACGGCCACTCCTCGTGGGCGGCGAGGGCGGCGCGGCCGTCGTGCGCCAGGCGAATTTCATAGCCCTCGTGCGTCAGCTCAAGCTGGAGGTAGCGGGCCAGCTTCTTCTCGTCTTCGACCACCAGTATCTTCTGCATGCTCTTTCCTCCGCCGTATACACCCAAAAGGGCGCGCCGAAGCACACCCCTGGTTTTTTTCGCTTTATCCCGACGTTACTCGATGGTAATGCTGTTGAAGTCGTCCTTCTTCTCTTCCGCCTTGTCCCCGGCCTTTTCCGGCTCGGCCGGCGCGGGCTGAACGGGCGCGTCCGCCTGCGCCTCGGGGCCCACGAGCTTCACGCGGCAGCCCAGGGCCAGCGCCAGCAGCGCCGCGACGATCAGCAGCCGCCAGCCCAGCAGCAGCGCCAGGATCATGAACAGCACCGACAGGTTGACCAGCGTCACGCCGTCGCGCTCCACCACGATGCGGGTGTCGCAGCCCTTGCGCCAGAGGCTCTTGGCCGCGCCGGCGGCGTCGCCGTTCACGTTGATATAGAAGCCCTTGTCCCCCTTGCCGCCCAGCTGGCCGCGCTTTTCCAGCTCGATGAGGGCGCGGGCCATGTCGCCGTCGTATTTGTCCAGCAGGGTCACGGCCTCTTCGTAGCTGACGCCGGTCTTGGCGCGCAGGGTCTCCACATCCTCCAGGGTATACTTCTTATCGTCCATGGATTACGCCTCCATTCGTATTGTCTCAGATACTCGCCTTTTTGTCAAGCCGCGTTCAGAGCGGCAGCTTCATGAACAGCGCCGCCAGCTCCACAAGGATCACGGCGGGCGCGCTCACCAGCGCCAGCAGCAGGACCGGCAGCGCGGGCGAGCCGGCCAGCTTCTGCCCCGCCCGCGCGAGGGCGCTCCCGACGACGCCGAAGAATCCGCTGACGCCCTGCCAGGCCGCCTGCCAGATGTTTTCGCGCGTCTCGACCCGCTCGGGCTCCGCATAGACGCGCAGGGACCCGCAGCTTTCCTCCAGCACGCGGTCGGGCCGGCCGTCATACTGGCGGAGCAGGGCCTCGGCCCGCCCGCGGCTCATGCCGCCGGCGCGGCAGACGCGGTCGATGTCTTTCCTGTTATAGGATGCCATGGCGATGTCCTCCGTTCGTTTGATGGCTGTATTATAGCGCGAAAACGGCCCGCTTGCTTGAGAAGGGCCTGATTGATTCATGAGAATTTGATGAGAAAGCAAAAAACCCGCAGGCCGCTGCCCGGAATTACCAGGGCTAAAACGCGGGACGCGGGCCAAACTAGGACCGGACTCACGAGGAGGTGAATGAAATGGCAGGCAAGAGCCGCATCAACGTGCCCGAGGCCGGCGCCGCGCTCGACAACATGAAGTATGAAATCGCGCGCGAGCTGGGCGTCAACCTGAAGAAGGGCTACAACGGCGACCTGACCGCCCGTGAAAACGGTTCTGTGGGCGGTTCCATGGTCAAGAACGTGTGGCCCGTACGGCGCTTAAATTTCTCCAATATCTTCTGCGTGGTTTCGCCGGTGAAAATGCGGATGTCCAGCCGCATGGTGCCGTCCTCCTCCGGCGTGACGAAGATGCGGTCGATGTACTTTTCGATGAACGGCCGCTTGATCACGCCCTGGGCCGCGTCCTTCTGTGCCTCGATCAGGGTTTTGCGGATCTCGTCGATGCGCTGCTTCAGCTTGTCACTGGAAAGAAGCTGCTCGTTCAGCTCGTCGATCTGCCCCTGGGCCGCGTCGATTTCAGCGTTGCACTGGTTGGTCAAGGCCGCGAAGTCGTCATCGGTGATCTTGCCGTCCAGATTGAGCTGCAGGAGCTTCATTTTTTTCTTCGAGGCGTTGTCGATAAGCTTCTTCTGCGCTTCGATCCGGGCGGGCAGCTGGTTGTGGTTCGTCATCTCGTTGTACATGCGGATGTATTCCTCCACCATCGCGTCCGCGTTGGCTTTGGTATCCTGTAACACCTCGAACAGCAGGGGGAGAAGCTCCTCCTCATAGATGGCGAAGGAGGGGCAGGTGTCCGCGCCGTTCTTGAGCTTTTCCGAACACACCCAGCGGTTGTTCACGCGGTTGCGCCTGTCGTGGGATTCCTTGCGGTAATAAGGCGCGCCGCAGCAGGTGCAGAACAGCTTGCCCGTCATGAGGTTTCCATGGTTGCAGATGCCCTGGCGGCTCTTCACATCCTCACTGCGACGCCTGAGCACAGTATTGGCCTGCTCCCACAGCTCCTCCGAGACGATGGCCGGCACGATTTCGCCGCTCTCGTCCTTGAACATGACCCATTCCTCGGGCGGCAGGAACTTCTGCTTCTTCGTGAACATGTCCACCACCCGCACCTTGTTGCCCACATAGTAGCCCTTGTATTTGGGGTTGGCGATGATGTGGGACATGGTGCTGTGGGCGATCCGGTTGCCGTGGGTGTTGCGATAGCCCTTGCTCCAGAACAGATCCTCGATCTGCTTCATGCTGTACTCATCGGTGGCGTACAGCTCGAAGAGCTCCTGCACCATGGGCGCTTCGCTTTCATCGACGACAAGCCGACCCTTGTCCTTGCGGTAGCCGAAGATGCGGTTGTTGCCCAGCACCACGCTGGACTTGATGGCCTGCTGATGGCCGAATTTCACGCGGCTGGACAGCTTGCGCAGCTCGTCCTGCGCGATGCCGGACATGATGGTGAGGCGCAGCTCGGAGTCCTCGTCCAGTGTGTTGATGTTGTCGTTCTGGAAGAACACGGCCACGCCGCTGCCGAGAAGCTCGCGCGTATACTGGATGGAGTCCAGCGTGTTGCGGGCGAAGCGGGTGATCTCCTTGGTGATGATCATGTCGAACAGGCCGCTCTTGCCGTCATCCACCATGCGATGGAAGTTTTCGCGTTTCTTCGTGGAGATGCCGGAGAGGCCTTCGTCGATGTAGCCCGGCACGAAGGTCCACGCGTTGTTCTGCCGGATCAGGTTTTCATAATACGCCACCTGATTGCCCAGCGAATTGAGCTGCTCGTCGGACTCAGAGGAAACCCGCGCGTAAAACGTCACGCGCAGCGGGATGTCGTAGATGGTTTTTGTGCGAAGCTGTTCCCGGACAGCGTGTATATCCATATGAGACCTCCTGTTGTCTTCAGGATCATCATCTAAAGTATATCATATGACATTGAGAGAGTCAACATGTGGCAGAGTAGAGGCTGAATTGGGCCTGCGATAATTGCAAAAAAGTTTTTTCCTTTGTTGACAGGCTTTTGTTGACAAACTGGCCAAATGAGGCCTCGTACTGCGAAGTATGGTCCACCCCTTTGGTGCACTCATCCATATATTACCTCCCTCATCACCCCTTCTTCCGCCATCACCGTCAGCCCATTCATATGCGCTGCCCATCCCAGCGGATCGTCCGCCTTGTCCGGCGGGGGAAAGGATTTCGCCAGTTGCTCCACAATCCGATCCACCTGCTCCTGTGCCGTCTGGTCGATTTCCGCCAGATGGCGCTCCAGCTTGCCGGTCATCAGCATGCTCTGATACCAGTGCGGCTTGTGCGTCTTCAGGTACGATTTCCGCAGAAGGCCGTACTTCGTGATCGTCAGCGTCTCCTCCGTCTCGATCACCAGATTCGGATAGAGGTAATCCCCGTTGCGATGATAGGTCAGTTCCATATAGCAAACCTCCTTGTTGTTTGTCTTCTTCGTTTTGTTCTCCTTGGCCACTTTCGCGCTTTAATGCGCTAAATTCATTATATACCAGACTTTCTGTTTTTGCAAGAGGAATCTGCGGATTTTCACGGTCAAAGGCGCAAAGCTCCAGGTTACGGATTCCGAGGGGAACATGGTGGATAGCTGAATTTCTGAGAAAGAGCCTCACAAGATTATCCAAGGAAAATGGCGAGGTCATCGAGACCTAGACTTTTGGCAAGGAGCCACATTACATTGAAATGCTGTCCATTGGCAAGTACAAGCTGCATGAGGAAACTGCCCCGGACGGCTACCTGGTTGCCGAGGACATCATCTTTGAGGCGAAGGAAACCAGTGAAATCCCAAGCTGTGTCATGAAGGATGAGGATTCGCCCGATAACCCCGAAACGCCCAAGACCGGCGATCCCGCTTGACCCGAAACCTAGGGGATTGTGGGCATTGTCGCTGTTTTCGGCGTGCTGACCAGCATCCTAATTATTCGCAAAAACCGTCGAAAGTTCTGCTGCACCTAAACAGGCACCCCCACCACATTGTCAGGGCTGCCCGTCAGAAAAATCAGTCGGCGTAGAGATCGTCGCCGGTATAGTAGAGATAGCCGTCTTCTTTCTGGGTGAATCCGCTGGCTGAAATGAAGCCAATTTGGGCTACAGCAATGCCCTTTATGCCTCGGATCTGTCCAGCTTCGCGGTGGATGTCATCGAGCTCTATGGGCTTCTTGAAGTATTTGGCTTCGCAGATGGTGTAGGTATCGCCGAAGTCCAGCGCGACATCAAACTCGCCATTGCTCTTGGTGGCAGGATCGTCATAGTAGAAGCTGCCGATATGCCGGATTCCAGGCAATTTCCCTTGCCGTGCAAGATAGGAGAAATAGTCGCGGCACAGCTCTTCAAAGCGGCGCGAGATGTACTCCGTCAGCGTAGGCGCGATGTACTGATCGTAGAAGACCTCCGCTCCGAGCATTTGCAAGGCGCTCTGATTCTTGTACACATAGGTGAAGTAGAATCGCATCAGGTTGTCGTTGATTTCATACATCACCTTCTTGGCGTCGCCGAGGCGGTTGATTGGGGCATTCTTGCTCAGAATATCCAATTCAAGAAGGGCCTTGAGCTGCTTGGAGAGATTGCCGGTCTTCTTCACGTCGAGCAGGTTTTCAAGCTCTGAGTACTTCTTTTTGCCGTTGCCCAGCGTCGCAAAAATGCGCTCTGAGTTGACGCTCCTGGCGTAGTCTGACATGAGAAAATGCGAGGCGTACAGATAGACGGGGTTGCTCTCGTTGAGGATTGTCCGTATGATGTTGTCCCGCAGCGATTCGCCGTCCCGCAACTGCTCCAGCACAAAGGGGGAACCGCCGAATACGCCATGGAAGCCGATTTTATCGTAAGCGTCCTTCGAGGCGTAGAAGGCCGCAGCCAACCGATAGGACAGTTCCTTCAACTGGATGACGGTGCTGAACCGACCGTAGAGCGCGTTGCCCTCACGAAGCATATCCCGCATCATGCCAATATGGGAACCTGATACGACGAGGTTGATATTGGTCAGATGATTGTCGATGATGGCCTGAAAGGCGGAATCCACCGTCTCAGGCTGTGTCATGGATTTGAGATAGGGATACTCGTCAATGACGACGATAAACTGCAGGGGGAGCGTGTTCAGGAAGGCGAAGACGTCCTGAAAGCTTGTAAACGTCGTTGCAAAGGTCAATATCTTCAGGCGCGCAAGCTCTTGCGTCAGTCCGTCGATATTGTCCCGCATCGTCCCTCTCAGGCATTCATAGTAGACATAGGTCTTCTGCTGCTTTTCAAGCGCCTCCTTGATCAGCGTGGTCTTTCCGACCCTGCGCTTTCCATAGAGCAGGGTTGCTGACCGCTTTTCCTTGAAGGCATCCAGGAGCAGCTGAAGCTCGCCGCTTCTTCCGACAAACATGATCTCACCCCACTTATGTTGAATTTGTTTTCAATGAAAATCTATTCAACAAAATCATACTATAGGATACGCGGCTTGTCAAGGATTATGCGCCTGAATGCCATGGGCCAATCCCCTACCGGATACAGACGTTTTCCCCCTGGTCGTCGATGCCTTTCAGAATCTTTTCGCCACGAATCCAGTCTTCGGTCACGGCCATATACCGGATGTTTGACCGGGAACCCCAGCTCCAGGCTGCGTGGATGACGCCGTCCCGGCCCTGCATCATGACAGGATACTCGTAGCGGCGGTTGTTGATGTCGTTCCAGGGGCCTGTGAACCCTTCGCCGTGCTCGATAATACGCCGCCATGGCCAGGTGTGTCCGCCGTCTTCCGAGAGGGCAACCGTGACGGGGCAGCGCTGTCGTGGCCAGAGGGCCTGCGGCGCGGACGGCTCCTCCGAAAAGGCTACGTCGTTATATATCAGGCCCACCGCGCCGCTTTGCAGGCGGATGGCGGAAATGGAGGCGTTGTTGTTCCTCAGCTCCGTCCGGACAGGAATCGTCCAGTGTTCCCCGTTGTCGCCACTTTCCGATAGCCAGATACGGTCGGCGAAGCGGCTGCGCATCAGGGCGATCAGTTGTCCCGGCGCGTTTTCCACCACATTGGCGTGCACCCGCCCGGCGCTGCCGGGCAGTTCGACGGTGCGCCAGGTCATTCCCTGATCGTCGCTCAGGTGAAACACCGTGATGTCGCTTCCATGCCGGGTTTTGTCGTCGCTGCAGTACCAGTTGCCAAAGATCCAGCGCCCGCTCTTCAGGACCTGGATCTTTTGCCGGCAGAAGGACCCTGGATGATCGAACATGGTTTCCGCGGGCCCCCAGGTGCGTCCCTGGTCATGGGAAATCTTTCGGCGGATGACCGCTGTAAACTGAAGGCTCAGGTCCTTGGGCGTCGCGTCCGTCCTCGCCTCCTGGGCGGTGTACATCAGCCACAGGTCCCCGTTCGGATGCTGGAAAAGGCTGGGGTTCTGTTCTGAACGCAGGGGGTCGTCTGTCAATTTGACAGGCTCAGACCACTGGCTTTCGCCGGCTTTCAGGCGGCTTCCGACGATGGATATGTCTGCGTAGCCTTCCTGGGAGCCCGCGAACCACACGCACAGAAGATCTCCGTTTTCCGTTTCGAGAAGATCGGCCGCGTGGCAGCTGCGGTACGGCGCATTGGGAATCAGCGCTTCCACCCTGTCGAGAGCCCTGTCGTAATAGAGTGTTCCGTCATTTGTCACGGTGGGAAGTTCAACAAAGGTTCTGGGCATGTCGTTTCCTCCTCAATTGATCGGTGTGATTTCGCCGAACACGGGTCATTTCCAGCGGTTTTCTTCAATCGTACCTTAAAACAGACATCTTGTCCAGAGGTGATGGAGGTTTTTTGTCCAGCAAGGCACGTCATCTTTCCAAAGACGAACGCACTGCGTTCGCAATTGACATGGATGCATTATCGTGCGCTTCTTCGAGTAATGGACGATTCAGCCAGGAAGAGCGGCGAAAGATTGAAGAGCGGGGAGATGCGGGAAATTAAGGAGGCCCGCTTATGGACAAGCTCTGTCCGCGATGATTGATTCGGATGGTCATGCTGTTTCGCTCCTGCTCCGAGATCAGGCCCTTGTCAAAGAGAACCTGATTGTAATAGTGAAGCCAGAGCTGTTCGGCCAGAAGGCGCTTTTTCTGCTCCTGAGCGTTTCGGGTTTCGTAAGTCAAAAGAATCCCTCCCCTCATATTGACAGGTTTGCCATTATAAGGAAAATTACTCAGCGGGAAAGATGATTTTTGCTCGCCTGTGGAGGTATGATAGCTGCCAAATGTGCAGGGGAAATTGCACATTTGGCGCTTTTAGGATGGATGGATTTCGATTCGTGCTGATTCATTTTAAAAAGTTTGGAATGTGTCTTTATGTGAAGGCAAATACTGTTTTGGTACAATACATGGGTAACAGGTAACGGAGGGGTATAGAAAAGCAGAGAGCCAAGTGATAGAATAAAGATGCGACACTCAAAAACTATCACGGGAAAGGAGCTCTCTGCCATGGATAGGATAGCACAGGAGGCA